>CALVHO010000005.1 GCA_944328445.1 uncultured Clostridia bacterium | reverse complement strand
ATTTTTGCGGTGCAATTTGATATTATATAGGCAATATAAAGACTGATGCGTGTAGCCTTTTCGTTCACAAATCACATGCAAGCCCCCGCACCGAACGTGCGGGGGCTTTGCTTTGGCTACTGCCCGGACTGCCGAAATAACGTGACGCGATCGCGCCTTGCGGCGAACGATCGCTATTCCGTCGCTTCGCTCCTTACAAGTCCGGCCGGTAGCTCCAAAAAGAGAACACCCTTCACGGGTGTTCTCTTTTTGGTTTTGCGGGCAGAGTTCGGGCCGTAAGGAAAACCATTGGCGCATCGTGCACGGCGGGCAAATGTTCCGCAAAGCCTTGCAATTTCGGGCGGTTTGTGCTCAACTAACAGGACAAGCCGCAGGAGGCGAAAGGGCGGATGATATGAAAGATAAGGTGATAAAACCGCCAATACCGAAGAAAATATCGATTGCGCTGATGATATTTTTCGGGGTGATCGCTATTACATTTACTTGTTTGACGTTGAGTTCAATTTCAGGGGTTAGAAAAAGCTGGCAGCTTGCTTCGAACGGTGAATTGGTATATGCGGAATTCGATAGTGTGTTCAGATGGGTTTCCACCGGCAATTCGTCTCATTATTGGGTTTATGCTATTCAGTATGTCTATCGTGACGAAAACGGAAATATGTATTACCCGAGAGGAGAAGATCAGTTTTCTTCGGAGGAGGCAGCCCGGGCTTTTGCCGCAAGCAATGATTATAAATTAGCGATCAAAATTGACGGTGAAGGGCATTTTGTACTTGAAGAGGACACTCATGGCAACCAAATATTGGGCATTGTTTTAGTTGGTAGCTTTATAGTGATATGCTATGTTATCAGTGTATTGTCATTGGTATCGCTGATCAGACGGATCCGATATGAAAAGCATCCGCCGTCCGGATGGCGATATGTAGAATAGCAAAGAAGAAGGGAACCGTGTACTTGAAGATGGGTTTTCTTCCACGGACAAAACGCCTCGTGCGGACAAAAAGCAATTAAGAGGATATTTTTTAATTTTGCGAAAGCGCGCGGGGGCTGTTCAGGTTCCGGAGGGCAGGGTCACGGTGAAGGCGCTGCCTTTGCCCGCTTCGCTGCAAACGAGCACTTCGCCGCCGCAGAGGGTGACGACCCGTTTTACGAGCGCGAGGCCCAGGCCGTTGCCTTCGGCCGAGCGGGAGGCGTCTCCTTGGTAAAATTTTTCAAAGATATGCGGCAGCGTCTTTTCGTCGATGCCGCAGCCGTGGTCCTCCACGGTGACACAGACCTTGCCCGGGGCCGTGCGCAGTTCGATGCGCACGGCCCCGTTTTGTCCGGAAAACTTGACGGCGTTTGCGATCAGGTTGTACCAGACGTGGAACAGGATGCCCTCGTTGCCGCAATAGCGCACGTCGGGCAGGGACAGGTCGAAGGTGATGTTTTTCGCCTCCCATTCGCTTTCGAGCATGAGGATGGCCTTGCGGATCTGTTCGGACAGGTCAAACGGCCGCGCGTCGGGCAGGCTCTGCCTGTTTTCCAGCTTGGACAGGTTGAGGATGTTGCCCGTCAGGACGGACAGTTTGCGGGCGTTGGAGACGATCTTTTGCAGGTAGTCTTCCGCCCTTTCGGAGGAGAGTCCCTTGTTTTGCAGGAGGGCGGCGTACCCTTCGATGGCCGCGAGCGGGGTCTTGAATTCGTGCGACACGTTGGAAACGAAGTCGGAGCGCAGCGTCTCCACGCCCGCAAGTTCCGCGGCCATGGCGTTGAAGTCGCCGTACATTTCGCGGATGGCGGCGAACATGCTCTTTTCGTTGAGCCGCACCGAAAAATCGCCCGCCGAAACGCGGCGCAGCCCCTTGCTCAGCCGCCCGATGGGCTGAAAGATCTGTTTGACGATGAGGATGGTGACGACGGTGCCGAGGATCGCGCCGAGGATGACCGCAAATTCGATCGGGAACATCCCCGCGGGCCCGGGCGGGATCTCCCCGCGGCGGAACAGCAAAAACAGCACCGCGCTCAAAAGCAGCGTCACGATGACGAGGATGAGCACGGCGACGAGGGCGAAGTACAGCCACACCAAGGAAGTGCGGCGGAACGAATCTTTACGTTTCATCGCGCTTCACCGCCTTGTACCCGAGCCCGCGGATGGTCACGATGGAAAAATCGGGGTTGTTTTCAAATTTATCGCGCAGGCGGTTGACGTGCGTGTTGATGGTGCGGTCGTCCGTTTCCGAATCCATGCCCCAGATCTCGTCCATCAGCTGCCGCCGCGTGAAGATCTTCCCGGGGTAGGAGAGCAGCTTGAACAGGAGGTTGAACTCTTTCAGCGGCAGGACCATTTCGCGGCCGCCCGTTTTGACCGTCATCCCCTCATAGTCGAGGACGGTGGAGCCGACGACGATCTTCTTTTCGGCGCTGATCTTGGCCCGCCGCAGCAGCGCCTTGACGCGCACGAGCAGTTCGTTGACGTTGACGGGCTTGACCATGTAGTCGTCCGCGCCGAGCGTGAACGCGCGTTGCAGCGCGTCGTAGTCCTCCCGCGCGGTCACGACGAGCAGCGGGCAGAGGATGTCCGCCTCCCGCAGGCTCTTGGTCAGCTCGAAGCCGTCCATCTTCGGCATCATGATATCGGCGACGATGAGGTCGATGACGGTATCCGCCAGCACGGCGAGCGCCTGTTCCCCGTTCTCCGCGCCGACGGCGCGGTAGCCGCTTTCGCCCAGCGCGCTGCACAAAAGCTCGCGCAGGTCCGCATTGTCTTCCACCACGAGTATATGGAACATGTTTCCCTCCTCTCTTTTTCCAGTATAGCGCATGTTTGTGTTATTTTGCCCGCTTTTTTCTTCACGAACGTATCACACAGACAGAAGCGCAAGATAAACATTTCACTTGCCTTTCAAACAGTTTACGCTGCGTTTACCGTTGCGCGATTTTGCGTTTACCTTGCTCTGCTATAATGGTGGCAATGCCCCGCCCGGCCGGTATGCGGGGCGCAGAAAGGAAGGGAAGGAGATGGCATATCTTCGCATAGCAAACCTGAAAAAGAGTTACCGCGTTTCCCGCACGGAACGGCAGCAGGTGCTGCGCGGCATCGACGTGGAGTTCAAGCGCGGCGAGTTCGTCGCCGTGCTCGGCGAGTCGGGCTGCGGCAAGTCCACGTTCATGAACATCCTCGGCGGGCTGGACAAGGACTACACGGGCAGCATCGTTTTGGACGGCGAATTTTTGAAGGACTATTCGGAAAAGCAGCTGGACGATTACCGCAAGAGCCGCGTGGGGCTGATCTTCCAAAATTACAACCTCATCAGCCACATGACGGTGAAGGAGAACATCGAAGTCGCCATGACGATGAGCAACATCGGCAGGGAGGAGCGCAAGGCGCGCACGCAGGACGTTTTGGCGCAGGTCGGGCTTTCCGGGTACGCGGATAAGCTCCCCAACCAGCTCTCGGGCGGGCAGCGCCAGCGCGTGGCCATCGCCCGCGCGCTCGCCAACACGCCCGAAATTTTGCTCGCCGACGAGCCGACGGGCGCGCTCGACAAAGATTCCGCCGAACAGGTCATACAGATCTTGAAAGAGATCGCGGCGTCGGGCAAGCTCGTCATCGTGGTCACACATTCGCAAAAGGTCGCCTCCGCGTGCAGCCGCATCCTCACCATCGACGACGGCGTGATCAAATCGGACGAAAAGCGGTACGACGTCCCCACCAAGACCCCCAAGCCGCGCGCGAAAAAGTCGCAGAACATCGGCGTGAAGGAGCTGTTCAAGCTCGCCCTTTCCAACATTTTGCAGACGAAAAAGCGCAGCTTTCTCGTCTCGGTGGGCATGTCCATCGGCATCGCCGCCGTCATCTTGGTGTTCTGCCTCGGCGCGGGCATCACGGGCTACGTCAACGGGCAGCTCGCGGATTCCATGAACGCCTTGCAGATCCAGGTCGTTTCCGAAACGGCGATCGCAAACAGCCGCATCGAGCTCATCGAAGAGCTGGACGGCGTCGACTACGTGGCGGAGGGCAACTACGTCCGCATGAGCTCCTTTTACGACTACGGCGGGGACGAGGGCACCATCATGCTGCTGCGTTCCTCGTACGACGCGCTCGTCAGCGACCTGATCGCGGGCGAGGTTTGCAAGGACGGGGAGATCCTCATCAGCGAGGCGTTTGCGAAAAACCTGTACGACCGCTCGGCGGAAGAGGCGCAGGACCTCGTCGGCACGCCGATCGGCATCACCTACGGGGGCGAAAGGACGGAGTTCACCATCGGCGGCGTGTACGCGGACGATACCGACTACGCCGAATACGCCTGCGCGTACGTCACGAAAAGCGACCTGACTTCGCTGTACGATAAAGCGAACAAGACGCTGTACACGAACGTTTTGTACGTCTACGTCGAGGATACGTCCTACATCTCGGCCGTCAAGGAGAGCATCGAGGCGCTGGGCTACACCGCCTCGCGCGACGACGCCACCGTCGAAACGCTGCTCGAATACGTCGGCCTCGGCACGAAGGTCCTGACGGGCTTTGTGCTCATCTCCATC
This sequence comes from uncultured Clostridia bacterium, assembly GCA_944328445.1. Taxonomy (GTDB): domain Bacteria; phylum Bacillota; class Clostridia; order Christensenellales; family Borkfalkiaceae; genus Borkfalkia. The sequence goes on along the minus strand of CALVHO010000005.1, from coordinate 99,859 downwards.
GTCGTCTCCGCGATCATGATCTTCATCGTCACCTACACGAGCGTCGTCGAGCGCACGAAGGAGATCGGCGTCCTGCGCGCCGTCGGCGGGCGCAGGAAGGACGTGACCCTCCTGTTCATCCTCGAATCGGCCATCATCGGCGCCTTCGCGGGGCTGATCGCCGTCGTCTTTTCGCTGTTTGTCAGCATCGTCGCCAATCTCATCGTGAACAGTTCCGTCGGCACGTGGATCGTATCGCTGAACGCCGCCGTGTACGCCGGCTGCTTCCTCGCCAGCGTCGCCGTCGGCGTCGGCTCGGGGCTGCTGCCCGCCATGCAGGCGGCCAACCTCGACCCCGTGGATTCGTTGAGGAGCGAATAAATGAAAAACAGCAAAAAGGACCGCATCGTGCGCATGGAGATGGAGGACGACCTCGGCATCAAGCGGGGGACGAAAAAGCGCTTCGTCGTGCCGAACAAGGTCTACGTCCTCATCAAACTCATCCTGATCGCCGCCATCCCCGCCGTCTACTTCCTCTGCTCGCCGCTGCTCGCCGACGTCGTGCTGGCCTATTTCGGGCTGATCGTCGTCACCAACAACATTGAAAAGAATTTCAACCTCGGCCTGAAAAAGGACCTCCGCATCCACCTTCCAAAAACGGACAGCCTGCTCTGCCTTTTGCTGGTCATCATCACGATCGCCGGCATCGTCGTATCCTCCGTATCCATGACGCAGAAGGGCGGCATGTTCGAGGGCTTTGACGAGTCGATGTTGGAGCAGGCCGTCGAGGACGAGGACTTTTCCTCGTCGAAGTTCGTGTGGATGCAGGTCTGGACCAAGGCCAAGGACGTCGGCACGCTGATGACGGGAACGCGCTATCTCTTTCAGGAACAGCGCGGGTTCGGCGGGTTCGGGGGATTTGGCGGCGACCCGCCCGAAGGCTTCTCGCCGCCGTCCGGCTCGGATATGCCCGATATGTCCGAACTGTTGGAAGACCTGCCCTTTTCCATCATTTTCGAGTCCATCGTCAAGGCGGTGGATACGGGGCTGCTCGTCGTCATCTGCGTCTGCGGGCTGCTCTCGGTGCGCAAATTCAAAAAACTGACAAAATAATTTTCAAAGAGGGGAGAGAGTATGGAAACGATCGCGTCGGCAAAGCGGGCGGAGGCCGAAGGCAGGGCGGAGGAGGCCGCCGCGCTGTACGAGGCGGCGTACCTGCAAACGGAGGAGGATTGGCTCGCCGTCAAGGCGGGGGAACTGTACCGCGCCGCGGGCCGCGTGCAGAAGGGGAAGGCGGTCATCGGCCGCGTCGCGGGCTGCGGAAACCCCATCCTCTACGACAGGCTCATCCGCTTTTACACGGACACGGGCGACTACGCGGGCGCGTCCCGCCTGTTTGCGGAGCTCTTCGCGGGCGCGTCCCGCCAAAAGCGGATGGCGTTTGCCGACAGGCTCCTGCGCGCGGGCGCCTTTGCGGAGGCGGAGGAGTGGTACAAAAGCTGCATCGAAAACACCTCCCGCTATTCGTACCCCTATCTGAGCGCTACGGGCGGCGAGGAGACGGAGCGCTACGGCTTTTTCGTGCGCCGCGCCCTGCGCAAGGCGGATATGCATTTCCGCGCGGAGGAGTATAGGGAGGCGCTTCCGCAGTACGCGCACGCGGCGAAAGTATCCGATTACGCCAAAAAGAAGCAGGCAGAGTGCTGCTTCATGCTCAAAGACTTCGCCAAGGCGAAAGAGCTGTACCGCGAGCTCGTGCAAAAGACGGACGATGCCTACTTCAAATTCATGCTCGCGGAGTGCTACAACAGCGAGGACGTGGACGTGAACACGCTGGAAGACGCGCTGTATTGGTACGAATACGCCCTGGAAGGCGGGTGCGACCTCGTCTATTACCACCTGGGACTTTGCTACCAGTTCGGGCGGGGCACGGAGGAGGACCTCGCCAAGGCGGAAAGGATGTTTGCCGAGGGGACCAAGCACAAGACCGACGAGGGCGATTGCTATTGCAAGCTCGGCAACCTGGCGTACATGCGGGGCGAGGCGGGCAAGGCGGCGGACTATTACCGCAAGGCGGCGGGGCTGAACAACGCGCGGGCGCTTTTGAACATCGCCATCGGGTACCTGAACAAGGAGATCCGCTGCTTCCGCTTCGGCGAGGTGAAGTGCTTTCTCGCCAAGGCGGCGGCGCTCGGCAACCGCAGGGCGTACGACCTTTTGCGGGAGATCGGGCGGGTATGAACCGCCCCCGCTTCGGGCGGCGTCGGCGCGTGAACGGCTCCCGCTTCGGCGGCGTCGGCGCGTGAACGGCCCCCGCTTCGGCGGCGTCGGCGCGTGAACGGCCCCCGCTTCGGGCAGCCGTATCGGAAAAACACCCTTCGCGGGGTGTTTTTTTTCATGGGATCTTGTTTCGGCCGTTTTGCGGGCGGGAAGGCGGGAGCTTCCCCTCGGCTTGGAAATTTCGCATTGGATTGACAAGCGGGCCAAGATATGGTACAATGAAAAAAACGCAAGGCGGCGGAGGAAGAGATGCAAAGCACTGTACCGGAAGAGGAGATCAAGCGGGTCAAGGGGCTCGGTTTTTTGCGGGACAAGCGCTATCCCGACGTGTTCAACGCGCGCGTCATCACCGTAAACGGCAAGCTGACGGCGGCGCAGCACCGCGCCCTGGCCGACGCCTGCGAAAAGTTCGGTTCGGGCGAGCTGGCCATGACGGTGCGCCTGACCGTCGAGATCCAGGGCGTGAAGTACGAAAACATCGAGCCGCTGCGCGCCTTTTTGGCGCAGTACGGGCTCGTCACGGGCGGCACGGGCAAAAAGGTGCGCCCCGTCGTATCCTGCAAGGGCACGACCTGCCAGTACGGCCTCATCGATACGTTCGCGCTCTCGGCAAAGATCCACGAGCGCTTTTACGAGGGCATGCGCGGCGTCGTGCTCCCGCACAAATTCAAGATCGCCGTGGGCGGCTGCCCCAACAACTGCGTCAAGCCCGACCTCAACGACGTGGGCATCATCGGCCAGCGCGTGCCGACGGTGTACGCCGACAAGTGCCGCGGCTGCAAGGTCTGCCGCGTGGAAAAGAACTGTCCCATCCGCATCGCGCGCGTCGAGGGCGGCAAGATCGTCATCCCGCCCGGCGAATGCAACCACTGCGGCCGCTGCATGGGCATGTGCCCCTTCGGCGCCGTCACCGACTATGTGAACGGGTACAAGATCTACCTCGGCGGGCGCTGGGGCAAGCGGGTGGCGCAGGGCCGCGCCATGAGCCGCGTGTTCACCTCCGAAGAGGAAGTGCTGGAAGTCATCGAACGCGCCGTCATGCTGTTCAAGGACGAGGGCATCGACGGCGAGCGCTTTGCCGATACCGTCGCGCGGCTGGGGTTTGAAAACGTCGAACGCAGGCTGCTTTCCGGCGTGCAGGCGTAGGCATGGTCGCGGCGTTCGGCCGCGCGGGGCGCAGGGTATGAACTGTCTGTCCATCGATCATCGTAGAGCGGGCGCCGCGGTGCGGCGCCTTTTCGCGTTTGCGCCCGCCGCTCGCGCCGCCCTGCGTGCGGCGCTGCGCCCTGCGGGCGGGTGCGTGGTGCTCGTCACCTGCGGCCGCACCGAGGTGTATTCCGCCGCACCCCGCGCGCGGCTGGAAAGCGCCGTGCTCGCCGCGGCGGGCCTGCCTTGCCCGCCCGCCGAAACGCCGTGCCCGCCCCTCGAAGCGCGGCAAAACGTCTCCGCGGAAACGCGGAACGCGCCCTCCGAAGTGCGGGACGCGCCGTCTGCGGGGCAGGGCGCGCCCTTTGTGCCCGCGGGCGGGGCGTTTCCCTTTTGCTTTTACGAGGGCGCGGCGGCGGAGGAACACCTCTTTGCGCTGGCCGCGGGGCTTCGTTCCATGCTCGTCGGCGAGGACGAGATCCTGGGCCAGGTCCGCGCCGCGTACGAGGAGTCGCGCGCGGCAAAAGACGCGGCGGGCCTGGGCGCCCCCTTCCAGGCGGCGATCGCCTGCGGCAAGCGGGTGCGCGCGGAGACGGCGATCTCCTCGTTGGCCTGTTCGGTGGCCACCCTCGCCGCGGCCGAAGTGGCCGCTTTCGGCGCGGAGCGCGTGTTCATGATCGGCGCCACGGGCAAGATCGGCGGCGCGGTCTTAAAAAACCTGTTGTCCAAGGGCCTGCGCGTGGCGGCTACTGTGCGCAGCCACGCCTATTTTGCCGCGGCCGAAGGGGCGGAGGCCGTTCCCTACGAGGAACGCTACGCCCGCCTCGACGGCGCGGACGCGGTGGTGTGCTGCACCGCCTCGCCCCACGCCGTGCTGGAAGCGGACAAGGTCCGCCGCGCGCTGCGCACGCCCCGCCCGCGGCTGTTTATCGACCTGGCCGTCCCGCCCGACATCGAGGAGGGCGTGGGGGCGCTGCCGCTGTGCCGCCTCGTCGGCATCGACGGCTTTGCGGCCGCGGCCGCCGAAAACAACGCCAAAAAGGCGGGGGAGATCGCCAAGGCCGGGGAGATCGTGCGCGAATGCCTGCGCGGGTTTGCCGCCTCGTGCGCGGCGCGCCGCCTGCTCGCGCGCCCGTCCGCGCTTTCGCCCGCCGAGCGGGAGGCGCTGCTCGGGCTCCGCCGTGCGGATCCCGCGGCGTTCGTGCGGGCGGTGCGCTCCCGTCTGGCGGAGGAGGGGATATGATCTGTTTTCCGTTCATGAAGGAGATCGGCGGCGCGCTCTGCCTGCTCGTCGGCGGAGGGGAAGTGGCGCTGCGCAAGGCGAAGGCGCTGCGGCCCTTCGGCGTGAAGCTGCGTGTCTGCGCGCGCGAGCTTGCCGCGGGGTGGGATGCGCCCGCCTTTGCCGCGGAGTATTCGCCCGCGCTGTTGGAGGGGGCGGACCTGTGCGTCGCCGCCACCGACGACCCCGCCCTCAACGCGCGCGTCGCGGCCGACTGCCGCGCGCGCGGCATCCCCGTCAACTGCGTCGACGACAGGGCGAACTGCGATTTTTACTTTCCCGCGCTCATCGCGGCGGGGGACGTGAGCTTCGGCATCTCCACGGTCGGCGCGGCCCTCGCGCTGGCGGCCGAGCTGCGCCGCCGCATCGAGCGCGCGCTGCCGAAGGACCTGGGCGAGATCGCCGCCCGCGCCGAGCAGCTGCGCGGCGACCCCGCGGCCTACGCCGCCTACATCGAAGAGGCGCTCGGCCCCGAAAAATAAGCCCGCCGCGGAACTGTATCCATGACGCAAAAACGGCAATACGTATGCAAAAAATGAGGACGAAATGAAAATACGCATCGGCACGCGCGCCTCGGCGCTGGCCATGGCGCAGGCGCGCCTGGCCGCGCAGGCGCTTCGGCAAAAGGGAGTGGAGGCGGAGCTCGTGCTCATCTCCACCCGCGGCGACGAGGACGCCGCATCGCCCCTCGCGGCGCTCGGGCGGGGCGCCTTCACCTCCGCGCTTTCGCGCGCGCTGGCGGCGGGGGAGATCGACCTTGCCGTGCATTCGGCCAAGGACCTGCCCGAGGGCGAGGCTTACGACGGCTTTTACTGCCTGCCGCGCGGCGACGCGCGCGACGCGCTCGTTTCGGCCGCGGGACGGGAGCCTGTCCGCATCGGCACGTCCTCCCTCCGCCGCGCGCAGGCGGTGGCGCGGCTGTTCCCCGCGGCGCAGGTCCTGCCCGTGCGCGGGAACATCGATACCCGCCTTGCCAAACTGTTTGCGGGCGGGTACGACGCGCTCGTGCTGGCGGCGGCGGGGCTTTCCCGCCTCGGCTTTGCCGACGCGCGCGCCGCGGTGGCTTTTCTTTCCCCCGCGCAGTGCGTCCCCGCGGCCTGCCAGGGCATCCTGGCGCTGGAAGGGGAGGCGGGCGCCCTCGTCGACGACGCGGCGGCCCGCCGCGCGGCGGACATCGAGCGGGCCATGCAGCGCGCCCTCGGCGGCGGCTGCACGGGCGGCGCGGGCGCGTATTTCGACGGCAATACGCTCTTCGCGCAGAAGGGCGGCCGCATCCGCTCGCTGCGCTACGAGGGCGCGGGGAGCATCGCGCGCCTGGCGGAGGAACTGCAATGAAGCGGCGTTTGTTCACGGAGGAAGGGGCATGAACCGCGTCGCGCTGGTGGGCGCGGGTTGCGGCGCGCACACGCTGACGCTGCGCGGGCGGGAGCTTCTGGCCCGCTGCGACTGCGTCGTGTACGACAGCCTGGCCGACGCGCGCCTGCTGCGGCTTTGCCGCGCGCGGTGCGAGGCCGTGTTTGTCGGCAAGCGCGCGGGGGCGCACGCCATGGAACAGGCGGAGATCTGCCGCTTGCTCGCCGCGTGCGCGCAAAGATACCCGCTCACGGTGCGCTTGAAGGGCGGGGACCCCTTCGTGTTCGGGCGGGGCGGCGAGGAGATGCTCGCCCTGCGCGCGGCGGGCGTGCCCTGCGAATGCGTGCCCGGGGTCACGAGCGCGGTGGCGGCCGCCGAGGAGGCGGGCATCCCGCTCACCCACCGCGGCCTGGCGCGCGGCTTCCGCGTCGTCACGGCGCGCACCGCCGAAGGCGAGTACGATTTTTCCGCCCTCGGCCGTGAACGGGACACCCTCGTTGTCCTGATGGGCAAGGGGAGCGCGGCTTCCGTCGCCGCGGGGCTCATGCGCGGCGGCATGGCGGCGGAGACCCCCGCCGCCGCCGTCTCGTGTGCGGGCAGCGCCCGCTTTGCGGTGCGGCGGGGCGCGCTGGGCGGTCTCGCCGCGCTGGCCGAAGGGCTGCCCGCGCCCCTCGTCTTGGTGGTGGGGGCGGTCTGCGCCCTCGACGTGCGCACCCCGGCCCGCGCGCGCGTGGCCGTGACGGGCACCCCCGCGCACGTTGCGCGGCTGTGCGAGGCGCTGCGCGGCGAGGGGCTTTGGCCGCTGGCCTGTCCGCACCTTCGCATCGAGCCGCGCGACCTGCGCCCGTTCTTTGCGCGCCTGCATGAATTCGCCTGGCTGGTGTTCACGTCGCCGAACGGCGTGGAACAGTTCTTCGCGCAGGCGAAGGCGCGCCGCGTCGACTTCCGCGCTTTCGCGGGGAAAAAGTTTGCCTGCATCGGCCCCGCCACCGCGGAGGCGCTGGCGGGGCAGGGCTTTGCCGCCGACCTCGTGCCGCGCGAACACACCTCCGCGGGCCTGGCCGCGGCGCTGCGCCCCGCGGCGGGGGAGCGGGCGGCGCTCCTGCGCTCGGTCAAGGGCAGCGGCGCCCTGCTCCCGTTGGGGGAACAGTTCGACGTGTACGACGCCGTGCCCGACGAGGCGGGCCTCGCCGAGGCCGCCGAAGCCGCGCGCGGCGCGGACTTTATCACCTTTTCCTCCGCGTTCGGGGCGCGGGCCTTTTTGCGCGGCGCCTCCCTCGGCGGGGCGCGGCCCGTGTGCATCGGGCAGGAAACGGCCTCCGCCTTCGCGGGCGGCGCGCTCGTCTGCGACGAACCCTCGGCCGCGGCCCTGGCGGCTTTCGTGCGCGCCGCCGCCGAAGGCCGCGCCTGAAAAACCGTACCTGTATTTCCGCGCTTTTTTAAGGAGAGACCATGAACAGACTTCGCAACCTTCGCAAAAACGCGCTCCTGCGCGGCCTCGTCGCCGAAACGGCGGCGCCCGACCCTGCCAAACTCATCTACCCCGTGTTCGTGCGCGACGGCGAGGGGATCGAGGAGGAGATCGCCTCCATGCCCGGCGTGTACCGCTACACCGTGGACCGCCTCGACGGGGTGGTGAAGGACGCCCTCCGCGCGGGCATCGCGGGGCTGATGCTCTTCGGCGTCCCCGCCCGCAAGGACGAGGAGGGCAGCGGCGCGTGGGACGACGGCGGCCCCGTGCCCCGCGCCGTCCGCCGCATCAAGGAGCTGTGCGCCGCGGAGCGCGGGCAGCTGCTGGTCATCGCCGACATCTGCCTGTGCGAATACACCTCGCACGGCCATTGCGGCGTCCTGCGCGGCGGCGAGGTGGACAACGACGCCTCCCTGCCCCTGCACGCGGCGGCGGCCGTGTGCGCGGCGCGGGCGGGGGCGGATATGGTGGCGCCCTCGTCGATGATGGACGGCGTCGTCGCCGCCATCCGCACCGCGCTGGACGGCGCGGGCTTTTTGTCGCTGCCCGTCATGGGGTACAGCGCCAAGTTCGCCTCCGCCTTTTACGGGCCCTTCCGCGAGGCGGCCGCGTCCGCCCCGCAGTGCGGGGACCGCAAGTCCTACCAGATGGACTTCCGCAACGGGCGGGAGGCGCTGCGCGAGCTGGCGTGCGACGAGGAAGAGGGCGCGGACATCCTCATGGTCAAGCCCGCGCTCTGCTATCTCGACGTCGTCCGCGCCGCCCGCGCGCAGACCCGCCTGCCGCTGGCGGTGTACAACGTCAGCGGCGAGTACGCGATGGTCAAGGCGGCCGCGCGGGCGGGCATGCTCGACGAGGCGCGCACCGTCTGCGAGGTGCTCACCGCCTTTTTCCGCGCGGGGGCGGACATGGTCATCACTTACCACGCCCTCGATTACGCCCTGCGTTTTTGCGGCAAGGCATGAACGGGCACAAGCGGCCGCGCGGGCAGGTGTTTGCAAAATACATATACGTATCGCAAAAAACGAGACAAACGGTGATCGGAAGGGTCGATCCATGAAAGGAAAGGGCACAAAAAACAGCGGCCGCCTGTTCGCGGCGGCGCAGAACATCCTGCCTGGCGGCGTCGATTCGCCCGTGCGCGCCTTCCGCGCGGTGGGGCGCACGCCGCTGTTCATCCGCAGGGGCAAGGGCGCGCGCATCTTCGATGCCGACGGCAACGCCTACACCGATTACGTGATGAGCTGGGGCCCGCTCGTCTTCGGGCACGCATACCCCGCGGCGGTGCGCGCCGTCCGCAGGGCGGCGGGCAGGGGGCTCTCCTTCGGGGCGCCCACCGCCCGCGAGACGCAGCTGGCCGAGGAGATCGCCTTCGCCTGCCCCCATTGCGAGATGGTGCGGCTGGTCAGCTCGGGCACCGAGGCGGTGATGTCGGCGGTGCGGCTGGCGCGCGGCTTCACGGGGCGGGACAAGATCGTCAAGTTCGCGGGCTGCTACCACGGCCATGCGGACGGGCTGCTGGTGCGCGCGGGTTCGGGCTGCCTCACGGGCGGCGTGCCCGACAGCCTCGGCGTGCCCGCGGCCTGCGCGGGCGATACCCTCGTGGCGGGGTACAACGACCTGCAAGGGGTGCGGCGGCTTTTGGAGGAATACCGCGGGCAGGTGGCCTGCGTCGTCGTCGAGCCCGTGGCCGCCAACATGGGCGTGGTGCCGCCGCAGGAAGGCTTTTTGCGCGGGCTGCGCGCGCTGTGCGACGGGCACGGCGCCCTCCTGCTCTTTGACGAGGTGATCACGGGGTTCCGCGTCGCCTACGGCGGGGCGGCGGAGCGCTACGGCGTGACGCCCGACCTGGCCGCCTACGGCAAGATCGTGGGCGGCGGCATGCCTTTGGCGGCCTACGGCGGCCGCCGCGAGATCATGCGCCTCGTCGCTCCCGCGGGCGGCGTGTACCAGGCGGGCACCCTTTCGGGCAACCCCGTCGCCACGGCGGCGGGGCTGGCGGTGCTTTCGCGGCTGCGGGAGGGGAGGGCGCGCGTCTATCCCCGCCTCGAAGCGCTGGGCGCGCGGCTGGAAGGCGCCTTTGCCGCGGCGGGCGTGGCCGTCTCCCGCGTCGGCTCGCTGCTCACGCCCTTCTTCGGCTGCGCCCGCCCGCCGCAAAATTACGAGGAAGTGCTCGCCTGCGACGGCGCGGCCTTTTCCGCCTATTTTTCGGCCATGCTCGCGCGCGGCCAGTACGTGGCCCCCTCGCCGTACGAGGCGATGTTCGTGTCCGCGGCCCACACCGCCGCGCAGGTGGAGAGGACCTGCCGCGCCGTCCGCGAAAGCTGCGCGGCGGCCCTCGCCCCGCGGGCCTGACCCTGTTCACGGCAAGGCCGCGCCCGCGGCTCTGCGCGGCCGGCGGCATGCATTGAACGCGCCCGCGGCTCTGCGCGGCTTCAAAAATGTGGGGACGTACCCGCAAAATCTGTTCACAACGAGGTAAACCGGATGAAGATACTGATCGTCGGCCTGGGGTTGATCGGCGGCTCCATGGCCAAGGCGCTGCGCCGCGCGGGGTACGCCCCCGACGGTTCCGACCTGCCCGCCGTGGAGCAAGCGGCGCTCGCGCAGGGCGTCATCGGCCGCGCCGCGCGCGGCCCGCACGGGTACGACGTCGTGTTCGTCGCACTCCCGCCCGACGCCGCCATGCGCTATTTGGACGAAGAGACCTTTTCGGCGGGCGCCGTCGTGGCCGACGTCTGCGGCGTCAAGGGCGCCGTCGAGCGCTGCGTATACGCGAAGGAGCGCGCCTACCGCTATGTGGGCTGCCACCCGATGGCGGGCAAGGAGGTCTCCGGCTTTGCCAACGCGAGCGCGGGCCTCTTCGACGGCGCGAGCATGATCGTGACCCACGCCCCGCGCACCGACCCGCAGGCCGTCTCCTTGCTGGAAGGATTGTTCCGTGCAATGGGCTTCGGGCAGATCACCCGCTGCACGGCCGCCGAGCACGACGCCAAGATCGCCTACACCTCGCAGCTGGCGCACGTGGTCAGCAGCGCCTACGTCAAGAGCGGCACCGCCGACGGCTTTTCGGGCTTTACGGGCGGCAGCTTCCAGGACATGACCCGCATCGCGGGCGTGGACGAGGGGCTGTGGGAACGGCTGTTCCTGCTCAACCGCGAGGCGCTCTCCGCGGAGTTGGAAACGCTCATTTCCAACTTGCAGGACTACCTCTCCGCCCTGCAAGCGGAGGACGCCGCCCGCCTGCGCGGGCTGCTGCGCGCGGGCAGGCTGCGCAAGGAACACCTCGACCGCGAACGCAGGATCGTGTAGACCCCGTCCCGTTCCGCGCGCTCCGCGCGCGGGGCTTCCGTCTGCCCCCGTAGCCGCCTTTTTCCGCCCCGCGTGGTTCCGCCGCGTGCGTGGAGCCGAGCGTACGTTTCCGCCCCGCGGGGGCGTTCGCCTGTCCCTTCGGCAAAGCCGTTTTTCTCTTCCGCCCCGACGGGCGGAATTTTTTACATAATAAATAAATTGCCTTAAAAAAATTTACAAATGTTCGCCGATGTGGTATAATACACCCGAGAAAGCGTGCGGAGGGGCTATGCAGAAGGTGCGCGCCGCGCTGCGGATGTCGGCGGAAGGGGAAGAAGAGCTGCTCGAAGCGGAGGGGACGTGCTCTCTGTCCGCCGCGGGCGAACGGCTGTACCGTTTCGCTGCGGAGGGCGGGCACTTTTTCGTCCGCGCGGGCGCGTGCGTGCGCATCGAGCGGCGGGGCGGCATCGCCTACGCCTTCGACTGGCAGCCGCTGGCCGAAACGCCCGCCCGCATCGCCACGCCCTACGGGGAGATCGCGGCGGCCGTCTACACCCACGCCCTCGAATGCGGCGAGCGGGACGGCGCCTTCCGCATCGCGGCCGACTACGAGCTGCGCGCGGGCGGGCAGGCGCAGCGCCGCTTTGCCGAACTGCGCTTTGTCCCCGCCGCGGGGGAAAGGGGCGGGGTGCGTTCATGAACGATCGCATGAGCGAAAGCGCCCGCGCCGTTAATGGATAAGGAGGAGGGGGAAATGAAACTTACCTATCTGGGGCATTCGTGCTTTTTGTTGGAAGCGCGGGACGGGACGCGCATCGTCACCGACCCGTTCACGGGCATCGGCTACGAAATGCCGCCCGTCGAGGCGGAGTACGTGGCGTGCAGCCACTTCCATTTCGACCACGGCCACACGGAGGGGGTGCGCGGCGCGCGCGAGATCGTCGCGGGCGCGGGGCGCCATACCTGCGGCGGCGTGAACGTGGAGGGCATCGCCGCCTTCCACGACGACGTGCAGGGCAAAAAGCGCGGGGAGAACACCGTGTTCGTGTTTGAAGCCGACGGGCAGCGCGTCTGCCACTTGGGGGACATCGGGCAGCCCTGTTCGGCGGAGCTTGCAAACAAGATCGGCCGCGCGGACGTATTGCTGGTGCCCGTGGGCGGCACGTACACCGTCGACGCCGACGGGGCGCTTGCCTACATCGAGGCGCTGCGGCCGCGCGTGGCCGTGCCCATGCACTACAAGTGCGAGGGCTGCTCGCTCGACATCGCGCCGCTGCAAACCTTCCTGGATGCAGCCGCGCGGCGGAAGATCTCCGTCGGCTTTGCGGGCGGAACACTGGAATGCGGCGCGCCCTTCGCGGGCGGGATCGCGGTCATGGAGAGGATATAACGATGGAAGAAAAGGAACTGTTGGAGATCTTCGATCCCGTATACAGATACGTGAACAAGTACAACATATTTGAAGTGCGCAGCATCGCCCGCGCCTTTGGCATCAACGCGCCCACGTCGGTGAAAAAGCATGACCTGATCATGCGCCTGATCGGGGTGGCGAGCGGGTTTTCCCCGCCCGAAAAGCGCAGCAACAAGGGCGCGCACGTCAAGGCGAGCGACGCCCCGCCCGAACAGATATCGAGCGTGCGCGGGCTCATCGACGACTGCCTCGCGCAGATGGAATACCCGATGAGCGAGGAGCCGCGCATCGAATTTGCGGACGTGACGAAGGCGGGCCGCCTCGGCGACGACGGCACCGCCCAGGGCATCGTGGAGCTGGGCGCGCGCGGCGGGCGGCTGCGCGGGCCCGCGGGCGAGGCGGGGGAGCAAGACCCCGTCCTCTCCGAAAAGCTCGTGCGCGACCACGGCCTGCGCAGCGGGGACATCGTCGGCGGCTACACCGCCGCCGCGCAGGGCTGCCCTGCCTCCTTGGCGCAGGTCGTATCGGTCAACGGCGCGGCGCCGCTGTTTGTCGCGAGGCCGCGCTTTGAAGAGTGCGCGGCCGTCTACCCCGAAGAAAGGCTGCCCCTCGGCGCGGGCGGCGCGGCCCTGGCCGCAGCCGACCTGCTGTGCCCCCTGGGCAAGGGGCAGCGCGCCATCGTCTGGGCGGAGCCCGCGTCGGGCAAAACGCGGTTCATTTTCGCCGCGGCGGGCGCCGTGCGCGCCGCGCTGCCCGCGGCAGAGCTCTTGTGCCTGCTGCCCGCCTTCCGTCCCGAGGAAGAGACCGAGTTCTGCGACGCCTTCCCGCAGGCGGCGGTGGCGGCCGCCGCCGTGGGCAAACCCGCGGCCGCGTTCGCCGCGCGCGCCGTGCTCTTGGCCGAGCGCGCCAAGCGCGTGGCCGAAAGCGGGGGAGACGCCGTCCTGTTCATCGATTCGGTCGCGGCCTTGGAGCGCGTGTTCCGCGCCGCCTCGCCCGACCCTTCGCTCGAATGCGAAAAGATCTTTGCCGCGGGGCGCAAGCTGCGCGGCGGCGGCTCGCTCACGGTCATCGCCGTGGCGCCCGCCAAGGAAGGAGCCGCCGCCGTCTGCGGGGAGGACGCCACGGCGCAGCTCTTCCTCGAACGCGGGGAGGACGGGTTCACCTTCGATTTTTCCCGCTCCTTCTCCAAGCGCGGGGACGCGCTGCTGACGGAAGAAGAGCGCGCGGCGGCGGAGGAACTTCGCGCCGTGCTCGCGGCCGAGGGCCCCGCAGCCGCCTTGCGCCGCGCCGGGCAGCTGCAACGATAGCAAGACGCCGCGAAGGCGCAAAAGTTCGCGTTCTTTGCGCAAAAAATTTATAAAAACGAACGTCCGCGCCCTCGCGCGGAAAAACATACGGACAACGGAGGAAGCAGCAATGCGTTATTACATCGGCATCGATTTCGGCGGCATGAGCGTCAAGGCGGGCATCTTCAACGAAAAGGGAGACCTTTTGTTCAAAGATTCGTCCGCCACGTCCAAGGCGGAGGGCTACCACGCCACCGTGAAAAAGACGGCCGCGCTCATGCGGGCGCTGTGCCAAAAAGCGGGCGCGAAGGAAGGGGAGCTCGTGGCGGCGGGCATGGGCACGCCGGGCGTCATCGACGGCGAGAAGGGCTTCGTCGTGCGCTGGACCAATTACGACTGGACAGACCTTCCCTTCGCGGCCGACCTCTCCGCGGCGGCGGGCGTGCCCGTGCGCATCTCCAACGACGCCAACGTGGCGGCGCTGGGCGAGGCGGCGTTCGGCGCGGGCAAACAATACAAGGACAGCATCCTGATCACCCTCGGCACGGGCATCGGCAGCGGCATCATCCTCGACGGCAAGATCTTTGAAGGTTTTTGCGGCGGCGGGGCCGAGGCGGGCCACATGGTCATCGTCGCGGGCGGCATCCCCTGCACCTGCGGGCGGCGCGGCTGCTTCGAGCAGTACGCCTCGGCCACGGCGCTGGTGCGCGACACCAAGCGCGCCATGTTCGAGGCCAAAGATTCGCTCATGTGGGAGATCGCCGGGCAGGACGCCGCGCGCGTGGACGGCCGCACCGCCTTCACCGCGGCCGAAGCGGGGGACGCCGCGGCCGAAAAGGTGGTCAAAAATTACGTCATGTACCTCTCGGAGGGCATCTTGAACCTCGTCAGCATCTTCCGTCCGCAGGCGATCATCGTCGGCGGCGGCGTTTCGGGGCAGGGCGAAAACCTGCTGCGCCCCGTCCGCCGCTACGTGGGCGAACACCTGTATGTCGACAGCGAGCGCATCCCGCTCTCCATCGTGCGGGCGCAGTTGGGCAACGACGCGGGCATCTGGGGCGCGTACGCCCTCGCCCGCGGCATCAAGGAGTAAACGGGCCGCTGCAAAGGAGTAAACGGGCCCCTTCAAAAGGGGACCGCCCGCATCGGGCAAGGGCGCGCACGGCGTTCCGCGCCCGCACGGGCACGCACGGAGGAAGAAGATGAAGGCGTTCGGCGGAAGAAAAAAGACGCTGGGCCTGGCGTTGGGTAGCGGCGGGGCCAAGGGCATGGCGCATCTCGGCGCCATGCAGGCCCTGCTCGACGCGGGCTTCGCCTTCGGGGTGCTGGCGGGCACTTCGGCGGGCGCGCTCGTGGGCGCGCTGTACGCCCGCGGCTACACCCCGCGCGACATCGGCGCGCTCCTTTCGGGGCTCGATTACAAGACCATGGCCCTGTCCGTACTGCTCTCCAAGAGCTTTGACCCCGTCCGCGTCCTGTTGGACGACGTGCTGGGCAGCAGCGACATCGCCGACCTTTCGCTGCCCTTTGCGGCCGTGGCCACCGACGCTTCCACGGGCGGCGAGGCGGTGCTGCGCGAGGGCAGCGCGTCGCGCGCGGTGCTCGCCTCCTGCGCCATGCCGCCCTATTTCCGCGCGGTGGAGCTGGGCGGGCGGCGGCTCGTCGACGGCGCCTTCGTCAACGCCGTCCCCGGGGACGTGGCCCGCACGCTGGGTGCGGACGTCGTCGTCGGCGTCGCGCTTTCTCCGCCCGCCTATTACAGCGGGCGAACCTTCACGGCGGCGGACGGCACCGCCGTACACGGCGCGCAGGCGGGGTTTGCCGCCTGCGACGTCCTGCTCGAACCCGACCTCTCCGCCTACACGCCCACATCGGTGCTCAGCGGCGCGCAGATGTACGACATCGGCTACGCCTGCGCCGCGGCCCGCACCGAGGACATCGCGCGCCTGTGCGCGGGCAAGCGCGGCAAGCCCGCCTGAGATGGTGCGGGCGGGACGGAAAGAGCGCTCCGTTCATGAACGCGCCACGCCGCAAAGGCGGCGCATTGTTCATGAACGCGCCGTGCGGCAAAAACGCCCCGTGCGCGAACGCGCCTTGCTGCAAAAGCGGCGCTTCCCGCTGCGCGCGGCGTTGCTCGCGCTGGCGGCCCTCGTTCTGGCCGCGGCCGCCCTTTTCGACGCCTTCGCCTTTCCGCTCCATTACCTTCTGCGCCCGCTGCCCGCGTTGGCCGCGCGCGGGGAAGGGGAGCTCTGCGTCCACTTCATCGACGTGGGCCAGGGCGACGCCACGCTGCTGTGCCTGCCCGACGGAAAGTTCATGCTCATCGACGGCGGAGACGGATCCGCCGAGGCTTCGGGCGCGCTCGTTTCCGCCCTGCGCGCGGCGGGCGTGAAGAGGCTCGACTACGTGCTGCTGACGCACGCCGATTCCGACCATTCGGGCGGCCTGCGCGAGGCCGTGCGCCTGTTCGGCGCGGATACGGTGTTCATGCCGCCCGCGGAACGGGCCGCGGCGGGCACGCCCTTCGGCGATTTTTACGAGGCCGCCGTGCAGGCGGGCGCCGAGGTGCGCCTGTCGCAGATGTACGAGGCCGTGTATCCCGCGGACGCGGGCGAAGATTTTTACTATTTGCTCTTTTTGGCGCCCCTTTCGCCGTCTTCGGAGAACAGCGCCTACCGCGGCGAGGACGACAACGAGTCCTCGGCCGTCGTCTGGCTGGAATACGCGGGCCGCAGCCTCCTGTTCACGGGCGACGCGGGCGAGGAGACGGAAGCCGCGCTCGCGGACCTGTTTTCGGTGCTCGGGCCCGAGGCCTTGGCCTATCCCGCCGAAACGACGGGCGGCACCGTCTGGCTGGCGCCCGATTTGGCCTCGCTCGACTTTCTCAAAGCGGGCCATCACGGCAGCGCGGGTTCGACGGGCGAAGCCCTGCTCGCCGCAGCCCGCCCCGAGGCGGTGTTTTTCAGCGCGGGCGCGGGCAACGCCTACCGCCATCCCGCCCATTCCGTGGCCGCGCGCATACGCGAACACGGTTCCGCGGCGATGTACCGCACCGACGAGCTCGGCACCGTCACCTTGACGGTGCGCCGCGACGGCGGGTACGAAGTGACCTGGGCGGGGAAGTGAACGCGCGGAACAAGACGGCGCGGGAAGAAAAACGTCATGAACGCGCGGGCGCGCCTTGCCCGCGGCGTTGGGGGAAAAGGACGGGACAAAAGGCGCGGGCCGTGCGGCCCGCGGAACGGAAAAACGGAGGAACGGTATGCTGCGTTGGATGACGAGCGGCGAATCGCACGGGCCCGCGCTGACGGCCATCGTCGAGGGCCTGCCCGCGGGGCTCGCGGTGGACAAAGAGGAGATCGACCGCTACCTGGCCATGCGCCAGGGCGGCTACGGGCGGGGCGCCCGCCAGAAGATCGAAAAGGACCGCGCCGAGATCACGGCGGGGGTGCGCGGCGGCCTGACGCTGGGCAGCCCCGTCTGCCTGCGCATCGAAAACAAGGACTACGCCAACTGGGAGCCGTACATGTCTCCCTACGCGGCGGATACCGCGGCCAGGCGGCTCACCCGCGTGCGCCCGGGGCACGCCGACCTTGCGGGCCTGCGCAAGTACGGGCAGACGGACGCGCGCAACATCTTGGAGCGCGCCTCCGCCCGCGAAACGGCGGTGCGCGTGGCGGCGGGCACCCTCGCGCGCATGTACCTGCGCGCGCTGGGCGTCGAAGTCGCGGGCTACGTGCGCGAGGTCTGCGGCGTTTCCGACGCCCGCGAATATTCCTTTGACGAGATCGCAAAGGTGCGTGAAAGCCCCCTGTTCATGCCCGACGCCGGCCTTTGCCGCCGCGCGATGGAGAGCATCGACGCCGCCGCGGCCGATAAGGACACGGCGGGCGGCATCGTCGAGGTGCGCGTGCGCGGCTTGAAGAGCGGCTTCGGCAGCTGCATGAACTACGGGGACAAGCTCGACGGCCACCTCGCGGGCGCGGTGATGGGCATCCAGGCCATCAAGGGCGTGGAGTTCGGCCTCGGCTTCGCGGCGGCCCGCCTGCGCGGCAGCGCCGTTCACGACGAGATCTGCAACGAGGGCGGCCGCTTCGTGCGGCACACCAACCGCGCGGGCGGCGTCGAGGGCGGCATGTCCAACGGCGAGGAGATCGTCCTGCGCGCCGCGATGAAGCCCATTCCCACCCTCATGCGCGGGCTGGACACCGTCGACTTCGTCACGGGCAGTCCCTGCCGCGCCGCCACCGAGCGCAGCGACGTGTGCGCGATCTGCGCCTGCGAGATCGTCGTCGAGAGCACGGTGTGCTTTGCCCTCGCGCAGAAGGTGGCCGAGCGGCTGGGCGGCGACTATATGGAAGAGGTCAAAGCCCGTTACGACCGCCTGCCGTGAACGGGCCCCGCGGGCCGTCCGCGGGCGTAGGGGAACAAAAAGCCTTTCGCGGCGGGGCCGCGGGGCACACATAAGCGGCCGGCTGCGTTGCGGCCGCAGCACAACGGATACGGAAGAGAACATGCAAACCATCCTTTTGAACACCAAGCAGCGCCCGTCCGAGGTGCTGTGCGGCGAAGGCGCCTTTGCCGCCGCGCGGGAATACCTCGCGGGCAAGCAGGCCTTCGTCGTCACCGATAAAAACGTTTACGGCCTCTACGCCGACGCCATTGCCGACGCCTTTCCCGCGGCGCAGGTCTGCGTCGTGCCCGCGGGGGAGCGCCACAAAAACCGCACCACGTTGTTCCGGATCCTGGACCAAATGTTTGCGGCGGGGCTGCACCGCGGCTCCTTCGTCGTCGCCCTCGGCGGCGGCGTGGTGGGGGACATGGCGGGCCTGGCGGCGGCGCTGTACATGCGCGGCACCCGCCTCGTGCAGGTGCCCACCACGCTCTTGGCGCAGGTGGACAGCTCCGTGGGCGGCAAGACGGCCGTCGATCACCGCGGCGTAAAAAACGCCGTCGGGACCTTTTACCAGCCCGAGCGCGTCTTTGCCGACCCGCTGTTTCTGCACACGCTGCCCGCGCGCGAGGTCAAATGCGGCCTCGGGGAGATCGTCAAGACGGGCATCCTCGACGCGGCCATCGGGGACAAGCTCGGGGCGGGTTCACGCTTGCGGGACGTCGCCTTTTTGCAGGAGCTGGCCGCCGACTGCATCCGCTTCAAGGCGCGCGTCGTCGAGGCGGACGAGACGGAAACGCAGGGCCTGCGCAAGTGCCTGAACCTCGGCCACACCACGGGCCACGCCCTCGAACTCCTGTACGGGCGGCGCTCGCACGGCGAATACGTGCTCATCGGCCTGTGGCTGGAAAGCCTCATCGCCGAGCGCGAGGGGGTGTGTTCACCCGCCTGGGCCGAAGAGGTGCGCCGCCGCGTCGCCGCGGCCGAGCCGCGCATCCCCGCCTTCCGCGGGGCGCGCCGCGGCCTGGAATTTGCCCTGCACGACAAAAAGAATGCGGGCGGCGGCGTCTCGCTCGTCCTGCCCAAGGCGCGCGGGGAGTATGCCTTGTTCACCCTTTCCCCGCAAAAATACGGCGATTACCTCGCCCTCCTCGAAGAGGGGGCAGACGCCCGCCGCGGCTACGCACGCGCCGAACGGGGATCCGCGCCCGCCCGCGCGGGGGAGGAACAATGAACGTGACCATCCGTCCGCGCGCGGACTTTTGCGGGGAGTTTTGCATCCCCGGCGACAAATCCATTACCCACCGCGCGGTGATGTTCAACGCCGCGGCGGAAGGGGAGGCGCACATCACGGGCGCGCTGCTCGGGGAGGACTGCCTCTCCACGGCGGCGTGCATGCGCGCCCTCGGCGCCGAAGTGCGCGCCGAAGGCGGCTGCGTGACCGTGCGCGGCCGCGAAACGTTCCGCGACGCGGAGTGCGACTGCGGCAACAGCGGCACGACCATGCGGCTCTTGATGGGCCTTTTGGCGGGCCGCGGCGTGCACGCGCGGCTGACGGGGGACGCCTCCCTCTCGGCCCGCCCCATGGAGCGCGTGGCGGCGCCGCTGCGGCTGTTGGGGGCGGACATCGCCACCGACGGCGGGCACGCGCCCGTCGAAGTGCGCCCCGCCGCCCTGCGCGGCGCCCGCGTGCAAACGGCGGTGGCCAGCGCGCAGGTTAAGAGCGCGCTCATCCTCGCCGCCCTCGGCGCCGAAGGGGAGAGCACGGTCTGCGAACCGCTGCCCTCGCGCGACCACACCGAGCGCATGCTCGCGGCCATGGGCGCCGACATCCGCGCCGAAGGCTGCACCGTGACCGTGAAAAAGAGCCGCCTGCGCTGCACCGACGTCGAGGTCCCCGCCGACATTTCGAGCGCGGCCTACTTCCTGGCGCTCGGCGCCCTGCGCGGCGAGGTCCTCTGCAAAAACGTGGGCGTCAACCCGACGCGCGCGGGGATCTTGCGGGTGTTCGACGCCATGAACGTGCGCTACGTTCTCGAAAACGCGCGCACCGTCTGCGGCGAGCCCGTGGCCGACATCCGCGTATACAAGTCCCCCCTGCGCGCCGTGCGCTTCGGGCGGGAGCTCATGCCCTCGCTCATCGACGAGGTGCCCGTCGTCGCCGTCCTGTGCGCCTTTGCCGAGGGCGAGAGCGTCATCACGGGTGCCGAAGAGCTGCGCGTGAAGGAGAGCGACCGCATCGCCACCACCGCGGCGATGATCGCCGCCCTGGGCGGGGACTGCACGCCGACGGAGGACGGCTTCGTCATCCGCGGCAAAAAGGCGCTCGCGGGCGGGAACGTGCTCTCGTGCAAGGACCACCGCATCGCCATGAGCGCGGCCGTGGGGCTCGCCGCGAGCGCCCGCGGCGGGCAGATCGCGGACGCCGGATGCGTGAACATCTCCTTCCCCGGTTTTTACGGCCTGCTCGGCTGAGTTTTCCGCGCGGCCGCACGCGAACACATCCGCACGCGAACGCATCCGCGCGCAAACATTTCCGCGCGCAAACATTTCCGCGCGAAGGCGCATCCCCGTCTGTCATAATTAAAATACAGAAGCGCGCACAAAAAGAAAAAACCGCAACGGTTTGCGTTCGGGGGTATTCATGAACAAACTTGCCTTGATCGGAAAGGACGTTTCCAAGTCGGACAGCGCCAAAATGCACGGCTTCATCCAGCGCGGGCTGGGCAGCGGTTGCAGCTACGAGCTCGTTTCCTGCCCGCCCGAGGGCTTCGACGCCGCGGTGAAGAGGCTTTTGGCGGAGTTCGACGGCTTCAACGTCACCATCCCGTACAAGCTGACGGTCATCCCGTACCTGCGCGGCCTGCGCGGGGACGCGGCCGTCTTCGGTGCCGTCAACACCGTCGTCGGCGGCGTCGGGTACAATACCGACGGCGCAGGCTTTGCGCTCATGCTCGAAAACGGCGGCATCCGCCCCGCGGGCAGGCGCGCGCTGGTGCTCGGCGCGGGCGGCGCGGGCCGCAGCGTCGTCAAAAAGCTGCTCGACGCGGGCGCGCACGTGCAGGTGTTCGACGTGAACGGCGATGGCGCGGCCGCCGTCTGCCGTGAATTTGCGGGCGCGGAGCTCCTCGGCTCGGTCACGCCCGAGGACCGCTACCTCATCGTCAACGCCACGGGGGTCGGCATGCACAAGTCGGAGGGCCGCTCGCCCGTGGGGGAGGACGTGCTCTCCCGCTGCGAGGCGGCCGTCGACCTCATCTACGTGCCCCGCCAAAGCGAATTTTTGCGCCTCGCGGCAGGGCTCGGCAAGCGCACGCTCAACGGCGAGGGCATGCTCTTTTACCAGGCGTATTTTGCCGACTGCCTCGTGCTCGGCCGCGCGCCGCGCGCGGAGGAGGCGAAGGCGCTCTTTGAACAATACAGGGAGGTTTACCAAGCATGAAACTGCTCATTCTCAACGGCGTCAACCTGAACAGGACGGGCCTGCGCGAAAAGTCCGTGTACGGCACGCAGACGCTGCCCGAGATCGAACGCGAGATCGCGGCCTTTGCCGCCGCGCGGGGGATCGACTGCGAGTTCTTCCAGAGCAATCTCGAAGGCGAGCTGTGCACCAAGATCCAGGAAACGGATGCCGACGGCATCGTGCTCAACGCGGGCGCCTTCACCCATTACAGCTATGCCTTGCGCGACGCCATCGCCTCGGTGGATACGCCCGTCGTCGAGGTGCACATGTCCAACGTGCACGCGCGCGAGGAATTCCGCCACAACTCCGTCATTTCCGCCGTCTGCCGCGGCACCGTGCTCGGCTTCGGCAAAAACAGCTACCTTCTGGCCGTGGAGAGTTTTGTGCTATGAACATCGTACTTTGCGGAATGATGGGCGCGGGCAAGACGACGGTGGGCATCCGCCTGGCCGACATGACGGGCATGCGCTGGTACGACACGGACGACCTCATCAGCGACCGCCACGGGCGCATCGCGGACA
This sequence comes from uncultured Clostridia bacterium, assembly GCA_944328445.1. Taxonomy (GTDB): domain Bacteria; phylum Bacillota; class Clostridia; order Christensenellales; family Borkfalkiaceae; genus Borkfalkia. The sequence goes on along the minus strand of CALVHO010000005.1, from coordinate 77,986 downwards.
TCTTCGAGTTTTACGGCGAGGAGCGCTTCCGCCAATACGAAACGGAGATCGTTCATGAAGTGGCCAAACAGGAAGGCTGCGTCATCTCCACGGGCGGCGGCTGCGTGCTCCGCCCCGAAAACAGCGCCGCGTTCAAAGAACACGGCGGGCGCATCGTCTTTTTGAAGGTGGACATCGAGGTGCTGTTCGCGCGCACGGGACACACCGGCGAGGACCGCCCGCTCCTGAAAAACACCACCTTTGAAAAGATGAAGGAACTGCTCGATTACCGCACCCCGATCTACGAGAGCTGCGCCGACTACACCGTAGATACCAACGGCAAGACGGTGGAAGAAGTCGCGGCCGAGATCGTGCGCGTCTTCGGCCTGCCGCTGCGCAAGGCATGAGCGCGGCGCTGGTGACGGGCGGCTCCCGCGGCATCGGGCGGGCGGTCTGCCTCGCCTTCGCGCGGGCGGGCTACGACGTCGCCTTTTTGTACGCGCACGACGACGCGGGCGCGGCCGAAACGGCCCGCTTGTGCGAGGCTGCCGGGGCGGGCGTCTTGTCCCTGCGCTGCGACGTGACCTGCGAGGCGCAGGTCAACGAGGCCGTGAACGCCGTGCCGGGGCTGTCCGTCCTGGTCAACAACGCGGGCGTGGCCCTGTACAAGCAGGTGCAGGATACCACCCTGGCCGAGTGGCGCGAGGTGTTTTCGGTCAATGCCGACGGCGCCTTTTTGTGCACGCGCGCGGCCGTGCCCCGCCTTCTGCGGCGGGGCGGCGGCGCCATCGTCAACGTCTCCTCGATCTGGGGGGAGTGCGGCGGCGCCTGCGAGAGCGCGTATTCCGCCTCCAAGGCCGCCCTCATCGGCTTCACCAAGGCCTGCGCCAAGGAGCTGGCGCCGTCGGGCATCCGCGTCAACTGCCTCTCCTGCGGCTTCGTCGATACCGCCATGAACGGGCACCTCTCGCCCGAAGAGCGGCGGGAGTTTTTCCGCGCCGTGCCCCTCGGCCGCGCGGGCACCCCCGAAGAGGCGGCCGCGGCCGTGCTGTTCTTGGCCGAAAGCCGCTACCTCACGGGGCAGGTGCTCCGCCTCGACGGCGGAACTGCCATGTAAAGGGTCCGCCGCGGGCTCATTTTGCAACTTTTGCGCGCCGCCGCGGTTTTTTTGCGGAAATTTTGGCAAAAGAAAAAGGGAAAGCGCGCTTTGCGGCGAAATTATAATAGGAACGCCGTTTTTGCGGCGTCCTTCGCAAAAATGCGCCGTCAAAACGCCGCCGCGCGGAAAAAGCACCGCTTCCGTCGGGCTTTTTTGCGGGCGGATACGAACGAAACGCCGCTTTGCGCCGCGGCCGCGCGCGCAGGGCAGGGAGGTGTGCGGCATGGAACTTCCCATCAAGGCGCGCAGGCGCGCGCTCGAAGAACAATTCCTCTCCCCCTATGCCTGCCGCTCGGCGGACACCAAGGGGCGCCTGCGCGCCGAAGAGCCGTGCAACATGCGCACCGAATTTCAGCGCGACCGCGACCGCATCATTTACAGCAAGGCCTTCCTGCGGCTGAAAAACAAGACGCAGGTCTTCTTTTCCCCCGAGGGCGACCACTTCCGCACCCGCATGACGCACACCATCGACGTCTCGCAGATCGCCCGCTCCATCGCCCGCTCGCTCGCTCTCAACGAGGACCTCGCCGAGGCCATCGCCCTCGGGCACGACCTCGGTCACACGCCGTTCGGGCACGCGGGGGAGCGCGTTCTCGACAGCCTTTCCCCCCGCGGCTTTTCGCACAACGAACAGTCCTTGCGCGTCGTCGACGTGCTGGAAAAGGACGGGAAGGGCCTCAACCTCACCTTCGAGGTGCGCGACGGCATCCTCAACCACAAAAAGAGCGGGCACCCCGCCACGTTGGAGTGCAAGGCCGTCTCCATCGCCGACCGCATCGCCTACGTCAACCACGACATCGAGGACGCCGTGCGCGCGGGGCTGCTGCGCGAGGACGAGCTGCCCAAGGAGGACATCGCCGTGCTGGGCGCCACCTCGCGCGACCGCATCAACGCGATGATCTTTTCCATCTACGAAAACAGCGACGGGCAGGACCGCGTGGTCATGGGCGAACGCGAAGCGGCCGCCTTGGAGCACCTGCGCGCGTTCATGTTCGACAAGGTGTACATCACCGCGCTCTCGCGCAGGGAGGAGGAGCGCGCCAAGCGCATGCTCTCGGCCATGTACGAGTATTTTTCCGCCGACGCGGCCAGGCTGCCCCGCTTTTACCGCGGCATCGCCGAGCGCTTTTCTTTGGACGAGGCGGTGTGCGATTACCTCTCTTCGATGACGGACCGCTTCGCCGTCGCCGTGTTCGACAACCTGTTCGTCCCGCGCAGCTGGGCGCTCGGCCAGGGCGAGCTGGAAAGCTGAGGTCATAAAAACGCACATACGTATCGATAAAATGCGTGCATCTTTGCACAACGGAACGCCATGGCAAGAGGTCTCGATCCTGCCTTTTTGCAGGAGCTGAAAAACAAAAACGACATCGTCGACGTGATCGGCGGCTACGTTCATCTGGAAAAAAAGGGCGCAAACTTCTGGGCTTGCTGCCCCTTTCACCATGAAAAGACGCCGTCCTTTTCCGTGAACGCCGCCGACCAGTTTTACCATTGCTTCGGCTGCGGCGTTTCGGGAGACGTGATCACCTTCATCCGCGAGATCGAGTCCGTGGATTTCATGGACGCGGTGAAGATCTTGGCCGAGCGCGCCAAACTTCCGCTGCCCGAGATGAATTTCGACACCGAAAAGACCATCGAGGAAAAGCGCCGCCGCGACGCCGCGTTGAAGATCCTGCGCGAAACGGCGCACTTTTACCTCGACAACCTCAACTCCGGCCATGCCGACGCGCACGTGCAGTACATCCTCGACCGCAAGATCTCCTCTTCCGTCGTCCGCAAATTCGGGCTGGGCGCCTCGCTCAACTTTCGCGACCTGCCCGTCTTTTTGCAGGACAAGGGGTACGGGCGGGAGGACATGCTTGCCAGCGGCGCCGTCGCGCTCTCCGAAAAGAACGGCAAGCCGATGGACGCCCTCGGCGGCAGGCTCATCTTCCCCGTCATCAACGCGCTCGGAGACGTCGTCGCCTTCGGCGGCAGGGTGCTGGGCAAGACCGATTTCGCCAAATACAAGAACACCCGCGAGACCATCGTATTCAACAAGAGCAAAAACCTGTACAACATCAACCAGGTGAAAAAGCTGAAAAAGGCCGCGGGGCTATCGGACCTTATCATGGTGGAGGGGTACATGGACGCGCTCTCCCTCTTCCAGGCGGGGTTTTGCAACGTGGTGGCCAGCATGGGTACCTCGCTGACCAAGGACCAGGCCCGCCTCGCCAAGCGCTATGCCGATACCGTGTTCATCTGTTACGACGGCGACTTCGCGGGGCAAAAGGGCGCCGTCCGCGGGCTGGAAATTTTGCGGGACGAGGGCGTCAACGTGCGCGTGGTGCCGCTGCCCGAGGGGCTGGACCCCGACGACGTCATCAAACGGCAGGGGCCCGAGGGCTACCGCGCCTGCCTCGATGCGGCCATGCCCCTCGTCGATTTCAAGCTCGACGTGCTCTCCCGCCGCTTCGACCTCTCCAAAACGGAGGAGCGGCGCGCCTACACGGCCGAAGCGCTGAAAGTGATCGCGGGGGAAGAGAGCGCGAGCGTGCGCGAGGACCTTCTCAAAGCGCTGCGGGACAAGACGGGCACCACCTATGAATCGCTGCGGCGCGACCTCGAAAACGCGCCCGCGGCCCCCGCGTCGCAGCCGCCCGAGCCCGCCCTGCGCGAGGACCATGCCGACCGCCTGCGCAAGGCCTGCCGCTTCATCCTCGCGTCTTTGCTCTTTGACGCCAAGTACGCGCGCGGCTTCGACCTTTCGTCCGTCCGCTTCGACGACCCCGTGCACGCGCTCATCGCCGACCATATCCGGAAAAAGCGTGAAGCGGGCGAGCGCGTCCGCGCCAGCGCCTTGTTCGAGATCTTCGACGAGGACAACCCCGAACTTGCCGCCATCCTCGATCTGAGCCTGGGGGACAGGCTGGAAGGGACGCGCGCCGAGCAGTACTTTGCCGACTGCGTGCGCACCCTCGAACGGGAGAACATCGACGAGCAGCTGCGCCGCCTCAGCGCCGAATGCGACGCCGAAACGGACCTGCACCGCAAGCGCATGCTCACGCGGCAGATCGCGGAACTTTCGCTGCGCCGCGCCAATATGTAAAGGCATGAAGGGAAATACGTACTGCCGTCCCCGGCCCGGCGCGAGGCGCCCGTGCGGGATCTTTGCATGTAAAATGTAAAGGAATGTAAAATGTAAAATGTAGAGTGTAGAATTGAGGATAAACTTTATGTCACCCCGAGCCCGGCGAGGGATCGCATTGCAGGCTTTGCCGAATGTAAAATGTAAAATGTAGAGTGTAGAATTGCGGAAAAATTCTATCTTCACAAATATTTTCACAAATACCTAAGGAAACGGAGGCATACCGAACAGAATGGGCGTATCCGAACAAAAACTCAACGAGATCCTCAAACAGATCATCGGCGAATACCGCCAGAAGGGCAGCATCTCCACCGATGTGCTCTGCGACATCCTCGAAAAGATCGATACCAGCCCCGACCAGATCGACTACATCTACAAGTCCATCGGCGAGGCGGGCATCCAGATCGTGGACGAGGACGAGCGCGACCGCGAACTGTTTGAACAGGCCCTCAAAGACATCGGGCTGGACGACCCCGTCAAGATGTACTTGAAGGACATCGGCAAAGTGCCGCTTTTGTCCGTCGACGAAGAGATCGAGCTCGCACAAAAGATGCAGGAAGGGGACGAGGCCGCCAAAAAGAGGCTTTCGGAGGCGAACCTGCGCCTCGTCGTCTCCATCGCCAAGCGCTACGTCGGCCGCGGCATGCTCTTTTTGGACCTCATCCAGGAAGGCAACCTCGGCCTGATGAAGGCGGTGGAAAAATTCGATTACCGCAAGGGCTTCAAGTTTTCCACCTACGCCACGTGGTGGATCCGCCAGGCCATCACCCGCGCCATCGCCGACCAGGCCCGCACCATCCGCATCCCCGTTCACATGGTGGAGACCATCAACCGCCTGACCCGCGCATCGCGCATCCTCTTGCAGCAGCTCGGGCGTGAACCCACCCCCGAAGAGATCGCCAAAGAACTCAACATCCCCGAGGACCGCGTGCGCGAGATCCAGAAGATCGCGCAGGACCCCGTCTCGTTGGAGACGCCCATCGGCGAGGAAGAAGATTCGCACCTCGGCGACTTCATCGAAGACGACCGCGCGACCACGCCCTCCGATTCGGTGGCCTTCACCATGCTCAAAGAGCAGCTTTTGGGGGTGTTGGACACGCTGACCCCGCGCGAGGAGAAGGTGCTGCGCCTGCGCTACGGCATCGACGACGGCAAGCCGCGCACCCTCGAAGAGGTCGGCAAGGAATTCAACGTCACCCGCGAGCGCATCCGCCAGATCGAGGCCAAGGCGCTGCGCAAACTGCGCCACCCTTCGCGCAGCAAAAAGCTCAAAGATTTTTTAGACTGACATGAAGCGTACAGGCAGGCTGGCCGCGGTCTGCGCCGAGCTTTCGCCCTGCGCCCGCTTTGCCGACGTGGGCTGCGACCACGGCTATTGCACCCAATTCATGCTCGAAAACGGCCTGTGCCGCAGCGCGGTCATTTCGGACGTCAGCGCCAAGAGCCTCGCCAAGGCCGAAAAGCTGTTGCAGGCGTACATCGGAGAAGGCAGGGTGCAGAGCGTGTGCTGTGCGGGGCTTTCCGCTGTGCCGCCTTGCGACGAGGTGCTCATCGCGGGCATGGGCGGGGAGGAGATCGTCTCCATCCTGCGCGAGGGCTTTTTGCCGCCGCAGCTCGTGTTGCAGCCCATGAAAAACGCGCCCAAGGTGCGCGCCTTTCTCTTGGAGAGCGGGTACCGCATCCTGCACGACTACACCTATTTTGAAGGCCGCAAGCGCTACCACATCCTGCGCGCCGCCAAGGCGCCCGCAGAGGAGGAACTTTCCGCGGGAGCTGTGCAGGGGTACGGCGCGGCCGAGCTCGCCTTCGGGCGGGACAACCTGCTCACGCCTTCCGCAGCCTTTTTGCGCTACCTGGAAGGGGAGATCGCGGCCCTTGGCGCGCGCATGGCGGCGGCGAACGGCCCGCTGCCCGCGGCTAAGCGGCGGCTGCAACTGGCCGAAGCGGCGCTGGCCGCGGCCCGGGGAGGACGGCATGAACATCCGTGACGTATACCGAAAGATCGACGCGCTCTATCCCAAGCGGCTGAGCGACGATTACGTCGCCGCCTACGGCGGGCGGGACAACAGCGGCATCCTCATCGACGCGGGCGGGCCCGTGACGGGTGCGCTCTTTTCCCTCGACTTTTCCCAAAAGGCGTTGGACGCGGCTCTCGCCGCGGGGGCGAACCTCATCGTCTCCCACCATCCCGCCATCTTTTTCCCGATCGCGAGCCTGCGCGCGGAGGACCCCTTGGGCGCCCGCCTACTGCGGGCGGCGAAGGAGGGCGTCGGCGTGATCTCCATGCACCTCAATTTCGACTGCGCCGCTGGCGGCATCGACGAGAGCCTTGCCCGCGCGGCGGGCGGGCAGGGGGCGCTGCCGCCCTGCCAGCCGCTCGGAGGCGGGGGCTACGGCCGCGTGTTCGCGCTGCCCGCGCAGCCCTTTTCCGCCTTTGCCGAAAAACTTTGCAAAACCCTCGGCACCGCGCGCGCCTTTTTGTACGGGCCCGCGCGCACCGTGCGTTCGGCCGCGTCCTTCTGCGGCGCGGGCGTCGACGCCGAGGCGCTCGCCTTTGCCCGCAGCGGCGGGGCGGACGTCGTCGTCTCGGCGGACATCAAACACAACTTCATCGCGGACGCCTTGGAGGCGGGGCTGAACGTCGTTCAGCTCACCCATTACGCGAGCGAAAATTACGGTTTCAAGATCCTATTCGACAATTTGAAGGGCAAGCTCGGCGTGCCATGCACGTTCTTTTGCGACGACGCTTTGCTCTGAGGAGGTATAAAATGATTGAAGAATTGCTTGCCTACCAGGAGGCAGACGGGCGGCTGCGCGCCGTGGAACAGGAGATCGCGGCCACGGACGAGCGCAAGAAATACATGACGGCGCGCAAATTCCTCGAAAAGGCGCCCGAAAGGCTGGAAGCGCTGGACGCCAAGGCGGCCGAGCTTCGCGCCACCTTCGAGCGGCTGCAAAAAAAATACGCACAGATCGCCGACACCATCCATGACTACGACAACCTCGACGAGATGGTGGACGAACAGGGGGGCGAGATCTCCTTCTACAAAAAGAGCGCCACCCAGATCGCTGACAGCCTCCGCTCTCTCAAAGCGGAGATCGGCCGCCTGGCCGCGGCCATCGAGGAGACGGCCGCCGAGTACAAAAAGGCCAAAAAACAGACCATCGCCATGCAGAACCAGTACAAGGAGTACAAGGAGCGCTATGCCGAGGTGAAAAAGGCGCGCGAGGGGGAGATCGCCGCCCTCGAAAAGGAGCTCGCCGAGCTCGGCAAAAAGGTGCCCGCCGCCACCCTCGAAAAATACAAGGCCAAGCGCAAGGAAAAGGTCTATCCCGTGGTCTGCCGCGTGCAGGGCAACCGCTGCCCGCAGTGCGGCATGGAGTTGTCCATCGCCGACCTTTCCAAACTCTCCGACGGCACCTTCATCGAGTGCGACAGCTGCCACCGCATCCTCTTTACGGGCAAGTGACGGCGCCCGTCTTTGCCGTGAACGCACCCTGCCGCACGCCCCGTGCCCGCGAGGGTGAGGAAAATGTGATCGCCGCCCTCCGCGCCGCGGAGGGCGGCGTTTTGCTGCCGCGCGCGCGGCGGGGCGGGACGTGCGTTCATATGTGACAAAAAACGGAAATTCGGAGCGGTTTGCCGTATAGCGAAACGTTTTGTTTGCGGCGCTTGACTTTGGCCCGCCCGCTGTTGTACAATAATAGACGGTAAAAAAGCCGTGCGCGCGCACGGAAAGGGGAGAGAAAATGGACGGAAAACTGTTGGCGGAAAAGCTGTTGGCCTATGCCGCGGCGCACCTGTACCTGCGGGAAGAGGACCGCGACTACACGCGCAACCTGCTCTTGTCGCTCCTGGGCGAGAGAGCGGCGTACACGGGCGACCCCGGTTATGACGCTTCGGCCGAGAGCGTGCCCGACGCGCTCATGCAGGAGCTGGGCGACTTTGCCGTGGCCAAGGGCCTTTGCAGCGAGGAGGGGCGCGAGCGCTTCTGCGTTTCGGTGTTCGGCATGCTCACGCCGCTGCCTTCGGCCGTGGGGGATACCTTCTGGCGGCTGCGCCGCGAACAGGGCGCCGTCGCCGCCTGCGACTGGTTTTACGGCCTGTGCGTGAAGAACGGCTACATCCAAAAGACGGCCATCGCCCGCAACATCAAGTGGGAGTACGAGGACGGCACCAACCGCCTCGAGATCACGATCAACCTCTCCAAGCCCGAAAAGAACAATAAGGACATCGCCAAGGCGCTCAAAGCGCCGCAGGGCGAAAAATACCCCGCCTGCCTGCTGTGCAAGGAGAACGAGGGGTACGAAGGCACGGCCACCCATCCCGCGCGGCGCAACCTGCGCACCGTCAAGCTCACGCTCGGCGGCGAGCGCTGGTTCATGCAGTATTCGCCCTACGCCTATTACGACGAGCACTGCATCGTCATCAACGAGCGGCACGTGCCCATGAACGTGGATACGCGCACGCCCGTGAAGCTGCTCGACTTTGTCGACGCCTTCCCCAACTATTTCGTGGGCAGCAACGCTTCGCTGCCCATCGTGGGCGGATCCATCCTCAGCCACGAGCACTACCAGGGCGGCCTGCACCCCATGCCCATGCACGGGGCGAAGATCGGTAAAGAGTTCCGCAGCGCCCGCCACAAGGGGCTGCGCATCGGCATCCTCGACTGGTACAACAGCACCGTGCAGTGCGAGGGCGAGGACCGCGCCGAAGTGGCCGCCTTCGCCGCCGAGGTCATCGAAACGTGGAAAAAGTTCGATTGCCCCGCCTGCGACATCCTCAGCCACACCGCGGATACGCCGCACAACGCCGTCACGCCCATCTGCCGCAAGCGCGGGGATACGTACATATTCTCGATGATCCTGCGCAACAACCGCACGAGCGAGCAATACCCCGACGGCATCTTCCACGTCCATCCCGAATACATGAACATCAAGAGTGAGGGCATCGGGCTCATCGAGGCGATGGGGCTGTTCATCCTGCCGCCCCGCCTCAAACGCCAGCTCTCCGCCGTGGAGGACATCCTCTGCGGCAAGGCGCCCTACGACCCCGCCGCGCTCGCCGACCCCGCGCACGATCTGCACGTGCACGCGGGCATGATCGAAAAGCTGGTACGGGAGGGCTTGGCGCCTTCTCCCGCCGCGGCGGCGGAGCGCGTGCGCGGGTACGTGAACCGCGTCTGCGCGGGCATCCTCGGCAACACCGCCGTGTTCAAAAATGACGATAACGGGCGCAAAGGGTTTGCGACATTCCTGGCCGCGCTCGGTTTGGAGGAGAAATAAATGGAAAAAGTGCTTTTGACGGGCGGCGCCGGCTTCATCGGCAGCCATACGCTGGTGGAACTTCTGGCCCGCGGCTACGAGGTGGCCGTCGTCGACAACCTCTGCAACTCCTGCGAGGAGGCCATGCGCCGCGTGCGCGAGATCTCCGAGCGCGATTTCGCCTTCTACAAGGCCGACATCCGCGACCGCGCCGCGATGGACCGCATCTTCACGGAAAACAAATTCGACTGGGTCATCCACTTCGCCGGGCTCAAAGCGGTGGGCGAAAGCTGCAAAAAGCCCCTCGAATATTACGACAACAACATCGGCGGCACCATCGTGCTGCTGGAAACGATGCGCGCCCACGGCGTGAAAAACATCGTCTTCTCCTCCTCGGCCACGGTGTACGGCACCCCCGAAAAGCTGCCCCTGACCGAGGACTGCCGCACGGGAGGGACGACCAATCCCTACGGCACCACCAAGTACTACCTCGAAGGCATCCTGACCGACCTGGCTAAGGCGGAAGGGGATTGGAACGTGGTGCTGCTGCGCTACTTCAACCCCGTGGGCGCGCACGCGAGCGGGCGCATCGGCGAGGACCCCAAAGGCATCCCCAACAACCTCATGCCCTACGTGGCGCAGGTGGCCAGCGGCAAGCTGAAAAAGATCAACGTGTTCGGCAACGACTATCCCACCAAGGACGGCACGGGCGTGCGCGATTACATCCACGTCGTCGACCTGGCCCTGGGGCATGTGGCCGCCATCGAAAAATGCCGCGAAAAGGGCGTGCACGTGTACAACCTCGGCACGGGCGTGGGGTACAGCGTGCTCGACATGATCCACGCCTTTGAAAAGGCCTGCGGCAAAAAGCTGCCCTACGAGATCTGCCCCCGCCGCGACGGAGACATCGCCGCCTGCTACGCCAATTCCGACAAGGCCGCCAAAGAGCTGGGCTGGCGCGCGCGCTTCGGCATCGAGGAGATGTGCCGCGACCAGTGGAACTGGCAGAGCAAAAACCCCAACGGCTACAACGAATAAGCGCCGCCCGTTTGCGGCGGGCCGCCCGTTATCGGGCCAGGCACGCGGCCGCAAGGGCGCCGCAAAACGCGCGGAACAAACAGAGCGGTAAAAAAGAGCCGCCCCGCTTTTGCCGAAAGGCAAAAGCGGGGCGGTTTGTGTTTTGTTCGCCGTTTCGCGCATTATGCCCGCCGCGCGCGGCGCGCGTTACGCCTTGCCCTTTTTGAGCTCGGCGACGGCGCGCGTGAGCAGGTATTCGGCCGTCGAGTCCTGCCGCACCGTTTCCAACGCCTCGTCGAAGGAGCACCAGCGCGCCTCGACGATCTCGTCCTCGTTGACGTGCACTTCCCCGTCCGACGCCACGACGATAAAGCCGAGCATCAGCACGTTGCGCGGTTCATGGTAGCGCGAGGTCACGTATTTGGAGCGCACGGCGCTGAGGCCCGTCTCCTCGCGCAGCTCGCGGGATATGGTCTTTTCGGCCGATTCGCCCTTCTTCACGTAGCCCGCAAAGAGCAGGAAATCGCCGTTGGTGTGCTTGCCGATGAGGATCTTGTCCTGCGCCCGGTTGACGACGGTCATGCTCACCGCCGTCTTGAAGGGCGGGAACTTGAACTCCCCGCAGCTGTCGCAGTAGGGGACGAGCCCCTCGTTTTCGCAAAATTTCAACGCAAGTTTGTTGCCGCAATCCTGGCAGTACATGGTTTACCTCCCGGCGCCGCCCCGCGGCGCCCGCATGATCGACTTGGTATTTTTAATAGGATATACCTTTTTTGGCCGATTGTCAATATGGTATGAACGATTTTTTCAAAAAATCACGTTTTTTTACGGTTTTGTTACAACTATCCCGCCCGCAAGGCGGTCTTGCCCGCGCCTGCGGGCGGAAAAACCCCGTTCGCCGCGGCCCCGCGCCTCCCGCGGGGCTGTTTGTTTTGTCTCCCGCGGGGCTGTTCGCTTTGCCGTCCGCGGCAGACGCGCCGCCCCGTTCGGGCGTTGTCTTTGGCCGCGCCCTGCGCCCGCCGCGTTTTTCCCGCCGCTTGCGCCGCGCGCGTTTTTTTCACGAAAAAATTTTTTTGAAAAACCTTTGCAAACGCTTGACTTTCCCCGCGGATGTGCTATAATATTAGCAATCTTAGAAAGAGAGTGCTAACACTTACAAACAGTGAGTGCTAACGCCCGAAGGAGGATCATTATGAAAAACGAACTGACAAGGCACAACCGCGACTACGACTTTTTTGAGGACGCCATGCAGGACTTTTTCCCGGCCTTCTACGGCAGGAACAACGGCCGCAAGTACATGCGCACCGACATCAAGGAGAGCGACGAGGCTTACACGATGGAAGTGGAACTTCCCGGCCTGGACAAGAAGGACATCCACGTCGACCTCAAAGACGGCTACCTGAACATCGCCGTCAACAAGCACGAGAGCGAGGACGGGGACAAGGAGAAAAAGGAGAACTACATCCACCGCGAGCGCAGCTTTTCTTGCAGCCGCAGCTACTATGTGGGGGATGTCTCCAAGGAGGACATCAAGGCCAAATACGAAAACGGCCTGCTTTGCCTGACCATTCCCAAGGAAGTGCCCAAGGCCAAAGCCGACCACCGCATCGAGATCGAATGAGCGGTATTATCCGCAACAAAAGCGCGGGCGGGGGAGCAGCAATGCTCCCCCGCCCGCGCTTTTAGGATCGGCCCGCGGCGTCTTTGGCGGGCGCGTCCGCGCTTTGTGCGCCCGTCAGGCGGCGGGCGTTTTCTTGCTCAGGTTGCAGAACAGGTCGTCGAACAGCACGTCTGCGCCCTCGTCCGCGCGCAGGGAGATCTTCAACCGCCGCGTGCCCGCGGGCAGGGAAAAGGTCATCTCCTTTTCGGTAAAGGTGCCTTGGCCGAAGGCGAGGGTGTATTCGGCCAGCGTTTCGGTGTACAGCGGCATGCACTCGACGACGATGTACCCCGTCCCCGCGCGCGCCTTTGCGCTTCCGCGCAGGGTGAGTTCAAACGATTCGTGCATGCCCGTGATGTATTGGTAGGCGGTCTTTCCGTCTTGCAGGGCCAGCGCCGCCGAGCCGTTCACGCCCTCTCCCGCGGCGAAGGCCGCGCTTCCGCCGTCGCTTTGCCGCCACGCATTTTGCCCGGCCTGCGCGCTGCCCTCGGGCATCGGCGCCGCGCTCTCCATCCCCGCGTTGGAGATGAGGTTGGCGGCGGGCAGTGCGCGCGGCTCCGACGGGTAGAGCGCGGGGTCCGAGGCCGCGTCTTTGGCGTGCGGCGTATGATCGTTGCCGCGGTAGGGGGTGTAGCGGAACCAGTCCACGAAGGTGTAATCCGTTTCAAAATCGGGCGAACCCGCCCAGCCGTCGGGGAACCAGTTGCCGATGTTCACGGGCATCGCCGTATCGGGGATATAGACCTGCGAGGTGTGGGTGAGCACGTCGTCCACGTAATAGTCGATGCGCGCGGGTTCGGTGTGCCATTCAAACGCATACACGTGCCATTCCCCGTCGTTGTGGACGGCGGGGGAGTGCGCCACAAAGTGGTCGCTCTGTTCGAGGGTCAGCCAGTTGGTGTTCCACACCGCCGTGAAATCTTGTTCGACGTTGAGCTCGATGTCGATCTCGTAGTTGTTCGGCCCGTCGTTGTAATACGTCCAGAACGCGGTGGTGGAGCCCAAGCGGGGCAGGCATTTCAGCCGCACTTCAAAGCGCCCGGGGCCGAAGTATTCGCGCGAAACGAGCTGCGCGCCCGTCCGCCTGCCGTGGCTGTTGCCGTGCCCGCGCAGCGGCCCCGTGTACAGGTCCCCGTTGCACTGCAAAACGACGATGCCGTCGGCCGTGTAGCTCACGTTTTCGGCCAGCACGCCGCCGTTGTTCGTACCCCATTTCGTGTTCCCGATGTTCCAGTATTCGGAGCGGATCCCTTCGGTAAAATCGTCGAAGAACACGTTTTCCGTGTCCAGCCCCGCGTCGCGGTCAAAGCCGTCCTCGTCCGTACCGCCGCAGGCGGCAAAGCATGCAGCCGCGGCCGCGAGCAGGGCGGCGGCCAGCAACAGCGCCGTCTTTTTCATATCCCGTTCCTCCCGCCGTGGCAGGTTCGCCACGCGCACGCGGCAGGTGTTGCCGCGCGCAAAATACTATACCATCGCCGCCGCACACTGTCAACTTGTGCGGCGCAAATTTTTTTTGTGAAAATTTTTCGGAATGCCTTGACAAAACGCAAAAGGGGCGCTATAATAAATTTAGTTAATTAACTAAGTTAAATAACTAAAAACACGGAGGAAAATGCTATGAAGGCAAAAGTATTGCGGATGTTGGTCCTCGCGATGGCGCTGGTCATGGCGCTCGGCGTCGGGCTGGCCTTTTCCGCCTGTTCCAAAGCAGACTGGGATCTGAAGATCGCCGTCGTGCACAAGGAATACGGCCAGCGCTGGATCAATGCGCTCGCGCGGAAGTTTGAAGACGAAACGGGCCTCGTCGTCGAAGTGGAGGCGAACCCCAATTTGCAGTCCGAGATCCCCAACCGCCTGCAAAACGGCAGCGACGACGATCTCTTTTTCAGCCACGGCATCACCTGGGAGCTGTTTGCGGCGCGCGGGCTGCTCGAACCGCTCGACGACTTGTATGCGATGCAGGTGAGCGACGGCGTCACCGTTGCGGACAAGGTTTTGCCGCAGTTTGCGAGCGCTTCGCAGTTCAACGGCCATTATTATAAAGTCGCGTGGACGAACGGCACGGGCGGCCTCGTGTACAATAAAAAGATGTTCGAGGATCGCGGCTGGGCGGTGCCGACCGTCTACTCCAATCCCGATAACCCCGATTGCGACCCCGAAGCGGGCGAAGTCGGGCTCATGGAGCTTTGCGAAAAGATCCTGGCCGACACCGACGGCGAAGTCAAGCCCTTCGTTTGGAGCAGCGAAACGTACTACTGGGATTACGTCGTGTTTGACTGGTGGGCGCAGCTGGCAGGGGTGGACGCGATCGAGACCTATACGCAGCTCGCCTCGCCCGACGTGTTCGATCCCGCCGCGCACCCCGAGCAGAAGGAGGCGCTCAAAGCCTGGAAAAACCTGATCGCCGACCATCCCGAATACAGCATGGAAGATTGCGCGGGCAAGCAGTACACCGCCGCGCAGATGGAGTTCGTGACGGGCAAAGCGGCGATGATCCCCTGCGCCCAGTGGCTCGAATCGGGCATGACGGGCAACTACGACGAATCGACCTGCGTGATGGACATCATGCGCACGCCGTACCTCGACGGCGCCAAAAAGGATGAAAGCGGCGAATACATCCCCGTGAACTATTCCGTCGGCTCGACCAATTCGGGGGACAGCATCATCATCCCCGCCGACGCCGACCATAAGGACGCGGCCAAACAGTTTGTCGCCTTCATGCTCCGCGACGACAACCTCAAACTGTTCTCGGAAGAGACGTACGGCGTGCAGCTGGCGGCCGATTACAGCAACGTCACCCTGGGGGACGACGCCACCGACTTTATGAAGAGCGTGTACGAGATCAACGCCACCAGCCAAAAATTTGACCTGCTCTCCTCGGCGCTGCCCGTGTTGCAGGGCTACCTCAGCCTGGATTGGCCCGTCGAAGGGGTGCAGCACTATGCCTCGCTCGTCGCCGACCCGTCCACCGACATCGACGCCCTGTACCAAAGCAATTACGAAGAGATCGTCAGCGAATGGAGCGAGTGGTTCGCATGAGTGAAGCAAAGGCGGCCGCCACGGCGGCGGAAAAATTGCAAAAGGGCGGCCAAAGTGCCGAAAACGCTCCCAAGCGCAAGGGCCTGGACCGCAAAAAGCGCAAGGCGATCTTCATCTGCGTGATGCTCGCTTTCCCGCTCGTGCAGCTGTTCGTCTTCTGGTTCCTCGTGAACGTGAATACGGTGGTCATGTCCTTCCAGGAGTTCGACTGGCTGAGCGGGAAATACATATTCAACGGCTTCAAAAATTTTATACGGGTGTTTGAAGAGATCGGCGGCGGGTCCGCCGTCACGCGGCGCACCGTCATCAATTCGGTGCTGTACTTCCCCGTGACCTGCTTCATCAGCCTGCCGCTGTCCATCCTCTTTTCCTACTTCCTGTACAAAAAGGTGCCCGGCGCCGCGGCGTTCCGCGTCATCTTTTTCCTGCCCTCCATCATCCCCGTCGCCGTGCTGACGATGACCTTTTCCTTCTCCTTCGACGCGACGCTCGGCTTCGTCAACCCCATTTTGCGGGCGCTGGGGGTGGAGAACATCCCGTCCTGGTTCGGCCGTTACCCGAACAACCAGATCATGATCTTTGCCTACTGCATCTGGGCGGGCCTCGGCACGAACATCGTGCTCATTTCGGGCGCCATCAGCCGCATCCCCGTCGAGATCATGGAGTATTCCAAGCTCGAAGGGGTGGGCAAGGCGCGCGAACTCTTCCAGATCGCCATCCCGCTCGTCTGGCCGACGATCACGACGACGTTCATCCTCGGCTGCACGTCCGTGTTCACGGTCATGATGCAGCCGCTGATGCTCACGCCGAGCACGACGGATACCTACACCATCGCGTTGATGATCTACAACGGCGTGCTCAACGGCCGCAACCTGCCCTATCTTTCGGCGTTCGGCCTGGCGATGTCCGTCATCGGGGTGCCGATCATCCTGCTGATCAAATGGGCGCTCGGCAAAGTGTATGCCGACGTAGAGTATTGAGGAGGGCAGCCATGAACGATACTGCTTCGCCGCGCGCAAACGGGCAGGGGACCTGTGCCGCCGACAAGACCGCGTGCGCCGAGGGGCTCAAAAAGCCCCGCTTCAAAGTCACCAAGGACTGGGCCCTTTGGGTGGTCTTTGCGGTGTTCTTTGTCTACGCGGTCACGCTGGTGTTCCCCTTTGTGTGGATGCTCTTCAACTCCGTGAAGGGCAACCAGGAATACTTCACGAACATCTGGGCCTTTCCGCAGAGTTTCCACGTCGAAAACTACACCAACGTGCTGTTCGATTACGACGTGCACGGCGTCACGCTGTTCGGCATGTTCGGGATCAGCATCCTGGTCACCCTTTTCGGCACGGCGCTCAGCCTGCTGATGTCCTCGATCGCGGCATACGTCATCGCAAAATACAAATTTTTCGGCCGCAACGCCCTGTACGCGCTGGCCGTGTTCGTCATGGCGGTGCCCGTGGCGGGCACCCTTCCCGCGCAGTACAGCATCATGCAGACGCTGCACCTGACCAACTCCATCGTCGGCGTGCTCATCCTGTATGCGGGCGGCTTCGGCTTCAATTTCCTCATCCTGTACGGGTTTTTCAAAAACCTGTCCTGGGAATATGCGGAGGCGGCGCTGATCGACGGCTGTTCGGATTTCGGCATCTTCTTCAAGATCATGCTGCCGATGGCCAGGCCCGCGCTGATCGCCGTGGGCGTCATCCACGCCATCGGGCTGTGGAACGACTACCTCACGCCCTCCATCTACCTGCCGAACACGCCCACGCTGGCCGTCGGCGTCAACCTGTTGCTGAGCGAACTTCGCGGCCGCTCCGCCTATCCGGAGATGTTCGCGACCATGATCATTGCTTTGATCCCGATCCTCGTGGTGTTCATCTGTTTCCAAAAGACCATTATGGAGAACACCGTCGCGGGCGGGTTAAAAGGATAAAACTTTAAGGAGGAAGTGTATGAAAAAACTTGTGACGCTGCTTCTTGCCGTATTCCTCGCGCTGGGCTTTGTTGCCTGCGGAAACGGCGAAGAGCCCGCGGGCACGGTCGGCGGCACCGTCAAATGCAACGGTGCGGGGCTGGCAGGCGTTTCGCTCATGGTCGGCGAAGAAGCCAAAGCCACCACCGCCGAGGACGGTTCCTATTCTTTGGGCGATTTCACCGGCGAGGTGACGATCAAGCCCGTCAAGGAAGGGTATACGTTCCTGCCCGAAACGCTTACGGTGACCTTTGCCCGGCCCGACGCGGACTTTACGGCCACGCCCGTTTCCACGGGCGATGCGGAAACGGGCGGGGAAACGGAGGAGCCGGAAACACCCGTCGAGCCCGCCGACAAGACGCGCATCCCCGCGCCCACCGACGGCAGCCTGTATGACGACTTTGCGGACGGCCTTTCGCCCGACGGCAAGTGGGACATCGTCAACAAAAAATGGGGCGACGACAGCTTCAACGGCACCACGGCCAGCAACGTGAACTACACGCAGGACGGCATCCTCGTGCTCTCGTCCAAGGGCATGTACTGGGAAAACGCGAGCGAGCGCAACACGGGCGCGGCCATCGTGACCAAGGAGGCGCTCGGCCCCGGCCGCTTTGAAGTGGCCGCCAAGATCTCGCCCCGCCAGGGCATGTGCACGGCGTTCTGGACCTATTACTACGAGAGCGAGGAGTGCAACCACGAGATCGACATCGAGTTCCCCGGCAAGCTGGACGGCCGCATCGGCTACGACAGCGTGATGAACACGAACTGGACGGACACGGGCACCGGCCATACGACGAAGACGGTGCAGCTTTCCGAACTGGGCCTTTCGGCGCAGAACGACGGCAAGTGGCACACCTATGCCTTTGAATGGAGCGTCAAGAACAACACCATCAAGTATTACATCGACGACGTGCTGACCTACACTTCGACCACGAACATCCCCACCTACGAGGGGCAGTTCTGGATCGGCGTGTGGCAGCCCGTGGAATGGGCGGGCGTTCCCGAATACGAAACGTCTGACCTGCTCGTCGACTGGGTGGCCTATACCCCGTACAACGAGACCGCCGACGACGGCGTGCAGGAAGCCAAGGAAGAGTACCTGGAAAACAGCGTCGCGGGCGAGCGCTCGTTCCCGACCGAGCCCGTCGTGCTGGACGAGAACGGCGTGGAGATCGTCTCCAACGGCGATTTTTCGGGCATGGCCTCCGCCTGGGCTCTGACGGAAGGCTCCGACCAGCGTTCGGGCATCACCGCTACGGACTACACCGCGTCCAACTACGTCTACCGCCTCATCGGTCAGTCCGAGGCGGCGCAGACCATCACCGCGGTCTATGAAGGTTTTGAATATACCCTCGACGGCCTTGCCAAAATTTCGAGGGGGGGGGGTAGACTTAACAGCCGAATTTGCGGTGGAGTTTTTGGATAAAAACGGCGACGTCATCGGCGAGGCAGAGACTTTCGCCGTCGAAGCGGGCGAAGACTTTGCCGCGTTCAAAGGCACGGTCACGGCGCCCGAAGGCAGCGTGGAAATGCGCCTCGTGCTGCGTTCGCAAGGGGATAAAGACGCCGTCGTGCTCTTTGATTCCGTCAGCATGCACCGCGTGATCGATCTTGTCGGGGAGGTGGCATGAAGATGAAAAACCTCACAAAAAAAGCGGTACTCATCGTGATGCTGGCGCTCTTGTGCCTGTGCTCTTTTGTGCTGGCCGCCTGCAACGACGGCTCTGAACCCGTCCGCCACGCCGATGCCGACAGCATCGAGATCGTGGGCACCAACACCACCTTTGCTCCCGGCGAACACACGCTGGAAGCCAAGGTCAAGCCCGCGCAGGCCGACCAGGGCGTGCGCTGGTCCGTAACGGGCGAGGATACGCGCGGCGTTTCCGTCGGCGGCGAAAGCGGCAACGTGCTCACCGTCGGCGCCAACGCGACGGACGGCGCCGTCATCACCCTGCGCGCGACGTCCACATACGACACCGCCGTCTACGTCACCCGCGACTATACGCTCGAGATCCCCGAGATCGAGGGCACGCCCATCTACACGGAGGAAGAACTGCGCAACATCGACCTCAACGGCAATTACGTGCTGATGAACGATATCGAGCTCACCTCCGCCTGGGATCCCATCGGCACCTCCGAGATCGAGGACGAAAACGGCGTGCTGACGCGCGCGGCCGAACCCTTCAACGGCGTGTTCGACGGCAACGGCTACACCATCAGCAACATCCAATACGAGGATCGCGACGAGGAGAGCGGCCAGGTCGTCGGCTTCTTTGAGCAGATCGGCGGCAGCGGCGAGGTCAAAAACCTCGGGTTGCAGGGCTCCATCACCGTCGACCGCTGGTCCGGCGGCATCGCGGCCATCAACGGCGGCATCATCTCCAACTGTTGGAGCGATATCGACGTGACCTGCGTCGGCGACCTCGGCGCCGCGGGCGGCCTGGTCAGCGACAACCGCGGCCGCGTCGAATACTGCTACTGCATCGGCGCCGTTTCGACGCCCAACCGCAGTGCGTCCACGCGCATGGCCGGCCTGTTCGTCAACGCGGGCGACGCATACGCCTGCTTCGGCGATGCCGACGCCATGGGTACGACGTATTACCAGACCATGACCGGCCTGATCGGCAACAGCGAGATCATGCTCTCGACTTCCGCTATGCAGACGGCTTCCACCTACGAAGGCTGGGACAGCGAGGTCTGGTCCATCGTCAACGGCAGCTACCCGCAGCTGATCAACCCCGATTTTGAGGCCGAGGAGGAAGAGCCTTTCGTCGCCATCACGGGCGCGCCCGCCGACCTCGACATCAACACCGTTTACGACTACCAGATCACCGTCGAAGTTTCGGGCGTGGAAAACACCTCCGTCATCTTCTCGCTGCAAGAGCCCGTCGACGGCGTCTCCATCGACGAGGAAACGGGCCTCATGACCTTTGACAGCGATACCGTGGCCGATTATTCGTCCGTCACCGTGGTGGCGCAGCTCGCCGCCTCGCCCGAAACGAAGGCCACGGCGGATATCACCCTCATCAACAACGACTTCGCGGAGACCAATATCTACCGCGTCCGCAATGCGGCGTCGCTCTACCGCGTCGCCACCGACGCCCGCTACCTCGGCGGAGATATCATCCTCGAAGAGGATATCGACATTTCCGAATACAGCTGGCCGGGCATCGGCTCGGCGTCTGCGCCGTTCACGGGCACTTTCGACGGGCAGGGTCACACCATCAGCGGCTTCAATTCGGCGTATTCGGGCCTGTTCGGCTTCGTCAATGCGAAAAGCACGTCTACCGTCGCCATCAAAAACGTGAAGCTGGTCGGCTCGATCAACGGTTCGCTCTCCTGGGGCGGCGGCCTGGGCAACACCTTCCAGTGCGGCATCATCGAAAACTGCTTTGTCGACGTCGATATCGAAGCGGCGGAAGGACAGTATTTCGGCGGCTTTGTGGGCGTCAACTCCGAAGAGACCGCGACCAAGCAGACGACCATCCGCAATTGTATCTCGGTCGGCAAGGTGAGTGCAGCCGGCAGCGTTTCTACGGCGGGCGGCTTTGCGGCCGTCAACCACGGTACATTGCAAAACTGCTATGTCGATGCGACCAACAGCGGGGCCGTCGAATTGCTTGGTAACCCTGCGTATATGCTCGGCGCTCTCAATGATTGTGCTCTGTACACCGATGTCGAGATGCGCACGGCTTCGACGTTTGCCGACGTCCTGGACGAGGATATCTGGTATTTTTCGACGGGTAGCTGGCCGACCCTGCGTTACGGCGGGTTCGTTGCGCCTGCGGCAGAGTCGTACCTCTATATCGATTTCTATGATTCTATCGATGTGCACACCGTGACCGAACAGCAGCTTACCGCCAAGGTGCTTTCGACGAGTGGGGCCGTGGATGTCGATGGGGCGACGTTCGGTTTGAAGGGCACCGTCGCGGGTGTTACGGTCAGCGAAAACGGCTTGATCACCTTTGGCGACGACTTTGTTCCTGCTACGTCCTTCATTGTCACCGTTTCGTACAACGGCATGACGGCAGAAAAGGTCATCTCGACCTATTCGACCGGCCCCGTCGCCATCGGCACGCCGGAAGAGCTGTACGCTCTTACCCAGGCGGGTGCCGATCTGTCCCGTCCTTACTACCTTACTGCGGATATCGATTTGAGCGATTACAGCGATTGGACAGGTATAGGTAGCAAAGCGAATCCTTTCACGGGCACCTTTGACGGCCGCGGCCATACCATCAGCGGGTTCACCTCTTCGAAGAGTGGCTTGTTCGGCGGATTGACGGCTGCAACCGATGAAACGGTCATTGTGCAAAATCTGCGGCTCGAAGGGGAGATCGTCATTTCGGCATCGGTCGACGACAATTGGATCGGCGGACTGTCGGATTATATGACCCGCGGTATCGTGCAGAACTGCATCATTGACATTTCGATGAGCAGCACCATATTCTCTTACGGCGCTCTGTTGTTTAGCCAGTTTAACGGCGGCACCATTCGCAACAGCATCATTCTCGGCGAAGTCGGGGATTGTGTTACGGAAGGTGGTTGGATGAAAAACATCGGCGTGTATTCGAGCGGCGGCATCGGCGCTACCGCAAGGATGGAAAACGTCTTCGTCGATCAGGAACTCAACGGCGCAACTTTTGCCGCCGGCGATGGGGCGGAGCATGCATGGAGCAGCTCGTTCCTCACCACCGCAGAGATGCAGTCCGCTGCGACCTATGACGAATTCGATACTTCCGTCTGGAACATCGAGGAAGGCAGCTATCCTACGCTCATCGTGCAGACGGGCGCGGATGCATGACGGTAAAAAAGGCGAGCCGCGTTCGGCGCGGCGGTAAGTAAAAACGGGGGCGGGCCGTCGCCCGCCCCTCCCTTTTGGGGGAATGGTCATGGTCAAATTCGGAACGGGCGGCTTCCGCGGTATCATCGGGGCCGACTTCACCAAAGAAAACGTGCAGCTGTCCATCCAGGCGCTGTGCAACATCGCCAAGCGGCAGGGGAGCCGCAAGCCCGTCGTCGTCGGGTACGACAACCGCTTCGCCTCCGAATACGCCTGCCTCTGGGTGGCGGAAGTGCTTGCGGGCAACGGGTTTTCCTGCCTGCTCTACGACGGGCCGATGCCCACGCCCTCCGTGATGGGCGCCGTGCAGAGCGAAGGGCTGGATTTCGGCGTGATGATCACCGCCAGCCACAACCCGTATTATTACAACGGCGTAAAGCTGTTCATGAAAGGCGGCGTCGATGCCGACGTCGCGTTCACGGGCGAGATCGAAAAGGAGTGCGCCTCCATCCGCACCGTGAACACAATGCCCGCCGCCGAGGCGGAGAGGGCGGGGCTTTTGCAACGCACCGACCGCAGGCGCCAATACATGGATCGGATCAAGTCCTTCATCGACTTGAAAAATATACAAAACAACCGCTGCAAAGTGTTGTACGACAACCTTTACGGCGTCGGCGCGGTGTGTTTGCAGCCGCTGGCAGGGGAGTACAACATCGCCCGCTTCGACGTCCGCCACGCCGCGCGCGACGCGCTCTTCGGCGGGCTTTTGCCCAACCCCACCAAGGCGATGGTGCTCGGCATGCGCGGCGAACTGCTGGCGGGCGGGTACGACTTCGCCATGGCTACCGACAGCGACAGCGACCGCCTCGGTATCCTGGACGAGCGCGGCGAATACGTCGACAGCAACGACATCCTCGCCTGCCTCTACTATTACCTCGTGCGCTTCCGCGGCATGCGGGGAGACGTGGTCAAAAACTGCGCCACCAGCATCCTTTTGGACCGCCTGGCGCAAAAGCTCGGCTACCGCTGCCATGAAGTGGACGTCGGCTTCAAAAACATCTCCTCCAAGATGTTGGAAACGGACGCCCTCATCGGCGGCGAGAGTTCGGGCGGGCTGACGGTGCGCGGCTACGTCATGGGCAAGGACAGCGTCTTTTCGGCGTCGCTGTTCATGGAGATGGTCATCCGCATGGGTAAGCCCGTCTCCGCCATCGTGCGGGAAGTGCATGAATTTGCAGGCTACGGCCACACCATCGAGGAGGACGAGCTCACCTTCCCGTCGCTCGGCCCCGTCCGTGCGCGGCTGGATGCGGCCGTGCCCGACTTCGGCGGGGTGCGCCGCGTGGAGCATTTCAACGCCAATTACAAATATTATTTTGACGACGGCTGCTGGGTGCTCGTGCGCATGAGCGGGACCGAACCCGTCGTGCGCGTGTTCGCGGAGATGCGGTCCGCTGCCGACAGCGAGGAGAAGATCTCCGCCGTCAAAGAATTTTTCAAAGGAATGGAACAGCAACGTGTTTTATAACGAATTTTGCGAACTCACCGGCCGTATCGAAACTTTGGAGCAAGGCAAGACCGGCGCGAAGGCGCTGCCCGAAAAGTGTTATTTTCTGGACAGGGACACCATCTTGTGTTACCCGCGCGGCACGGGAGACAGCCGCTACCCCTACGGCACGGGCGGCTACACCCTGTGGGCGCATTCGTCGGGCAACCTTTCCCTCAACGAAAGCACGTTCTACGTCGTCCAGCCCGCGTTGGAGGGGAAAGAACCGTACATCGCCTTCTTCGGCGGCGTGAAAAACGGGGACAAGTATACCCCCGTTTCGGTCACGGGAGCGGCGCGCCAGCCCGTGGAGGACGTGCGGCGCTATACCGTGTTCACGCCAAAAAGCGTTTACTACATCGCCCGTACGCGCGGCGCCGATTTTTGCCTGCGCTGCTACAACGGGTCGGACGCGGACAAGGAAACGGTCTTTTCGCTTTTGGCCGTCAACCGCGGCGGGCAAGCCGCCGACATGTACCTGTCCGGCTTTTTCAACTGCCTTTTGATGTATTCCCCGTACGACAGCAACGAGACGAAATGGTTCAAATCCTGCAAGGTGCACGGGGACCGCTTCGTGTTCCACAGCGTCGTCGATATCGACAGGCGCACGCACGTAAACAACAGCGCGCTGCTGCAAGTGAACGCGCAGGCGGGGGCCGAACTCTGTACGACCACCGCGCGCGCCGATTACGTCGGCGGCATGTCCGCGAACCTCAACTGCGCCGCGCCTTTGTTCACGGGCGCCTTTGCCCAGGGGCGGCCGGCCTGCAACTTCACCGATACCGCCGTGGCGGGCAGCCTCCTCAAATTCCGCCTGGGCGGCGGCGAGAGTTACCGCGCGGATTTCGTCCTCAAAGTGTTTGCGGGGGAGGGGCCGGAAGCGGCCGAACGGGCGCCGCGCGCGGCGGGCTTTGCCGAAACGGACGCCCGCATTGCCGATGCCTCCCGCCGCGCCGTGGAAAAGTACGGCGCGGAAGGCGTGATGGACATGCACTTCGGGCAGAGCCTGGACGGCATGGTGGACGGCGAGCTGCTCTCCGACTTTTTGCACAACGTGCAGCGCCAGGTCTGGTACTGCGCGCTGGCCAAAAATTCCGGCGTATCCCTTTTGGGCATCCGCGACGTGTTCCAGCAGCTCGAAGCCTGCCTGATCTGGGACCCGCAGGCCTGCCGCGCCAAGATCATCGAGGCGCTCTCCTTCACCAATGTCGACGGCCGCCTGCCCCGCCAGTACTCCCTGCCCCCGCGCGAAGGCGCCGTGCCGCAGATGGATCTGCGCGCCTTCATCGACCAGGGCGTCTGGGTCATCAACACCGTCTACCAATACCTCTGCTATACCGACGATTATTCCATCCTCTTTGAAAGCTGCGGTTACCTCGATTTCACCGACGGCACCGTCAAGCTGACCGATGAACGCGGCACCGTGCTCGAACACCTGTTGAAGATCGCGGGCTACCTCATCGACCACATCGACCGCGAAAAGACGGGCTGCCTGCGCATCATGTACGGCGATTGGAACGACGCTCTCGACGGCCTCGGCACCACCGAGGACGCGGGCAAGGAGTACGGCAGCGGCGTCTCGGTGATGGCCTCGTTGCAGCTGTACGCGAATTTGCACGAGATGAGCGAGATCCTCGCCAAAACGGGCGGCTATGACGATGTCATCGCGCTCTATGCGCAGACGCGGGAACAGCTGCGCGAGGGGCTGCAAAAATACGCCGTCGTCGCCAAGGACGGCAAGCGCCGCATCCTGCACGGCTGGGGCGATAAGTACGGCTACCAGGTGGGCGGCTTTTGCGACGTGGACGGCAAGGAACGGGACGGCCTCGTCGTCAACGCCTATTGGATCATCGGCGGCGCCATCGAGTGGGACCGCTCCCTCAAACGGGACATCCTCGAAAGCTACCGCCGCCTGGACAGCAAATACGGCTTGAAGACCTTTGAACCGTATTTTGAAAAGGACGTGCGCGGCGTCGGCCGCATCGTCAACCTGCCCGAAGGCACGGCCGAAAACGCGGCGACGTACATTCACGCCACCACCTTCGGCATCTGGTCGCTGTTCATGGTCAACGAGAGCCGCGCCGCCTTTGAACAGATCTGCAAGATCTTGCCGATCACCCACGAAAAGCTGTCTACGACGCCCTTCGTCATGCCCAATTCCTACGTGTACAACGAGGAGTTCGGCATGGACGGAGAATCGATGTCCGATTGGTTCACGGGCAGCGCCAACGTGCTGATCAAAACGTTCGTCCGCTTCGTGTTCGGCTTGCAGCCCTCGCTGGACGGCATCGTCGTGCAGCCCTCGTCGTACATACCGTTCCGCGAATGTTCCATCCACGTGCGCGTCAAAAACTGCGTCATCACCTTGCAGTACCGCAAGGACGGGCGCGGGCGCCGCTTTTTGGTGGACGGCGTGGAACAGACGCCCGAGGACGACGGCTTTTACGCGGCCAAAATTGTATTGCCCGCCGCGGTGAAGGAGCGGTCAAAACTGTTGCTTTCTGTCTTCGATTGATTTATAATAGTACCGATGGGTACGGTACGGAAAAGAGGGGAACGAATGGTCGATAAAGGTCAAAATCAAACCGTCGTAAGAGACAACAACATGAAGCTGATCTTGTTTTCGCTGTTGGAGAGGAGCATGTCCTGCTCGGACCTGGCGGACAAGCTGTCTTTGAGCAAACCCGCCCTGACCAAGATCACCTCCGAAATGCTGGACGAGGAGCTCATCGTCTCCGCCGCCGCGGGTTCCGCCGCGGGGCGCTCCTACGAGCTCGGCCGCAAAAAATCGTATCTCTCCATCAATGAAAACGTCGGGATCGTCGCCGCCATCGATTTTTCCACCGTCAACATCCGCGTCGGGCTGTACAGCCTGGCAGGGCAGGAGATCGTCGTCCGCGAAGTGCAGGATTCCGAGTTCATCAACGAGGGCGTGCTCGGCGAAGTCGCCGCCCTGTTGGCCGCGCTGCTGCGCGAGCCCTGCGTGCGCGGCCGCGAGCTGCTCTGCCTGTGCATCGGCGCGTCGGGCAAGATCGACAAGAACACGGGCAGCATCGTCGAGTCCATCAAATTCCGTGACTGCCTCGGCCTCAACGTCGGCAACTTTTTTTCCGAACGCTTCGGCACCGAAGTGTTGGTGAAAAACGACATGGATCTTTCGCTCTTGGCCGAGCGCAAGTTCGGCGCCCTGCGCGGCGCCGACGTGGACGACGCGCTGCTCCTGTACATCGATTCGGGCATCGGCGGCGCGGTGATGGCCGACGGCAGGATCCTCTCGGGGCGCCACGGGTTTGCGGGGGAATTCGGCCTGGCCGTCACCGTCGATGACGACGGCCGCGAACAGCCCTACGACCGCATCGTCTCCGTCAACGCCATCAAGGAAAAGATCCGCAAATACCAACAAGAGAGCGGTGACACCGTCTTTGCGGGGAAGTTCCGTTTCCGCGACGTCGTCGCCAAATTCCACGGCGGCCATCCCGCCGTGCGCAGCATCGTGCTGCGCACGGCAGACATCACCGCGCGCCTTTTGGCGGGGCTTGCCGACATCTTCGATACCGACCGCATTTTCCTGTCGGGGCGGGTGCGGGACTTCGGCGAAGAGTACCTCGCCCATATCCGTGAAAACGCTTTGCTCCGCGCCCGTTCGGCGCAGATCGAATTTTCGCAGACGGAAGATCCCGTCCTGCGCGGCGCCGTGCTCTATGCCATCGCCGCCTCTTTCGACATCCTCATTACCCGCCGCCGCGCCGTGCAGGGCATGCGCCGCGATGCGTAAGGGAGAGCTTTGACCGCCGCAACGGCGGCTTTGCCTTTTATTGCGATTTCACCCACATAGGAGGTCTTACCATGCAGCTCAACAAAAATGCCGTCCTGTACGTTCCCGACGGCGCGGCCGAAGGGGAGGCGCTGGCGCGCACCACCCACCTGGCCGTTTCCGCCCACCAGGACGACATCGAATTCATGGCCTACGCGCCGACCGTGGCCTGCTTCGGCCGCAAGGATCTGTGGTTCGGCGGCGTCGTCGTCACCGACGGCGCGGGCAGTCCCCGCAGCGGCCTGTACGCCGATTTTTCCGACGAGGACATGAAGGCCATCCGCATCGAGGAGCAAAAAAAGGCGGCGCACGTGGGGGATTATTCCTTCCAGCTGCTTTTGGGCCATCCTTCCAAAGCGGTGAAGGACGCGAAGGACACCGCCGTCGCCCGTGAACTTGCCGAGATCATCCGCGCGGCAAAGCCGAAATACCTGTTCACGCACAACCTCGCCGACAAGCACGAAACGCACGTCGCCACGGCGCTGAAAGTGATCGCGGCGCTGCGCATGCTCAAACCCGAAGAGCGGCCCGAAAAGGTGTACGGCTGTGAAGTCTGGCGCGACCTCGACTGGGTGTGCGACGAGGAGAAGGTGTTTTTGGACTGCGGCCCGCACCCCAACCTCATGCGCAGCCTCTCGGCCGTGTTCGACAGCCAGATCGCGGGCGGCAAGCGCTACGACCTGGCCGCCGAGGGCCGCCGCCTGGCCAACGCCACGTTCAGCGCCAGCCACGCCTGCGACACCTATTCCGCCCTCAACTACGCCATGGACCTGACGCCGCTCATGGACGAGGGGACGGACATCGCTGCCTACGTCACGGGCTACATCGACCGCTTTAAGGCCGCCGTGCAGGAGACCATCGCGCGCTTTCAGTAAAGACCGCCGTGCGCCGCGGCGGCCCTAAGCCGTTTGCCGCGCCCCGCAAAAGGAGATACCCATGAAGATCATCGTCACCGATAATTACGAAGAACTTTCCGACAAGGCCGCGGAGGTGATGCTCGCCGTCGTCAAGGCCGACCCTTCCGCCGTCCTCGGCCTGGCCACGGGCACAACGCCCCTGGGCCTGTACGCGCGGCTTGTGCGCGACCGCGCGGAAAACGGCACGAGTTACGCGCGCGTGCGCACGGCCAACCTCGACGAGTACAAGGGCCTGCCCAAAACGCACGAGCAAAGCTACGCCTATTTCATGAAAAAGAACCTCTTCGACGGCCTGGGCATCGCCCCCGGACAGACCAACATCGAGGACGGCACGGCAGCCGACGAGGCGGCCGAATGCGCCCGTTACGACGCGGTGTTGGAAACGCTCCCGCGCGACATCCAGCTCCTGGGCCTGGGCAGCAACGGCCACATCGCCTTCAACGAGCCGGGCACGCCCTTCGGCAGCGGCACGCACGTGGTGGAACTGGCCGAAAGCACGGTCAAGGACAACGCCCGCCTGTTCGCGGACATCGCCGAAGTGCCGCGCAAGGCCTTTACGATGGGCATCCGCCAGATCATGCAGGCGCGGCGCATCCTCATCTTGGCTTCGGGCGCCAACAAGGCGGACGCGGTGTACAAGATGGTGTGCGGCCCCGTCACCGAGGCGGTGCCCGCGTCGGTCTTGCAGCTGCACCCTTGCTGCACGCTGATCGCCGACAAGGCCGCGGCCGCAAAGCTCTGACCCTTCGCGGCTTTTCGCCGCGTGCCGCGGTACGGTTCCGGTTTTTCGGACACGTACCGCGTTTTTTTGAACACGAACATGAACGAACCATCTTCCGTGACCCTCGGAAAACTGAAAGCCGCCCTCGAAACGGGCGGCTATACCTGCGTTTTGTGGGCGAACGGCGAGCTCTTGTTCAGCCGCGAGCGCGGCGTCAAGCCTCTCCTTTGCTGGATACGGGAGGGGAAGGACCTGCGCGGCGCCTTGGCGGCGGACAAGGTCGTGGGCAAGGCGGCCGCCTTGCTCTACGCCTATATGGGCGCTTCGGCCGTGTACGCGGGCGTGGCGGGCGAAGCCGCGGCCGCGGTGCTGGCGCGCCATTCCGTCTTTGCCGAGATCGGGCGCACGGTGCCGCGCATCCGCAACCGCGCGGGCACGGGCTTTTGCCCCATGGAGACGGCCGTGTGGGACGTCGAGGACCCCGCCGAAGCGTTCGCCCTCTTGCAGCAAAAGGTGTACGGCGCGCAATGACGCCGCCTGTTTTTATGCCCGCCCGCATTCTTGCGGGCGGGCGTTTTCAATGCCGCGACTTTGCGGACGTTTGAACGGTGCGTTTATGCGCGCCGTTCGGCGCTCCGAATCCGTGCCGGGCCCGAAAGTTTCGTTCCCGTCCTCCCTCCTTGTCCTAAACGGCGCGCGCGGCGCATAGAGTAGTGCAGGGGCCGCGGAAAAGAGCGCGGCGGGGGTGGCCGATGGAAGTGTGGAAGGCCGCGGTGCTCGGCGCGGTGCAGGGGCTGACCGAATTTTTGCCCGTCTCTTCGAGCGGGCACCTCATCCTCTTCGGTGATCTGCTCGGGGCGGACGGGGGGATGTTTTTCGACGTGATGGTGCACGGCGGCACCCTGCTGGCCGTGCTGTTTTTTCTCGCGCCGCGCATCGCCTTTTACTGGCGGGAACGGCGCAGGGTCTTTTTGTACCTGGCGGCGGCCACCGCCCCCGCGGCGTTTGCGGGCGCCTTTTTGGGCGGGTTCATAGACGAGGTCTTTTTCGGCGGCGGCTGGCTTTGGGCGGCGTTCGCGCTGACGGCGCTGGCCCTGCTGCTGTGCGAGCGCCGCCTGCGGCAGGGGAACGGCCCGCGCGTGGCGCGTCCGCTTGACCTTCCGCGCGCCATGGCCGTGGGCGCGGCGCAGGCGCTGGCGGTGATCCCCGGCCTGTCGCGCAGCGGCGCCACGCTGGCGGCGGGCGTCTTTTGCGGCCTTTCCCGCCGCGAAGCCGCCGATTTTTCCTTCCTTTTGAGCGTGCCCGTCATCGCGGGGGCGATCTGCTTCCAGTTCGTGCAGGGCCCCGCGGCGGCGCAGGGGACATCCTGGCAGGCGCTGTGCGCGGGCGGGCTGAGCGCGGCGCTGTTCGGCGCGCTGTCGGTGCGCTGGATGCTGCGCGCGGTGCAGAGGGCGGCGCTGTGGCCCTTCGCACTCTACCTCCTCGCGCTGGCGGCCGCGCTCGCCGCCTTCCGCCTCGCATGAACGCGCATAACAAATTTTCTCCTGCGCATACTGGCGGTATCAAATACAGGAGGTATGTGGCTATGCGTCTCAACTGCGGCGATACCGCGCCCCGCACGGCGAACTACAAGATCGTCAGCGCCGAGGGCGACGTCGTCGGCAACGTCTACATGAACGAAGGCGATACCCTTCCGCCCACCGACGTTTCCGGCTGCCATTACGAGCTCGACTGAGCAAAGAGAAAGGGCGGGCGCAAGTGTGCGTGTGGAGCGAAAGGGCGCGTTTCGGGGCCCGAAAACGTCTGCCCGCGGCGTTTGCCGCGGGCAAAAAAGTGCCGCCTTCCGCTTTGCGGAAGGCGGCCGTATTTTTTCGGGACAAAATTTCGCGGGCGGCACCGTTTTGTTACAGTTCCTTGCCGCAATGGCTGCAAAACTTGGAATCGCCGTCCGTCTTCTGCCCGCAGGCCGGGCAAGTTTTTTGGAGGGGCGCGCCGCAGGCCTTGCAGAAGGCATCGCCCTCGTCGCACGCCCGGCCGCAGGCGGGGCAGCGGGTGCCCGGGCGCAGGGAGGACGCCATCGCCGAAAGCCCGGGCTGCGCTTCCTGCGCGCCTTGGTTGAACACGGGCACCGCCTCCTGCATGACGTAGCCCGCCATCTCGCGGCGGAACCCGAGGGCGAGCAGAAAGACGCCCACGGGCACCATGGGGAAGCCGACGCAGCACATCCAGAACAGGTTTGGCATGCCGCCGTCCCGCAGGGCGGAGGCCTGGCTGGCGATGCCCGTGGCGGCCATGCCCAGCCCCGCGGCGAGCACCAAAATGCCCACGATCTTCAATACGAGCTTGCTCCGTTTGTGGCTCTTTTTTTGCTTTTCGTCCATGAACATTCCTCCTTATTTTTCGCGTTTTCCGCCCGCCGCGCGGGCGGGGAAGGGGCGCGCCCGTTCAGCGGATGCGGATGGCGGTGCACTTCACCTTTCCTTCCAGGATGTCGCGCAGGCTGTACTTGGCGTTGGCGATGAGCACGCGCGTGCCCTGGGCGGCCGCCTCCTTCACGTATTCGAGCTTGGCTTTGGCGCCGTTGGCGCCCTTGCGCGAGGCGCCCTCGCAATATTTTTTGTACGATTCGATGTTTTCCACCAGCTCGTAGGCGTCCTTGCCCGCGATCTCCTCGATGAGGGTGGAGGGGTCGTGCGGGTCGGTATAGATGCCGTCCACGCCCGTGAGGATGACGAGCGTTTCCGCCTTGACGAGGCATGCCACGAGCGAGGCGGTCTCGTCGTTGTCGTAGCATTCATGAACGTACGTCTGCGACTGCGCCAGCGCCGCGATCTCCAAACGGCGGTTTTCGGATTGGGAAACGGCGTCGTTGTAGTTGATGATGGGGATGGCGTTCTGCTCCTTGCAGCGCAGCAGGAGTTTTTTGAGGATCTCCCGCTTGACGGGGTCGTTGAAGTGGTGGTGCTCCACGAGGATCTGCCGCACCGAATAGTTGCTGTCCACAAACTGGCGGTAGGTCTGCATGAGGATGGCCTGGCCCTGGGCGCTGTAATCGGCCTTCGATTCCTCGCAGTCGGGCAGTTCACGGCCCGAGCGCATCATGTAATCGAGGCGCCCGATCTCGGTGGCGCCGCTCGTCACCCAGATGTATCCGGGCCGAAGCTCGCGCGAAAGGCGCGCCACCCTGGTGTAGTCGATGAGTTTGTCCTGCTTGTCGATGAGCGCCATCGAACCGATCTTGCCCACCAGTTCCGTATCGAATTTCATGTCCGTAACTTTTTGCGCATAGCGCGCCGTTTATTTCCGCATACTGAGCGATGACCGCCCGCGGCAACGCCATTATACCATGGGCGGCAAAAAAATGCAACAGATTGGAAAAATGAACAGAAAACGGCTCTCGTTTCCCCTTTGGTTTTTTGCCTGCCTCGCGGCGGGCGCCTGCTTTTTGCTGTGCGGCTGCAACGTCCAGCAGCTCTCCTCGCTGCGCGCCTTTGCCGAGCCCTGGCAGGGCGCCTACATCTGCGAGTACGCCCGCTTCGGCGGGGCGGACATCCTGCAAAATTACAGGCAGATCGTGCTCACGCTGCAAGAGGACGGCCGCTTTTCGGTCGAGGCCCGCCCGAAGGAGGGCCGCGTGCAGCGCGCGGAAGGCGGGTACGGGTACGACGAGGCGAGCGGCCTGCTGACCTTTTCCGCGCGGTACCGCGGCCGCACCTTCCGCCAAAACTGCGCGCTGCAAGGCGGCTCGTTCACCCTCACGCGCCGCTTTTGCGGGCTGGACTTTTGCGCCGTGTTCCGCCTGCGGGCATGAACGCGCCCCGCTTGCTTCTCCCGTATTTTTCGCCCCGCCGCGCGGCGGGGCAAAAAAAGGCCCGCGGCCCCGCCTGCTTGTTGGCAGGAGGGCGCGGGCCTTTCGGGTCGTTTGGTGCCGTTTACAGCGCGCGGATGCTCTCCACGGGCCGTTTTTTGGCGATCGCGTACACGGGCAGGAAGGTGGCGATGAACGAGGTCAGCAAGGCGATGCCGAGCATGACCAGCCACGAAAGCGGCCCGAACACGAAGATGGACGCGCCGAGCATCCCCGCCACGGTGTTGTTGAGCACGCCGCTGATGACGAAGGACGCGACCATGGCCAGCACGAAGCAGATGGCGCCGATGATGGCCGATTCCGAGAAGAAGATCTTGAACACGTCCGCGCTGCGCGCGCCCACGGCGCGCAGGATGCCGATCTCCTTCTTTTTGTTGGAGATGGATACCGAGATAAAGTTGAACAGCAGCAGCATGGAGAAGACCGCCATCACCACGCCCACCCACAGGAAGATGGGTTCCGCGTTTTCCAGGAAGTAATTTACTTCCTTCATCGCGGTGGCGATGGGGGAAACGAAGGTGTAGAAGGAGTCGTCCTCGGCGACGACATTCGAGCCGTCGACGAGGGCGCGCAGCGCCCCGCTGTCGGGGAAGGGCATGAGGATGCCGTTGTAGCGCGCGTCCTCGGGGGCGACGTATTTGGTGTCGTAGGCGTTCGTGATATTGTTCCCGCCGTAGTCGTAGCCGAAGGCGTCAGAGATGGCGTCGTAGTCCGCCTGCGAGAGGAAGGGCCCGTTCACGAATTCGTCGGCATAGGTAAAGCCGATGAGCGTGTAGGAGAACGTCTCCGCTCCGCCGTCCGCGGAAAGGACGATCGTGCTCGGGAAGGTCACGTCGGTGCGATACGTTTGGAGGAATGCCTCGTCGACGGTGATGCCCTGCGCCTCGGCGATCCAGTCCTCGATCATGTCCAGCGCGGCGGCGATCATGGCGTCGTCGGCGTAGTACTGCACCCAATTCCCGTTGCCGTCGTCTTCCGAGTAGCGGCCGTAGCAAAGGATCTGGATGTTGCGGCCCCACTGCATGTTCTCTTCGTTGAGCGCCTCTTCCAGCTCTGTTTTGCGCGCGTCGTAATCTTCCGAAGACAAGCTGCCGGACGTGAGCTCTTTTTCCAGCTGTTTTTTGATCGCATCGTTTCCGGCCGAAGACTTATAGTTTTGCATATTGTCCGCCCAGCTTCTGAGCATGCCGAAGGGCAGGATGATCTCGCCCTGCGCAGGCGCCGTCTTTCCGCTGCTCAAAAAGTGCACGGCGGGGCGGGTGACGGGCACGCGGTCGGTGAAGGGCGCCACGCTGTAAACGTTTTCGTTCAGGGAATAATTTTGGTCGATGACGGAGAAGTTGCCGTTGCCGTCGTCCGTGAACGTTTTGCCCGTGTAATAGCCTTCCAATCGCGTTTCCAGGCCGGTGAAGCCGTAGTCGGTGTATTCGCTGTTGCCGCGGTAAAAGGCGGAGCGGTGCGCGTCGTAGAAGCCGCTGCCGACGAGCACGTTGCAGTACATGCCCGCCGAAAGCTCCTCTTCAAACTGTTTTTTGAGGTCTTCGTCGCTTTCGCCCTGGCCGCCGTTTTTCGCGTTGAGGGAGTCGAACGCGGCGGGCGGGTCCATGCGGAACACGCCGCGCACGGTCAGCGTAACAGAACCGTCGCCGTGCTGTTGGGCGATGGTGAGCGTCTTGCCCACGATGTCCTCCACGCTGTTGAGGGTCACGTTGCCGCTCTGGCCGCCTTCGCCGCCGTCGCCCGCGGCGCCGCTCTGGCGCAGGCCCGCCTCTTTGAGTCCGTTGAAGAGGTAGGAGGAGATGACGATGTCGTCCTCGCCCAGCGCCGAAAGGTCGGTCTCGGTCATGAGCCTCTCGTTCCAATAGGCGGAAGAGGGGTCCGCTTCGGCAAAGTAGAGGATGGTGTTGGCGTAATAATCGTTCTGGCTGCGGGCGGCGTTCTCGATGTCGAAGCCTTCCATGCCGTACACCTCCGCCGTGCCGTAATTGAACAGCCCGACGGCGTCCGGGTGGCTTTGGCGCATGGCGGCAAGCTCCGCGGGGGCGTACAGGGCGAGCTCGTCCGAAGGGTCGCTGCGGTAGGTCTCCACGCCGCTTTCATAGGTCACGTATTCGTATCGGTAGCGCTTTTGCAGCTGCACCGTCTCGTAGCCCGAATCGAGGTAGGTCTCCAACGTCACGTCCTTTTCATTGTAGAAGGTGAGGGTGGAAAACAGCCCGAAGAGGGTAAAGGCGATGAAGGAAAGGAGCACGGTGAAGAACAGGCGGAAGGGCTTGACCTTCATGCTGCTCGCGCCGATGCGGATGGCGTGGCGCGCGGGCAGCTTGGAGCGGATGAGCTTGGCCTCGCCCGGGGCATAGGCGCGGGTGACCACGTCTCCCTCGGCCGTATCGCGGAAGGTCTCGCGCGCGCCGCTCTCGTCGATGCGCGCCGCCTTCTTGAAGTCGCCGATCTCCTTTTTCCCGCCCGAAATGATGACGTTTCCGTTGCTCGCCGCCAAAAAGGCGCGGATCTTGGCCATGTCTGCGTCGGTCAGCGCGGCGCCGTTTTGGATGTTGATGGTGTCCTGCCCGATAAAGGCGATGTTTTCGCTCTCGGCGCGGGGCGCGATCTTGGTCTTGACCACGTCGGCGATGACCTTGCCGTCTTTGAGTTCGATGATGCGGTCGCCGTAGATCTCGGCAAATTCGCGGTCATGCGAAACGACGATGACCAGCTTTTCCTCGGAGAGCTTTTTCAAGGTGTCGAACACCTGCTTGCCCGTGTTGGAGTCGAGCGCGCCCGTCGGTTCGTCCGCCATGATGATCTCGGGGTTTTTGACCAGCGCCCTGGCGATGGCCACGCGCTGCTTTTGCCCGCCCGAGAGGGTGTTGGGCTTGCGCCTGGCGAACTTTTCCATCTCCACCTGGCGCAAGAGTTCGCGCACGCGCGCCTTGTCCTTGCTCCGCCCCTGCAATTCGAGGGCGAGCGCGATGTTCTCCTCCACCGAAAATTCGTCGAGGATGTTGTACTCCTGGAACACGAAGCCGACGAAGGTGTTGCGGTAGCTGTCGAAGTCCGCCTGCGAAAAGTTTTTGCTGCTGCGGCCTTTGATGACGATCTCGCCCGAGTCGGGCGTGTCCAGCCCGCCGCAAAGGTTCAGCAGCGTCGACTTACCGCTGCCCGACTTACCGAGAAGGAACACCATGCCCTTCTCTTCAAAGCGCAGGGAGACGTCGTCGAGAGCGCGCACATCCGCCCCGCCCTTCGTCTTATACACTTTGACGAGGTTCTTGATCTCTAACATAAGACCTCCGCAGAAAAAATGAAAGTCGCAAAAAATAAGTATTTTCCACGCTGCCCTTATTATATATCTCATGAAAGTATGTAACAAACATATGGGGTGGGTATTATTTAACAGCTTCATGCTTCGTGAAATTTTTTTGCGCGGGGCGCGCCTTTTCAAGGCGCGCAATGGAGCGGTGCGGCGGCGCGGCGGGGCAGAAGGCGGGCGGCGCGCGCAAACGCTTGACCTGCGGCGGGGGCATCTGCTATAATGGAAAGCGGTCAAAAAACGGCGGGCGGGGCCCGCGGCGGAGGCTATATGCGGGAGATCATCCGCGCCGAAAACGTGCGCAAGACGTTCACCCTTTCACGCAAACAGCGCAAGCTCGAAAAAAACCCGTCCGGGCGCAAGGTGGCGCTCGGCGGGCTCTCCTTCACGGCGTACGAGGGGGAGATCTACGGCCTGCTCGGCCCCAACGGCGCGGGCAAGACCACCATGCTGCGCATCCTTGCCACCCTCATCCGCGCCGACGAGGGAGACGCCTTCGTGAACGGCCACAGCGTGGCGCGCGAGGCGGACAAGGTGCGCTCTTCCATCGGCTTTTTGACCAGTGAACTGAAACTGGAAGATTTTTTCACGCCCGATTACCTCATCGGCTTTTTCGGGCGGCTGCACGGCATGCGGGAGGACGTGCTCGCCGCCCGCAAGGCGGAACTGTTTTCCCGCTTCGGCATCGGCGAATTTGCCGAAGTCAAGGTGGGGGACCTCTCCACGGGCATGAAGCAGAAGGTCTCCATCGCCGTCTCCATCCTGCACGACCCGCCCGTCATCATCTTCGACGAGCCGACCAACGGGCTGGACGTGCTCACCGCCAAGACGGTGACGGATTTCCTCCTCGAAGAAAAGGCCCGCGGCAAGAGCATCGTGCTCTCCACCCACATCTTTTCCCTCGTCGAAAAGCTGTGCGACCGCGTCGGCGTCATCATCGGCGGGCGCATGGCCGCCGAGGGCACGCTGGCGGAAGTTTCGGGCACAAAGCCGCTCGAAGACGCCTTTTTCGACCTCTACGCCGAGGCGGTGCGTGAATGAAAAAACAGAGAACGTATCCGCAAAAACGTGACCGTGAACGGAGCGGGGCAGGGCAGGCATGAAAAACATTCTCACCGTCGTAAAAAAGGAATTTGCGCGCTTTTTCCGCGACCGCAGGCTGGTGATCGGCACCTTGCTGCTGCCGGCGGTGCTGATCTTCGCGCTCTATTCGCTGCTCGGCAGCGTCTTTTATGAGGAGGACGAGCACTACACCGCGCGCGTGGTGCACCCGTCCGCCCTGTTTGCAGCCCTCGCGGGCGCGGCGCAGGGCGCGGAAGGGGAGGCGGGCGAGGAAGCCGCGCCCCTCTTCGCCTTGCAGGAAGCGGCGGAGGCGGATATCCCCGCCGCCAAGGAAGCGGTGCTCGCGGGCGAGTGCGACCTGCTGATCGTCTTCCCCGAAAATTTCGACGCCCTGCTCGCGGGCGGGGTGCTCCCCGCGCCCGCGGCCGAAGCGTCTTCCGCGCTTTCCGCGCCCGCAACGGGCGCCGCGCCGGGGGCCGCCGAAACGCCCGCGTCCGAAACGCCCGCGTCCGAAACGCCCGCGTCCGAAACGCCCGCCGCGCCCAACGTGGAGATCTGGTACGATTCCGGTTCTTCCTCCTCCGTGGCCGCCTACAACGCCGCCTACTCCCTGCTCGACGGGCTGGAAGACAGCCTTTCGGGCCTGTTCGACGTCAACATGTCCGCGGGCGGCTCGCTGGTGTCGCAGGCCGAGGCGGAGGCCTCGTATTACGCCATGCTGCTACCCTTCCTCATCCTGACCTTCCTGTACAGCGGCTGTATGGGGCTTGCGCCCGAGTCGGTGGCGGGGGAAAAGGAGCGCGGCACCATCGCCACCTTGCTGGTCACGCCCATCCGCCGCGGCGAGCTGGTGGTGGGCAAGATCGTGTCCCTCGCGGCGCTGTCGACGCTGTCGGCCGTCAGTTCCTTTGTCGGCACCTTCCTGGCCATGCCGCAGATGATGGGCGGCAGCATCGGCCAGACCATCGCCGCCTATTCGGTGTGGGAGTACCTGGCGCTGTTTGCCGTCATGGTGTCGGCGGTGCTGCTCATCGTTACCCTCATCTCCATGGTCTCCTCCTACGCGCGCAGCGTCAAGGAGGCGACGTCGCTTGCGGTGCCGCTGATGGTGGTCGTGATGCTCGTCGGCATCTCCACCATGCTCTTCACCGTGCCGTCGGCGGCGCACGCCGTCTTTCTGATCCCGCTGTACAACTGCGTGCAGGTGATGGCCGAGATCTTCTCGCTGCGCTTTTCGCCCGTCAACCTGCTCATCACCCTCGCGTCCAACCTCGTGTACATCGCCCTGTTGGTGTGGCTGCTGACCAAAATGTTCCAAAGCGAGCGCGTCATCTTCAACCGCTGACGCCTCGCCGCGCGCGTTCCTCCGTGAACGCGCGTTTTTTGTTGCGTGAACGCGCCCCCGCCGTTGCGCGGGCCACGCCGCCCGCGGCACCAAGCGCCCGTTCACGCCCGTGTGCCCGTTCACGGCATAAAAAAATGCGCCGATCGCTCGGCGCATTTTTGGTCGTGGGGGAGGGGGTCATTCTTCTTTTTCGCGGAACATGCGGTTGAGGCGGCGGGTGATGGAGCGGATGTTTTCGCGCACGGCGCTCCTGGCGCTGCCGCCCACCACTTTGCGCGCCTCGACGGACTTGTTCACGCGCACGCGCTGCAAGATCTCCTCGTCGAACAGCGAGGAAAAGCTCTGGTACACGAACAGGTCCAGCCTGTCGAGCGATTTGTTGTTTTCGATGCAGTAGCGCACGATCTGCCCCGTGACGGCGTGCGCGTCGCGGAAGGGCATGCCCTTTTGCACGAGGTAGTCGGCGATGTCGGTGGCGGTGGTGTAGCCGCCCGCGGCCGCCGCGCGCATGCGCTTGGTGTCAAAGGAGATGTTTTGCAGCAGCTCGTTGAAGATGGACAGGCAGGAGATCACCGTGCCCTCGGCGCCGAACAGCGCCTCTTTGTCCTCTTGCAGGTCCTTGTCGTAGGAGAGGGGCAGGCCTTTGAGCACCGTCAGGATGCCCATGAGGTGGCCGTACACCCGCCCCGCCTTGCCGCGGACGAGTTCGGGGATGTCGGGATTTTTCTTCTGCGGCATGATGGAAGAACCCGTCGCGTAGGTGTCGGCGATGTCGATGAAGCGGAATTCGTCGCTGGCGAAGATGACGAGGTCTTCGCAAAAGCGCGAGAGATGGGTCATCACCATCGAGCAGCAGAAGATGTATTCGGCCACGAAGTCGCGGTCCGAAACGGCGTCGATGGAGTTTTGCGAGATCTCCGAAAAGGAGAGCAGGTTCGCCGTCATGCGCCTGTCGATGGGGAAGCCCGTGCCCGCCAGGGCGCAGCTGCCCAGGGGCATCACGTCGGTGCGCTTGTAGCTGTCGGTGAAGCGCTCGATGTCGCGCAGGAACATCTCGCTGTATGCGTTGATGTACTGCGCCACCGATACGGGCTGCGCCTTTTGCAGGTGGGTGTAGCCCGGCATGATGAACTGCACGTTGTTGTTGGCGATGTCCAAAAGGGTGGTGACGAGCGTCTTCAAATGCCCGCAGACGTTGACGATGCTGTCCTTGGTGTACAGGCGCATGTCGGTGGCCACCTGGTCGTTGCGCGAACGCGCGGTATGTAACTTTTTGCCCACGGCGCCGACGCGCTTGGTCAGCTCCGCCTCGACGAAGGTATGGATGTCCTCCGCGCCCTCGATGGCGAGGTTGCCTTTCTCGATGTCGGCCAGCATGTTCACGAGCGCGTCGCAGATCTTGTCCGCCTCTTCCTTGGGGATGATCTGCGTCTCGCCGAGCATCTTGGCGTGCGCGATGCTCGCGAGGATGTCGTGCCAATACAGCTTGTAGTCGAACGAGAGCGACTGGTTGAAGTCATCCGCGCCCTGCGCGCTCGGTTGGGTGAACCGTCCTTCCCACAATTTCATGATCAATTCTCCGTACATGGATTTGCGCCGCTTTTTTGTTTGACTTATTCCGCCGAAAACCGTACAATAATGGGCGGAACAGTTTTGCCCGCCGCAGCCTTGGCGGGCGGCAGCTTCGTCCGCATGCGGCCCCTTTGCGGCCGCGACGGCCCCGCGCCCGTGGGGCGCATGCTGCACTTTCTACCATTGTAAACCATTCTGCGGAAAATTTCAAGTTATTTACGGAAATTTCTCGCGAAAGAGTGAACGATTTGATAATTTTAGGGATCGACCCCGGCATCGCCACCCTCGGCTACGGGGTCCTGCGCAAAGACGAACACGGAAACGTGGCCTGCGAGGACTACGGCGTGGTCACCACCCCCAAGGAGGAGAACCTCGCCGTCCGCCTGGCCATGCTCGAAGAGGGCCTCGGCGCCCTGCTCGACAAGGCCCGCCCCGACGAGGTGGCCGTGGAAGAGCTGTTCTTCACCAAGAACGTGACCACGGGCATCGCCGTGGCGCACGCGCGCGGCGTGGCCCTTCTGACCTGCGTCAAGCGATGCGGGCGGCTGTTTGAATACACGCCCATGCAGATCAAGCAGGCGCTCACGGGCTACGGCAAGGCCGAAAAGCGGCAGATCCAGCTGGTGACGGCCAACCTCTTGCGCCTCAAAGGCGTGCCCCGCCCCGACGACGCGGCCGACGCGCTCGCGGTGGCGCTGTGCCATTCGTTCACGTCCCGCCTGTCGGGCCTGTACAAAATTTAGCGCCCGCGCGGGCGCTCGCGGCCGCGGCCGCGGAGGGAGGAAGGCATGATCGGATACATCCGCGGCCGCGTTCTGCGCTGCGAGGGCGGCACCGCCCTGGTGGAGACGGGCGGCGTCGGCTTCGAGCTCGTCTGTTCGGGCGCGCTGTTTTCCAAGCTGGCGGGCGCCGCCGAGGGGGAGGCCTACACCTATTTGCAGGTGCGCGAGGACGGCATGACCCTCTTCGGCTTCGTCTCCGTCGAGGAGAAGAATATGTTCATGAAGCTCGTCTCCGTTTCGGGCGTGGGGCCGAAGATGGGCATCGCGGTGCTCTCTTCCATGTCCGTGGGGGACCTGGCCGTGGCCATCGCCTCGTCGGACGTGAAGATGCTCTCCGCCGTCAAGGGCCTCGGCAAAAAAACGGCCGAGCGCATCGTCTTGGAACTGCGCGAAAAGGTGGAGGCGGCCCCCGCGCCGCAGGGCCTGCCCGCGGCGCCTGCCGAGTCCGTTTCGGGCAGCGAGGAGGACGCCGTCGTGGGGCTCATGTCCCTGGGCTACACCCGCGCCGAGAGCGTCAAGGCGGTCAAGGCCGCCGCGGCGCGCGGCGCCTCGGGCGTGGAGGAGATCATCCTCTCCGCCCTGCAAAACATGTAAGTTTGTTCACGGCGGAGCGGGAGGTTTTGTATGTTTGACGATGAACGGGATCTCGACCCCGGGCGGTTGGTCATGAGCACGAAAGGGGAGCTGGACGCCGAGGAAAACGCCCTGCGCCCCAAGACCATGGCCGACTACGTGGGGCAGAGCAAGGTCAAGGAAAATCTCGGCGTGTACATCTCCTCCGCCAAGATGCGGGGCGAGCCGCTCGACCACGTCCTCCTGTACGGGCCGCCCGGCCTGGGCAAGACGACGCTCGCGCACATCATCGCGGCGGAGCTGGGGGTGCAGCTCAAACTCACCAGCGGCCCCGCCATCGAGCGCAGCGGCGACCTCGCCGCCATCCTCACCAACCTCAACGAAGGGGACGTGCTCTTCATCGACGAGGTGCACCGCCTCAACCGCTCGGTGGAGGAGGTGCTGTATTCGGCGATGGAGGACTACGCGCTGGACATCATCGTAGGCAAGGGCCCCTCGGCGCGCAACATCCGCTTCACCTTGAAAAAGTTTACCCTCGTGGGCGCGACGACCAAGGCGGGCATGCTCGCCTCGCCGCTGCGCGACCGTTTCGGCGTGCTCTGCCGCCTGGAAATGTACACCCCCGCAGAACTTGCGCAGATCGTCACCCGCTCGGCCAAGGTGCTCGGCATCGAGATCGCGCCCGACGCCGCTGCCGAGATCGCCCGCCGCTCCCGCGGCACGCCGCGCATCGCCAACCGCCTGTTGAAGCGCGTGCGCGACTTCGCGGCCGTGCACGGCAACGACCGCGTCGCGCTCGGCGACGCGCGCTACGCCTTGCAGCGCATGGACATCGACGAGCTCGGCCTCGACGACACCGACCGCGGCCTCCTGCGCGCCCTCATCGAAAAATTCGGCGGCGGGCCCGCGGGGCTGGAAACGCTCGCGGCCACCATCAACGAGGACGCCAACACCATCGAGGACGTGTACGAACCCTATCTCTTGCAGCTCGGCTTCATCGCCCGTACCCCGCGGGGCAGGGTCTGCCTCAAAGGCGGCTACGAACACATGGGCATGAAGATGAGCGATAAGCAGCGCCGCCAGACGTCGATGTTCGACGAGGAGTGAAGCCGCGGCCGCTGTCCTTGCGCCTGGCTGCCGCGTGGCGCTTTGCGGCCGCGAATTTTCAAATACCTGAACTTTGCAAAGTACTATGCGTGGCATATTCAAGCGATAAACGAGTTGTTATGTTGTTAAAATCAGATTATTATTACGAATTACCCGAAGAGCTTATCGCGCAGACTCCCGCCGAGCCGCGCGATTCTTCACGCCTGCTGGTGTACGACCGCGCGACGGGAAAAACACAGCACCGCATTTTCCGCGACATCAAGGAGTACCTGCGCGCGGGGGACGTGCTCGTCGTCAACAACACGAAGGTGTTGCCCGCGCGGCTGTTCGCCTACACCAAAAACGGCGGAAAAGTGGAGGTGCTGCTCTTGAAGCGGCTGGACCTCAACGACTGGGAAGTGCTCGTCCGCCCCGGCAAAAAGGCGCGCGAGGGGGTGGAACTTTTCGTCTCCGAAGAGCTGTCCCTCACCGTCCTTTCCCGCACCGAAACGGGCGAGCGCGTCGTGCGCTTTCGCTTCGACGGCGTGTTCGAGGACATCTTGTCCCGCGTCGGCTCGGTGCCGCTGCCGCCGTACATTCACGAAAAACTCAAAGACAAGGACCGTTACCAGACGGTGTACTGCAAGACGGACGGCTCGGCCGCCGCGCCCACCGCGGGCCTGCACTTCACCCGCGAACTCTTGGGCGAGATCGAGGCTATGGGCGTCGAGGTCGTCGAAGTGTTGCTGCACGTGGGGCTCGGCACCTTCCGCCCCGTCAAGGAGGAGGACCTCACGCGCCACGTCATGCACTCCGAATACTATTGCGTGAGCGAGCAGGCCGCGGCCGCCGTCAACGCCGCCAAGCGGGAGGGGCGCCGCGTCATCGCCGTGGGCACCACCTCCGTGCGCACGTTGGAGACCGTCGCGGACGAAAACGGTATGCTCCGCCCGTGCAGCGGCAACACCTCCATCTTCATTTACCCGCCTTACAAGTTCAAGTGCGTCGACGCGCTCGTCACCAACTTCCACCTCCCCGAAAGCACCCTGATCATGCTCGTATCTGCATTGATCGGAAGGGAAGAGTGCCTTCGCATTTATAGAGAGGCGGTGGGGGAGGGGTATCGTTTTTTCAGTTTCGGCGATGCGTGCCTCTTCCTCTAAACTTCGCAATAGTTCGTCGAGTTTGC
The DNA here is from genome assembly GCA_944328445.1 of uncultured Clostridia bacterium. Lineage (GTDB taxonomy): Bacteria > Bacillota > Clostridia > Christensenellales > Borkfalkiaceae > Borkfalkia. The sequence continues at coordinate 34,209 of CALVHO010000005.1, read as the reverse complement.
GCACTCCTCGGTCACGTACGTCTATGTACGCTCCCGTCGTCGCTTACGCACTCTCCTGCTCTTGCTCGTTTATAGAAAGCGGCAAGTTAAAAATACAACAAACGCGGCGCATCTCTTTGTCGCGGTTACGGGTCTGCTCGGTCACGTACGTCTTTGTACGCTCCCTCGCAGCTTCCGCCCGCTCCTCGACCTGCTCGCTTCTCCGATCCTCATCCTGCATTTCCGTTTACGTCTAAGTAAACTCCCTCGGGTTTTCCTTGCGCGCCTCGTCTTGCTCGGTTCTAAAACGAGCGCCGGCCGCGCTGCGCAGGGCAGCGTGCGGTCATTGCACCGTCTCGCGCTTTGTGGATGTTTCCCCGTTAAACCGCTTATTTTTGCCGTTTTCACAGTACTATGCGTGACATAAATCGCGCAAAACCCGATAAAATGAGGCCGTTTTATGACCCAAGCCAAACCGCCCTTTTCCTTTGAAGTGATCAAGACCGACCCCGCCACGGGCGCGCGGGCGGGCATCTTTCATACCCCGCACGGCGACATCGAAACGCCCGTCTACATGCCCGTCGGCACGCAGGCGACGGTCAAGGGCCTGCTGCCGCGCGACGTGGAGGAGGCGGGCGCGCAGATCGTCCTCGCCAACACCTACCACCTGTACATGCGCCCCGGCCACGAAACGGTGCGCCGCGCGGGCGGGCTGCACAAGTTCATGAACTGGCACCGCCCCATCCTCACCGACAGCGGCGGGTTCCAGGTCTTTTCCCTCTCCAAGCTCAACGACATCAAGGACGAGGGGGTGCGGTTCCGTTCCCACATCGACGGCAGCAAGCACCTGTTCACGCCCGAAAAGGTGATGGAGATCGAAAACGCCCTGGGTGCGGACATCGCCATGCAGTTCGACGAATGCAGCGAATACGGTGCGAGCCACGACTACGCCGCCCGCGCCCTTGACCGCACGGTGCGCTGGCTGGAACGCTGCGCCAAGGCGCACGGGCGGGAGGACCAGGCGCTCTTTCCCATCGTGCAGGGCAACCTCTATGCCGACCTGCGCCTGCAAAGCGTGGAGGCGGCCAAGCCCTATGCCAAGTACGGCATCGGCATCGGCGGGCTCTCGGTGGGCGAGCCCAAGCCGCTCATGTACGAAATGCTCGATGCCTTGCAGCCCGCCCTGCCCGCGGACGTGCCGCGCTACCTGATGGGGGTGGGCAGCCCCGACTGCCTCGTCGAGGGCGTGGTGCGCGGCATCGACATGTTCGACTGCGTCCTGGCCACCCGCATCGCCCGCAACGGCACCGCGCTCACGTCCAAGGGCAAGGTGGTGGTGCGCAACGCCGAGTACAAGGAAGACTTCACCCCGCTCGACGAAAACTGCGGCTGCTACTGCTGCCGCAACTATACCAAGGCGTACCTGCGCCACCTCGTCAACGCGGGCGAGATCCTGGCGGCGACCCTGCTCTCGATGCACAACATCGCCTTTTTGACGGGCCTCATGCGCGGCCTGCGCGCCGCCATCCTGGACGGCACGCTGTCCGGTTTCCGCGAGCGCTTCTACGCGACGTACGCGGGCGCGGCCGACGGAAAAATGTAGCCCGCCGTGTGGCGGCCGCGTGAAATTTTCGCTTTCGACAATTTTTTATCCCGCGAGGCCGCAAAAACAGTTGCCAAAACCGTGTAAAAAAGGTAAAATCGGTTCATCTTGAATTTTGCAAAGACAAGGAGATCGTGCTATGTTCATGAATTTGCTCGCCGATGCAGGCGGGTACATCGCCATCGGCGTCGTGCTGTTGCTGCTCATTGCGTTTTTCGTCTGGTCCTTCCTCAGCCAGAAAAAGAAGCAGAAGGCCTACAACGAGACCATCGCGGCCATCCGCCCCGGCAACAAGGTCAAAACCATCGGCGGCATCGTCGGCGAAGTGGTGGAGGTCAACGACGAGGAGGGGACCTTCGTCCTCAAAACGGGCGATTCGCAGGGCAACGCCAGCTTCATGAAGTTTGACAAGCAGGCCATCTACCAGACGGACGCCAAGCCCGCAGAAGCCCCCGCCGCGGAAGAAGGCGAGGAACAGGCCCCCGAAGAGCCCTTTGAAAAGGCCGAAGAGGAGAAGGACGTCCCCGCAGAGACGGCCGAAGCCGCCGAGCAAACGGAAAAGGACGAAGAGACGGAGCAAGCCGCCGAAGAGCCGCAGGAAGAAGCCGCGGCCGAAGAGGCTCCCGCCGCGAAGAAGGCGCCCGCCAAAAAGCCCGCGTCCAAGAAAAAGTAAAGACAGGACCGTCCGCGGCCGCGCCGCCGCGGCCGCGCGGCGTGCATAACGCCGCCCGCCTCCGCATAGAGTAGAACAAGGCTCTAAGCGGAGGTGTTTTTTTATGCAGAGCGAAGGCGGCCGCGCGGCGGCCGAGATCGGCAAGGGCGTGTGCGTGGCGGCGGTCATCACGCTGGCGGCGGTGCTCGTCCTGGCGCTGCTGGTCAAACTCTTTTCCTTCGGCCAGGCCGCCGTGACGGCGTCGGGCCAGGTCATCAAGGCGGCGGCCGTCTTTGCGGGCTGCCTCTTGGCGCTGCGGCCGGGGCGCTGCCTCGTCAAGGGCGCGGCCTGCGGCCTCGGTACGGCCGTCGTCACCTATTTCCTCTTCGCCGTCGTGGCGGGGGAGATCTCCTTCGGCTGGGCCACCGTGCTCGACTGGCTGTTCGGCGCCGCCGTCGGCGCCGTCGGCGGCTTCGTGGCGGGGCTGGTCAAAAAATAAACCGCCCGCCGTGTGGCGCGGCCCGCGGGCGCAAAGCCCCGCGCCTGTTGCGCGGTGCCCGTTCACGGCGCAAAACCCCGCGCCTGTTGCGCGGTGCCCGTTCACGGCGCAAAACTCCGCGCCTGCGACGAAGTGCCCGTTCACGGCGCAAAACCCCGCCGCGAAACGCTTGCATTTTTCCGCGCGGCGTATTATAATGGATAAAAACCGAAGCCAAAGGAGAAGGGACTATGAACAAGATCAAGACGATCGCGCGCCCCGCGGCGAGGAAGGTCACGGGCTGCGGCGAGTGCAGGAGCACCTGCCAGTCGGCCTGCAAGACGAGCTGCACGGTGGGCAACCAGTCGTGCGAGCGCATCACGCGCGAGGCCGATCCCGAAAAAATCGGCAAATAACGGTCAAAGCAAGGAGCAGGCGATCTGCTCCTTGCTCTTTGTCGGCGGGCGCGCCTTTGCGGGCGCGCTTTTGCCGCGCTTTCGGGTACGAGAGATATGGTCCACGTATTTTCTTACAAAGACAAGCATTACATCTACGACACGGGCAGCTCGTCGCTGCATGAATGCGACGGGACGGCCGCCCTGTTGCTGCGCGAAAAGCTGGGCGAACCCGTCGATACCTCCGCCGTCACGCCCGCGGAGCGGCGCGCCTGCGAGGAGGACTTTGCCGAGCTCGAACGGGCGGGCCTGCTGTTCAAAGAAGAGGTCAAAGAGGGCCCCGCCAAGTCGGGCGAGGTCAAGGCGCTGTGCCTGCACATCTGCCACGACTGCAACCTCCGCTGCCGCTACTGCTTTGCCGACGAGGGCGCCTACCACGCCCGCCGCGAGTTCATGAGCTTGGAGACCGCCAAAAAGGCCATAGACTTCCTCATCGAGAATTCGGGCGGCCGCAAGGTGCTGGAAACGGACTTTTTCGGCGGCGAGCCGCTGATGAACTTCGGCGTGGTGAAGGAGACGGTGCTCTACGCCAAGGAAAAGGCGGCCGCGCGCGGCAAAAAATTCCTCTTCACCCTCACCACCAACGGCCTGCTGCTCAAAGACGACGTGGCGGAATTCCTCAACGCCGAGTTTGAAAACGTGGTGCTGAGCCTGGACGGGCGCAAGGAGGTGCACGACGCCGTGCGCAAGACGCCGAACGGCAAGGGCAGCTTCGACCTCGCCATCGAAAACATGAAAAAGTTCGTCCGCATCCGCGGCGATAAAAAGTACTACGTGCGCGGCACCTTCACGGCCAAAAACCTCGATTTTTCCGAGGACGTGCTCTTTCTGGCGGACAACGGCTTCGACAGCATCTCGATGGAGCCCGTGGTGACAGACCTGGCGGACCTTGCCATCACCGAGGACATGCTGCCGCGCATCGGGCAGGAATACGACCGCCTCTGCGACGCCTTCCTCGCCCGCGAGGCCGCGGGCAGGGGGTTCAACTTTTTCCACTTCAACGTCGACCTCGAAGGCGGCCCCTGCCTCGCCAAGCGCGTTTCGGCGTGCGGCGCGGGCAACGAGTATTTTTCGGTGGTGCCGAACGGGGACATCTACCCCTGCCACCAGTTCGCGGGCGACCCCGCTTTCCGTATGGGCAGCGTGTACGGCGGCACGCTCGACGAGGGCATCCGCGCAAAGTTCCGCGATTCCTGCCTGTTCACCCGCAAAAAATGCGAAAACTGCTTTGCCAAGTTCATTTGCAGCGGCGGGTGCAGCGCCAACAATTACCACTACAACGGCGACATCGACGAGCCCTACGCCATCACCTGCGCGATGATGAAAAAGCGGGTGGAGGACGCCATGCACATCCTCGCCGAGCGCAAGCGCCGCGAGGCGGGGGAGGGCTGAACGGTGGTCCGCGCGGAAAAGGGCGTGTTCATCCATGAACGCGCGTACGTGGCGGGGGACGTGACCCTCGGCGAGGGCGCCAACATCTGGTGCGGCGCCTGCATCCGCGGAGACATCGCGCCCGTCACCATCGGCAGAAACACCAACGTGCAGGACAACGCCACTATCCACGTGGGCTCGGGCCGTCCCGCCGTGCTGGGAGACGGCGTGACCGTCGGCCACAACGCGGTGGTGCACGGCTGCACGGTGGGCTCGGGCACCCTCGTCGGCATGGGCAGCGTCATCCTCGACGGCGCCGTGATCGGCGAAGGCTGCCTCATCGGCGCGGCCACGCTGATCCCGCAGAACAAGGTCATCCCCGCGGGCAGCCTCGTGTACGGCAACCCGTACCGCATCGTGCGCACCCTCGGGGAGGAGGAGCGCGCTGGCATCCTCGAAGGCGCCGCGGGCTACGTGCGGCTGGCGCGGGCCTACGCGGCCGAAAACGCCGCGGCGCGCATCTGTGCCGCCGCGGAGGGCTGTAAGGACGGCCAAAGCCCCGCAGCGGGCGGGGAAAACGGGTAAAGCGGCCGCGCGCGGGCACCCGCGCGGGCGGCGTTTGTGAGGAAAACGAAAAAACTGTAAAATCGGAGCGTTTACACTTGACGAAACGCCCCTTTTTTATTATAATGTTTGGGTATATTTCCGCTTTTTGCAAAGGGCGGAGGACACGCAAGTTTTACTGTGCGGCGGCGCGCCGGGCGCGGGCGCCGCACTTTGAAAGCAGGAGGAGGCAATGGGCAAGAAGAAATCGGTCGTGCTGATCGTATTGGCGACGATCGTCCTGGCGGCGCTGCTGTTCATGAGCGTCACCCCGGCGATCCCCATCGGCGGCACGCCTGACCGGTTGGAATCCTTCCTGAGTACCGCCGATCTCGGCACGGACTTGGGGGGCGGGTTCCGCACCGTGTACTATCCCGAAGGGGTCATCTCGCAGCCGGAATACGCGCTGATCGAGTCGCAGTACGCCGAGGCGGAGGCCGCAGGGGATACCGCGGGCCTGGAAGATCCCGCAGATTACGTCCGCGTGGGCGGCGTATACCTGGCGGCGGAGCTGTGTGAAGACGGCGCCCCCACGCAGGAGTTTCAGGACGATTTTGCGGCCGCCCTGCGCGGCGTGAAGCAGCGCTTTGAAAACAAGGGCTACGCAGGCTATTCCGTGAAGGTGCGAGACGGCTATTCCATCGAAGTGTGCATCCCGTACCCCGAAGAGGTGGACGGCACGCAGGGGGAGACCCCGGGCACCGTGTTCGACACCTTCTCGTACGCGGGCGGGCTCTATTTCTCGGGCAGCGCCATCACCGACACAAAGGGCCTCGACGCCTGGACGAAGGATGACGTGAAGGGTGCGGGCGTGGCCGACGCGGGCGATTCCGGGTATGCCGTCGTGCTGCACTTTACCTCGCAGGGCCGCGAAAAGATGGCCACCCTCACTTCGCAGATGGTCACCGACGAGCAGACGACGCTGTACGTGTACGTGGGCACCAACCAGGCGCTGGCCATCGGCGGCATCTCGGCCGAGATGGACGAGAGCACGCTGTACGTGACGGGCAACTTCGGCACCCGCGCCGCGGCGCAGACGGTGGCCGCCCTCATCGATTCCGTGCTCGACGAAGAGAACGTGTTCGACATCGGCCTGACCTATTCGCAGGTGTACACCTTCGCGCCGACGCTGGGCGAGCACGCGGCCCTTGCCGTGGCCGTCTCGGTGGGCGCGCTCTTTGCGGTGCTGCTCGCCGTCGCCCTCATCCTCTATAAGGGCATGGGCCTGGCGCACGTGTACGGGTTCCTCACCTACATCCTCTTGTTCGTGCTGTGCATCGCCCTTCTCGGCGGCATCGTCATCGACATGGCGGGCGTTTTGGCCATCGTCCTTTCGGCGGCGGTCATGACCTCCTTCAACTGGTATGCTTTCCGCAACATCCGCACCGAGTTTTCCACGGGCAAGACGTTGACGGCGGCCATCAAATCGGGCTACAAAAAGAGCCTGGCGCTGACCATCGACGCGCACATCGTCCTGGCCGCGGCGGCTTTGGCGGTGTACCTGATCGCCACGGGCCCGGCGCGCATCGCGGGGCTGATCTTCCTGATCGGCACGCTGCTCTCGGCGGCGTGCACCCTGGCCGTCACGCGCTTCTTCCTCTATGTGTTCCTGGCACAGCCCAAGAACAAGATCGCGTTTTGCAGTTTCCGCAGGGAGGAGGCCGAAGATGAAGATTAAGCTCCTTTCCAAAAAGATCCTCGTGGCGCTCTGGGCGCTCTCGCTGGCGATCATCGTGGCGGGCGCGTTCGTGGTCGGGTTCGTCGGCTTCAATGCCGCGCCCGACGCCTCCGACGCCGCTTCGGTGGAGGTCTCGGGCTATATGAGCCAGGGCGGCCTCCGTGAAAACATCGAGGCGTTCTGTGCCGACAAGCTCGCGGCCGACGGGTACACCGTGCGCGAGATCAACCATTACGAATCCTATTCCTTTATGGACGACGTGCTCGAATTCGTGCTGGCGGGCGATCCCGCCGCCGACATGCGCGAATACGCCGCGGGGCTGCAAACCGCCCTCGACGCCTCGGGCATCCAGGGGCTGGACACGGCGGCCGTCACCGTTTCGGGCAACAACGCCGTCGCCGCGCCCGCGTATACCTACGTCTGGCGCACGGCGGTGGCCGTGGGAGTCGTCGCCGTCGTGCTCTTCGTGTACGTGGCCGTGCGCTTCCGCCTCGGCATGGGGCTCTTGTCCCTCGCCGCGCTGGCGCACGACGTGCTCCTGACGCTTGCCCTCGCCGCGCTGCTGCGCATCCCCGCGGGCATGACGTTGGCGGGCGTGGCCGTCTTCGCGGCCCTGCTCTCCGCCTTCTTGCAGACGGGCGTGTTCGGGCGCATGCGTTCGGACATCCGCGCCGCCGAAAAGGAGGGGGGCAAGAACGCGCTCCCCGCGCGCGACGCCGTCGCCCTCTCGCTGCAAACGGGCGCCAAGGGCGCCCTGGCCGCCGTCGTCGGCCTGGCCGCCGTCTGCGTCGTGCTGGCCGCCGTCGGCCTGTTCACGGGCATCGGCCTGACCTTCTTTGCCCTTGCGGCCCTCGTTGCCGCGGCGGTCTGCGGCTATTCGGCCCTCGCCCTCTCGCCCGCGGCCTTCGCCTGCATCAAGGAAAAGTCGGACGCGCGCCGCGCGGAAAAGGCAAAGTACAACTACGCATCCGAAAAGAAGCGCGCCAAGACCGCCAAGGACGCACCCGCGGCGGAAGAGGCCGCCGAAGCGGAAGCGGAATAGCGGTATCGATCGCAAAGGCGGGGGCTCGGCTCTCGCCTTTTGTTTTTGCCGCCGTGAACGGGCCCCGTTCACGGCGCGGAGAGGAAGGCCAGCGGAAAATTTTTTTGCGGCGGGCATGCGGCCGTGTGTGCCCGCCGCGGCAGGGGAGACGGTATGAAACGGATCGTGACGGAATACAGCTTTTCGCCCGAAGAGCTCGCGCGGGCGCGCGGGCTGGCGGAAGCCTGCGGCCTGCACGAGCTGACCGCCCGCATCCTCCTATCCCGCGGGGTGGATACGCCCGAGCTGGCCGACCGCTTCCTGCACCCGTCCGCCCGCCACTTCCTCTCGCCCTTCCTCATGCGCGGCATGCGCGAGCTCAAAGGGGAGATCGACGCCGTCAAGGCCGCGGGCGGCACCGTTGCCGTGTTCGGGGACTACGACGCCGACGGCATCGGCGCGTCGGCCATCCTTTTGACGGCGCTGCGCCGTTACGGCGTGAACGCCGTGGCGTACGTGCCCGAGCGGGCGGAGGGCTACGGCATGTCCGCCGCCGCCATCGACGCCATCCTCGCCGAGCACGCGCCCTCGCTCGTCGTCACCGTCGACTGCGGCATCTCCAACGCCGCCGAGGTGGAATACGTCCGCTCGCGCGGGGTGCGCATCGTGGTCACCGACCACCACGAACTGCCCGACGTGCTGCCTTCCTGCACCGTCGTCAATCCCAAGCTGGACGACGACTATCCCTACGACAATCTCTGCGGCGCGGGCGTCGCCTTCAAGATCGCCTGCGCGCTGCTCGGCAACCGCGCCTACGATCTTTTGGATATCGCCGCCCTCTCCACGGTGGCCGATTCCGTCCCCCTCACGGGCGAGAACCGTGACATCGTCGGCGAGGGCTTGAAGCGCATCAACCGCGCGCCGCGCTCCGCCTTCCGTTACCTGTTCGCGGGAAAGAAGGACGCGGTCACGGCGCAGTCGCTGGCCTTCGTGGCGGCGCCGCGCGTCAACGCCGCGGGGCGGATGGGGGACGCGCGGAGCGCGCTGCGCCTGTTCACCTCCGAAAACGAGTCCGAGGTGTACGAACTGGCCTGCAAGCTGGGGGAATACAACCTCGCCCGCCAGCAGCTGTGCGACGACGCCTACCGCGCCGCCAAGGAAAAGCTGCGCGGCGGCGGCGCCTGGGACAACGTCATCGTCTTGCAGGACGAAAACTGGAACCAGGGCCTGATCGGCATCGTGGCGGCCCGCCTCGCCGAGGAATTCAACCGCCCCTGCCTGCTCTTCGTGCGGCAGGGGGACCGCCTCAAAGGTTCGGCCCGCACCATCGACGGCGTGAACATCTACGAGGCGCTCAAAGCCTGCTCGGCGCACATCCGCGAGTTCGGCGGGCACGCGCAGGCGGCGGGCGTATCCATCGACGCCGCCGACTTCGAGCCCCTCAAAGCCGCGCTTGGGGACTACATCGGCCGCACGTACGGGCGGGAGGACTTCGTGCCCGTGCTGCGCGTCGCCGCCGAAACGGACGGCATCGGCCTGCCCTGCGCCAAGGAGTTGGAAATGCTCGAACCCTTCGGCGTGGGCAACCGCCGCCCGCTGTTCGCCTGCGCCGCGCGGGAGCTTTCGCCGCGGCGGCTCAAAGAGGGCTCGCCCCACCTGGCCATGAAGGCGGGAGACTTTGACCTCGTCTGGTTCGGCGGCGAACGGGCGCTGCCGCTGCTGCGCTCCGACCTTTCCAAAACGGTGGTCTTTGAATGCGACGTTTCCCGTTTCCGCGGCAACGAGAGCGTGCGCGGCATCGTGCGGGATGTCGTGTTCGGCGGCGAAGGCGGCGGGCGCACGGCGCTGCAATGCCTGCAAAACAGCCTCCGCCGCCTGTGCGGGGAGGCGGTGGCGTTCACGGCCGTGGCCGAGGGGGAAGAGGCCCTCGCGGCCCGCATCTCCGCCGCGCGCGCGGCCTGCCCGTACGGGCTTCTGCTGTTGTGCGAGGGGGAGGTGCCCGCGGCCTTTGCGGGCTGCACGCAGGGGCTGCGGCGCGACCTGTTCCGCCCCTCGGCGGGCAACATCGGCAACGCCGTGCTCGTCTCGCCCGCGCCCGACGCGGACGTCGCCCTCTACCGCGACGTCGTCTTTCTCGACGCGCCCGCCTGCCCGCAGATCGCCGCGCTGGCAGGCAAAACTGTGTACGTGAACGAGGCTGCCGACGGCCGCGCGGCCTGGGCGGGGCTGGACGTCTCGCACGCGGCCATGGCCGAGGCCTACCGCGCCGCCCGCCGCGGCCTGCGCGGGGAGGACAGCGTTTCGGCCGCCCTGTCGGGCGGGCACGCGATCGCGCCCGCGCAGATGGTGTTCGCTTTGGAAGTGTTTGAAGAGCTCGGGCTGGTGCACTATGCGGGCGGGGTCACGGGCACGCGGGGCGGCAAAACGGAGCTGGACCGCTCCAAGATCTACGGCGAAGTGCGCGCCTACCTGGCGGGCCGCGGGGAGGGAAAGGAATGAGTACCGCAAAACAGATGATCTACGACAGCTACACGGGCGAAGAGCGCGCCATGCTGCTGCGTGCCTACGCCTTTGCCGAGGCGGCGCACGAGGGGCAGAAGCGCGCCTCGGGCGAGGCGTACTTCATCCACCCCTGCGCCGTGGCCAAGATCCTCATGGAACTGGGCCTGGACAGCGCCACCGTGGCCGCCGCATTTTTGCACGACGTGATCGAGGATACCCCCGTGACCGAGGAGGACATCCGCAGCAATTTCGGGGACGAGGTCCTCGAACTTGTTTCGGGCGTGACCAAGCTCGACAAGATCGAATTCCGCTCGCAGGAGGAGGAAGAGGCCGAAAATTTCCGCAAGATCTTCGTGGCGATGGCCAAGGATATCCGCGTGATCATCATCAAGCTGGCCGACCGCCTGCACAACATGCGCTCGCTCAACTTCCTGTCCAAGGAACGGCAGGTCCGCATGGCGCGCGAAACGTTGGAGATCTACACCCCCTTGGCGGGGCGGCTGGGTATTTCGCAGATCAAGTGCGAGCTGGAAGACCTGTGCCTGAAATACCTCGAACCCGAAGCCTACGAATTTTTGGTGGCCAGCATCCACCAAAAGCTGTACGAGCGGCACAACTTCGTCGATTACGTCGTCAAGGAGATCAAAAACATCCTCGACGAGAGCAAGATCGAAGGGGAGGTGTTCGGGCGGCCCAAGCACTTTTATTCCATCTATAAAAAGATGAAAACGCAGAACAAGTCGCTCGACCAGATCTACGACCTGACCGCCGTGCGCGTCATCGTCGGCACCGTCGACGAATGTTACGAGGTGTTCGGCAAGATCCACAAGCGCTGGAAGCCCATCCCGGGGCGCATCAAGGACTACATCGCCACCCCCAAGGCCAACATGTACCAGTCGCTGCACACCACCGTCGCCACCGAGTTCGGCCAGCCCTTCGAGATCCAGATCCGCACCGCCGAGATGCACCGCACCGCCGAGTACGGTATCGCCGCGCACTGGAAATACAAGGAAAAGAAGAGCGAAGATTCTGCCTTCACCGAGCGCCTCTCCTGGATCCGCGAAGTGCTCGACTGGGGCGGCGGCCTCAAAGACTCCAAGGAGTTCATGGAGTCCCTCAAAACCGAGCTCTATTCCAACGAGCTGCTCGTGTTCACGCCCAAGGGCAAGGTCATCTCCCTGCCCAAGGACGCGACCCCCATCGACTTCGCCTACGCCATCCACAGCGAAGTGGGCAACCGCTGCACGGGCGCGCGCGTCAACGGCAAGATCGTGCCCCTCGGCTCCGCGTTGCAGACGGGAGACGTCGTCGAGATCCTGACCTCGTCCGCCTCCAAGGGCCCGTCCTGGGACTGGTTGAAGATCGTCCGCTCGTCGGGCGCGCGCGCCAAGATCAAGCAGTTCTTCAAGCGCGAGATGAAGGAGGAGAACGTCAAGATCGGCCGCAGCATGCTCGAAGCCGAGTCCAAACACCGCGGCTACAACCTCTCCGACATCCTCACCGAAGAAAGTTTCGCCAAGATCTCGCAAAAATTCTCCTTCTCCTCGCAGGACGAGATGTTCGCGTCCGTCGGCTACGGCGCCATCAGCGTGAACCAGGTGCTGTTCAAGCTCATCGACTTTTATAAAAAAGTCGTGCCCAAACAGCCCGCGTACCGCGGCGGGCATGCGGATACGGGCGGGGTGATCGTCAAGGGCATGACGGGGCTGTTGACCCGCTTTGCGGGCTGCTGCAACCCCGTGCCCGGCGACGAGATCGTCGGCTACGTCTCCCGCGGCCGCGGGGTGGTCATCCACCGCGCCGACTGCCCCAACGTGCACACCCTCGAAGGGGAGGAGGGCCGCGTCCTGCCCGCCGAATGGGCGGATACGAGCGGCGGGCGCTTCGTGGCCAGCATCGTCATCCGCGCCAAGGACCAGGGCGTGGCGCTCTCCGTGCTCACCCAGGTCGTCTCCGACCTGCGCCTCATGATCACGGGCGTGAATTCGCGCTTCGACAAGAACAAGACCGCCGTCATCGAGGCGAGCGTCCGCCTCAACGGCAAGCAGGACATCGACCTGCTCATCAAAAAGATCCGCGAAGACGACCGCATCGACGAGGTCTTCCGCACGGCGACGAAGGGATAGTTCCGCCTTTTCCGCGGCCGCCGTACAGAAACGCCGCCGCACGGGAATGCGGCCGCGCCCGCGGCCGCCGCGTTTTCGCCGAGGTACTCATTGTATGGATACGTTACACGTTTTTTGCGTCCCCGCGGGGCCGCTGCGGGCCAACAGCTATCTTTTGACGGCGGACGGGAAGGAGGCCGTGCTCATCGACTGCGGCGGAGCGGAGCCCCTGGCGGCCGCGCAGGCGCGCGGGCTGCGCATCGGTTTCGTACTGCTCACGCACGGGCATTTCGACCACATCGGCGGCTGCGCGGCTTTGCAGCGCGCGGGCGCGAAGGTCGGCTGCGCGGAAGGGGAGCGGGCGCTGCTCAACTCCGCGGACAACCTCGCCGCGCTCGCGGGGGTGCGGCAGGAGCCCTTCACGCCCGATCTTACCTTCCGCGGCGGGGACGAGCTCGACCTGTGCGGCCTGCACATCCGCGTCATCGCCACGCCGGGGCACACGCCGGGCGGGGTGTGCTTCGCCTGCGGGAACAGCCTGTTCACGGGAGACACCCTCTTTTGCGGGAGCGTGGGCCGCACCGATTTCCCCGGCGGCTCTGCCTCTGCGCTGCGGCAGAGCGTGTGCGCCCTGCTCGCCATGGAGGGGGATATGGACGTATACCCGGGCCACGACGAGCCGACCACCCTCGGCTACGAGCGGAAATACAACCCGTTCCGCTGAACGGGCGGGAACCGCCGCGCCTGTTGCGGCGGAGAGGATCATAGGAGCATGACCACCGATACACCCTTTCTCTACCCCGAACTGATGGACGTGGTGCGCCTGTTCGGCGAGGGATACGATTGCACCCACCGCTTCCGCCGCGAGGGGGACGTGTTTTACAACACCGTCGAGGCGGGCGGGCACAAATACAGCTTTGCCGAAACGCAGCCCTGCGCGGACGAGACCGAATTCAAGCGCTACGCCAAGCGCTTTGCGAAGCTGGCGCTGTACGATGCGCTGCGCGCCGAAACGGGCCGCAGTATGCCCTGGGGCGCGCTGACGGGCATCCGCCCGACCAAGCTGGCCTACGCCGAGCTCGCCGCGGGGCGGCCCTTCGGGCCGCTGTTTGAAAAGTTCGGCGTCGGGCCCGAAAACATCGCCCTCGTTTCCCGCATCCTGCGCGCGCAGGAGGGACTGTACGGCTTTTCCGCGGGCGCGGCCGACCTCTACGCGGGCATCCCGTTTTGCCCCACCAAGTGCAATTACTGCTCCTTCATCACCGCGGACATCCGCCGCACGGGGCAGTACGTGGACGATTACCTGACCGCGCTGGAAGGGGAGATCGCCGCCTGCCGCGGCCTGTTTTCCTCCCTGCACAGCGCCTACATCGGCGGGGGCACCCCCTTCGTGTTGGAGCCGCGCGCGTTGGAGCGCGTGCTGCGCGCCTTGCAGCCCTTCGTGCCGCGGGGCACCGAATACACCGTCGAGGCGGGGCGGCCGGACGTGTTCGGCGAGGATAAGCTCGCCCTGCTGCAAGAGTACGGCGTCACGCGCGTATGCGTGAACCCGCAGAGCTTCTGCGACGAAACGCTCGAACGCATCGGCCGCCGCCACACCGCGGCCGACACTGAGCGCGCCTTCGCCATGGCGCGCAGGTACCCCTTCGGCGTCAACCTCGACCTCATCGCGGGGCTGACGGGCGAGAGCGTGGCGCAGTTCTGCCGCAGCGTCGACCGCGCGGTGGAGCTCGCGCCCGAAAACATCACCGTCCACACGCTGTGTTTGAAGAAGGGCGCCCGCCTCAAAGAGGAGGAGAGCCGCCTGCAAGAGGAGGGCGTTTCGGCCATGCTCGCCTACGCGCGCGAAAAGCTGACGGACGCGGGCTACGAGCCGTACTACCTCTACCGCCAGAAATACATGGCCGGCAACCATGAAAACACGGGCTGGTGCAAGCCGGGGCACGCCTGCGCCTACAACGTGGGCGTGATGGAGGAGATCCGCGACAACCTCGCCTGCGGCGCCAACGCGGTGAGCAAAAAGCTCTTCGGCCGCGGCGCGCGCATCGAGCGCGTCGGCGCCCCCAAGGACATCCCGTCCTACATCGCCCGCGCGGGCGAAGTGGCCGAAAAAAAGCGCGCGCTCTTCCTGCGGGAGGGGTAAGCGCCGCGCCCTGCCGCCGCCCTGCGCTTGCGCGCGTACGGCGCGCCTTCCGCGTCGAAAATTCTTGCGGGGAGCGGTGCGAAACAGTTTACATTTTCGCGCGGATATGGTACAATGCTTTCATGCGTGATCAAGGCCGAGCGGTTCTCCTCGCCGAGCTTTGTTCGCGTGAATACGCTTTCCAAGGAGTAAAACAATGGAAAAGGAAAAGAAGACGCAGATCATCGACGAGTTCAAGCGCCACGACGGCGACACGGGCTCGTCCGAAGTGCAGATCGCCCTTTTGACGGAGCGCATCAACCACCTCAACGAGCACTTGCAGCAGCACCCGCACGACAACCATTCCCGCCGCGGCCTTCTCAAAATGGTCGGCCAGCGCCGCGGTCTTTTGGACTACATCAAATCCAAGGACATCGAAAAGTACAGGGACATCATTTCCCGCCTCGAACTGAGGAAATAAGTGAATACAAGGGCGGAACGTTCGTTCGGCCCTTTTATCAATTTAAGGGGACAGGGGTCCCCGCAAGAACAAGGCAAGGAGTAAAACAAGATCATGACAAAAACGTTCAGACAGTTCGAGACCGAAGTCGGCGGCAGAAAAGTCATCGTCGAAACGGGCAAATACGCCGAGCAGACCAACGGCTCGTGCGTGGTCCGCTGCGGTGACACCGTCGTGATGGTCAACGTCACCATGTCCGAAAAGCCGCGCGAGGGGATGGACTTTTTCCCTCTGCAAGTGGACTTTGAGGAAAAGATGTACGCCGTCGGCAAGATCCCGGGCGGCTTCAAAAAGCGCGAGGGCCGCGCCAGCGACAAGGGCATTTTGACCGCCCGCCTCATCGACAGGCCCATCCGCCCGCTCTTCCCCAAAGGGCTGTACAACGACGTGGTGGTCATCGCCACCGCCCTCTCGGTGGATACCAACATCCCCCCCGAACCCTTCGCGATGCTGGGCAGCTCGGTCGCCCTCTCCATCTCCGATATCCCCTGGGCGGGCCCCACGGGCTCGGTGCAGGTGGGTCTGGTGGACGGCAAGTACGTCATCAACCCCGACAACGCCCAGCGCGAAAAGAGCACCATCGCCCTGAGCCTGGCGGGCACCAAGGACGCCATCATGATGGTGGAGGCGGGCGCGCAGGAAGTTTCCGACGAGGAGATGGTGGGCGCCATCCTCTTCGGGCATGAAGAGATCAAAAAGCAGTGCGCGTTCATCGAAAACATCCAAAAAGAGATCGGCAAACCCAAGCGCCAAATGGAGCTCTACCACGTTCCCGAAGAGATCGACGCCGCCGTGCGCGCCTACGCTTCGGACATGCTTGACAAGGCGCTCGAAGAGTATGACCGCTCCGCCCGCGAAGAGAAGCAGGACGAAGTGGAAAAGGCCACCCTCGCGCATTTTGCCGACGTCTATCCCGACAACGCGCGCGAGATCAAGGACAGCCTGTATTACCTCACCAAAGAAAAGGTGCGCGCCAAGATCCTGGACAAGGGCATCCGTCCCGACGGCCGCAAGCTGACCGAAGTGCGCCCCATCTGGTGCGAAGTGGGCATCCTGCCCCGCGTGCACGGTTCGGCGGTGTTCACCCGCGGCCAGACGCAGGCGCTGACCACCTGCACCCTCGGCACCCTGTCCGAAGTGCAGAAGCTGGACGGCCTGGACGACGAAACGGCCAACCGCTACATGCACCAGTACAACTTCCCCGGCTATTCCACGGGCGAGGCCAAGGGCTTGAAGAGCCCGAGCCGCCGCGAGATCGGCCACGGTGCCCTCGCCGAGCGCGCCCTCGAACCCGTCGTCCCCGACGAGAGCGAGTTCCCGTATGCCATCCGCATGGTCTCGGACATCCTCAGCTCCAACGGCTCGACGTCGCAGGCCTCCGTCTGCGGTTCGACGCTGGCGCTCATGGACGCGGGCGTGCCCATCAAGGCGCCCGTCGCGGGCTGCGCGATGGGCCTGATCAAGGACACCGCGAGCGACCGCGTCGCCATCCTCACCGATATCCAGGGCCTGGAAGACTTCCTCGGCGACATGGACTTCAAAGTCGCGGGCACCGAGAAGGGCATCACCGCCATCCAGATGGACATCAAGATCAAGGGCATTTCCGAAGAGATCCTGCGCCGCGCCATCGCCCAGGCGAACGACGGACGCCGCTTCATCCTGCACAAGATGCTCGACGTGATCCCCGCGCCGCGCAAGGAGCTTTCCAAGTACGCGCCCAAGATCATTTCCTTCAACATCGATCCCGATAAGATCCGCGAGGTCATCGGCAGCGGCGGCAAGGTCATCAACAAGATCATCGAGGAGACCAACGTCAAGATCGACATCGACGACGACGGCAAGGTCTGCATCGCGACCTACGGCGAAAATACCGACAACGCCGAGCGCGCCAAGGCCATCATCCTCTCCATCGCGCGCGATCCCGAGGTGGGGGATATGTTCATCGGCTCGGTCGTGCGCATCCTCTCCAAGGTCGGCGCCTTCGTCGAGCTGGCCCCGGGCAAGGACGGCATGATCCACATCTCCAAGATGAGCGACCGCCGCATCAACCAGGTGGAGGACGTTCTGAACATCGGCGACACCGTGAAGGTGGAGATCATCAAGATCGGGGAAAAGGGCATCGACCTCAAACTCCTCGAAAAGATGGAAGGCTGAACGAGTCAAAAGCGAAGCGGCGCGCTCACGGAGCGCGCCGTTTGTGTATAATTAAGAGAGCCGCGCGGAAGGCGCGGCGGGGGAGGCAAACCATGAAGATCGCAGTCACCTACGAAAACGGCGAGGTGTTCCAACACTTCGGCCACAGCGAGCAGTTCAAGATCTACGACGTATCGGGCGGGAAGGTCGCGTCCGCGCGGGTGGTGGATACCGAGGGCAGCGGCCACGGCGCGCTGGCGGG
This sequence comes from uncultured Clostridia bacterium, assembly GCA_944328445.1. Lineage (GTDB taxonomy): Bacteria > Bacillota > Clostridia > Christensenellales > Borkfalkiaceae > Borkfalkia. The sequence goes on along the minus strand of CALVHO010000005.1, from coordinate 16,725 downwards.
CTTTCTGGCCGCGCGGCAGGTCGATGCCCTGATCTGCGGCGGCATCGGCGGCGGCGCCAAGGCCGCGCTGGCGGAGGCGGGCATCGCCGTCTACGGCGGCGTCACGGGCCCTGCGGACGCGGCCGTGGAGGCCTTTTTGCAGGGCGCGCTGCGCTACGACGCGGACGCCGCCTGTTCGCACCACGGCCACGAGGGCGGGCACTCCTGCGGCGGCCACGAAGGCGGGCATTCCTGCGGCCACGGCGGGCATTCGTGCGGCGGCAGGGAATGAACGGCCCCGCGGCCCTTTCCGCAAAGTAAACAAAGCGGCGGCGGAACGTCCGTTCCGCCGCCGCGATCAGAAAAGGGAGCGCGCGCTCCCTTATTTTCGTATACGTTATGCCGTTTTACGGACAGGACCGCGCGTCAAAGGACGGTGGTGAACACGATCGCCGCGATGACGCCGAGCGCCACGAGGCTGAGCACGGCGATGAGCAGCGCCACGATGTTCCCCGCGCGCTCCTCGGGGTCCTTGATGCCGATGGCTGCAAAGACGATGAGGATGACCTGCGCGACGGCGCCCTGCAAAAAGAAGAGGATGGCCGCCCCCACGCAGACGATGACGGCCGGGATAAAGATCAGGATAATGAGCAAATTTTGGGACAGGAGGTTGGAAAAGTTTGCAAACAGCCAGTACGCGCCGTACCCCGCCGCGAAGGCGAGCACGACGGCAACGATGTGCAGCAGGGCGTAAAACACGCGCTTTCCGCCGCCCGCGCTTCCCATTTTGCTGATGTGGTGGATAAAGCGGAACAATTCTCTCACGGGATCTTCTCCTGTTCTCTCACACGCCGGGGGCACAGCTGCGCGGCCCCTTTTTCATGTTCAGTATACCATCTGCGGGTGTGAATGTCAATCGATATTAAAAAATAAACACGACGCGGTCATATTTTCGTCTGCCCCGCCCGCGGGCAAAGGCCGCGGACCACGACCCGCGGGCAGGCAAAAGCGGCGCCCCGTTCGGGGCGCCGCCTGCATGTTTTGGTCGTGTGCCGCAAGGATGTTTTTCAGGCTTTGCGGAACGCGCTCTTGGGCTGCCCGCACACGGGGCAGGTCCAGTCATCGGGCAGGGCGTCGAAGTCGCCTTCGTATACGTACCCGCACACCGAGCACACCCGTTTGCCCGCGGGCGCGGGCGTTTCGGCCTGGTAGGTGGGGGCGTTTTTGGCCGTCTTGCCCTTGATGACGTTGTGGTAGTACGCATACGTCATGGGGCGGCCGCCGCCCGTCTTTTCCGCGCCGAACACTTCCCCCAAAAACACGGTGTGGGTGGGGGTATCCATGGTGCCGATCACCTTGCAGGCGATGTAGGCGCAGCTGTCGCGCACGACGGGCATCTTGTCCTTTACGTCGTAGGGGACGGCGGCGAACTTGTCGAAGTCCTTGCCCGAACGGAAGCCGAAGGTGCCGATGACGGCGGGGTCGCTCTGTTCATGCAGCACCGAAACGGCGAAGTGCCCGCAGTCGGCGATGCAGCGGTTGGTGTGGTTGTCCTTGTTGATGCTCACGAGCACCGTGGCGGGCGAGGACGTGACCTGTATCGCGCTGTTGGCGGTACAGCCCGTCGGCCGCCCGTTGTCCCACGCGGAAACGATGTATACCCCGTAGGAGAGGTCGTAAAACGCTTTCGGATCCATAGCTGTCTCCCTTGCCTTGTGCATGAACGCGCGCCGCGTCCGCGGCGGGGCCGCTCAATAATTGTCCGCTTTGATCTGGAAATAGGCCTTGGGGTGCGCGCAGACGGGGCAGACCTCGGGCGCCTTTTTGCCCACCACGATGTGCCCGCAGTTGCTGCACTGCCAGATCATGTCCTCGTCGCGGGAGAACACGATGCCTTCCTTCACGTTCTTCAACAGGGCGAGGTAGCGCTTTTCGTGTTCGCGCTCGATCTCTCCCACCTTTTCAAAGAGGAAGGCGATGTGGTCGAAGCCCTCTTCTTTGGCCTCTTTGGCGAAGGTGGCGTACATGTCCGTCCATTCGTAGTTTTCGCCCGCGGCCGCGTCCGCGAGGTTCGCCTCCGTCGCGGGCACGTCTCCGCCGTGCAGCAGCTTGAACCAGATCTTCGCGTGCTCCTTTTCGTTGTTGGCCGTCTCCTCAAACAGGGCCGCGATCTGCACGTAGCCCTCCTTTTTGGCCTTGCTCGCGTAATAGGTGTACTTGTTGCGCGCCTGCGATTCCCCCGCGAAGGCGGTTTGCAGGTTGGCTTCCGTCTTGCTGCCTTTGAGCTCTTTTGCCATGGTGATGTCCTCCGTTATGATTTTTTACAACCGGCGCAAAGTCCGGTAAATTCCAAAATATGCCCCTCGACGGCGAAGCCGCCCGTATCGCCGAGCATCGCCTCGGGCGCGATGGGGGGCAGGGGCGCGTCGAATACCTTGCCGCAGGCGCGGCAGCGCATGTGGTAGTGCGGCTGGGTGCGGCTGTCGAAGCGGTCGGCCCCCGCGCACAGGCGCACCCGCCCGATGGCGCCCTCTTCGGCCAGCAGGTTCAAGTTCCTGTACACGGTCGCCTTGCTGATGTGCGGGTGGCTGGCCGCCACGGCCTCGAACACCTCCTCGGCGTCGGGGTGGTCGAGCCCCTTCACCGCCTCGCCGACGAGCGCGCGCTGGATGGTGTTTCTCCGTTCCATGGGGTCCCTTAACAAAAATTAGTTTCAATTAATATTATAACCGAAAAAAGAAATTTGTCAAGCGTTTGGCGAAAAAAAGCGGAGGCCTGTTGACTTTTGCGCGGGCGGAATGTATAATAGAGGGGAGAAAAAGAGGGGAATTCGCGCGCGGAGGGGCACAGGTCATGGACCGGGCAGATATTTTTGCAGACACCGATTTTCCTGCCCTGCGGGCGGGCTGCAAGGCGCGCTTCGGCGATGAGGACGGGGAAAAGATCTACCACCGCACGGCCAAGCTGTACGCCGAGCTCGCCGTCACCACCGACTACAAGGATAGCTACACCCTCGAACGGCAGCTCAAACGCTTCGTGTACCCCGTCATCGCCTATTACAAGACGCTGCTTTCCTACGGCTACCGCCAGGCGGCGGCGCTGGGGCTGGTGCGGCGGGAAACGGAAAAGGCCGCCGACGAGAGCGGTGCCATCCTCGGCGCGCAGATGCGCAGGTTTTTTCCCTACCGCGCTTTCCGCCGCAACATCAAAAACTTCATCGAATACAAGTTCCCCGCTGCGGGCGGCTGGAAGAGCGGGGAGCTGAAAACGGCCAGCCGCGTCCTTTCCTTCCGCATCCGCACCTGCATGTACGCGACCATCGCGGAAAAGTTCGGCTGCCCCGAACTGTGCGCCGTGTTCTGCGACTACGAGCGCCGCATGTTCGCGGGCCTTCTGCCGCAGGTGGAGGCCTCCTGCCCCTGTTCGATGGGGGAGGGGCACGACTACTGCGAATTCCGCTTTAAGCGCGGGCACCGCCCCGCCAAGGGCAAAAACAAAGAATAACGTACGGGCGGCCGCAAGCGGCCGCCCGCATTTTGCCTTGCAGGGCGGCGCGGGGCGGGGCTTTGCGCCGCCCATGAAAAAATCAAAGATTTTGCGCCCGCGGCGCCGTCATTTTTTCACCGAAATGTTGACATGTTTGCCGAAGTATGGTATGATATCCGTAATAAAATGAACGTTCCCCCGCGGGGGAGCGGGCATGGTTCCGCATAGGTGGCTGTATGGAAAAAAAGAAAGTGACCCTTAAAGACATCGCCGCGCGCACAGGCCTTTCGGTCAACACCGTATCGCGCGTTCTCAACAAAAAGCCGTATTACACGAAGGATGTGGAGGCGCGCGTCAACGCGGCCTGCAAGGAACTCGGCTACATCGTGGACATGAACGCTTCGGGCCTGCGCAGCGGCTCGACGCGCACCATCGCCATCCTGTACGACGACCTGGTCAACCCCTTTTATTCGTACACGACGGACATCATCTCCAAACGGTTTGAAAAGAGCGGCTACAACTCCATCATGTTTTCCAACAACGACCGCTCTCCCTATGTCGACTACGAACTGATCCGCAGCGTGATGGCCCGCAAGCCCGACGGCATCCTCTCCTTTTTGGAGCCCGCCGAGGACATGGTGGAATTCATCAAAAACGCGGGCATTCCCTTCATCATCTTCGGGCGTGACGGCAGCCCCTACGGCATGGCGGGCGTCGCCGCCGACGAGGTGGCGGGCGGCCGCGCGGCGGGCGAGCACCTGCTTTCCTGCGGCTACCGCAGCCCCGCGTACCTGGGCAGCTGGCACGACGTGAAGGTCTGCCTCGACAGGCAGAAGGGCTTTGCCGAGGCCTTCGCCGCGGCGGGCATCCCTCTCACCGAGGACAGGATCTTTTACGTGCGCGAGGACGATTTTTCCGCCGTCATCGACTGCCTGGCCGCGAGCAAGGCGGACGCTGTGTTCTGCTTCAACGACATGATCGCCTTCCTCGCCATCGAGGCGCTCTCGGCGCGCGGCGTCGCCATCGGCAAGGACGTCGGCGTCGTCGGCTACGACAACGTGCAGCAGATGCTGAAAATGCCGCGCTTCATCACCACCGTCGACGTGGGCGGGCGCGACTTCGCCGAATGCGGCGCCGAGGCCATGCTCGCGCTGCTGGCGGGCGGGGAGGAGGCCCCCACGCCCTATGCGGGGAGGCACGCCGCTCCCGTCATCGTGCCGGGGCAGACCACCCGCCGCTGACCCTTCCGCGGGCGCGGAAAAACGCCCGTTTTCTCGTCGCCCGCCGCGGGCGGGATGCGCCGCGGGATAGGGCAAAGCCGCCCCGGCGGAGGCCGGACGCAACGCACAGCCGAGCGCGCTTTTTTGTGAAATAATTTTTCACAAAAGGGCGCGTTTTTTGTCCGCGTTTCCGTTGACAATTTTTTCGTTTTCATTATAATGTTAGTGAACCTAACAATTTTGCGGGGTCTGCCATGAACAAACGGCACATCGGCTACGCGGTCAAGTCGCTCGGGCGGCGCATCGACCGCACGTTGGAAAACATCCCTGCCGCGACCGAAAACGGAAAACTGACGGGCGTCCAGTTCTGGCTGCTCAATTTTTTGTTCCGCAGCGCGGGCAAGGACGTATTCCAGCGCGACGTGGAGGCGGAATTCAGGATCCGCCGCTCGACGGCGAGCGAACTGTTGCAGTCGCTCGAAGGGGCGGGGCTCATCCGCCGCGAGAGCGTGCCGTACGACGCGCGCCTGAAAAAGATCGTGCTGACCGAACGCGCCGCCGAGGTGCGCCGCCAGCTGCAAGAGCGGGTGGAGCGCACCGAACGCGAGCTGACGAAGGGTTTTTCCGAAGCGGAGCTCGACGCCTTTTTCGATTACGTTGCCCGGTTCAAGGCAAACCTATCGCAGATGGAGGGGCAAAGTTAGGTGTCCCCGCGCGCAGGGCGCGCCGGGGTGCCCGTGAACGAACAGGAATTTTGAAAAGGAGAGTTTGAAGGAGACATTATGATCAAAACTTTGGCGAAAAGTATCCGCGAATACAAGACGCCGTCCATCCTTTCCCCGATCTTCGTGTCGCTGGAAGTGGTCCTCGAATGCCTGATGCCGCTGGTGATCATGGAATTCATCGCCAAGATCAGCCCGACGGGCGTCAACTCCGCCGAGGCCGTCGAGATGCGCACCATCCTCGTGTATGGCGGCATCCTCGTGGGGATGGCCGTCCTTTCCCTGGCCTTCGGCATGCTGTCGGGCCGCTTTGCGGCGCGCGCCTGCGCGGGGTTTGCCAAAAACCTGCGCAAGGACATGTATTACGCCATCCAGGACTATTCCTTTGCCAACATCGACAAGTTTTCCACCTCGTCTCTGGTGACCCGCCAGACGACGGACGTGACCAACGTGCAGATGGCGTACATGATGCTCATCCGCGTGGCCATCCGCTGCCCGCTCATGCTCATCTTTTCGCTGGCGATGGCCTTCACCGTCAACGTGACCATCTCGTGGGTGTTTCTGGCCCTCGTGCCCGTGCTCGCCGCGGTGCTCGTCGTCATCATCTTCAAAACGCACCCCATCTTCGAGCGCGTGTTCCACAAGTACGACAACATGAACCGCTCCGTCCGCGAGGACATCAAGGGCATCCGCGTCGTCAAATCCTTCGTGCGCGAGGACTTTGAAAAGAAGAAGTTTGAAGCCGCGTCCGAAGACGTGTGCAAGGACTTCACCCTGGCCGAGCGCATCATGGCCGTCAGCGGGCCCGTGATGCAGTTCTGCATCTGGCTCTCCTTCCTGCTCATCTTTTTGCTGGCGGCCATCATCACGAGCAACAACCTCAAAGCGGGCATCGCGGTGGGGGACGCCGTCGTCGGCGAAGAGCAGCTCACCGTGCTCATCATGTACGCCTCGCAGATCCTTTCGGCGGTCATGCAGCTTTCGATGGTGCTGGTCATGATCATCATCGCCCGCACCTCGGGCGAGCGCATCGTGGCCGTGCTCAACGAAAAGAGCAGCATCGTCTCTCCCGAAAACGCCGTCAAGGAAGTCAAGGACGGGGACATCGTGTTTGAAAACGTCTCCTTCAAGTACTCCAAGGACGCCGAGCGCTTCGCCCTCGAAGGGGTGGACCTGCACATCCGCTCGGGGGAGACCATCGGCATTTTGGGCGGCACGGGCGCCTCCAAATCGACGCTCGTCAACCTCATCCCCCGCCTGTACGATACGACGGAGGGCGCCGTGTACGTCGGCGGCGTGAACGTGAAGGATTACGACCTCGAAGCGCTGCGCAACAAGGTGGCCATGGTGCTGCAAAAGAACGTGCTGTTCTCGGGCACCATCAAGGACAACCTGCGCTGGGGCAAAGAGGACGCCACCGACGACGAGATGCTGCGCGTGTGCAAACTCGCCTGCGCCGACGATTTTATCCAGGCCTTCCCCGACAAGTACGATACCTACATCGAACAGGGCGGCACCAACGTTTCGGGCGGGCAGAAGCAGCGCCTGTGCATCGCGCGCGCCCTGCTCAAAGACCCGAAGGTGCTCATCCTCGACGACTCGACGAGTGCCGTCGACACCAGGACGGACGCCATGATCCGCAAGTCCTTCCGCGACGAGATCCCCAACGTGACCAAGATCATCATCGCCCAGCGCGTCTCGTCCGTGCAGGACGCCGACAAGATCATCGTCATGGACGGCGGCAGGATCGACGCCATCGGCACCCACGAGGAGCTGCTCGCTTCCAACGAGATCTACAAAGAAGTGTACTATTCCCAGAACAAGATCGGTGCGGCCGCGGAAGGGGGTGAGAGCAATGCGTAAAACGTCGGAAGCCGCCCTGCCCATGCAGGGCATGAAGAGGCCGAAGATCCATACCTTCAAATTGCTCGGCCGCCTGCTCTCCTATCTCTTCCATTACTACAAGGGCCGCCTGATCGCGGTGTTCATCTGCATCGCCGTCACGGCGGCGGCGGGCATCAGCTCCTCGGTGTTTCTGACCCTCGTCATCGACAAGGTCATCACCCCGCTTTCCAAGCTCGCAGGGCAGGACTTCAACGCCATCGAGGATACGCTGGCGGGCCTGCGCGCCGACCTGTTCGCCATCATCGGCGCCATGGGCGGCATGTACGTGGTGGCGCTGTGTGCCTCCTTCTTCTACAACCAGACCATGGCGATCGTCACGCAGGGCTTTCTGCGCCGCGTGCGCGACGACATGTTCGCCGACATGCAGTCGCTGCCCATCCGCTACTTCGATACCCACACCCACGGCGACATCATGTCCGTCTACACCAACGATACCGACGCGCTGCGCCAGCTCATCTCCATGAGCATCCCGCAGGTGTTCTACTCCATCATCGCCGCGGTCACGCTTTTTGTCATCATGTTGCTGTACAGCCTGTGGCTGATGTTCGTCGTCTTTGCGGGCGTAGCGCTCATGGCCATCGTCGCCAAGTTCGTCGGCAGCCGCAGCGCCAAGTACTTCATCAAGCAGCAGGTGGTCATCGGCAAGACCGAAGGCTACATCGAGGAAATGATGGGCGGGCAGAAGGTCATCAAGGTGTTCTGCCACGAAGAGCGCGCCAAGGAAGACTTCGACAAGATCAACGACGAGCTCTGCGACGCCTCCGATAAGGCCAACGCCTACGGCAACATCCTCATGCCCGCGATCATGAACATCGGCCACTTCGCCTTCGTGCTCGTGGCGATCGTGGCGGGGCTTTTGGTGCTGCTGGGCGCGCGCAACCTCTCCGTCACGGGCTGGGGCGCGTTCTCGGGCGCCATCATCGCGTCGTTCTTGAACATGTCCCGCCAGTTCTCCCTCAACATCGGGCAGGTCTCCATGCAGATCAACTCGGTGGTCATGGGCCTCGCGGGCGCGGGCCGTATCTTTGAACTGCTGGACGAAAAGCCCGAAACGGACGACGGCTACGTCACCCTCGTCAACGCGAACATCGCCGAGGACGGCACCATCACCGAGAGCGCCGAGCGTACGGGCAAGTGGGCGTGGCGGCACCCGCACCATGCCGACGGCTCGGTCACGTACACCGAACTCAAAGGGGACATCCGCCTCTTCGACGTCGACTTCGGCTACGTGCCCGAAAAGATCGTGCTGCACAACGTCAGCATCTACGCAAAGCCGGGGCAGAAGATCGCCTTCGTCGGCGCCACGGGCGCGGGCAAGACGACCATCACCAACCTTCTGAACCGCTTCTACGACATCGCCGACGGCAAGATCCGCTACGACGGCATCAACATCAACAAGATCAAAAAGGCCGACCTGCGCCGCTCCATGGGCATCGTGTTGCAGGATACCAACCTGTTCACGGGCACCATCATGGAGAACATCCGCTACGGCAAGCTGGACGCGACGGACGAGGAGTGCATCGAGGCGGCAAAACTTGCCAACGCGCACGACTTCATCACCCGCCTGCCCGAGGGCTACAACACCGTGCTGCGGCATGAAGCCTCCAACCTCTCGCAGGGGCAGCGCCAGCTCATCTCCATCGCGCGCGCGGCCGTCGCCGACCCGCCCGTGATGATCCTGGACGAGGCGACCTCCTCCATCGATACCCGCACCGAGGCGCTCGTGCAGAGGGGCATGGACGCGCTCATGCAGGGCAGGACGGTCTTCGTCATCGCGCACAGGCTCTCCACCATCCAGAACTCGGACGCCATCATGGTGCTCGACCACGGCCGCATCATCGAGCGCGGCTCGCACGACCAGCTCATCGCGCAAAAGGGCGTGTACTACCAGCTGTACACGGGCGCCTTCGAGCTCGAATGACCCCCAAAACCATTGCGCGCGCCCGCCCTGTGCGGGCGCGCGCTTTGTGCCGCCCGCCGCACGGTTTTTGCGGCGGTTTGTGTTGTGTACCCGCCGAACGCAACGCATGCCGCACGGTTTTTGCGGCGGTTGGCGGAAAAAGCGCCTCGTTCGGGGCGGTTTTTGCAGGGGGCGCGTTCCCGGCGGGCCTCCAAACGCCTTGCCAACGGGCGGCGGATGTGGTACAATAACCGTGCCCGTGCGGGCAAGGAGAACGGTATGAAGGTTTTTGCGGTGAGCGATCTGCACCTGCCCGGCGGGCAGGACAAGCCGATGGACGTGTTCGGCGGCAACTGGACGGACCATATGGAAAAGATCCGCAAGGACTGGCTCGCCAAGGTCGCGCCCGAGGACGCCGTGCTCATCGCGGGGGACATCAGTTGGGCCATGACCCTGGCAGATGCCCTCGGCGACCTGCAAGCGCTGGCGCAGCTTCCCGGCAAAAAGGTGTTCGTCCGCGGCAACCACGATTATTGGTGGTCCGGCATCACCGCGCTGCGCCGCAGCGCGCCCGACGGTTCCTTTTACTTCCTGCAAAACGACTGCGTGCGCTTCGAGGAGGGGATCGTCGTCTGCGGTTCGCGCGGCTGGTCCTGCCCGGGCAGCGCCGACTTCACCGACGCGGACGAAAAGATCTACCGCCGCGAGGGCGAGCGCTTCCGCCTCGTCTTTGAAAGCGTGAACAAAGTCCGCCGCGAGGGCGATACCCTCGTCGGTATGATCCATTATCCGCCCTTCAACGCGCGGAAGGAAGCCACGCTCTTTACCGAAGCCTTCGAGGGGGGCGGCGCCGCCGCCGTCGTCTACGGTCACCTGCACCGCAGCGCGGGCGCCTATCCGCTTTGCTGCGAGCGGGGAGGGGTGCGCTACTTCCTTACCTCGTGCGACCTTCTCGGCTTTTCCCTGGCGCGCATCCTCTGAACGCGCCCGCGGCGCCGCGCGGCCTCCTTTGCGGCCGCCCGCCCGTTTGGTCGGCCCGCCCCTTTGCGCCCGTTCACGCCCGTATGCGCCCGCTCTTTCGCGCGCGTACGTCCGCGCCCGTTTTTTTGCGGCAACTTCGGCCGAACGCTTTACAGGGCGGCGCGATTGTGTTACAATAGTTGCGATAACAGACTTTAACCGTACGGTACCGTGATGCCGCGAAGTTTGCGATCGAACGATAGAACGATACGAAGGATCTTTTCGTTCCTGTTTGAACGTACCCCGCGCACAGCCCGTGCGCGGGTATTTTCGTACCCGCCGCGGGCCGCGGGGAAGGGAGGGGAGCATGCCCGTTCACATCCTCATGGACGCGGCGGCCATCGGCCGCACGCTGACCCGCCTCACGCACGAGGTGGCCGAAAAGAGCAAGGGCGTCGAGGATCTTTGCCTCGTCGGCATCAAGCGCAGCGGCGAGATCGTGGCGGGGCGCATCGCCGCCCTGTTGCGGCAGTTCTACGGCGCCGAAGTGCCGTGCGCGGGCATCGACATCGGGCTGTACCGCGACGACCTTGTCAGCGGCTATTTCGTGCCCGACGCCGCCGCCAACGTCCTCGGGTTTTCGGTCACGGGCAAAAAAGTCATCCTCTGCGACGACGTGCTCTTCACGGGCCGCAGCGTCCGCGCGGCCATCGAGGCGCTCTTCGACCTCGGCCGCCCCGCCAAAGTTTCGCTGCTCGTGCTTTGCGACCGCGGCGGCAGGGAGATGCCCGTCAGCCCCGATTTCGTCGGCAAAAACGTGCCCACGTCCCGCCGCGAGTACATCGACGTGAAGCTCAAAGAGCTGGACGGGGAAGATTCCCTCGGCATCACCCGTCCGCAGGAAGAGTAGCCTGCCGCGCAAAGCGTTTCGGGCGGAAACGCCTGGTCATGCCGCACGCAATGTGCTTCGGGCGGAAACGCCTGGTCATGCCGCACGCAATGTGCTTCGGGCGGAAACGCCGAAAAACGCCGTTTGCCATGCGCTTCGGGCGGGCGCTGCCCGCCGCCGTCGTGCGCCGCCCGCCGCGGGCGCGTTCCATGCAAAAAACCAAGGAGCAACTATGTTAGGAAAAGACCTTTTGGGGCTGTACGAGACCTCCGCGGAGGACATCCTGGCCATTCTCGACACCGCCGTGGGCATGAAGCGGCTGCTGACGCAGAATCTGAAAAAGCTGCCGCACCTGCAAGGGCGCACCGTCACCACGCTGTTCTATGAAAACAGCACCCGCACCCGCTGCTCCTTCGAGCTGGCGGCCAAATACCTCGGCGCGGGCACAGTGAACATCTCCGCCTCGTCGAGCTCGGTGCAGAAGGGGGAAACGCTCATCGACACGGGCTACACCCTCGACGCCATGAAAAACGACATCATCGTCATCCGCCACCCGATGGGCGGCGCGCCCCGCCTGCTGGCGTCGCACGTGCGCGCGTCGGTGGTCAACGGCGGGGACGGCATCAACGAGCACCCCACCCAGGCGCTGCTCGATTTTTACACCATGCGCGAAAAGTTCGGCGCCTTCAAGGGCCTGAAAGTGGCCATCCTCGGGGACATCAAGCACTCCCGCGTGGCCAAGAGCAACCTCTACGGCCTTACCAAGCTGGGCGCGGAGGTCACCCTCTTTGCGCCGGGCACGCTGCTGCCGCAGGGGATCGAAGAGCTCGGCGCCAAGGTGGCCCGTTCGCGCGAAGAGGCGCTCGCGGGCGCCAACGTGGTGATGGGGCTGCGCATCCAGCTCGAACGCATGCACGGCGGGCTGTTCCCGTCGCTGTCCGAATACGCCAAATACTACGGCGTGGCCGAAGAGCACCTGCGCTATGCCGACAAGGACTGCATCGTCATGCACCCCGGGCCCGTCAACCGCGGCGTGGAGTTCACGTCCGACGTCATCGACGCGCCCGAAAGCAAGATCTGTGAACAGGTGCTCAACGGCGTCGCCGTGCGCATGGCGCTCTTGTTCCTGCTTTGCAAAAACCGTCAGGGAGGGAATGCAAATGAATAAGCTCCTCATCCGCGGCGGCACCGCCGTCTTTGCGGACGGCTGCCGCCGCTGCGACATCCTCATCGAGGGCGGCAAGATCGCCAAGATCGCCGAGACCATCGCGGCGGACGGTGCCAAGGTCATCGAGGCCGACGGCCTGCACGTCTTTCCCGGGCTCATCGACATGCACGTGCACCTGCGCGAGCCGGGCTTTGAATACAAGGAGGACATCGCCAGCGGCAGCGCCGCGGCGGTGCGGGGCGGGTTCACGCAGGTCTGCTGCATGCCCAACACCGACCCCGTCTGCGACAACGCGGCCGTCGTCGGCTACATCGTCGCCCGCGCCAAGGCTGCAAACCTCTGCAAAGTGCGGCCCATCGGCGCCATCACCAAGGGTGAAAAGGGCGAGCAGCTTGCCGAGATGGGCAAGATGAAGGAAGCGGGCGCCGTGGCCGTCTCCGACGACGGCAAACCCGTCTCCGACGCGCGCATGATGCGCCTGGCCATGGAATACGCCGACGGGTTCGGGCTCGTCTGCCTGTCGCACTGCGAGGACAAGAGCCTTGCCGACGGCGGCGCCGTGAACGAGGGCAAAAACAGCACGCTGGCGGGGCTGAAAGGCATCCCGCGCGCGGCCGAAGAGGTCATGATCGCCCGCGAGATCGTGCTGGCGGAAACGCTGAAAAAGCGCGTCCACATCTGCCACGTCTCCACCCGCGGCGGCGTGCAGCTCGTGCGCGAGGCCAAGGCGCGCGGCGTGGCCGTCACCGCCGAGACCTGCCCGCACTACTTCACGCTGACCGACGACATCGTCACCTCGTTTGACGCCGACACCAAGGTCAACCCGCCCGTCAGGGAGGAGGAGGACGTGGCCGCCGTCAAGGTCGGCCTTTCCGACGGCACCCTCGACTGCATCGTCACCGACCACGCGCCCCACCACGCCGACGAAAAGAACGTCGAATACGACCTCGCGGCCTTCGGCATCAGCGGCATCGAGACCTCCTTTTCGCTCTCGTACACGGCGCTGGTGCGCGGCGGCGTGCTCACCTTGGAGCAGCTGGCCGACCGCATGAGCGCGGCGCCCGCGCGCATCCTGGGGCTGGAAGGGGGATCGCTTTGCGAGGGCGGCGCGGCCGACGTCATGCTTGCCGACCTTTCCGAAAAATACGTCATCGACGCCAAAGACTTCGTTTCCAAGGGCAAGAACACGCCCTTCGGCGGCACCGAGGTGTACGGCCGCGTGAAATACACCATCGTCGACGGCGCCGTCAAATTTAAGGCGTGAACGGGCGATGATCGCTTGAAAACGCCGTTTTTTACCGTTTGCAAAGTACTATGCGCGGCATAATGCCGCAAAGAGAGAGGGACTATGGATTACAAACGCAGATTCATACAGTTTTTGTCCGAGTGCGGGGTGCTGAAATTCGGCACGTTCACGCTCAAAAGCGGGCGGGTGGCGCCGTATTTTCTGAACGCTGGCGAATACAAGACGGGCGCGCAGATCAAGCGCCTCGGCGAGTTTTATGCCGACTGCATCGTCGAAAACGGCATCCCCGTGCAGACGCTGTTCGGCCCCGCCTACAAGGGGGTCCCGCTGGCGCTCTCGGCCGCGGTGGCGCTCTACGAAAAGTACGGGTTGGACGTCAACTTCTGCTTTGACCGCAAGGAGGTCAAGGACCACGGCGAGGGCGGCATGTTTGTGGGCAAGCAGCCCGAGGACGGCGAAAAGATCGTCATCGTCGAGGACGTGATGACCAGCGGCAAGGCGCTCAAAGAGGTGCTGCCCAAACTGCGCGGCGCCGCCAAGGTGGACGTCGCGGGCATGGTCATCACCGTCGACCGCATGGAAAAGGCGCTCGGCAGCGAGCGCTCCGCCGTGCAGCAGGCCTTCGCTGAGGAAGGGGTGAAGGTGTACTCCATCGTCACCGTGGCGGACATCGTCTCCGCCCTCGAAGAGGGCGTCATCGCGGGGCGCGAGCACGTGCCCGCCATCCGCGAATATCTCGCGGCTTACGGCGCGAAATATTGAGGTAAAACATATGATCTTCGATTCTCTCATCGAGCGCATCGGCGCGCTCGAAAACCCGACGGTGGTGGGGCTGGATACCGCCTACGATTACCTGCCCGACGGTCTGCGCGCCGTGCGCGCGGCAGGCTCGGCCAAATTGCGCGTGCGTTCGCTGCGGCTGCGCGCGCCCGACGAAGTGACCTTTGAAGACGCCGCGGCGGGCATCCTCGCCTTCAACAAGCGCGTCGTCGACGCCGTCTGTGACATCGTTCCCGCCGTGAAGGTGCAGATCGCCTATTACGAGATGTACGGCCCCGCGGGCATCGAGGCCTTCGAGCAGACGCTGCTGTACGCCAAGTCGAAGGGGCTCTTCGTCATGACCGACGCCAAGCGCAACGACATCGGCGCCACCGCGTCCTGCTACGCGAAGGCGTACCTGGGCCTGACCGAGCTCGGCGAGGGCATGGAACAGGCCTTCCCGTCCGATTTCCTCACCGTCAACGGCTACCTGGGCACGGACGGCATCAAGCCCTTTTCCGACCTCGCCCGCAAGTTCGACCGCGGCATCTTTGTGCTGGTCAAGACCTCCAATCCCTCCTCGGGGGAATTGCAGGACTTGAAACTGGAAAACGGCATGACCGTGTACGAATACATGGGATCGCTCGTGGAAAAGTGGGGGGAGGAGACGCGCGGAAAGTACGGCTACTCCGCCGTCGGCGCCGTGGTGGGTGCCACCCATCCCGCGCAGGCCGCCGTGCTGCGCAAACAGATGCCGCACACCTTTTTCCTCATCCCCGGCTACGGGGCGCAGGGCGGTACGGCGGACGATCTGAAAGTCTGCTTCGGCGCCGACGGCGTCGGCGGCATCGTCAATTCTTCCCGCGGCATCCTCTGCGCCTACCGCAAGGAGCAGTACGCGGGCATGCCCTTCGACGAGGCGGCGCGCGCCGCCTGCCTGGACATGCGCGCGGACCTTCGCCGCGCCGTGTACGGCAAATAAGAGGAGCGCCCGGCGGGTTTTCGGCCGCGCGCCGCTTGCAGCGGAGCCGACCGCGTTCGGGTCCGTTTCGGCTCGAAATGTGTGCAAAAACAGTTAAAATCAGCCGTTTGCACGGTACTATGCGTGGCATAGTTCGCCAAAAACGAGGAAATTTGCGATGAAAGACCTACAAGTGAGAGTGCTCGAAAACGCCCCCCTGGCCGCGGGCGTGTACAAGATGACCTTCGCCCTGCCCGAAAGGGTGGACGGCATTTCCTGCGGCAAGTTCGTCAACCTTTCGGTGGGAGACGGCGCGCACCTTCTGCGCCGTCCCATCGCCGTGTGCGCGCACGAGGGCGAGCGCGTCACCGTCTGCTACCAGGTCAAGGGCGAGGGCACGCGGCTGCTCAGCCAAAAGGCGGCGGGAGACGTGCTTTCTTGCCTGCTGCCCTTGGGCAACGGGTTTTCTTTGACCGGGCAGCAGCGCAGCGTCGCCCTGGTGGGCGGGGGTGTGGGGGTGTTCCCCATGATCTCCGTGCTGCGCGAGTTCGAGGGCAGCGGCAAGGCGTTCTATTCCTTTATGGGCTTCCGCACCAAGGCCGCCGTCTGCATGGAGGAGGTCATTTCCGCCCTCTCCGTTCACGCCGCCATCGTCACCGACGACGGCTCGTACGGCGCGAAGTCCAACGCCGTCGAGGCCTTTTTCGCGGCGGGCATCCGCCCCGACGTCATCTTGTCCTGTGGGCCCGCGCCCATGTTGCGCGCCCTCAAAGCGGGGCTCGCCGCCCGCGGCATGAACGTACCTTGCTACGTCTCTTTGGAGGAGCGCATGGGCTGCGGCATCGGCGCCTGCCTCGTGTGCGTCTGCAAAAGGTCGGACGGCCACAACGCGCGCGTCTGCAAGGACGGGCCCGTGTTCGAGATCGGGGAGGTGGAACTGTAATGGCGAACCTGCAAGTCGAGCTTTGCGGCGTAAAACTCAAAAATCCCGTCATCGCGGCCAGCGGAACGTTCGGCTTCGGGCGCGAATTTAACGGCCTGTACGACATCGGCCTTCTGGGCGGCGTCAGCACCAAGGGGCTGACCTTGGAGCCGCGCGAGGGCAATCCCACGCCGCGCATCGCCGAGGCGCGCGGCGTCATCCTCAACGCGGTGGGGCTGCAAAATCCCGGCGTCGACGCCTTTTTGCAAGGCGACCTCGCCTTCCTCAAAGAAAGCGGCACGGCGGTCATCGCCAACGTCGCGGGGCGCACGCTCGACGATTACGCCGCCATCTGCGCCCGCCTGGACGGGCTCGTGGATATGATCGAGCTCAATATCTCCTGCCCCAACGTCAAGTGCGGCGGGATGGCCTTCGGAATCCGCCCCGAGAGCGTGCGCGAGGTCACGCGCGCGGCCAAAGGCGGCCTGAAAAAGACGCCGCTGATGGTCAAGCTCTCACCCAACGTGGAGAGCATCGCTGCCAACGCCGCGGCCGCCGCGGCAGGGGGCGCGGACTGCATTTCGCTCATCAACACCATCACGGGGATG
>CALVHO010000004.1 GCA_944328445.1 uncultured Clostridia bacterium | reverse complement strand
GTCCAAAACCATCTTCAAATACTTCGGGATCATGCAGTGCGTGAACCCGCTCCCGCGCACCGAAAAGTCCGTCATCGAAAAGTACGAACCAACGCGGTCGGTCTCGCGCCCGCCTTTGCGGACCGTGAACGCGATGTCGTAGATGTTCGGCCAGTCGATGTACGCGATGCTCACCTGGTCCACCGCGCGCTCGGATGAGACGCGCACCCGCACCTTCTGCTCGCTCGCGTCCGCAACCACGCTCCCCGCGCAGACCCGCTCGCCGCGGAATTCCACCGCGTACTCCACTTCCACGTCCGGCGCGGGCGCCGTGACCGAGAAGATGAGTTCCAGTTCCCCCTCGTTCGGGTACGGCGTCATGCGCAGCGCGGAAAGCCGCACTTCGCTCGCGTATTCCATCCACACGCTCTTCCACAAACCCGTCATCTGCGTGTAGTGGCAGCCGTGGTTGTGCGCCGCCCAGCGCTGCTTGCCGCGCACCTGCAACGGCGTAAGCTTATCGTCGCAGCGGATCGCCAGAAGGTTCTCCCCCGCGTGCAACAGGTCTGTGATGTCCAGTGAAAAGCGCGCGTACGCGCCCTCGTGGCTGCCCGCCTTCTTCCCGTTCACGTACACCGTGGCGAGGTAGTCCGCGCCGTCGATGTTCAGGATGTTGCGCTTGCCCGCGCGCTTCTTTACGCTGCGCGCGTACCACACCGTCTCGTGCGGCGTCTCGTCCCCGATCCCGCTCTTTTTCGTCTCGTACGTGAACGGAACCTCGATCCTGCGCGCAAGTTTGCCCGCGAGCGCTTCACGCTCTTTCACTTCTTCCCCGAACGCGAACAGCCATTCCCCGTTCAGGTCCTCCCATTCGTCCCGCACAAACTGCGGCCGCGGGTACCCCTTTTTGTAACACTTTGCGTGGTTGATCATCGTAGCTCTCCGAAGTTCAGATCGTTTTGTCCTTGTCGATGTACACCATCTGCCCGGGCACGATCCAGATGTCGCAGCTGCGGGCTTTCAGCGCGCCGCCGAATTTAAGGCGCAGCTTGGTGGGTTCGTTCCTGTCTACATTGACGAAGGTGTAGGCGGGGCTGCCGTCCGCGCGCTGCCAGCGGGTGACGGCGACGGACGTTTCGTTCACGACGACGCCGACGCTTTGCAGCGTTTTGTCCGGGCGGAACACGGGGAACCCGCCCTGCGGCCGCCCGCAATAGCTGACCCCCGCAAAGGTGCATTGCGAAAGCGCGGGGGCAAAAAAGCGCAGGAATACGCGGTCCTCGTACGAGATCGCCTCAAAGGTGTGCGTGCGGCGGCCAAACATGTCGATCGGGTTTTCGCGGTAGCTGCCGTCCAGCGTACCCTGGTAAAAGGAGAACCAATGCACGCCCGTGGCGCCGTGCGCGGCGGCGGTGTACAGCTGCCAGCGGATGTCGTCCTGCGTGGGCACGCGGTAGCCCCAGTGCCCCACGGAAAGCAGCGATACGAACAGGCGCGCGCCCGTGCGGCGCGCCGCTTCGCCGAAGATCTTGAAGTTGTTCAGGTGGCAGTTTTGGTAATACGCCCTGTCGAAATAGGCGCACTGGCCGTAGCTGTCGAAAGAGAGGATGGACGCGCCGCTGCGGCGGACGAAGTCGGTCAAAAGGTCGCAATACTCCTCGGGCGAAGCGGGCCCGACGATGTCTGCAAACGAACTTTCCTCCCAATACGGGAACATGTTGAGGAAGGGCGTCAGCGCGGGCGCGGCCTCGCGCACAATGGAAAAGGCCGCGATCGCGTCCTCCCAGTGCACTTTGTCCGGCTCGTCGCCGACGTGGAAGCCGAACACGGCGGGGTGAGACCCGAAGTCCTGCACGGCCTCGCGCACGCCCTGCGCAAAGCGCTCCCTGCCGATCTCGGCGCAGCGCATGTAGCGGGTGCGCGCGTCGCAGACGATGGCGCGCATGCCCGCTTTTTTACACTCGTCCAAAAGGCGGAGCATGCGGGCCTTGTCGTGCACGGCGGGATCGTATTCAAAGGTCATGGGCAAGGTGATGCCCGCGTCCTTCCATTCGGCGACGGCTTCGGCCTCGTCCTTGTATCCCGTGGGGCGGTAGTTCCAAAAGCTGATATCGTAGTTCATTATACCCTCTCGAAATACGGCAATACGTCGGGCGGGGCGCTGGCGCGCACCGTCGTACCGCCGCCGTACACCTGCCCGGTGGGCATATACTTCCAGTTGCAGCCGCGGGGCAGGACGACGTCTCGCTCGGTCATGCCCTTGTACAGGACGGGCGCGACGAGCAGACGGCTGCCGAGCATGAACTGGTCTCCGACGTGCTCCATCCCCTGCCCGGGGAATTCGTACTCCATGTGGCGCATGAGCGGATCGCCCGTGCGCGACGCCTCGCCCAACAGCCCGCGCAGGTAATCGCCGTAGCGGGCGCGCAGGCCGACGCAGTCCTTGACCACCTTTTGCACGAAGGGGGCGCTGCGGCGCCAGATCGCGTAGGAAAACTGCATCATGGGCATGAGCGCGGCGCACTGGCAGGAACGGGCCATGAGCTCGTCGTCGTGCGATTTTCCGCTGCCGAAATCGGCCTCCTGCCCGCCCCCTACCATGTCGGGGCAGCAGTACTGGTAGCCCGCAAGCCCCGCTTGCAGCATGTTGGGGATGAGCGAAAGGATGCCCTTGCGGCCCGTCCAGCTGCTGTCCTTATCGGCGAGGCGCTGGGCGATGGGATAGCCCGCCATGCCCACGCAGGCGCGCAGCTCGGCGTATTCGTAACGGGCGGCAAATTCCGCCCAGAGTTTACTCTGCTCGTTGGGCGTGACCTTGCCGAACGTCTCGTCGTCGGAGTCGTAATAGCAGGGGTCGCCCGCGTCAAACTTGAACCCGTCCACCCCCATCGCCAACAGCGCGTCGAAGTTGCGGCGCAGCCGCTCGGCGGCGGCGGGGCTGCTCATGTCGAAGAGCGCGCTCGTGCCGTTCCACCAGCGGCGCATCGCCACGGCGCCCGTGCGGTCGCGCACGAAGGCGCCGCTCTCGGCCAGCGCGGCAAAGTCCGGCATGGACGGGTCGGCAAAGGGGCACACCCACAGCACGACTTTGAAGCCGAGCGCGTGCAGGCGGGCGATCATGCCCTGCGGGTCGGTGAACTTGTTCTCGTCAAAGCGCCAGTCGCCATAGGTGCGCATCCAGCCGTCGTCGAGGATGAGGATACCCGCGGGCATGCCGCTTTCGAGGATGCCTGCGGCGTATTCCTCCACCTTTTTTTCGCCGACGTTGCGCAGCATCTCCACCCACGTGCAATACTGCGGGGTGAGGATCATGGCTTCGGGCACCGTTTTGCCCTTGTAGAAGTGGCGGGCCGCGGCGGCGCGGTACGCCCCTTTGAGCGTACCGTGCCCCTCGGAGATATCCACCTCTCCCTTGGCTTCGGAGAGGGTGATCTGCCCGTTCCCTTCAAAGCGGATGATGCAACCGTTTTCGGCATAGATGTACCGCCCGCGGCTGCTGACAAACAGTGCGTTGTACTGGTTGTCCGAACGGTTGATGGTACCGTTCAGCTCGAAGGAATCGGTGGAGGAGACGGGCATTTCAATGCCCTGCGCCACGGCGCCCCCCCACCAGCATTCGCCTTCGAGGCAATCGATGTAATAGGTCAATGTAAGCCTCCGTGCGCGGTCAACGCAACGAATCGATGAACTGGTCCGTACTCGTACCCTCGCGGTACATCGTGCCCTGCACCTTTTCGGCGTCGGCCTCGAACTGCGCGGCCATCTCGTTCAGCCGAGCGGTATCGCCGGGGTAATAGGTCTGGAAATTGGAAAGGATCATGTAGCGCACGCACACGCTCTCTTTGAGCACGCGGTTGTACATCGTTTCGTAGAGGGCGGGATCGGTCTCCTGCAAGGGCAGGTAGGCCGCCTGCGCCTGTCCGAGGAGGTCGAGCGCCTGTTCGAGCACGCGCTTGGGCCAGTACTTGGCCAGATCGCCCGCATCCTGGTAGCACAGCAGATGGTAGCCTTCCGTGAGGGTCTCATCCAGCATGTTGACGTTGGAGCGCATGAGCTGAATGTACTTTTCGATGTACGGCGCGCCTTCTTTGTAGAAGTTGACCAGGAAGGAGTCGATGAGCTCGTTCACGTTTTCGTCCGGATCCCACATCAGCTTGGCGTTGAGGTAGGTATCGAGGTCGGCCAGAGAGCGCAGCTCGGAACCCGTCGTGTTCTCGCGGTTGAGATAGACGACGCCGATCTCGTCGCGGTAGAAGCGCAGGTTCTCCTGCAAGGAATCAAAGTTGTCGTAGAAGAAGTAGTACGCGCTGTAATTGGTGTTGTAGTCCCAGACCGCGATGTTGTCGGTAATGCTCTTCCAGCCGCGGAAGTATTCGAGGATGTTCTTGTTGTAAGAGCAGTCCGTATCCGTCCACGGGTGCTTGTAGCAGGTGGGGTTGAGCGGCGTGACGCGCACGTACAGCTTGTCGCAGGGGCGGCAGCTCTCGTCGAGGATCTCGCCCGTATTGGCATTGACGGGCGGGATGATGCTGCCGCTGGCCGTGTAGCCGAACATGCAGTAGACCAGCCCGCGGGCGGCGATCTCGGGATCTTTTTCCACCTCGGTCACGACGTAGTTCATGAAGCGGACGATGGCGCCGCTGAGGCCGTAAGCCGACTTTTCGGCCATGCACTTGTCGCAGTTGCAATAGCCCGCGCCGTCGTTTTCACCCAACGAGACGATCTTGCCGTGCTCCGTCTGCTTGATGATGATCTTCAAGTTCTCGACGAACGTCTGTTTGAGGAGCTCGTCGGTCAGGCAGATCTGCCCGGCCGCGAACCATTCCGGATGGTAATGCTCCGGATCTTCCTTGTCGTTGTAGTTGGGCAGGCCGTAGGTCGTGTCGTTGGTGTTGGGGATGATCTGGTAATAGGAGTGCGCGGCGAGGATCCAGTCACGGGAGTTGCCGTAGTCGAACTCGGCGACGTTGGTGCTGGGGTTGAGGCGCAGCGCGGTGGCGTACTCGGCGTTGTAGGCGGCCAAGCCGTCGAAGGCGCGTTCGCGGAAGGCGGGCGTTTCGACGATGTCATAGTCTTTGAGCATCGCCTTCTGCACGGGCTCGATGTAGGTCTCGTCGGTGGCGTACACTTCGTAATTGAACTGGTACTTCAAAAACTCCTGCACGGAATAGATGGTGCCGCGGCCGTTGAATCCGCCCATCACCACGGTGTTGCCGTAGCGCTTGATCTTGAAGCCGTCCTCGTTGAGCTCGTCCTTTTCCAGCGTGAGGCCGCTGGCCTGCCAGACGGAGGTCTTGCCGACGGAGAGCACCTTGGCGCCCTCGTCGAGGCCGCCGCCGTCCGTCTTGATGGCGATGGAGGCGCCCGTCGCCGCCTCGAACTGCTTTTGCAGGAGCTCGGCCGCGTACTGTTCGGCCGCGGTGGCCTCGGCGGCGATGACCACGGAATACTCCGTGGCGCCGCCGTCGGCCAGCACGATGTCGGTATCTTTCAGCGTGTCGTCGCCCTTGCCGCATGCCGCAAAGGGCAGGCACAGCGCCACGAGCAGGACGGCGATTGTCAGGATCTTAACGATTTTATTCATAGTTCACCTCATTCGATGACGACCGTGACCGTCTCGATCGCGGCATTGTAATCGGCGTCGATGGCGTAATAGAGCACGGTGTACTCCCCTGCCACTTCGGGCGTGAAGGACGTGATCGCGTTCTCGACGGTGACCTCGCCCAGGCATTCCATGGCGGCACTCGGGTCAATGACGTAGATGAACAGGCGGGGCGCGGTGTCGCGCTCGTCCTGCACGACGGCGGTGGGGATGTTCACCTTTTTGCCCGCCTTGCCTTGCAGGTCTTCGTACCCGGACAGCGCGATGGTCGGCGCGGTGGTATCCGCCGCCGAGACGCTGTACGTGGACGAACGCACGTTGCCGGACGCATCCGTCGCCGTATAGCGGACGAAGTAGGTGCCGAAGCTGTTCACGGTGAAGGTGAGGCCTTCGGTCAGCGGTTCGTTCATGTAAACCGCGCTGCCGTCGGGCGCCTGCACCGTGACGGTGACTTCCACGTAGGGCGAAAGCGCGTCATACGCGGCGAGGATGGGGATCTCGACGACGTTGCCGATGGCCACGTTCTCGGGGAAGGACCCGACCAGCACCACCTGCGGGGCGATCGTATCGGAGAAGTTTTCCAGCCCGTCCTCGTCCTTCCATTCGACGAAGAAGGCCTGGCCGCACAGCGCGGAGAGCGCGATGGCGGCGTCGTCGCCGATCTCGGCGTTCTTGTCTTCCGGGTCGATGACGTTTGGCAGCGCGCCGACGCCTTCGATCACCATGTCGAAATAGAGCTGACCCGAAGGGAAGCCGTTCCAGCTGCTCTTGCCGTCGAAGTTTTCGGTGATCTTGCACACCTCGTCTCCGTTGCGGTCGTAGATGGCGCCGTCGCGGTAGACGATGGTGAGCATGCTCGAAACTTCCTCCCACTTCGCCGCTTCACCCTCTTTTGCGGCATTGCGCATGTAGTTGTAGGTGCCGAGCAGGGTGTACTTTTCGCCGCCGTTCGTGGTGAGGAAGGTGTAGCTGTTGGCAAACGAAGGGTTGTTGGAGCTCGTGATGTCTTCCAGCTTGATATCGAAGCCCACGCTCGCATCGAAGGAATCGCGCAGCTTGATGGTGATGGACTTGAAGTTGCGGTGCGCGACGGGGACGAAGAAGCTCAGTTCAAAGCCGTCTCCGCGCAGCGGGTTGACGAACCCGAAGGTGCGCGTCGCCCCGGTGCCGTCGCCGACCGCGGGCCCGTTTTCGCCGTCGCCGACCGCTGCGTCGCCGCTGTCGACGTGGTTGTCCGCGACGATGTAGTAATGTTCGAGCTTGTCGTCGGCGCCGTTGTAGTCCACCTGCGTACCGTCGCCCAACTCGAAGTAGTTTTCAAGCTGGTACTCGCCGTCGTCGACGTAATCGTCGGCGTCCTCGTCGGGCCTGTCCCAGATATCCACCGTGTACTCTTTGACCGTCTCACCTCCCACTTTGTAGGTGACTTTCAGCGTATCGCCGAACTTTTCCTTATCGGGGGTGAAGACGGAGCCCGCGGGCAGCGTTTCCGAAACGTTAGCTTTGTCGCCCGTGCCCGTCAGGGTGACCGTGGCGGTCTTGGCGATGCCGACGCCGGGCACGGTCTTGTAGTCGTAGGCGTAGACCTCGGGCAGGGTGACGCGCACGCCGTCGAACAGGCGGCGCAGCTGTTGCAGCTGCCCGTGGGTGGCCGTGCCGCTCCCCGCATCGACTTTAACGGTGACGATCGCGGCATGGGTGTAGCCGAGCCAGTCGGTGGCGGCGTATTCGATGCGGTAATCGCCCGCAAACAGCGGAACGAACTTGCCGTCCTCGACGGTGACCGTTTCGGAACCCGAGCGCACCACTTTGACGGAGCTGTTCACGATGTACGCGCCCTCGGCCGCCGTGATGGTGACTTCGGGGACGTTGACCTCCTGCCCCACCGTGACGTCCGCCTGCGCCGCTTCCGGTTCCACGGTGACGGCGGGCACGGCCTTAGAGGCCGTGATGCGCAGCGTACGGGAGACGGGGTTGCCCGCCGCGTCGGCCGCGCTGTACGTGAGGGTGTAGAAGCCCGCTTTGGTCGCCGTCAGCGTGCCGTCCTCGTTGAGGGATACGGACTCGCCGTCGGGGCCTTTGACGGTGACGTTGCAGGTGAGATCGCCCGAAACGGCGTCGGTGCAGGTATACGTCGGCAGTTTGTACGCCTTGTCTACCAGCGCCGAGGGGGCGGAAGTGCCCTGCACTTCGGGCCCGAAGGAGATGACGGGGGCCTCCGTGTCGGTGACGGAGGTGCCGTTCATGGGCGTGTTGAAGGCGTTGAGCACCATGTACGAAGGCTCGCTCGAACGGTGCTGTTTGGAGCAGAAGGAGAGTTTGACCTTGCCGCTCGAAAAGCCTTCCCATTCATGGCCGTAGCCGACGGATTCGCTCCAATCGAGGTCCATGATGCAGTACACCCAGCCCTGCTGGCCCGTCACCCAGATCGCCTTGTCCGCAAAGTCGTAATGCAGGATGATGGAACGGTGGCGCGCCTCGCTCTTGTCGAATTTGAGCTCGTTGGAGACAAGGGCGGACTCGTTGGTGGTGCCGTCAAAGCCGACGTGGTACTTATCGTTGAAGGAGGAGAGACCGCCGTCGTAATTGGCGCGGTAGTCGCCGTACTGGTAGCCGAGCGGCCCCATATCCGCCGTTTCGGCGGTGAAGGTGGCGGGGAACCACTGCGACGGGCGGATCTTGATGAGGATGTAGTTGTCCTCGTCTTCGGCGTCGGTGATCTTGACGTCAAATTCGTTGAAGTCCGTATTGCCGCGCGCCGAGGCCAGCGGGGTGAAGGCCAAAAGCACGTCTTCCTTGGTGTACTCGGAGATATCCACAACGTTGCCGAACTCCACCCAGCGGTTGACGGCGGAAGCGGTGAACTTGATGCCGTTCTGCTGCCAGGCTTCCAGGTTCAGGTCGGAGCCTTGGGTGTATTCGGTCAGGTTGTTGTCCGTGTCCAACTCCTTGCCGTAGAGCATATAGTCGGGCACGGGGGTATTCTCCTCGGCGGTGACGCCCTGCGGCAGCGACCAAAGCGCCTTGGGCGAGGCCGCTGCCCGCTCCTGTGCAACGACGCCCGTGAACACGAGCACGCTGCACACGGCGAGCAACGCCGCGAGGATGAAAATGACGATCCTTTTTTTACTTTTTGCCATGATTTTCTCCTGATCAGCCTTTGAGGCCGCCCAAGGTGAGCGAACCCATCAGTTTGTTGCGGAATATCATAAACAGCACGAATACGGGGAGCGCCAGCATCAGAAGGCCCGCGATCTGGTTGGGCGTGGTGGCGATCTCCGTGTCGGCCACGGAGAACTGGAACTGGTAGGCGCCGTAGGATAAGTTCGGGTAACTCGGCAGGTAGATGATGGGCGTCATATAGTCGTTCCAGAGGGTGATGAACTGCTGGATGAACAGGACGCCGAAGATGGTCCTGGTCATCGGCCACATGATGAGCAGCATGGTGCGGAAGTGCCCCGCGCCGTCGATGAAGGCGGCCTCGGCATAGCTCCATGAAACGCTCTTCCACGTTGCGTAATAGATGAGGAATATGTACCCGAAGGCACCGCACTGCCAGAAGATGATGCCGAGGATCGAATCGTACAGGCCCAGGTCGGAGAGCAGCTTGATGTTGGCCGCCAGCGACGAGGAGATGGGCAGGTAGTTGGTCAAAAGAACGATGACCCACAGCCCGCGCACCCATTTGAGGTAGCTGTACTTGGCGAGGATGTAGCTGGCGAGGCAGGCCGTGATGACCGAAACGCCGCCCGAGCCCACCGCGTAGAGCAAGCTGTTGAGCAGCATGCGCGGCGCGGTGATGTACTCGCTGTTACGCATCACTTTGAGCGCGGAAAATGCCTTGGCGTAGTTGGAGAAGTTCCAGCCGTACGCCTCCCCCTTCTTGGGGAAGAAGAGCGGGTCTTCGTAGAAGTTGATGTACGACTTCAAGCTGTTGATGAAGGCCCAGAAGATGAGCAGCAAGAAGATCAGGCACCAGAGGATGACGGCCGCCCAGGCCACGCCGGGGAAGATGCCGCGCGAGATCTTGCGCACGGCTTTTTTGACGGCGTCTCCTTTGCCAGAGGGTCCGGCAGGCCCCGCCTGCACGGGGGAAACCGATCTTTCGTTTTCGTTTTGCATCGTTTTCCCTCCTTAAAAATCTGCTTCGGGGTCGAAGTGGTCAAACAACTTTTTCGTGCCGTACACGATGGGGATGGAGACCAGACCGATCAGCAGGTTGGACGCCGAGGTGTAGCCGTAGCTGAACTCGGGCGAGACGCCGCGCATCGAATCGGAGATGGCCGAGACCATCATGTAGTAGCCGAAGGAGATGGCGTTGTCCGGCAGGTAGGTGCCGCTGTCGCCGTCTCCGTAGATGGCGTACAAGGGGCCCTGCGCCGTGAAGAAGCCGGTGAACATGCCCAGGCAATAGATCTGCAACACGGGGAACATGAGCGGCAGCGTCAGGTGCACGAACTCCTGGAAGTACGAAAACCCTTCCAGACGGCCGTACTCGACGAGCTCTTCGGGGGTGCGGCTCATGGAGCCCAGGTTGATGAGCAGCGAGCCGGGCAGGCCGAAGAAGAACTGGTACAAGAGCAGCACGCCGAACACCTTGCCGCTATCGGACAGGGGCGAATTGAACGTGTTGTACTCCTTGCCCAAAACGTTGGTCCACACGCCCAGCAAACCCCTGTTCATGAAGGTTTTGAACAACAGCGCGATGACCATCGCCGAGATGATGGAGGGAACGAAGAGCACCACCTTCATGACCCCCGATGCGGGCATCTTTTTGTAGATGATGAAGGCGAAGATGAGGCTGATGGGCAGGCAGACCAGGCCCGTGAGGTGGTAGACCATGCCCGTGAGGAAGTACCTGCCCAGCGGCCGTTCGGAGGAGAACAGGTCGGTCAGGAAGGTGCCGAAGTTGGTAAACATGTCCTTCGCGGCGTAGAACTTTTGCGTCTCGTCCGCGGGGTCGAAGTACTGGAATGCCAGCAGGATGGAATTGATGTTGCCGTAGGCGAAGAAGATGCACCACTGCACCAGCATGAAAGCGAGCACGCAGATGCAGAAGATGTGCGCCTTTTTCGTGGTGGCGAGCATCTTACGCTTCTTTTTGGGGGGCGGCGGGAGGAGAAGGCTTTCGCCTTCCTCCCGCAGGTCCGTCCCCTCACGGATCTGTTCGTTCATCTTTCCCCTCTCTTGCCGTTACAGCTCACTCTTGCTGTGGCCGCGCTTTGCGAGCATGCCGTTCATGTACTCTTCCACCATGCTTTCGATCTGGGCATCGCCCGTCCAGGACTTTTTGTCCTTGCGCATCGTGACCATGTTGGCGATGATGGCGGCGTTGCCGTATTTATCGGTCATGAAGTTGATGGAGGGCTTGGCCTCGGTGGAGAGGCGGGCCTCGTCAGACTTCAACAAGTCGCTGCGGCGCACGATCTCGATCTTGCCGTCTTCCTTGCGGTCCTCTTCCTGGATGGTGACGACGCTCTGCGCAAAGGGCGTGAGCTGCGCCTTGGCCTCGGCGGAGATCTCGTAATCGTAGGGGCGCACGGAACCCGACCATTTGGTGAACTGGTTCATCTGGCTGTCGGAATGGGTGAACTGCACCCACAGCTTGGCGACCGTCTCTTTGGCGGGGTTGCCGGCGAGCGTCTTGTTGTTGAGGATGAGCGGATAGCCGTTCGAGAAGCTGCCGACTTTGTAGGTCTTGCCAACTTCGACCTCCTCGGCCGTCATGTGCGGGATGGGCATCATGCGGAAGGTGCGCTTGCCGTAGGCGTCTTCGGGGTTCGATTTGCCCATCGAATCGAAGGAGGAGCGGGCCTCGTTCTCCCACCAGTCACCTTCGAGGATGGCCAGGATGCGCGGCGCGGTCGAGCTGTTCTTGCTCATGACGAAGTCCATCTGCGCGGAGCTGTACGAGGGGTTGTTCATGACGCCGTTGTCGTAGATCTCGTTGCCGTTCGAGCCGTGCTCGAACAGGCGGACGGCCACTTCCACCATGGCCTCCATGCCCCTGGTCTGCGTGAGCTTCCAATAGTTTTCGGAAGTGATCGTTTCGCCCTCATCGATGGTGCCGTTGTTGTTGAAGTCGTAGGCGCCCCGGTAGGTATCGAACATGCGGATGCCCGAATACTTCGAAGGATCGGTCACGCCCTCGTCGGTGCCGTCGACGTCGGCGATGACCGCCGTCTCGATGGACGGGGTGTAGTAGTCGATGCTGTACATGAAGCCCGAAACGCCGCCCGCGCCGGAGGTATCCTTGTCGCGCATGTTCGTGAGCAGGGCAAAGAACTCGTCCCAGGTGCCGGGCATGGCGACGGCGTCGCCCTCGTATTTGTAGCCCGTCATCTTGTCGGTAAGTTTGTACTTTGCGCACAGCTCTTCGTAGAAGTCGTAGTCGATGATGATGCCCGCGATGGTGTCCTCATACGGCAGCAGCGAGAAGCTGACGTCGCCGTCGTTGTTGGCCCACTTGGTGCCCGCGAGGTTGTAGGCTTCCCGGTAATACGGCAGCATGCGGTCGTACATCGAATAGCCGTCCGCCTGCACTTCGAACCCGTTGCCCGCGGCGTTGAGGTGCACTTCGCCGTTGGCGTCATACACCTTTTCGGTGGCGATGGCCGTCGTGTCGTAGAGGATGCCGGGGGTGTTCAAAAATTCCACCCTGTCGCCTTCGGCGGAGTAGATGATGTCCGCACCCTCCGCGCCCGTGGACATGGAGGTGGCCAGTTCGTTGAACTCCTTATTGGCCGTCAGCGAGACGTGCACGCCCGTTTTGCCCTCCTCGAAGGAGACGTTGGCGAACATCGCCTCGAACTGGCTGATGCTCTCCATGATCCAGTCGTCACCGAGGCCGCCGTTGAAGTAGTGCACGTTGATGGTCGTCATATTGGCGTAGGGATCGGAGCAGGCCGCAAAGGAAAGGGTCCCCAACCCGAGCAGCCCCGCAACGGCGACCGTTGCGATCTTTTTCCACAATTTCATCTTGTTTATCCTCCTTATTGGATATCGTTGTTTTGGCCGTCCTCATCCGCGGCGTATTCTTCCGCGGCGGCGGCTGCTGCCTTTTTCTTTTTGCGCACGACGAGCACGACCGTCACGACGGCGGCGGCCACGACGACGGCGGCCACGCCCACGATCACCCACACGGTGGCGCCGCCCCCGCCGACGCCGCCCGTACCCCCTGCGGGGCCTTCGGGCGAGACGGTGACGCGCGCGATGCGGGTCGTGTTGTTGCCCGCGCTGTCCTTCGCGGTCCAGGTGATGGTGTAGGTGCCTGCCTTTTCGGCCACGAACGAATTGTTCTGCACGGTCACGGACTCGGTGCCGTAGGTAACGGTGACGACGAGCTGCACGTTCGCGTCGGCATTGTCGTTCGCGACGGCGGAAGGCAGCGTGATCGTGGTGCCGGGCTGCACGACCCTGTCCTCAAAGGTGACGTCGATGACGGGCGCCTCGGTATCGGCCAGGACGGTCACGATCATTTCGGCGTAGCCGATGAGGGTCTCGTCCACGCTGTCCTTGGCGGTAAAGACCACCTTGTAGACGCCCGTTTCGGTGGGCGTGAACACGCCGTTTTTGACCTGGTCGTTGTAAAGCACGCCGTCCTTGGACACGTTGACGGTGACGTCGACGGGTTCGCCCGCGAAGTCGACGGCGGTGGCCACATCGACATTGACGCCGAAGCCCTCGTACACGCTGTCGACATGCTGGCCGACGGTGATGACGGGCGCGGTGCGCTCCATCGAACGCACGGTGCGCGTGATGGAAACATTGCCGTTCGTGTTGTCGGTCACGGTGTATCTGATCTCCCAAACGGCCACTTCATCGCCCACGCTGATGGTGGTAGATTCTCCTTCCAGCGTGGTCCAATCGGCGTCGCCCACTTTTTTGTACTCGATGGTGAGCTTCACATTTTCGGGCTGGGCCGCGTCGGAGGCGATGACGTCGCTCTCGGAGATCGTGAATTTGGCGCCCTCTTTGGCGGCGATGATCGTCTCGCTCTTTACGCCGTTCAAGACGACGGTGGCGGGGGTCACGTCCTTCCACTTCGCGGTGAAGGCGACATTCGCGGCATCCGCGCTGTAATTGGGAAGGCTGTCGAAGGAGTTGTTCCAATCGCCGCCGTTGCTGCCCGCGCTCCACTTCCAGCCGTCGAACACCCAGAAGGCGCGCTCCACTTCGGGCACGGAGAGGAGGAAGCGGGTATGGTCGGAGAAGTCGATGCTGCCTACCTCCTTTTCGCCCGCCATCGTCTGCCCGCCAGCCAAATCGACGGAGAGCGTGCGGCGGTTTTCCACATTCAGCGTGAACGAATAGTCCTCGTAACCGCCACCGCTTACATAATCGACCGATTTGAGCTCGATAGGATATTGCTGCCCTGCGTTCATTTCTGTTTGCAGCTCGGCGATGGGCTTATTGATGACCGCCCCGTCCAGGCTCCACGAAGCCGCAAACTGCGCGCCCGCATTGGCGAAGGTGCTGTTGGCATACACCAGGTGCACCGTGCCGGGATCTTCCTTATGCATGACGTAGACGGTGCTGCCTTCGACGAAGGCCTTTTCGCCCGCGTACAGCCGCATGGCGGAGTCGCTCGTCAAGGCCAGGCCGCGGGGTACACCCAGCGAAATGCCGTTCACGGCCAGGAAGGTGACGGGCAGCGTGCCCGTCGAGGACGAGAACTTGACGGTGAAGCCGCCTTCGCGCAGGTTGTCCAGCTTGGGCAGGCCGTAAGGGCGGGCCTCGTCCATATCGAGGATGAGTTTGCCGTCCTGCATATCGTCCCCGCTGTACGGCTGCGAGCCGTCAAACGCGGCGAGGGTCAGGGAGTTGTGGTTGCGGTCGGTCACGCGCACGTTGAGCGCGCCGTCATTGCCCCACACGAGCTGCAAGGTGCCGTAGCCGTCCGTGTAGTTCGTGCCGGCGCCGGGGTACACGAGGCACTCCTCGCCTGTGGGGACGCGGTAATACATCACGCACTGCTCGTTGCTCCAATTGTCGCCGCTGCCGTCCTCGATGAGGGCGCGGACGGCGTCTCCCATGCGCACGTACACGGCCGTCGCCCAGCCCACGTTGCGGTAGACGACGTCGAACACGGCGTTCCCTTCCGTATCGCAGATGGTGAAGGTGAATTCTTCGTTGTTGGTGACGCCGTTTGTGAAGCTGTGCGGGAATTCAAAGTCGATGGACATATCCCCGAAGAACTTGCCCGCCAGGCTGCCGCTGTATCCTGCGGCCTGCCCGCCGTTCGAGACGGTGAGGCCCGCCCTGCCGCGGGTGTTGGCGCCCTGCGCGACCTGCGCGCCCGACGCCGTGACGATCTCTTTGACGGGTTTACCGCTTTCATACTTCACGTAACAGACAAGTGTTACCGTCTTGCCTTCCGCACTGTATTCGATGGTGTACTGCCCCACCTCGCTGAAGGTGTAGGCGCCCCCGTCATACGGCGCACCGCTTTGGTTGGACGGCGTTTTGACGGTGACGGTCGGGGTCACATCCTGCACCGCGCCGCCCTTGGTGACGGTGGGCGCGGGCAGCTCGGTTTGCAGGCCCTTGTAGAGATAGTAGAGGTAATCGAAATCGTCCAGCCCGATCAGCGTGGTATTCTGCCAATCGGTGTAGAAGGACGGGGTGGAGAGATAATTTTCCTGCTTGCAGTCGACGATGTCGTTTTCCGTTTCGATGCCGTGCAGCATGAAGCGGGCGTTGGTGGTCACTTCCACCGAGATGGTGTAGCCACCCTCCATGTCGAGCTTGGGCAGGTTGTAGTCGAGGTCGCCCTCGGCGCTTTCGAGCTTGTCCGTCGGCGTGAAGGTGGAAAAATCGTCGCAGAAGGACGCCATGGTCGTAACGCCCGTCCAATCGTCCTTGCCCCAGACCGCCTGCACGTTCATGGCGCCGTCCTGCTGTTCGAGGCGGAACAGGCCGGGCTCGGCCGCGGCGCCGCCCCAATCCAGGACGCCCATCTGCGGCGCGTATTGGATCTTCATGTTGCTGTCGCCGCCGCCGAGGGCGCCGCCGTCGCTCGCCAGGGCGTAGTACACGATGCCCTGCACGCCGTCTCCGTTGGTGTTATAGGTGGGGTCGGCGGCGCGGTAGAGCGTCTGCGGGACGGCACCGTCGCGGCCGGGATAGGTGTATTCCACGTAGTTGGTGGACTGCCAGGGGCTCTGCCACACGACGCGGAAGGTATCCTGCGGGTTGCTCACCGAGGTGACGGTGAACACGACGCGCTTGGCCTCCCCTGCCGTTTTGCTCTCCCCGGGGACGGACCAGAGGATGTTTGTATCCCCCTTGAACACGCCGTTGAAGGAGAATTTATAGGTGTTGGTGCCGTTGCCGAGCTCCTGCGGCGCGATGAGCATGCCGCGCGTGCCCAGGCGCGAGGCCTCGGGCGAGGCGCTGCTCTCCGTGAAGGTGCCGCCCTTTACGTACTGCACGGCGGGGGTCGCCTGTACGCCCGCGCCAAGGGAAACGAGCTTTTTCACGTCGTTGGCTTCACCTGCCGTCTTGCCCGCGTTCTGCCAGTCGGTGTAGAACTGCGGGGCGCCGCTTTCAAGCATGGCGCTCTGCATGCTGAACTGCGTGCCGCCTCCGGCGTACGGGTCGCCCGTGGTGCTCGTGGCAAAGGAGTCGATCAAAAAGTCGAGGGTTTTGTTGAGCACCTTTTCGGTGACGGAGATCTCCACCGTGTAGCCCGCGGACATGTCCAGTTTGGGCAGGTTGTAGTTGCTGCTCCCCACGGCGGCCTCGGCGTCATAGCTGTTCGGATCCTCGCTGAACGTGGCCAAAACTTTGCGCGCAGAATAGTCCGTGCTCCACAGCACGACGTCATAGGCGTCGCTCCCGTTCTTTTCGATGCCGAAATAGCCGAGATTGTTGTGGTTGTACGCATCGTTGTACGCGCCGATGTGCGGGAAGAATTGCACATTATCTATATTCGTGCAATCATCTTTCGTAACGTACACAGTGTCGTTATTGGACCACCGATTCCTGGAACGGTACAGGGTCGTGCCGTTCCAATCGTAGGCGACGTAGCCCCAGGACTGCCAATGCCCGCCCATGTGCACTTCAAAGCGGGAGGAAGGCGAAGCCACGGACTGCACCGTGAATACGATTTCTCTATCTCCTCCGGTTTCATTATCCCAATAGCCTTCGCCGGGCACGCGGAACTTCATGCCGAACGAATCTTTGAACAGACCGTTCACCGCAAAGGCATAGACCGCTTCATTGCCCCAATCCGCCTTCCACGTATAGTCTGCATGCTGGTCAATGTACAGCCCCGGCGAGCCGACTTCCTGTCCCGCGGCAGCGGTGCCGTTGTCCAAATCACCCTTCATCGTGTACTTGGTGGCCGCCGAGACGGTCGCGTCGCCGGCCGTGACAGTGACGAGCTGCGCCGTGTCAAATGCGCCCTCGTCCGCTGCATTCGCACCGATGGAAAAGAGGCCGCAAACGCAGGATACCACCATGGCCATAGCCAAGGCGGCAACGAGCAGTCTCTTTTTCATGCCGATCTTTGCAAACATTCATTTACCTCCTGTATCCTATATCACAACCGCTTTTGCGGCCGCTTGAACAATGAAAAATAGTGCGGGGCTTTGCCCAATGTAGAGTGTGGCGGGCTTTTCCCAATGTAGAGTGTAGAATGTAGAGTGTAGAATTGAGGATGTATCCTTATCTTTTGCTATTTATAAATACGACCAAAGCCCTCACGAAAAATCGCAGGGCGAAGCCCGAGATTTTTGTGAACAAAGCGGCGGAGCCGCCGCGGGCAAACAAAAGAAACAGCGGGAAGGCGCAAAGCGCGCCTCCACGCTATATGCCGCTACATGGCTTGGTAAAAAGGCGGCTCGTCGATCTTGGCCGCGGAGAGCGGATAGGTCCTCTCCTTGCCGCGTTCGCCGCTTTTCAGTTCATAAAAATACACGTCGGGCGCGACGAGCGGCTCGCCCTCTTTGAGGCCGCCGAACGTTTCCACCGTGAAGTTGATGGTGTAGCCGTCGTCGATGTCCATGCGGGGAAGGCCCCAGCTGCCCGTTGCCAAGTCGTAACCAAAGCCTTCGCTCGTGCCGTCGAACGCGGCGATGAGGCGGGGAGATTCTCTGTGCCAGCGATCGGAAACGGAAATTTCCAGCACGCCGCTCGCCGTCCATTCGAGGTAGAGGGTGCCGTACAAGAGGCCGAAACCGTACTCTTTGCCGTCGACGAGATCCCCCTCGTTTACTCCCGTGCCGCCGAACATGGGCGACGCGAGCGCCAAGCCGGTTTCAAAGTTTTTGTTGTTCATTCTGTATTTTTCATCGCCCGGCTTATCAGGGTCAGGGCCGTCCCAGTTCCAATAGCGGGAAGAGCGCACTTCGTCTCCCCACTGCACATACACGCCGGACTCGCCGCGGGCGCACCACCCGAACTCCTCCGTTTTGGGCGCGACCTCGCCTGCCCAGGAAGGATCGTCCGTCGATTCGTAGATGACGCGGAAGCTCTCGGAGCGGCGGAGGGAATTGACGGTGAAGGTAAAGCGGCGGTACGAGGACGGCGCGCCCCTGCGGAAGCCGAAGGAGATGGCCGTGTTGCCCTCGAATTTGGCGTTGATGGTGCCCGTGTACTGCTTGACGCTGTTCACGTTTTCAAGGAGGACGCCGCTCTTATCCACGCGGTCGGCGGCCACGGAGGCGTCCGCCATGCGCACGTTCGCGGTGCCACACGAAAAGAGATCGGTCGTGGTAAACGTAGGCTCCGGGGTCTGCACGACCACGGGCTCGGGTTCGGGCCCCGCCGCGGGCGTGCAGCCTGCAAACAGCACGCACACCCCCACGAGCGCGGCCAGAATAAGAGCAGGCAATGCAAATCTCTTCCGCATCGTTCATTTCCCCCATAAAATGCAAAAAATTTTCTACACCTAAAATTATAAGTCTACACATGGTTTTTTGTAAATGGAGATTTCTAACCACACTATGGACATAACATAGAATTTTGCGCACCTTTTTACCGAGGTGAAATATAAGATTTTTGCATGCAACGTTCACCCCGCGGCGGCCGCAAAAACGGCAAAAAACAACGGCCGCGGGGCGCCCTTGCGGGCGGCCCGCGGCCGCGTCGGCTATAAAATTGCGGGAACGTGTACGATTTTTTGCGCCTCCCCCTGCCGCGATGCAGGCGCTACTTGCAGCAGCCGTTTTTGCAGCAGCCATCCCCGCCGCTGCCCTGCGGGTACAGAGGAAGCTCGAAAAACCCCGCGCACACTTCCTGCGTGTATTCCTGCGCGGGCGGGATCACGCAATAGCCGTAACTGGGCACCAACAGGTCGACGTTGATGACGATCTTCAAGATGACCGTGATGCACATGTTGACGGTGAAGGTGTTGTTTTCGGCATTGAATGTGCCCTCGGGCGCCACGGCGCTGACCACGCACTGCACTTCGTACGGCATGATGGAGGGCTGCGGAACGAAGAGGATGACGTCTTCGTTGACGGTGACGGTGGCGCCCGCCTTGCCCTCGGTGCCGTTGGCGTCCGTATAGACGACCTCGACGGGGATGTCGACGGTGGCCTGCACGCGGGCGCAACCCGCGCGGTCGGGCAGGCGGTCCACCTGGAAGGCGGTAACGGTGCCCGCGGACGTCATGCTGCGCGCGCTGATGAAGGTGAGCGGGTATGTAGGCGCGGCGGGCACGGGGTCGGTGAGGTTGAGGACGATGCCGTCGCTCTGCCCCTGTTTGATGCAGGCGTCGAACACGCGCTGCGCTTGCAGACAGACCTTTTCATTGAGGCCGCTCACGGGGTTGCCGTTGATGGGCCCGGGGCATTTGTCCGTCTGGAAATTGGAGAAAAAGGACATGTTTGACCTCCGAATGGTGCAAATTCCAAGAGACCGCAACGCCGTGCGTCCTCTCTATATCCAATATATGTCCGTGAACGGGCAAAGCGTTACCGCGGGCATGCGCGGGCGTGAACGGGCAAGGCGTTACCGCGGGCATGCGCGGGCGCGAACGGGCAAGGCGTTACCGCGGGCGCGGGAGGCGGACGCGCTGGGTGGGCCACACGTAGGCGCAGCCGTTTTGGCGGACGAAGTCCTCTTCGCGCACGCCGAAGCGGCGGCAAAGGGAAGAGAGGGTGTCCTCCGCGCGCACGGTGTACACCGCGCCCGCGGCGGGCGGCAGGCACAGCAGCGCGCCCGCGGGCGGGAAGGCGCGCAAGGCGTTTTCGGCTATGACGGCCGCGGGCGTCACCCCCGCCGCTTCGGCGAAGGCGGCAAGGGTGTCTCCCGCCTTCACGCAATACAATCCCAAGGGGTTGGCAGGTTCGTCCGTCAGCGTATACATGCTCCCTCCTCGCCGCCGAAGCGCGTTTTT
This sequence comes from uncultured Clostridia bacterium, assembly GCA_944328445.1. Lineage (GTDB taxonomy): Bacteria > Bacillota > Clostridia > Christensenellales > Borkfalkiaceae > Borkfalkia. The sequence continues at coordinate 91,703 of CALVHO010000004.1, read as the reverse complement.
ACCATTATCCTATGCGGCCCCGCCCCGCGTATGCAACGGGCTTTGCTCTTTGCCCGCGGCTTTTATAAGGGGAAAGCGGCGGGGCGCGTTCGTGCCCGCACCAAACGGCGCGGCATAAACGGCGGCGCGGGGCATTATACATAGTATGACAAAATGCGCCGCGGGCGGGACGAGGTGTCGGTTGAGCAGGCAGAACATTTACAGGGCGGCGGCGTGTGTGACCGCCTTTTCGGTGGCGGAACGGTTTTTCGGGTTCGTGTACCGCATCGTGCTCTCGCGCACCCTCGGCGCGGAGGGCATGGGGCTGTACCAGACGGCGCTTTCGGTGTTCGCCGTGCTGGCGACGGCGGCGGCTTCGGGGCTGCCGCTGACCGTTTCGCGCCTCATCACGAAATACCGCGCCAAAAACAACCCCCGCGCGCAGCAATCGGTGGTGGCCGCCGCGCTGGTGTGCGCGCTCGCCTTTTCGCTGCCCGTGTTCGCGCTGCTGTACTTCGGGCACGGGTGGTTCGATTTCCTCTTTTCGGACCCGCGCTGCATGTCGGTGCTGCTCGTGCTGCTGCCCGCGCTCACCTTCAACGCGGTGTATTCGGTCATCCGCGGCGTGCTTTGGGGGAACAAGCAGTTCGTGCCCTATTGCGTCATCGACCTCATCGAGGAGCTGTGCATGATCGGCGCCGGCGTGCTGCTGGTCATGAACATGACGGACGTGTTCGACGGCGCGCGGCGGGTGGCGGCGGCGGTGGCGGCGTCTTACCTCGTCTCCTTCACGCTGGCGGCGGTCTGGTTTTTTGCCAAGGGCGGGCGGCTGCGCAGCCCGCGCCGACAGCTGCGGCCGCTGCTCGCTTCCGCCCTGCCGCTGACGGGAATGCGCACTTCCAACGCGCTCGTCAATTCGGCCGTGAGCCTGCTCCTGCCCGCGCGGCTGATCGCCGCGGGGCTCACCCCGCAGGAGGCCATGGGGCGCATCGGCGTGGCCATGGGCATGAGCATGCCCGTGCTCGCCATCCCCTCCACGCTCATCGGCTCGCTCGCGCTGGTGATGGTGCCCGAACTGGCCGAACACTATTTCCGCGGCCGCCACGACAGGCTCAAACAGGACATCGAAAAGGCCATCCGCGTCACCGTGCTCATCGTCTGCCTGCTCACGCCGCCGCTGTTCGTTTTGGGCGAGGACGCGGGCGTGCTGCTCTTTTCCGACCCCGAGAGCGGGCGCATCATCCGCAACAGCTGCTTTTTGCTGCTGCCCGCGGGGCTGTGCATGATCTCCACCGGCGTGCTCAATTCTTTGGGGTGCGAAAAGCAGACCTGCCTCTACTACCTGTTGGGCGCGGCGGTGACGCTGGCCTGCGTGTGGGCGCTGCCGCGCTTTTGCGGGGTGTACGCGCTGACGGCGGGCAGCGCGGCGGGCTCCGCCGTCACCATGGCGCTGAACCTGCGGCTCATCGGGAAAAAGAGCAAGGAAAAGGTGTGCTTTGCCAGGCACGCCTGCCTCGCGGCGCTGACCATGCTGCCCGCCGTTTTGTTCGGTTCGCTGCTGCGCAACCTGCTCGCCTCGTTTCTGCCGGCCGTCGCCGCGGCCATTCTGTGCGGCGCGGTCATGCTCGCCGCGGAGGCGCTGTTCCTGTTCGCCCTCGACCTGGCGCAGCCGCGCTGGCTGAAGGTCCTGGTCAGGAGATCGTAAAGCGTGTCCCCGTTTTATTGAGCAACTTTGCAAGCAAAATGCTCAAAATTGCATTGACGGCCATCACCGGAATTTGTACCGGCAGGCGCGTTAGCATATAAGACCAATACGATACGGAGCCAGCCGAAGAACTCATCAGGTAAATGGCGAACGTATTCAGCCCCGTCGTGCAAACGATAAGACAGAGCAAAAACGAAAGCACGGCTTTTACATAAAAGTTTCCGCGCACGTGCGTCATGATAAGCCCCGGGATCATGCCGAGCAAACCGGTCGCCAAACCGATAAGCGGATTCGGGGCGTAACCGCTGAAAAAACAGCCGATGAGATCACCCGTGAACATCACGGCAAAACCGCCGACAGGCCCGAACATCGCCCCGACAAAAAAGCCGACCGTTGCCGTAAACGACAACTTCAACGCCGGCGTAACGTCGATGGAGAAGGCATTGACCGCCACCGCGATTGCCGTAAACACGGCGAGATAGGCGATCTTTTTTGCCGCGGAAAGGGACACAAACGCTTTTGTGAACATAGAAAAAAACCTCCCGTCATAGAGAGGTCCGCAGAAAAAACAGTGCACCGGAGAACCGGCGGCTATTCTTGCAACGGACGCGCGTCGGCACCGCAGGGAATCCCCTTTCGTTTGCGAACAACGTCCCGTTTCGCAACACTTAACGCGCCTCGGCTACTCTGCATGAAATTGCAACCATTATAGCGCAGAAAAGCGCGTTTGGCAAGCGAACGGCGGGCCGTTCCGCGAAATATTTTGGCCCCGCGGAATAAGGCAGGCCGCACGGCAGGAGACGCCGGGCGGCGGGCGCGCGGAGCAACGGCGCCCCTCGGGAACAGACGCGCTCCGCAGCCGGCATCCCTCGGGGACAAGGCGTACTCCGCACCGGTTCCCCCGGGGACAAGGCGTACTCCGCACCGGCTCCCCCGGGGACAAGGCGCGCTCCGCACCGGCTCCCCCGGGGACAAGGCGCGCCCCGCAGCCGACGCGCCGTCAGAATATTTTCAGCCGGCGCACCCATACTATCGGCATGGGACTGATCTTTCTGCGCACGGCCATCGTGTTTGTGGCGCTGCTTATCGTCATGCGGCTGATGGGCAAGCGGCAGATCGGGGAAATGCAGCCCTTCGAGCTGGTCATCACCCTGCTCATCGCCGAGCTGGCCTGCATCCCCATGGCGGATACCTCCATCCCCCTGCTGTACGGGCTCGTTTCGGTGCTGACCATCTTTTTGCTGCACCAGCTGCTGCTGTTGGCCGACCTCAAATGCAAGCCCTTCAAGGCCGCCCTCGGCGGGAAGCCGTCCGTGGTCATCAACAAGAACGGCATCGACATCCCGCAGCTGCGCAAAAACAGTTTGGACGTTTCCGACCTCATCGAGTCGATGCGCGGCGCGGGCTACTTTTCGCTGGACGAGGTGGCCTACGCCCTGTACGAGGCGAACGGAAAGTTCAGCGCCATGCCCCGCGAGGACGGGCCGCGGGAGGCGCGCGGCTCGCTGCCCGTGCTCATCGTCGGCGACGGGAAGTACGAGGAAAAAAACCTCGCCCTCACCAAGACGGGGCGGCCCTTTTTCGACGCCGTGCTCAAACAGCAGAACATCCGCTCGCTGCGCAAGGTGTACGTGCTGACGCTGGACGGCACGGGCAAGGTGTACCTGCAATGCCGCGGGGAGAAGTTCCGCACCTTCCGCGTGGCGCTGCCCGAGGGGTGCGCATGGTAAAGACGGTGCTCACCGCCCTCGTCAGCCTGGTGCTCCTCGGCGGGGCGTTCGCGTTTGAAACGGTGTTCGTCGAACGGAGGTTCGACGCCTTCGCCGCCGCCGTCGAGGCGCTGGACGAGAAGGTGCGCGAAGAGACGGCGACGGCCGCCGACGCCGAGGCCGTGCAGGAATTTTGGGAGCATGAAAAAAAGCAGCTGCACGCCGTGCTCCCCCACGGGGACATCGGCTACATCGACTACTGGCTGGCCGAAGCGGCGGGCTGCATCGAGACGGGGAGCTACGGCGAGGCGCTCTCCAAGCTGGCGGTATTGCGCACCGTCTGCGAGCAGATCCCCGCGTCGTACGGCATCACCTTCGGCAACATCTTCTGAGCCCGCAAACGGCTTTTTCGGGCGGTTTATGCCACGCATAGTACTCTGAAAACGGCAAAATTTCGGCCCGTCCGCTTGCGGACGGGCCGTTTTTTTCATTTTTCGGCGTGCGGGAGGATCTTTTGCAGGAACTGCCCCGTGTAGCTTTGGGGGCAGGCGGCCACCTCCTCGGGCGTGCCGCAGGCGACGATCTGCCCGCCGCCGTCTCCCCCTTCGGGGCCGAGGTCGACGATCCAGTCCGCGACCTTGATGACGTCGAGGTTGTGCTCGATGACGACGACGGTGTTGCCCGCGCTGCGCAGCCGCTGCAAGATCTTGATGAGCTTGTCCACGTCGTAGCTGTGCAGGCCGGTGGTCGGCTCGTCGAGGATGTAACAGGTCTTGCCCGTCGAGCGCCTGGAAAGCTCGGTGGCCAGCTTCACGCGCTGCGCCTCCCCGCCCGAAAGAGTGGTGGCGCTCTGCCCCAGTTTGATGTAGCCGAGGCCAACGTCGTTGATGGTTTTGAGCTTGTTGTACACCGAAGGGACGGGCGCGAAAAATTCGCACGCCTCCTCGATGGTCATATCCAGAACGTCGGCGATGGTCTTGCCCTTGTAGCGCACTTCGAGCGTTTCGCGGTTGTAGCGCTTGCCGCCGCACACCTCGCAGGGCACGAAGATGTCGGGCAGAAAGTGCATCTCGATCTTGATGATGCCGTCGCCGTAGCAATGTTCGCAGCGGCCGCCCGAAACGTTGAAGGAGAAGCGCCCCGCCTTGTAGCCGCGCTCGCGCGCGTCGGGGGTGGCGGCGAACAGTTCGCGGATCATCGAAAACACGCCCGTGTAGGTGGCGGGGTTGGAGCGCGGCGTCCTGCCGATGGGAGACTGGTCGATGGCGATGACCTTGTCGAAATGCTCCATCCCCTCGCAGCCCGCGCATTTGCCCTGGGCGAGGTGGGCGCCGTTGAGGGCGTTGGCCAGCAGCGGGTAGACGATCTCGTTGACGAGCGAGCTCTTGCCCGAGCCCGAAACGCCCGTCACGGCGGTGATGAGCCCCACGGGCAGGGATACGTCGATGTTTTTGAGGTTGTTCTGCGCGCAGCCGCGGACGGTGAAAAAGCGGCCGTCGGGCGTCTGCCGCACGGGCGGGACCTCGATCTTGCGGCGGCCCGAGAGGTAGTCGCCGGTGAGAGAGGCGGGCGCGTTCATGACATCCTGCACGCTGCCGCAGGCCACCACCTCACCCCCGTGCACGCCCGCCTTGGGGCCGATGTCGACGAGGTAGTCGGCCGCGCGCATGGTGTCCTCGTCGTGCTCGACGACGATGAGGGTGTTGCCGAGGTCGCGCAGCCGCAGCAGCGTGCCCAGCAGCTTTTCGTTGTCGCGCTGGTGCAGGCCGATGGACGGCTCGTCCAAAATGTACAGGACGCCCGTGAGCCCGCTGCCGATCTGGGTGGCCAGGCGGATGCGCTGCGCCTCCCCGCCCGAAAGCGTACCCGCGCTGCGCGCGAGGTTGAGGTAGGAAAGCCCCACGTTGCACAAAAAGCTCAGGCGGGCGCGGATCTCTTTGAGGATCTGCCCCGCGATCATCCATTCGGAGCGCGAGAGCTGCAAAGCGTCGAAAAAGGCGTCGAGCTCGCTCACGGGCATGGCGCACAATTCGGCGATGTTCCTGCCGCCGACGGTGACGGCGAGGGCCTCCTTTTTGAGCCGCCTGCCGCCGCACGCCGGGCAGGGCAGCTCGGTGATGTAGCGCTCGATCTCCCCTTTCACGCCCTCGCTGTCCGTATTCGCGTAGCGGCGGGAGAGCGAATTGACGAACCCTTCCCAGGCCACCTCGTAGGTGCCGTGAAAATTGTAGGCGTCGTAGCGCATGGGGATCTTTTCGCCCTTGGAACCGTACATCAGGATGTCGTACTGTTCTTTGGGCAAGTCCTTGACGGGCACGTCCATGTCGATGCCGTAGTGTTTGGCCACCGCCTCGACGTACATGTTGTTCGTGGCCTTGCTTTCGAGGTACCAGCCGCCCACGGCAATGGCGCCCTCGCGCAGGGTCTTATTTTTGTCTGGGCAGATGAGCGCCTCGTCCACCTTCTGCTTGAAGCCGAGGCCGCCGCATTCGGGGCAGGCGCCGTACGGGGTGTTGAAGGAGAACAGGCGGGGCTCGATCTCCTCGATGTTCACGCCGCAGTCGGGGCAGGCGTACTTGGTGGAATACAGGTCCTCCTTCCCCTCGCAATCGATGACGGCGAGGCCGTCGGCCAGTTTGAGCGCCGCTTCGAGGCTGTCGGTCAGGCGCTTGCGGATGCCATCCTTGACGACGAGGCGGTCGACGACGACGGAGATGTTGTGTTTGAGGTTTTTGTCGAGCTTGATGCTCTCCTGCAAGTCGTAGACGATGCCGTCCACCTTGACGCGGCCGTAACCGCTCTTGCGGAAGGCGTCGAATTCCTTGGCGTACTCCCCCTTCCTGCCCCGCACGACGGGCGCGTTGACGAGGATCTTGCTGCCCGCGGGCATGTTCATGACCTTGTCGCAGATCTCGTCCACCGTCTGGCGGCGGATCTCGCGGCCGCACTGCGGGCAATGCGGGACGCCCACGCGCGCGAACAGGAGGCGCAGGTAGTCGTAGATCTCCGTGACCGTGCCCACCGTCGAGCGCGGGTTGTGCGAAGTCGTCTTCTGGTCGATGGAGATGGCGGGCGAAAGCCCGTCGATGGACTCCACGTCCGGCTTGTCCATCTGCCCCAAAAACTGGCGGGCGTAGGAAGAGAGGCTCTCCACGTAGCGGCGCTGGCCCTCGGCGAAGATGGTGTCGAAGGCGAGCGTCGATTTGCCGCTGCCCGAAACGCCCGTGAACACGGTGAGCGTGTTGCGCGGGATGTGTACGTCGATGTTTTTTAAGTTGTTTTCCTTGGCGCCCTTTACAAAAATTTCGTCCTTCATGGTTTACCTTTTGAGCAGCCTGCGCTTCAAGAGATTGATGGTGTCGCGGATCTCGATCGCCTTTTCAAAATCGAGCTGGTTGGAAGCGACCTTCATCAGCGCTTTGAGCTTTTCGATCTCGTCCGGGATGTCCTCGGGGCGGATCTTGTCGGCGGGCAGGCGCTTCTGCTTTTGGGTGATGCCGATGGTGCTCTTCACGTCCTTGACGATGGTCTTGGGCACGATGCCGTGTTCTTTGTTGTAGGCCTGCTGGGCGGCGCGGCGGCGGTTGGTCTCGTCGATGGCGCGCTGCATGCTGCCCGTGACCGTGTCCGCATACATGACGACCCGCCCCTCGGCGTTGCGCGCGGCGCGGCCGATGGTCTGGATGAGCGAAGTGTCGCTGCGCAAAAACCCCTCCTTGTCCGCGTCGAGGATGGCCACGAGCTTGACCTCGGGCATGTCCAGCCCCTCGCGCAGCAGGTTGATGCCGCACAACACGTCGAACTCGCCGCCGCGCAGGCCGTTGACGATGTCGATGCGCTCCAACGTGTCGATGTCGCTGTGCATGTAGCGCACCTTCTGCCCGTTCTCCTGCAAAAACTCGGTCAGGCTCTCGGCCATGCGCTTGGTCAGCGTGGTGATGAGGGTGCGCCCGCCCGACGCCGTCGTCTTTTTGATCTCGGAGAGGAGGTCGTCGATCTGGCCCTTGACGGGGCGGACCTCGATCTCCGGATCGAGCAGGCCCGTGGGGCGGATGATCTGCTCCACCACCTGCCCCGCCTGCGAAAGCTCGTACTCGGCGGGCGTGGCCGAAACGCAGATCATCTGCGGCACGCGCGCATCGAACTCTTCAAAGGTGAGCGGGCGGTTGTCGTAGGCGCTCTTCATGCGGAAGCCGTAATCGACGAGGTTTTTTTTGCGCGAATAGTCGCCGTGGTACATGGCCCGCAGCTGCGGGATGGTCATGTGGCTCTCGTCGATGAACACGAGGAAATTTTCGGGGAAATAGTCGAGCAGCGTGAAGGAGGGTTCGCCCGGGGAACGGCCGTCGAAATAGCGGCTGTAATTTTCCACGCCGCTGCAATACCCCACCTCGCGCATCATTTCCAGGTCGTAGCGGGTGCGCTGTTCGAGGCGCTGCGCTTCGAGCAGCTTGCCGTCGTCGCGGAAGGCTTTGACCTCGTCGTCGAGGTCGCGCTCGATGGCCGCCAGAGCCGCCTGCATTTTGGCGCTGCCCACCGCGTAGTGGCTGGCGGGGAAGATGCAGGCGTGTTTGAGTTCGGCCGTGACCTTGCCCGTGACCACTTCCTCCTCGCAGAGGCGGTCGATCTCGTCGCCGAAAAATTCCACGCGGATGGCGATCTCGGAATTGCCCGCGGGGAAGATCTCCACCGTGTCGCCGCGCACGCGGAAGGAGGAGCGCGAAAAATCGATGTCCTTGCGCTCGTATTGCAGCTCGATGAGGCGGCGCAAAAGGTCGTCGCGCTCCATCTTGTCGCCGGGGCGCAGGGAGATGGCCAGATCGAAATACTCCTCGGGCGCGCCCAGGCCGTAGATGCAGGAGACGGACGCCACCACCAGCGTGTCCGCGCGCTCCCCCAGCGAGGCGGTGGCGGAGTTGCGCAGCTTGTCGATCTCGTCGTTGACGGACATGTCCTTTTCGATGTAGGTATCCGTGCTGGGGATGTAGCTCTCGGGCTGGTAATAGTCGTAATAGGAGACGAAGTATTCCACGCGGTTGTGCGGGAAAAATTCGCGGAACTCGTTGCAGAGCTGGGCCGCGAGCGTCTTGTTGTGGGCGATGACCAGCGTCGGGCGGCCGACGTTTTGGATGACGTTGGCCATCGTGAAGGTCTTGCCGCTGCCCGTCACCCCTTTGAGCACCTGGGTGCGGATGCCGTCCTTGACGCCTTCGCTCAGTTTTTCGATCGTCTGCGGCTGGTCGCCCGTCGGCGCGTAGGCAGAGACCAGTTCAAAATCGGGCATGGGTCCTCCGTAATACGAACAAACGTTTACCCTATTATAATCCGAACGGGGCGGCAAGTCAACCGTTCCCGCCCCGAAAAAAGAGCAATGCCGAACGGCATTGCCACGCCCCCGCCCGTGCGGGGTTCAGGAAAAGATGCCGCGCAGGATCATGCCGACGGCGAAGGTGACCACGGCGCCCAGCACCGAGAGCCCCACCTTGAAGGCGATGCTGCGCCGCACCTGGCGGCGGCTGCGCTCGTAGGCCATGCCGTTGTCGTGCAGGGTGATGACGTACATCTTTTCCCCCTTGCGCTCCGATTCGATGAGGTCGAAATAGTCGTCCAGCTCCAAAGAACGCAGGATAGCTTCCACCTTTTCGGGGGTGTATTTGCGGCGCTCGGGCAGGATGCTCATGATCTCCATGGGGCTGACGAGGCAGCTCTCCCGCCCGTCGCACATGCCGTACACCGCGCGCATGACTTCGTTTTCCTGTTTGTTCAACATCGTTTTGCTCCGTTTTTCCGCCGCGCGGGCGGAAAGGCGCGCGGGGCGGATGCGGCCCGAGACGGGCCCGTCCGATGCGGCGGGACCGCCGCGGGGCGGGTTCAGCCCAGCAGCGTCAAAAGGGCCACCGCGGCGCCGCTGCCCAAAAACGCGCCCAAAAACGCGCCCAGGAAGGCGAAAAATCCCCCCTTGCCCCGCGCGCGGGCGGGCGCGGCCGCGGCCGCAGGAGCGGCCTCCTCCTCGGTGTAGCTGCGGCCCTTGGGCAGCGAGCGCACGCAGAAGGTGCCGCGGTCGCTGTACTTCATGTCCACGTAGCCGCGCTCGGCCAGGTAATGCAGGGCGCTGCCGATGCCGTCGGCATCGCTCTGCTCGCCCTCGGGCAGCGCGGCCAGGAAATCCTCCGCTTCGAGCACCTTGTAAGCGCCGCCCGCCTCGCGGTTGACCAGGCCGAGCACGCACTTTGTCAGCTTATCCATTCCCCTCCCTCCGCCCGCCGCGGCGGGGCGGCGCAGGGCGGCACGCGCGCCGCTTTGCGCCCTTCGCTTCCGTTTTTTTCCATTATAGCACAAGTTTTTCCGATTTTGCAATAGCTCATACAAAAAGTTGTGAAAAATTCAAAAAATACACTTTATTATTTGGCGCGCATGTGGTATAATGGGGAAAGATACTGTAAGCGCGCTCCGGCGCGGAGGCTTTTGCACCTATGAACCTTTTGGACCGCTTCACGAACAGGCTTTCCTTCCAAAGCTACGACGATTTTTACGCCAATTTCCGCCTGCACGTCCCCGACGATTACAACTTCGCCTACGACGTGGTGGACGAATACGCCCGCCTCGCGCCCGAAAAGCGCGCCATGGTCTGGTGCGACGACCTCGGCGAGGAACACACTTTCACCTTTGCCGACATCAAGCGCATCTCGGACAAGGCGGCCTGCTTTTTCCTCTCCCGCGGGATCGGCAAGGGCGATACCGTGCTCGTCATCCTGCAACGGCGGCACGAGTATTGGACGACGCTGATGGCTTTGGCCAAGATCGGCGCCATCGCCATCCCCGCCACCCACATGCTGATGGAAAAAGACCTCGTTTACCGCATGGAAAAGGCGGGCGTGAAGATGGTCATCTCCGTCAACGACGACGAGCTCTGCGAGAACATCGCCCGCGCCGCCGCCAAAGTGCCGAGCGTGCAGACGCTCGTGACGGTGGGCAAGCGCGAAGGGTTCATCGACCTGAACGAGGAGACCGAAAAGCAGAGCGGCGCATTCGACATCCCCTACAAGCGCGAACGCTCGGCCGAAGATACCGTTTTACTGTACTTCACCTCGGGCACGACGGGCATGCCCAAGATGGTGTGTTTGAGCGAGCGCTACACGCTCGGGCACATCGTGACTGCGCGCTACTGGCACCACTGCCTGGACGACGGCCTGCACTTCACGCTGGCCGAAACGGGCTGGGCGAAGGCGAGCTGGGGCAAGCTGTTCGGCCAATGGCTGTGCGGCTCGGCGCTGTTCGTGTACGACTTCCACGGCAAGTTCGAGCCCGACGACCTGATGAACCACATCGCCAAATACCGCATCACCACCTTCTGCGCGCCGCCGACGGTGTACAGGTTCATGATCAAGACGGACCTTTCCAAATACGACCTTTCGAGCGTGCAGTACATGATGACGGCGGGCGAGGCGCTCAACCCCGAGATCTACCGCAAGATCGTCATGAAGACGGGCCACAAGATCTACGAAGGGTTCGGCCAGACGGAGACCACCGTCGTGTGCGCCACCTTCCCCGACTTTATGGAGATCCGCCCCGGCTCGATGGGCAAGCCCTCCCCCCTGTACAACGTGCAGCTGCTCGACAGCGAAGGCCGCCCCGTGGAACAGGGCATGACGGGCGAGATCTGCGTGCGGCTGCGTGAACCGCAGGAAGGGCTGTTTTCGGGCTACTACCACGACGACGCCCTCACCGCCACCGTCAAGTACGACGGGTATTACCACCTCGGCGACCTCGCCTTCTGCGATTCGGACGGCTATTACTGGTTCGTCGGGCGCAAGGACGACATCATCAAGAGCTCGGGCTACCGCATCGGGCCGTTCGAGGTGGAGAGCGCGCTCATGGAGCACCCCGCCGTGCTCGAATGCGCCATCACGGCCGTGCCCGACGAGCTGCGCGGCCAGCTCGTAAAGGCCACCATCGTGCTCGCCGACGGCTGGGAAGCGAGCGACGAACTGGTCAAAGAGCTGCAAAACCACGTGAAAAAGACCACCGCGCCCTACAAGTACCCGCGCGTCGTCGAATTCGTGACCGAACTTCCCAAGACCATCAGCGGCAAGATCCGCCGCGTACAGATCCGCGAACGGGACGCGAAGTGACCGCCCCGTGAAAAGACCATCCCCCGCAGGCAAAGCCCCGCGGGAGCCGAACGGCTCCCGCGGGGCTGTTTTGTATCGCTGTCCCGTGTGAACGGGCGGACCGCGCCAAAAAAAAGGCGGGCGACCGTTCAGTATTCGAGGGCGACGGCGTCGAGGACGTCCTCGTTGCCGACGGCGCGCCCCGCGCCGAGGATGACGGCCATCTGGGGCTCGTCGGCCAGGTTCACGTCCATCTGCATGGCGCGGGCGATGTAATCGTCCAGCCCGATCAGCGCCGCCGTTCCGCCCGAAAGGAAGATGCCGTTGCGGTAGACGCTGGCCGAAACTTCGGCGGGCAGCTTTGCCACCACCAGCAGCATGTAGCGGATGACCTTGTCGGCAAAGGCCTTGACGCAGGGGTAGATGTCCGCCGAGGAGACCGCCACGGCGCGCGGGCGGCCCGTGGTAACGTCCCGCCCGTTGACGATGGTCTTTTCGGCGTCGCCCGTGTACAGGCTGCCCACCGTGCGTTTGAGCTTTTCGCTCGATTGCAGGCCGATCTTCAAATTGAAGGAGCGGGCGATGTGGTCGATGATGTGGCTGTCGATGTTGCCGCCGCCGAGGTTGATGCCGACGCCCGCGATGATGCCGTCGAGGGAGAAGGCGGCGATGTTGGTGCTGCCGCCGCCGATGTCGGCGACGAACATCGGGTCGGCCTCGCTGAGGGGCACGTCCTGCCCGAGCGCGGCCAGAAAAGGCGTTTCCATGAAGCGGAAACTGCCGATGTTGCAGGCGGCCGCCAGGCGGGCGTAGCGGTCCAAAAGTTCCGTCTCCGCGCCGCAGGGCACCGAAAAGAGCACCTCGCTGCGCTTGGCCTGCGCGCGGCCGATGCCGATCTTTTTGAGGAAATAGGTCAGCATGACGGCGGCCATGGGGCCGTCGACGATGTCCGCCTCAAAGACGGGGAAGACGATGGTCGTGTATTCGGCCGTTTTGCCGATGAGCAGCTTGGCTTCCTGCCCGATGGCCTTGACGGCGCGCGTGCCCGAAGCCACGGCGACGCAGCTGGGTTCGGCCAGCACGATGCCGCTGCCGATCTTGAAAATTTTCGTGACCGACGATCCGAGGTCGATGGCAAGTTTGATCATGGCAGTATCCCGATCTTGGTAAGGCATTTTGCGATCGCTTCGGCGGGCAGGCCCACGACGTTCGTGTAGCTGCCGCGGAAGGAGCGCACCAGGCGCGCGTCGTCCTGGATGCCGTAACTGCCCGCCTTGTCCATAGGCGAGCCCGTGGCGACATACGCATCGATGAACGCATCGCTCAGTTCATGAAAAAACACGGTCGTTTTGCAGGTGCCGCCGTACTCCTTTCCCCCGCACAGCAGGCACCAGCCCGTGTAGACGGCGTGTTTGCGCCCCGAGAGGGCGCGCAGGGTGGCTTTGGCTTCCGCCTCGCCGGCGGGTTTGCCGAGGATGCGCCCGTCCAGGACCACGACCGTGTCCGCCCCGAGGACGGCGGCGCCTTCGTGGCGGGAGGCCACGTCACGCGCTTTGGCGCGCGCGAGCTCCCGCGCATAGCGCGGGGGCGGGAAATGGGCGGGGGCGCGCTCTTCGCACGCCGCGGTTTCCACCGCGAAGGCGGGGCAGATGCCCGCCAGGATCTCTTTGCGCCGCGGGGAGGCGCTGGCAAGGATCAGTTGCATGGCGGTATACATCGCAAGAAAAGCCGCAAACGCTTGCGGCTTTTCGCAAATTTACAGGATCTCCAGGTTCTTGCGGAAGGATTTGCGGAATTCGGTGCCCGCCGAGAGCGCGTCGCGGATCTCCAAGGAGGCGTCTCCGTCCACTTCCGTCTTCATGATGACGGAGTCGCCGAGCACGTCGCAGTTGATGCCGCGGACGGTGCCGCAGCAGCCGCGGTCGAGGCTTTCGGCGATGCGCAGCATCACGCCCAGCTTTTTCACCGCTTCGAGGTCCTCTTCGAGCACGATGTCCTTATAGCGGACCCAGTCGTTGAGGGCGATGTCCTCCTTCTTGTGGCACCCCGCGACGAAGGCGGCCAGCACGATCTCGCGGTGGGTGATGCCGTACAGGGTGGAATTGAGGATCATGTAACAGCTGTGCTTTTGGTGGTTGTAGTACTTGATGCGGGTGCCGCAGTCGTGCAGGGTCGCGGCCACCTTCAAAATTTTCAGGTACTGGCGCGGGAACTTGTGCAGCACGCGCAGCTGCTTGAACAGCTGCACCGAGAGGCTGACCACGTTTTCCACGTGGCGGCTGTCGCATTCGTAGTAGCGCACGAGGGTGTTGAGGCTGTACCCCAGGATGTCGGAAATGGGCTTTTCGAGGGTGACGGGCATGGCCTGGTTGAACATGATCCCCTCGCGCAGTCCCATGCCGCTGACCGTGAACGTTTCAAAGTGCAAGAACCGCGTGAAGGCCTTGACCACGGCAAGGGCGGCGGGCAGGATGTCCGCGCGCGCGGTGGAGATGCCCTTGATCTTGCGCTTGCGGTCGAGGTCGAGCACCTTGATCATGTCGTAGATAGAATCGAAATCCTCGACGGGCAGCACGTAGTTGTGCACGGTGTCGAGCGGGTATTTGCGCACCATCTTGCTGATCTTGAAGATGTTGCGGAAGGAGCCGCCCACGCCGATCATCTGCGTGTCGGCATCCACCGTTTGCAGCCATTCGATGCCCGAAAGCTGCTCGGTGAAAAATTCTTCGATCTTTTCGGCCTGCTCTTTGGGGCTGAGGCCGTCGTCCTTGAACAGGTCTGTCAGCGTCACCGCGCCGAAGGGAAGCGACGCGCAGTTGAGCATGTTGCGGCGGTTGTAGTAGACGATCTTGGTGCTGCCGCCGCCGATCTCCAAAATGATGCCTTTGGGGACGTCCATCGAGTTGATGACGCCGCGGTAGACGAGGGTCGCCTCCTCCTCTTCGCTGAGCACTTTGACCTTGATGCCGCAGGTGGCCTGGATCTCGTCGAGAAAGCTGCGCTGGTTTTTGGCGCGGCGCACGGCGGCCGTGGCCACGGCGATAATGCGGTCCACCCTGTGGGAGTCCGCCAGTTTTTTGAACATTTTCAGCGTCTTGATGGTCTCGGCGACGCGCTGGGGCTTCAAAAACCCGTCGCGCTCCATGTCCTGGCCCAGGCGGACGCTCTCCTTGATCTCGTCCACCACCATGAAATGGCCCTCGCCGAACAGCTCCACCACCACGAGACGCGCCGAATTGGAGCCTAAGTCAATGATACCGATCTTTTCCACGTTACACCTCTGCTGTCGGAATACCTTCCAAAACCGGACCCGCTCCGCGGCCGCTGCGGGCCGCCCCGAGGCGGGTCACGGCGGCCCTGCCGCCGAAATAAAAAAATTTAACCGAAATCATTATATCATCGTTTCGCTGTTTTGTATAGGGCTTTTTTGAGAATTTGTGCATTTTTTTTTGCATTTTGTCCGACTTCCGCGATTTTGTACGGTAGCAACACAGATTTTGTAAATTATTATCTTTTTCTATAAATTTATACACAAAATACGACAATCGACAGAAAAAAAGAGCCTGTACAAAATGCACAAACCCGTTTCGACATAAAATTCTCCACAACGCGCCGCGGCTTTTCCCCCGCCGCGGGGCGGGCGGCGGGCGCAGAGCGGACCCTTCCGCAAACGGACGGAGCGGGCGCAGAGCGGGCGCCCGAAGCAAGGCCTTCGCCGCGGGTGCGCGGGGCGAAGGCGCTTGCAGCGAGGCGGTCAGCGCAGGGAGAGAACGGCGTCGCGCACGCCCGCGAAGTCCGTGACCACTTTCCATGCGCCCGCGGCCTCGTATTCGCCCGCCGCGGCGAACCCCGAGGCGTAGCAGATGCAGCGGATGCCGTGGGCGGCGGCGCCGAGCACGTCGTACTTGCGGTCCCCCACCATGACGCAGGCCTGCGGCGGCGGATCGCCCAGCGCGCGGAGGGCGGCGGCCACCACCTCCGCCTTGCCCGTGCCCGTGGGCGTATCGTCGGCGGCGATGCAGGCGAAGTACTTTTCAAAACCGAAGCGCTCCAACACCCGCATGGCAAAGGGGCGGGGCTTGGAGGTGGCCACCGCCGGCGTGAGCCCCGCCGCCCGCAGCGCTTGCAGGCATTGTTCCGCCCCGGGCATGGGGGCGCATTCGTCGACGCCGCCCGCCCCGTAGAGGCGGCGGTACTCGTCCTTGACGCGCAGGGCTTGTTCACGGCTAAGCCCGCAAAATTCCGTCAGCGCGTCCAGAAAGGGCGGGCCGATGAACCTGTTGAGGTCCCCCGCGTCGTACCCGAACGCCGCGAGCGCCGCGCGCACGCAGCGCTTGATGCCGGGCGAAGTGTCGAATAGGGTGCCGTCGAGATCGAAGAGCACGTAACGCACGTTCATGGCCGGCCTCAATGCTCGAAGATGCACTTGCGCGGGCATTTGGCGACGCAGGTCTTGCAGCCCGTGCACTTGGAATAGTCGATGACGGGCAGCCCGTCCTGCATGGCGATGGCGCCCGCGGGGCAGTTTTTGGCGCACAGCCCGCAGCCGATGCAGCCGTGGGCGCACAGCTCGGTGACTTCCTTGCCCTTGCCGTGGTTGGAGCAGGCGATGAACACCGCCGCGTTTTTGGGGATGCGGCCGATGATGCCCTTGGGGCAATGATCGATGCACGCCCCGCAGGAGATGCATTTGCGCTTGTCGACGACGGAATAGCCGCCGTCCCCCACGGTGACGGCGCCAGCGGGGCAGACGTCGGCGCACGTCTTTTTGCCGATGCAGCCGACGGGGCAGGCCTTGACGCCGCCCGCGATCAGTTCGCAGGAGGCGCAGTTGCCGTAGCCTTGGTAGTCGTATTTGTCGAAGCAGGCGTTCCCGCCGCTGCAATGCACGACGGCCACGGTCTCCTCCCCCACATCGCCGCCGCCCAAAAGCGCGGCGATCTTTTCCTTATTGGCGGCGGGGGTGGCGCGGCAGTCGGAGAGCTTGGCCTCGCCCTTGACGAGCGCCTCGGCAAACTGCGCGCAGCCCGCGCGGCCGCAGCCGCCGCAGTTGGACTTGGCCAAAAGTTCTTCCACCTTTTCGACGCGCTCGTCGCGGCGGACGGTCAGCGCGTCGGAGACGAGCACGAGGATGACGCCGAAGACGACGGCGATGGCCAGCATCACCGCGCCCGAAAGGATGACTTGCAATACAGGACTCACGGCAGGCCTCCTTTCACGCCAGAATGCCGGCGAACCCGGCGAAGGCGAGGGCCATGATCGCCGCCGTGACGAGGGTGATGGGGAAGCCCTTGAAGCAGGCGGGGATGTCGGCGCGTTCGGTCTTCATGCGCACGCCCGCCAGCAGGCAGATGGCCAGAAGGAACCCGACGCCCGTCGCCACGGATACGGCGAAGGTGTAGACGAAGTTGTAGCTACTGTACACGACGGCGCTGTTGGCGGTGCCGAGGATGGCGCAGTTGGTGGTGATGAGGGGCAGGTACACGCCGAGGGCGCTGTACAGCGTGGGCGAGAAGCGCTTCAAGATCATTTCCAAAAGCTGCACCAGCGAGGCGATGACCAGGATAAAGGCCATCGTATAGAGAAATTCGATGCCGAGCGGCAGCAGCACGAAGTTGTAGACCAGCCAGCAAAAGACGGAGGAGAGCGCCATCACGAAGATGACCGCAAACCCCATGCCCGCCGCGCTCGACATCTTTTTGGAGACGCCGAGGAAGGGGCAGATGCCCTGGTACTGCGAGAGGACGATGTTCTGCGAGATGACCGCCGTGAACATGACGGTGACGATCGAAGCCGTCATTCGGCCACCTCCTCCGCGGCGCCGCCCGCCAGGGGCAGCACGGACGCCTCCATCCTTTCCCTGCGTTCGCGCAGCTTTTGCATCGCGAAGTTGAACAGCGCCATCATGCAGCCGAACACGATGAAGCCGAAGGCGCTGGCCCCCACGCCGTCCATAGCGGGGAAGCCCGGGATCTTCATGCCCGCGAAGGAGCCGCCCGCCAGAAACTCGCGCACCACGCCGATGAGGCAGAGCGCGGCCGTGAAGCCGAGGCCCATGGACACGCCGTCGAGCGCGCTGTACAGCGGCGGGTTGCAGGACGCATAGCTCTCCGCGCGCGCCAGGATGATGCAGTTGACGACGATGAGGGCGATGAAGGCCTGCATGGTCGAATACAGGCCGGGCATGAAGCGCTGCATGACCATCTGCACGATGATGACGAAGGTGGAGATGATGACGATGTAGCACGGGATGCGCACCCTGTCGGGGATGAGCCCGCGCAGCAGGCTGACGAAGAGGTTGGAGAAGATGAGCACGAACGTGGTGGCCACCCCCATCGCGAAGGCCTGAAACAGCGTCGTGGTCATGGCGATGGTGGGACAGGTGCCCAAAACCAACACGAACGTCGGGTTGTTGCGGATGAGCCCGCCCAGGAGCGTTTCCTTCATCTTGCGTTTGTTCATGATCCCGATCCTCCCGCAAACGATGTGCGAACGGCGGCGGCCTCCCCCGCGCCGGGGGCGGGCCGCGCCGAAACCGTGCCCTGCGGCGCATGTTCGCCGCAGTAGCTTGCCACCGCGTCAAGGGCGCTTTTCACGGCGTTTGAACTCTTGGTCGCCCCCGCGACGCCGTCGGTCGCGAGCGCGTCGAGCGAGGCGATGTCCTTGCCGAGGAAGCCCTGCAAAAAGCCCGCGTCTTCGAGGCGGCCCAGGTAGGTCTCCTTGTGGTCGCCGACGGCGATCTTTTCGATCTTGCCGCCGCGCAGGTAGACGTACAGCTGCACCGTTCCGCCGAACCCTCCGCCGCCCTCGGCGAGGAAGGCCTGCACCGTTCCGTCGTCGGAGAGGGCGTAGTAGACGACGCGGCCGTCCCCGTACGCCGCCCCTTCCTCGTCGGCCATGGCGCTGAACGAGGCGCCCGTATCGGCGGCGAAGCGCTCGTAGGTGGACAGGAGCGGGTCTACATAGGTGAGCCTGTACACCAGGCCGAGGAGCAGGCCGCTGCACAGGGCGATGAGCGCGAGCACGAGCACGCTCTTGCCAAGCGACCTGAATTTTGCCTTATCCATGCGCGCCCCCTCCCATTTCGTATTTCACGTAGTCGAAACATTCGAGGAGCATGTCCCGCAGCGCCGTGTTCGTGACGGTGGCCGAAAAATCGGAATCGACGGAAAGATCGGTCAGCCCCGCGATCTCGGCGCGCGTCTTGCCGCGGAAGAGGGAGAGCTCCGCCACGTACCCGACGGTGTTTTCCTTGACGGGTTCCAACGCCTTCACCACGGGCGTATCGCCGCCGATGGTCACGCGGTAAGCGCGCTCCTGCTCGTAGGGGCCGATCATGAAAAAGCCGCCCGCTTCGAGCACGCAGTCGCCCTCCGCCGTCTGCTCGGCGCTGCGGATGTAGGCGTATTCGCGCGGTTGCAGCGCCAGAACGGCCGCCGAGACCGCCAGCGCCGCCGCCATGGCCAGGCACAGCGCGCGCATCGACCATTTCATGACGTCGGGCTTGGGCCGTCCGGCCTTGGTCGTCTGCCCGAAACGCACGGGCAGGATGCAGCGGTCGAGGACGGGCACGACGAGGTTCATGATCAGAATGGCCAGCGAGGTGCCCTCGGGGTAGGAGCCGAAGCGGCGGATGAGCACCGTCAGCATCCCGAGCCCCACGGCGTACAGCACGCGGTTGTACCGCCATTTGGGCGAGGTGGCGTAATCGGTGGCCATGAACACGGCGCCGAACAGCAACCCGCCCGAAAACAGCTGCAACAAGATCTCGGACGCGCTCTGCCAGCAGATGAGCACCATCAGGGCGGCGGTGAGCACGTACACGGCGGGGATGCGCCAGTCGATGACCCTGCGCGCGAGCAGGTAGACGAGGCCGGCAAGGATGGCGGGAACGCACGTTTCGCCGATGCTGCCGCCCGTCCAGCCCAAAAACAGCTGCAACACCTGCCCCCAATACCCCTCCGCATGCAGGAAGGAGGGCGCGAGCGCGGCCGCGCCGCCGCCGAGGTAGGTGGCGCCCGCCTGCACGTCGACGTGCAGGAAGTTGCCCGTGTCCGCGCCGATGTAGCTCGTCATCACCGAACCGTAGGCGAGCAGCAAAAACACGCGCGCCGTGGCCGCGGGGTTGGCAAAATTCTTGCCGAGGCCGCCGAAGAGCATCTTCACGACGACGATGGCGAACACGCCGCCGACGAGCGGGATGTACCACGGGGCGCGCGGGGGCAGGTTGAGCCCGAGGATGACGCCCGTGACCACGGCCGAGAGGTCGAAGGTGAAGGGCTTGCGGCGGGCGAGGTTGAAAAGCTGCTCGGACGCGAAACAGGCCGCCACGCACAGCGCCACCAGCATGAGCGCGTACAGGCCGTAATAGACGGTGCCGACGGCGAGGCAGGGCGCGAGGGCGATGAGCACGTCGAGCATGATGCGGCGGGTGCCGCTCCCCTCGCTCTTGTGCGGAGAGGCGGCGACTTTGTAGTTTGCGATCTCTGCCATCAGATTTTCCTCTCCCGTAACAGCTTTTTGGCCAGTTTGACGCTCGGCGCCAGCTGCCGCGCCGCGGGGCAGACGTACGAGCAGCAGCCGCAGGCGATGCACGCGGGCGCGCCGAAACGCGCGGCGCCATCCAAGTCTTTGGCGAAGAGCGCTTCCTCGATGAACACGGGCATCAGCCCCATCGGGCAGGCCTGCACGCACCGCCCGCAGCCGATGCACGGCCCGACGGGGCGCTCCCTGCATTCGCTTTTATCCAAAAAGAGCAGGCAGGACGTGGTCTTGCCCGTGCAGACTTTGAGGGAAAAGACGGGTTCGCCCATCATCGGCCCGCCGAGGACGATGCGGGCGCAGTCCTCCCGCCCGCCGCAGTGCTCCGCCAGGTCGCGCAGCGGCGTGCCGTTGGGCACCCACAGGTCCTGCGGGCGGGCGCAGGCGCCGCCGCTGACCGTCATCACGCGCGACGAACAGGGTTCGTTCTCCTCCACCGCTTTATAGATCGAGAGGGCGGTGTGCACGTTCACGACCACCACGCCCGCGTCGGCGGGCAGCTTGCCCTCGGGGACGACGCGGCCCGTGCAGCCGTAGATGAGCTGCTTTTCCGCGCCCTGCGGGTAGCGGGTGCGCAGGGGGCGCACCTCGATATCCTGCCCGCAGAAGACTTGCAGCGCCGCGATGGCCTGCGGCTTGTTTTTTTCGATGCCGACGACGGCGCGGCGGGCGCCGCAGGCGAGCATGGCCAGGCGGATGCCCTGCACCAGCTCTCCCGTGTAGGCGCGCATGAGCGAATCGTCGCAGGTGATGTAGGGTTCGCACTCGGCGCCGTTGACCACGAGCACGTCGACACGGCCGCCCGCGTCGAGCTTGACGGCAGTGGGGAAGCCCGCCCCGCCCATGCCGACGATGCCCGCCTCGGCGATGCGCGCCAGCACGCTTTCCGGGGTGCGCTCCGCGAGCGGCGCAAGCTGCACGCTCTCGTCCGAAAAGTCGTTTTCGATCAGAACGTGCGGGGCCTTTTTGCCCGAGCCCTCGATGTGGGTGACGACGCCCGTGACCACGCCCGCCACGGAGGTGTAGACGTTGGCCGACAGCCTGCCGTCCGCCGCGGCGACGAGCTCGCCGCGGCGCACCCTGCGGCCCGCCTCCACGACGGGCAGCGCGGGCCTGCCGATGTGCCGCGCCAGCGGCAGGTACACCCGCGCGGGCGCGGGGCAGACGCCGATCCCGCCGCCCGCCGTCCGTTTACACCCCGCGGGGTGCACGCCGCCTGAAAATCTTGCCAATTCCGTTCCTCCCGCCGCCACGCGCGCACGCGCGCCGTTTTGGACGATTGTACCATATTTTTCCGCATTTGTAAAGGTTTTCCGCCGTTTTGGCGGGCACACGGGCAGCCGCGCGCGGCTTCGGGCAAACGCCCGCCGCGGCAAAGGGCAAAGGCGCCGCGGCGGGATACCGCTTCGCGGCATGGCGTTTTGGCGGACGGGCGGGTGCTACGCCCCCTTTTTCCGCCCCGCGCGCATGGTGCAGACGGCGCTGCGGAACTGCCACAGCGAGAGCAGGCACAAAAAGACGCCGAAGCCCGTGCGCAGCGCCCCGCCCGGAACGTTCTGCACGAAGATGCCGCCGAGGGCGGAAAGGACGGCGGCGGGCACCGCCATCGGCCAGATGCCGCGGGCGTCGAGCAGGCCGTTGCGGGCGTGCACGGGCAGCGACACGGCCGCCATGGGCAGGAACGAAAACAGGTTCACGGACTGCGCCAGATGCTGCGGGACCTTGCAAAACACGGTCAGGATGGGGATGAGCACGGTGCCGCCGCCCATGCCCATGCCGCCGAGCACGCCGCCCGCCAGCCCCGCCAAAAGGTACAACAAAAACCGCATACAAATCCCTCCTTTGCCGCACACAAGGCCCGCGGCCCGCGCGGGGTGCGGCGCCGAAACGCACAAAACGGTCGCAAAAAACGCAATACGTACCCGCTTTATACGATCATGCGGATGCCCGCGGCGAACATCACCGCGGCAAAGACGGCCGTGGCCGCCGCGGGCGAAATGGTGTTCAAAAAGCGCGCGCCGAGCACGCCGCCCGGCAGCACGCCGAGGCTGACGGCGAGGAACAAATCCGTATCGAACCGCCCGCCGAGCAGGTACACGGCGGCGCTGGCAAGGCACACGGGCAAAATGACGAGGATGGCCGTGGCGTGCGCCACGAGGGGCGGCTTGCCGCCTGCCGCCGCAAGCAGGGGCACCACGATCATGCCGCCGCCCCCGCCGAAGATGCCGTTCACCGCCCCCGCGGCCGCCCCCGCCGCCGCCATTTTCATCGCGTTTTTCGCCTTTTGCATTCCCTTCCCTCCCGCGCGGACGGCCCCGCCCGCGCTTTTTATCGCGTACGCGCTCAGTATGTGCGTCCGCGCCGTTTTTTTTCACCGAATTTTTAGCGTTCATGAGCATTATCGCTTGCATTTCCTTTCAAATTATATTAGAATAGTGTAGTACGATTTTCGGATCGTCAACGGTTTTATTCCCTACGCAAAAGGTGTAAATTTATGGCTCAGTACAGACAAAAAAGCAAACTGCGGATCCTGACCTTGCTGCTGGCGGTGCTTTTGGTGCTCTCCTTTTCGGCACTGCTGCTGACGGCGTGCTCCAAAGACGAGGAGGACGACGATCCCACCACCCCTTCCAAGACGGATACGCAGACTTTTCCGAACGCGGACCTCGAATTTTTTGACGACGGAAACGGCGCCTACCTGATCGGCTCGCCCAAAAACTGGACGAGCAGCACCGTCTCCAATGGCGACGGCGTGAGTTCGAGCTCTTCGGTGGCCAAATCGGGCATCGTGAACACTGCGCCCGAAGCGGAAGACGGCACCGCGCTCGATTGGGGCAACTTCCTCGACGCCTACAACGACTACGTCTACTACGAAGGCCTGGAAGACGACGACCCCGCCCTCGAAGACGCCGAATATTATACCGACATCGACAACTACTACGATATCCCCGGCTGGGACATCGCCGATGCCGCCCTCGAAGGGGACGAGATCCTCGGCGACGACGCCATCCGCAACGCTGCCAAGGCCGCCAACCCCGGCACGCACTGGGCGGGCGCGGAAGACGCCGCCAAACAGAGCGAGGAAAAGGGCACCAACGTGCTCATGCTGCACAACTACCGCACCAACGGGTACGGCACGGCCACGCAGTACACCTCCTCTTCCCTGACCCTCGCGGCGGGCACCGCCGCGCGCGTCTCCGTGTGGGTCAAGACCTACGGCCTCACCTACAACGACGGCGTGGCCGTCGACGGCAACCGCGGCGCCTTCATCTCCGTCCTCCCCACGGTGGGCGGCAGCGAGCAGGACGCCGTGACGGTGCGCAACATCGACACGCAGAAACAGAACGCGGACAATGCCGACAACGGCTGGGTGCAGTACACCTTCTACCTCAAAGCCGCTACCTATTCCGATACCTCCTTCACGCTCGTGCTCGGGCTCGGGCGGCAGGCGTCGGGCATCCACTCCAACTATTACGAATACGTGCAGGGCTACGCCTTCTTTGACGACATCACCTACGAGACCATGACGGCCGCGCAGTACGCCGAGAACACCGCCGAAAGCAGCGTTCCCTCGGCGCAGAACAAGCAGCTCGACCTCTCCTTCGGCAGCGACGACGTCAAGTTCAAGTTCGACGCGGCGCGCGTGAGCGTGCGTTCCTTTGCCTACGACCTCGACTCCCTCTCCGACACCTTGCAGACCCCGACGCTGGGCACCGTGAACGTGAAAGAGACGGCCGACGAGCGCGAACAGGCCAAGACCACCTTCGAATCCTACTTCAAAGACGATCCCGCGGCGCAGCGCATCATCGCCTCCGCCGGCAAAGACAAAGAACTCGGCGGGCTGAAAACCACCCTTGCGGACATCACGGGGCACAGCGGCAGCTACACCTACGCGCAGTCCCTCCTGGACGGCCTGGACGGGCTGGACGAGCTCCCCTTCTATGACAGCAGCGATCCCGTCCTGCTCCTGTACAGCAGCGAAGGGCTCCCCTACACCGCCGTGCTCGACAATACCAACGTGAACGCGAACAGCAACACTTTCAAGCTCGGCGAGGACGAGCGGCTGCTGGTCAGCTTCTGGGTCAAGACCTCCGACTTGCAGGGCGGAACGGGCGCCACGATCACGCTCGTCGACGCCGACAACGAGACGGCCATCGGCGCGCTCGACACCTCTTCCCTGACGGGCGTGACGCTCAAAGACGACGTCAACGAGGACCGCGAAGACATCTACGGCGGGTGGCAGCTGTGCGCCTTCTCCGTTTCCAACCCCACCGAAGAGAAACTGAGCTTCTCCATCGAATTCTCCTTCGGACCCACGGCCATCGCGGGCAGCACCGTTTCGAGCTATGCCCCGGGCTATGCGGCCTTCACCGCCTTCCGCACGGCGACGCTGAGCGAGGAAGAGGCGGGCCTGGTCACGGCGGGCACCTACACCGTGGCCGCCGAACTGGCGGGCGACGCCTTTGACCCCGACCTCTCCTTTGACCAGGTCTCCGCGTCCGACGAGGCGAACGAGACTTCTCTGGCCGATCTCCGCAACTACACGGGCGTGTTCGGCGGCAGCACCTACGTGGGCGGCGCCGTGCTCGAAAACGGCGACGACGGCGTCAACAAAAACGCCCCCGACCAGCTGGCGACGGCGGGCCTGCTCAACAAAAAATACGCAGACAAATACACGGTCACAAACGACGCCTCCAACGCGGCCTGGCTGAACATCCTCAAAACGCAGTACCCCTCCGTCGCGGACGCGCTGACCTCCGATCTTTGGGACGAGATCTTCGGCGCCGACTGCACGCAGCCGCTGCTCATCGCCAACGCGGCGGCGCAGTCTTACGGCTACATCGCCACGGGCACTTCGAGCTTTGCCGCTTCGGGCTGGTCGCAGGTGACGCTGCGCGTCAAACTCAGCCCCGGCGCCACGGCGAACGTCTACCTCATCGACACGGCGGCTCCCGACGACGAGGGCGACGCCTTCGGCACCGAGAAGCAGTACACCGACGCCATCGCGCATGCGACGGGGCTGTCCTACCGCTACGACGAGGACGG
This sequence comes from uncultured Clostridia bacterium, assembly GCA_944328445.1. GTDB lineage: Bacteria > Bacillota > Clostridia > Christensenellales > Borkfalkiaceae > Borkfalkia. The sequence goes on along the minus strand of CALVHO010000004.1, from coordinate 66,612 downwards.
CAACGTGGTCAACCTCGACCCCGACGACGATGACTTTGAACAGAGCAACATCCTCTTCCACATGCAGGACAACGGGCTGTGGACGACGGGCTCCCGCGACGACGGCAATTACTTCGCCAACCTCGCCAACTACGAGCGCGACGAGGACGGCAACCTCGTCGACACGGCGGGCGACATCGTCTACTACCTCGACGGCGAGACCTACTACCGCTACAAAGACGCCGACACGGACGCGCTGAGCGTAGCCGTGCGCGACTTCACCGCCGCGGGCGTCGACCTGACGGGCGCGGTCATGCAGCAGGCGAGCGAACACGCGCTGACGCGCACCGTCACCAACACGGACAATAAGGTCTCCGGCTGGATCTATGTCCGCTTCTTCGTGGAGACGGGCGACGTGAGCAAGTCCTACCGCCTGGAAGTGTGGTCGGGCGACCGCACGGGCGCCGCGGACAAGGCCAACCCCGCAAACTCCTTCGTCATCTTCGACATCGTCAGCTACGGCACGCTGGACGAAAGCACTTTCGACAACCGCGTGAACGGGCAGATCACCGCGCTGTCCAAACAGCTCGGCTATTACAGCGGCAACAACGACGCGAAGGCGGCCGAAGCGCTGCTCGACGCCTACAAGGCCGCGCCCGACAGCTTCATGAACGGCATCACCAAGAACAGCGCGGGCGAGACGATCGAGGACGCGGGTTCGCTGGTGTACTACCGCTATTCCCTCTACGACGACGCCGACTACGCGCCGTACGACGAGAACTACACCGACAGCGGCAACCCCTACGCCGACTACGCCGCCTCCTCCTATTCCGACACCCTCGCCTACCTCTCGCGCGTCTACACCGACGAGAACGGGCGGCTGTGCTACGACACCTACGTCAATTACGCGGCTTCCGACGTGAACGCCGAGACGGCGACGGACGACGACACCGACAGCAGCGACGACAGCACGGCTTCGACGGCCGACCCCGACTACAACGTGTGGCTGCTGGCCGCTTCCATCGTGCTCGCGGCGGTGCTCGTGTTCACGCTCATCGCCCTGCTCGCGCGCAAGATCTTCTCCGACATCCGCAAAAAGAGCATGCAGAAGGTCACCCCCGCGTACAGCAACAAGCGCGGCATCTATGTGCGCAAGCTCAAACAGGAAGAGGAAAAGGCCGCCGAGGACGACGTGCTCGTCGGCGAGGACGAGGAGATCCCCGAAGACGTGCTCTACAACGAGCGCACCGTCGACGAAAACGGGCAAGTCTCGGGCGAGGAGCTCGAAGAGGGCGTCGCCGAGGGCGGCAGCCAAGACGCGAGCACGCCCGACGAAGCCGAGCCCGACGAAGACAAGGGTGAATGATCCCCGCCGTGAACGTTGCCGTTCACAAAAAACCATCCGGTAAAATGCCCGCCCCGCGCAAGTTTGCGCGGGGCGGGTCTCATTTTGCGGAAGGGCGCGGTGTGCGCCGTTTTTGGGAACATCGGAACGGGCCGCACCCCGCGGCCTTGCCTGCCGCGGGGTGCGGCCCGTTTGCTTATAGTACTGTGAAGCGCCGGACGGCGGTGCGGGCGCGGGACACGCGCGCGGCTGCGCGAAAAGTTTTTAGGCGGATCGGGGAGCGAAGGGTTTGACCGCACGCGCCGAAGCGTGGAGGGCCAAAGAGCGGGTCAGGGCGCGAAGGGTTTGCGCAGGCCTTTCGGGTAATGGTTTTTGAGCGTACCTGCGGACTTGGCCAGGCCGAGCGGCCAACCGCCGTAGCAGGCGGCACACCAACCGCGCGGCGCCGAAACTTCCAGCTCTTCGCCGCGCAGGTAGGCGCGGGCCTGCTCCTCGTTCAGCTCCGCTTTTGCTCGGAGCGACGCGCGCGGCGCGGCCATGGCCAGCGCGTGCGCGGGCTCGAACCGCCCGCCCGCGTCCTTGCCGAGCAGCAGCCCCGCGCGCAGTACTTTCAGTCCGTCCAGCGAAAAAAGCCCCGCGGGGACGAGGCAGAGCGACTGCCCGAAGGACAGCAGCTCCCCCTGCGGCTCCTCGTGCAAAAACCCGCGCGCGAACTCCTTCCACAGCGCCGCGGCGCGCCTGTCGAACGGGAGCCGCGGCGCGCGGATACGGGGCGCCTCCCCCTCTTCACGGACGAACAGCGCCGCAAAATGTCCCTCGCCGCGCACGCGGTGCGGGTACAGCTTTTGCTGCCGCAACAAGGTGAACTGCGGGAAGGCTTCGGCAAACCAGGCGGCGTTCTCCTCGTCCTCCGCGCGCGAAAAGGTGCAGGTGGAATAGACGAGCCTGCCCCCGGGCGCCACCATCGCGGCGGCGCTTTGCAAGATCTTGCGCTGGCGGGCGGCGCACATGCGCACGTTCTCCTCGCTCCACTGCGCGGCGGCTTCGGGCTCCTTGCGCAGCATCCCCTCGCCCGAACAGGGCGCGTCGACGAGCACCTTGTCGAAATAGCCCTCCAACCGCCCGGCGAGCGCTTCGGGCGAGGCGCAGGTGACGACGGCGTTGGGAATGCCCATGCGTTCGACGTTCTGCAAAAGGATGCGGGCGCGGTCGGGCATCTTTTCGTTGAGCACGAGGATGCCGCGGCCCTGCATCGCCCCCGCCAGCTGCGAAGACTTGCCGCCCGGGGCCGCGCAGAGGTCGAGCACGCGCTCGCCCGGCTGCACGTCCAGCAAGGGCGCGGCGCACATCGCGCTCGGCTCCTGCACGTAAAAAAGGCCCGCATCGTGGTACAGCGAGCGGCCGGGCCTGGGTTCATCGATGTAAAAACCGCGCTCCTCCCACGGCACGGGCGAAAGCGCGAAGGGTGCCAGCGCGGCAAACCCGTGCGGCGAAATTTTGAGCGCGTTCACGCAGACGCCGCGCGCGGGCGGCCCGCCCAGGCAGGCCTCATAGGCGGCATAGTCTTCGAGCTCGCGGCGCATGCGGGCGAGGTAGGCGGCGTTCATACCTGCTGCGGCCCCATCATGCTCTCGAACTGCGAGAGCGGGTAGATGTCGCGGATGAGCCCCTCCTTCTGCATCCTGCGCGCCGTTTCGCTGCGCACGCTCTCGTCGTTGTCCTCGGTGACGAACACGTTGCAGCCCGAAAGTTTGAAAGAATACTTCCCGCCACGCCGCACGATCTCTTTGACGAGGCGCTTGGCCAGGGGGAAGTCCTCCTCGATGCCGCGCGCGAAGCTGAACCGCAGGCCGCTGAATTCGTCCGTCTGCGGGCGGACGCGGTAGCCGTACACAAAGTCGTTGAAGCGGGCGCGGCGCTGGCCGCGTTCGCGCTTTTCGCGCCGCTTTTCGGCAAAATAGGCGCTGCGGCGGACGCTGACGCAGTTGGAAAACTGGTAGCCGCCGATCTTGCCGTAGCGGATGCCGTACTTCTCCAACAGCTCGGGCAGGGTCACGCCGTCGTGCGCGCACATCTCCTCGGCCACGCGCATGGTGGCGTAGGCGTCGTCCGCCGCGCAGTGCGGGGTGTAGTCGATCTCGAAGATCTGCGTCAGCTTTTCCAGGCCCGTCTGGCGGTCGAAGGTCTCGGTCATGGCCATGTACAGCACCTGCGTATCGGCAAAGCGGAAGGAAAAGGAGGGCAGGCGGTAGCGCTTGGTTTCGAGGTTCAAATACTTCACGTCGTTGACGGCCGCGTGGCCGAACACGAGCTTGTCTTCCCCTTCCAAGAGCTCCTTGATGCGCGGGTAAAACTTTTTGAAATCGGGATACTTTTTGAAGTCGTCGTAATCGTATGGCAAAACGATCCCGTCGCCGCCGTGATCGGTCAGGTGGAATTTCCCGTTGGGGTTGATGAGGATGTCCTCTTTTTCGAGGATGTTGAAGTGCTCGTCGGCCACGCAGTAGCCGAACACGCAGATCTTGGCCACGTTCTTGTAGACGCAGGCGCACTCGATGTCAAAAAATACGTACTTCATGGTATCACCGCTTTCACGATTATACCACAACGCCGCACCTTTGTAAAGCCATTTGCCCGCGGGCCGCAAAAGCGCCGCCCGCGGGCGGGCGGAACGGGGCGGGCGGGATAAGCGACAGGCAAAGAGGCCAAACGCCGCACAGGGGCCGCCGCAAAGCGGCGGCCCCTGCAAGGGCTCGGGTTTTTCAGGCGCCCTTGACGCGGGCGATGTCGGCATTGACGGACTTCGGATCGCCGAGGGCGCGCACGGGGTGCGCCTTTTCCTCGTAGCGGTAGTCGCGCCCGAACTTTTTGATGGTCTTTTCGATGACGGTGTGCGAGGCGAGGCTCTTCACGTTGCCCTGCACGGCGCGGTTGTAGCCGAAAAAGCGGAATTTATCGGGCAGCTCGTCCACGTCGGCAAAGTTTTCGGCATTGCCCGTCAGGCGCACGCTTTTGAGGGCGGCGCGCACGTATTCCTTCTGCGGGGAAAAGGCGAGCAGCTGCGGGAATTCCCCGCCCTCGGGGAAAAGCTGCTGCCAGACCTTGCCGCTGTACTTTTCCATCATCTCGCAGGCGAATTTCAGGTGGGAAAGTTCCTCTTCAAAGTGCATGAGCCACAGGTCTTTGATGCGCTTGTCCTTCTCGTCGTTGTAGCAGCTCCAATACAGGTAGCACTCTGTATATTCGTGCATGACCATGCACTCGAACATGTCCACGGACGGGTCGGACAGGCAGCCGTAGCCCGTGACGTGCTGTTCCTCGATCATGGCGATCTCGGAATAGAGCCTGCGGCCGAGCTCGCTCTCGTGCAGGTTTGCCACGTTGAGGTAGTAGTTCATGGTCTGCTGCTCGGCGGCGGTGACGATGGCGATGTTCAGGCGGGTGATCGGGTCGTTGCGGTAGTTGTTGATATAAAAGCGCACGTCGTCGGCGGGGTGGCGCGCTTCGGCCACCGTGGGGCGGCCCGGCATGATCTCGGTGTAGCCGCCCACCAGCGTTTCGGCATGGATGCCGCGCTCGAAGTCCAAAAGGTCGGCGTAGCGGTAGAGGTGGTCGAAATCTTCCAACAGCGCGAAGTCCATCTGCTTTTTCACGTACTCGTTGGGTTCGCGGGCGGCGAGGATGGCGGTGAGGTCTACGGCCAGCTGCTCGTAGCCGATGGTGTGTTCGAGGATGCTCTCGTTGCGCGGCTTCAAACAGGCGACGCGCTTTTGCTGCTGCTGTTCGCCGCGGCGGATGAGCGCCATGCCGCGGCGCACGTCGTTGTTGGTGCAATGCCGCGAAAGGCGCGAAGTGTTCCAGATCGCCTCGAACTCGGTGCCGTTCATCAGGATGGCGCGGACGCGGGTGTAGGGGTCGACGCTCTCCTTGTCGTACGGGCGGACGTTGATGCTCTTCCAGTTTTTGTAGGTCTTGACGATGTCTTTGGCGGGTTCTTGAAAGGGATTCATGCTGTCTCCTCGCCCCCGCCCGCGCGGCGCGGGCCGCGGCGGGGCCGTGGGTTTGCCCCGCGGCGGGGTTTGCGGCCATTATTATCGGCCCGGGGAAAATTTTCTATTCATAAGATTGCAAAACGGGCGGTTTTTTGTTAAAATATACAAAACGAGAGCGGCGGGCGGACCGCCGCAAAGCGAGGCATCCATGCTGACCCTTTTGGCCGCGCTGCAAGGCGAGGCGGACGCGATCCTCTCCCGCGCGCAGGACATCAGCGCGCGCGAAGCGTTCGGGAAAACGATCTATACGGGGCACTGCGGCGGGCCCTTCCGCCTCATCGTGACGGGCGTGGGCAAGTCCAACGCCGCGGCGGGGGCCATGCTCGCCCTCGCGTTGGACGCGGCGGAGGCGGGCGGCCGCAGCGTGCTCGCCAGCGTCGGCACGGCGGGCGGACTCAACCAAAAAGCGCCCGTGGGCTGCGTGACGGCGGCCGTGCGGGCGGTGCAGTTCGACGTGGACCTCTCCCCCGTGAACCACACGCCGCAGGGCACCCTCAACGAATACGAGACCCCCTACATCCCGCTGTGCGAGGCAAAAGGCTTCCCGCCCGTGACCCTGGCCACCGCGGACCGCTTCGGCGACGGGCGCGACGCCGCGCTGCTGCGCTCGCTCGGCTGCGACGTGCAGGACATGGAGGGCGCCGCCGTGGCGCACGTGGCCGAACGGGCGGGCGTGCCCTGCTACGCCTTCAAGGCGATCTCTGACAACGCCGACGACGACGGCGGGCGGGCGTACTACGAAAACCTGCGCATCGCGCTGGACGCGCTGGGGCGGGCGGTGCCCGCCATGTTCGCGGCCTGCAAGGAGGCGGAATGATCCCCCTCGACGGCGGCTGGGACGAGGCGCTGGCGCCCCTGTTCGCGAGCGAAAATTACCAAAAGATCCGCGCCTTCCTCAAACAGGAATACACGCACCACACCGTCTACCCCGACATGTACGACATCTACAACTGCTTCAAGCTCACCCCGTTTGCGAACGTCAAGGCGGTGTTGCTGGGGCAGGACCCCTACCACAACGCGGGGCAGGCGCACGGGCTCTGCTTTTCGGTGCGCGAAGGCATCGAACCGCCGCCGTCGCTCGTCAACATCTACAAAGAGCTGCACGACGACCTCGGCTGCGCGGTGCCCCCTTCGGGCGATCTGACCAAGTGGGCGAAGGAGGGCGTGCTGCTGTTGAACACCGCGCTGACGGTGCGCGCGCACATGGCCAATTCGCACAAGAACTGCGGCTGGACGTGGTTCACCGACAACGTGATACGAATCCTCTCGGAGGAGCGCGAACACCTGGTGTTCCTGCTCTGGGGCGGGAACGCACGCTCCAAAAAGCCGCTCATCGACGCGCACAAGCACCTCATCCTCGAATGCGCGCACCCCTCCCCCCTTTCGGCCTACAACGGGTTTTTCGGCTGCCGCCACTTTTCCAAGGCCAACGCCTACCTGCAAAGCCACGGCATCGCGCCCATCGACTGGGACCTGAACACCTGAAAACGGCGCCCCGAAAGGCCGCGCGGACGGCGTTTCCGCCGAAGGGCGCGGCACAAGTTTTTCCGATACGTGCAACAAAAAACACGCCCGCCAAGGCGGCGGGGCGCGTTCAAGAAAATGAAAAAACGCCCGCGCGGTGCGCATGCGGCGTTCAAAGAGGCAATACCATGAAATACATCGTAGTGCTCGGCGACGGCATGGCCGACTACAAGATCGACAGGCTCGGCGGCAAAACGCCGCTGCAATACGCGGAGACGCCCAACCTCGACGCGCTGGCCAAGCGCGCGGAAGTGGGGCTGTGCCGCACCGTGCCCGAAGGCTTTGCCCCGGGCAGCGACGTGGCCAACCTGTCCGTGCTCGGCTACGATCCGCACACCTGCTACACGGGCCGATCCCCCCTCGAAGCCGTTTCCATGGGCATCGAGCTCGCCCCCGACGACGTGACCCTGCGCTGCAACCTCGTGACCCTCTCCGACGAGGCGGAGTTCGAGGACAAATGCATGGTCGATTACAGCGCGGGCGAGATCTCCACGGAAGAGGCGGCCGAGCTCACCGCGTTTTTGAACAGGCACATCTCCGCCTACCGCCCGCTCTCCCTGCACGCGGGCGTCAGCTACCGCCATTGCCTGGTGGTGCACGGCGGCAAAACGGGCCATACCCTAACGCCCCCGCACGACATCACGGGCAAGCCCGTGCGCGGCCACCTGCCCCGAGGGCCGATGGCCGAAACGTTTTTGGCGGTGATGAAGCTCTCGGCGCAGATCCTAAAAGACCACCCCGTCAACCGCGCGCGCATCGCCGCGGGCAAGCGCCCCGCCAATTCCGTCTGGCTGTGGGGCGAAGGCACCAAGCCCGCCCTGGAAAACTTCACGCAAAAGACGGGCCTGCGCGGCGGGGTCATCTCCGCCGTCGACCTGGTCAAGGGCATCGGCATCCTCGCGGGCATGCAGATCCTGCCCGTGCAGGGCGCGACGGGCAATTACGACACCAACTTTGCGGGCAAGGCGCAGGCCGCCGCCGACGCCCTGCGCGGGGGGCTGGACTTCGTGTACATCCACATGGAGGCGCCCGACGAATGCGGCCACCAGGGCGACGTGGAACACAAGGTCTACTCCATCGAACAGATCGACGCCAAAGTGGTCGGACCCGTCGCGCGCGCCCTCGAAGGGGCGGGCGAGCCCTTCCGCATGCTGGTCTGCCCCGATCACCCCACCCCCATCGCCGTGCGCACGCACGTGAGCGACCCCGTGCCCTACCTGCTCTACGACAGCCGCAAAGACCTCGGCGGCGCCCCCGCGTACGACGAGGACAGCGCCCGCAATACGGGCGTGTACGTCGGCGAAGGGCATGCGCTGCTTTCCCGCCTGTTGGAGCGCTGAACGGGCAAACGCCCCCTTCCGCGCGCCGCTCGCGCGTAAGACGCCGTTCGCATTCCGCGCCCCGCGCCCGCATGAACGGAGCCCTATAAACCGCCCGCGCGCCGCACAAGCCGCGCGGGAGCCCTTACACAACGCCCGCCGCGCCCGCATGAACGGAGCCCTACAAACCACCCGCATGCGCGGGGCGGGCGGGCCGCGAAAACTTTTTGCAAAAGGCGCTTTTTTGATTGCCTTCGGCGGCAAAATGGTGTATAATAAAGAGGCTTTGCGAGAGTCGCCTAATGGTATGGCGTCAGCTTCCCAAGCTGATTCCCGCGGGTTCGATTCCCGTCTCTCGCTCCAAAACCATCGGCCCCGCCGATGGTTTTTTTCCGCCCCCACGGCACTGTGCTCCGCAGGGGCGGGATCTTTTCTCCCCTCACCCCCCCCCGCCCCGGCGGGACGCAAAACCCCCTTGCCGTTTCGGCAAGGGGGTTTTGGTTTTGTTCGGATGAGACGGGCCGCAAAGGGCCGTGCACAAGAGAAGGTCAGGCCACGTCGAGGTTGGAGAGGTCTTTGTAGCGCTTCTCGTAGACGGTGGCGTTCGCTTCGGTGTTGAGGGCGGTCAGGATGTCGTTCTGTTTATCGCTCGTGTAGTTCTGCACGACGGTCGATTTGAGCGACTGGTAGAAGTAATAGGAGAAGGTGCCCTCCTCGTTGCGGTCATCGTAGACGAAGCCGTCTGCATACGTTTCGCCGTCGCCGAAGGTGAAGGTCACGTAGATGACGTGCCAGCCGTACTCGGTGCCCACCACCATGTAGGTGCCCGCGCCGCCTTGCAGCGCCAGCTGCGCGGCGAACTCGAACTCGGAGACATAGCTCGTGGCCTCCTCCTTGCTGGCGATGGAATAGCCGAGGTAGCTGTTCAGGCCCGCCGTGTCGGTGTTGTAGGCGAACATGAGGTCGTTCACGGCCGAAAGCGCCTTGTAGGAGACGCTCTCCTCTTGCAGGAAGGCGGCCGCGGAGACGCCTTTCACGCCCGAGACGGTGCCCTTGTAGAGGATGGCCGAACTGTAATCGATGGAGCCGTCCTTCTTTTTGAAGGTGTTGCCGCTGCCGTAGAAGGCTTCGGAAGTTGCACCCTTCCAAAGGCTATCGAGGGAAGCGTCCTGCCCGAACCAGCTGCCCGAATAGTAGCCGCCCGAGGCATAGCCCGCATCGGACGAGCTCTTCGCGCCCGTGACGTGGTTGATGTAGGCATTCATCTCGCCGATGAATTCTTCGATGCCGAATTCATGCGCGTCGAGGTCGTAGCTGCCGTCGTCCTGCGCGATCACGGTGCCGTTGAAGGGGTACTGCCCCGCGTAGCGGTCGATGCCCTCGTCGGAGGTGACGTAGCTGTCCTTGAAGAAGAGGTAGGAGCTCTTTTTCATGTCTCCGATCGGCTCTTTGTAATAATCGGTCACGCCCTCGGCGGCGGCGTCAAAGCTGTGATCGGTGGCGCCGTTGAACCAGCTTTCGCGCTGGTCGGAGGCCTTCACGTTTTTCAGATACCCGTTGCGGGCGACGTAGTACGCGGCCGTGTCCTCGCCGTAGCGGCTCTTGGCCTCGTTGAGTTCGGCCGTCTGCGTTCCGCTGAACGGGATGAGGATGTTGTAGACGTAGCCGTAGGTGCGGCCCTCGGGCGCGTAGACGACGAAGCTCGTATCCGACATGCCGTCCATGGTCGTGGTGAACCCGCTCGACGCCGAGACCTGCTGCGCGGCGAGAAGTTCGTCGTACTCGGCCTCGATGAGCCCCGCCGTCAGCTGCGAAGAGCGGGCGTTGGCGAGGGTGGCCGCGAACTTGGAGATCATCATCTGTTCGAGCTGCGTCTTGTACTCGGTGGTGTAGTAATCGAGCGCGAAGATATCCGAGATGTCGTCATCCTCGTCGACGAGGTAGTTGGAACGCAGCGCGCTGATAAAGCGGGCATAGGCGCGGACGCGGGTGACGGAAGTGGAGCCTTCCACCTTTTCGTACGTGCCGCAATCGGAGAGCTTGTTGCTGCCCGTGTAGATGCCGTAATCGATCTTGCCGTCCTTGCTCGGGTAGTAGTAGGAAGGCAGCGTGTCCGCACCCGTGGGGGTGGCGCGGTCCTCGTCGCTGCTCGTCTCCTCGTCCTCGGCGCGGGCGATGATGTCCTCTTCGTAGGAATCGATGGCCTGGTTGATGGAGACCATCACGTTGTAGTTGGCGTAGTCGATCTCCTTCTGCGTCAGGAAATATTCATACCCCGCGACGGAGGCGGCGTCCCCTTCCTTGCCCTCGATGGCGGCCAGGAAACCTTCGACGGTGATATCCTTGCTCATGCGCAGGCCGTCGGTGTCCGCCACTTCGGTATAGCCCGCGTCGCCCTTGCCCATGGAATCGCGGTCGACGACGATCTCGCCCGCGTTGAGGTAGTACACCGCGGCGAACTGCGCGACGATCTTGCGGTCGACGAGCGCGTCCATCAGCATGGCGAAGGTATCGGCATACGACTGGCCGGAGGAGATGTAGCTGTAACCGTAGCTCATGAAATAGGCGACGAGATCGCGCTTGTAGATCTCTTCGGTGGACAGCGCCGCGTTCAGCTGCTCGGCGGTGAGCGAAAGCTCGCTCACGCCCAGCGACGCGAGGGCGCCCGAAAGCGCTTCGGGATCGCCGGCGATGTTCACCTCGGCCACGACTTGCTCCATATCCCGCCTGTTGTCCGTGCTGATGAGGCCGCAGCCCGACAGCATGCCGAGGGCGAACACCGCCGACAACAGCGCGCAAAGGATGGTGATCATTCTCTTCTTCATAGAACTGCTCCGCTTGGGGTTGGTCTGCAAAACGGCCCCGCCGCCGAAAAGGCGGACGGACCGCAATATATACAACCGATATTATAGCGTATTTCCGCCCGAAAAGCAATCTCTTTTTCGTGAAAAGCGGGTCAAATTTGAAAATTTCGCCGCGGGCTCACACGGCGGGCGCACACGCGCGGAAAACAGCCCGCGCAAGCGGGCGCGAACGCGCCGAAAACGGGCCTCAACGGCGGGCGCGAACGCGCGGGAATGACCCCGCACGGGCGGACATATGCCGACAAAAACGGACTCGCGCGGCGGGCTTGCGTGCGACGCACGGGCCGCCGCGAAAGGGCCCGCGGAAACTCACGGGGCGGCTTTGCGGCCGCCGCCCGCCGCGAAGCGCAGAAAATCGGCCATGGAGAGCATGACGGCGCGCGCGTCCTTCCCGCCCGCAAAGCGCAAAGCGGGCGCGGCGGACATCTCCACCCGCACGGCGGGGAATTGGTCGAGCGCGGCGGCAAGGCGCTTGTCGGCCAGGCTGTTGAGGGAAGGAAGTTCCAGCCGCCCGCCCTTGGCCGAGAGCGAGATGGCGCGCACGTTGAAGCGCGCGGCCAGCGCTTTGAGCATGGCGATGATCAAGAGGTTGAGCACTTCGGGCGGCAGCTTTCCGTAATTTTCCTCCAACGAGAGGGTGACGCGGCGGTAATCGGACGTATCGCGGATCTCGGCGATCTGCTTGTAGCAGTCCAGCCGCGAGGCGCTCGCCTCGATGTAGCTTTCGGGGATGTAGGCGTCGGCCTTGATGTCGAGGTCGGCCACCGTCTGCTCCTCGCCCGTGAGCGCCTCCTTCAAGAGTTTGGCGTACAGCTCGTACCCCACTTTGTCCATATGGCCGTGCTGTTCGCGCCCCAGAACGCTGCCCGCGCCGCGGATCTCCAAATCGCGCATGGCGATCTTGAACCCCGAGCCGAGCTCGGTAAATTCGAGGATGGCCTGCAAGCGCTTGGCGGCCGTTTCGGTCATGACCTTTTCGGGCTTGTACGTGAAATAGGCGTGCGCCAGGACCGAACCGCGCCCTACCCTGCCCCGCAGCTGGTACAGCTGCGATACGCCGAGGCGGTCCGCGTCGATGACGATGAGGGTGTTCGCTTTGGGCAGGTCGATGCCGTTTTCGATGATGGTCGTGGAGACGAGCACGTCGCTCTTGCCCTCGTAAAAGCCGAGGATGCCGTCTTCGAGCACGGCGCGGTCCATGCGGCCGTGCGCCACGCACAGCTTCGCCTCGGGCACGATCTGCCCGATCTTGGCGGCGAAGGTGTGGATGCTCTCCACGCGGTTGTAGAGGATGAACACCTGCCCGCCGCGCGCCAGTTCGCGCACGCAGGCGTCGCGGATGAGCGCCTCCGTCTCCTCCACCACGTACGTCTGCACGGGCAGGCGGGCGGCGGGCGGCGTTTCGATGGTGCTGATGTCGCGGATGCCCGAGAGGGACATGTGCAGGGTGCGCGGGATGGGCGTAGCGGTCATGGTCAGGCAGTCGACGTCGCGCTTGATGTTTTTGAGCTGTTCCTTGTGTTCGACGCCGAAGCGCTGTTCCTCGTCCAGGATCAGCAGCCCCATGTCCTTGAACTTCACGTCCTTGGAAAGCAGGCGGTGGGTGCCGATGAGGAGATCCACCTCGCCGCGGGCAAGCGCGGCGAGGGTGGCCGCCTGTTGCGCGGGCGTCTTGAAGCGGTTGATGACCTCCACCCGCACGCCGAAGTCGGCAAAGCGCTTGCAGGCCGTTTCGTAATGCTGCTGGCAAAGAACGGTGTTGGGGCACATGAGCGCCGCCTGCTTGCCGTTGAGCACGCACAGGTAGGCGGCGCGGAAGGCCACTTCGGTCTTGCCATAGCCCACGTCTCCGCAGAGGAGGCGGTCCATCACCTTTTCCGAACACATGTCCGCGCAGATCTCGCGGACGGAGACGGCCTGGTCGGGCGTGTCCTCGTAGGCGAAGGCGGCGGCGAACTCGTCCATCTCCTCGCGGAAGGGCTTGCAGGCGAACCCGCGCTTTTCGGCCCGCTCGGCGTAGAGCTGTTTGAGGTCGAAGGCCATCGCTTTGAGGGAGGTGCGCACCCGCTGCTTGACCTTTTCAAACTCCGCGCCGCCGATCTTGGAGAGGGCGGGCTTCTCCTCCCCCATGTAGCGGGAGAGCACGTCCATCTGTTCGACGGGGACGTACAGCACGTCTCCGCCGCGGTATTCGAGGGCGACGTATTCCTTGGTGCCGTCCGTCGTGCCGATCATCTGCGTGCCCGTGATGCGGCCGATGCCGTGCGTTTCGTGCACGGCGAAGTCTCCCACTTCGGGGGAGGTGAACATGTCGTTCCTGCGGCGGCGGATGCGCTTTTGGGGCGCGGCCTTGGTGTACATGTCCCCCGTGCCGACGAGGGCGAGCTTCGCCTCGTGCAGCACCAGCCCGAAGGGCAGTTCGTCCGCCGTCGCGGCGGCACCGCGCAGGTCGGACAGCCGCGCGGGGCAGGCGGAGACGGGGATGCCCTCCTCAAACAGGAGGTCGCGCATCTTGTCGGCGCGGGCGGCGTTTCCGCAGTACAGCAGCACGCGGTACCCGCCCGCCGTCCAGCGGCGCACGTCGGCGGCGAGGTTGGCAAAGCCGTTCAGGTACCGCCCCACGGGGGTGGCGTGCATGTTGTAGATCTTCAAGGGGTCGAAAAAGGGCACGCGCGCCGCGAACGATTGCAGCGCGCAGGCGCGCACGGCGGAAAAGCGCGCGAACATCTCCTCCTTGCCCGCGAGCTGGCCGCGCGCGAAGGAAAAGACCTCGCCCGCCCGTTTCAGCGAAAAAAAGCGCTCGGCGTGCTCCTTGCAGAGGGCGTCGACGCGGTCGGCGATGAGCTTGCCCTCGTCAAAGATGTAGAGCGCGTCGCCGATGAAGGAGGCGAAGTCCGTCTTGTTTTTCAAGAGGGGGAAGAGATAGGCCGCCCCGCCGAAGGGGGCGCCCCCTTCGAGCTTGGCGCAGATGTCCCCCGCGATGGCCTGCGCGCGGGCGTAGGCGGCGGCGTCACGCCAGGAAGGGAGCTCCCCCGCGAGCGCGTCCTTGACGGCGGCGCGTTCCTCTTGTGCGACAAACACGTCGGTGGCGGCGACGATCTGCACCTCGCGCGCGAGGCCGAGCCGCTCGCCCGTGGCGGGGTCGTAGGGCTTGATCTTTTCCACCGCGTCGCCGAAAAAGTCGACGCGCACGGGGTTTTCGGCACCGACGGGGAAGATGTCGAGGATGTCGCCGCGCAAGGCGAAGGCGCCGCGGCTCTCCACCGCCGCCCCGCGCACGTACCCCATCGCCACCAGGCGGGCGGGCAGCGCGGAAAAATCGCACTCCTCCCCCTCGCGCAGGGTCAGGCAGGGCACGTCGGCAGGGAAGAGCTGCATGAGGCTCTCCACGTCGCACACGATCGCGCGCGCGCCCGCGCGGATGCGGTGCAGCGCGGCCAGGCGGCGGAAGAGGGAATCTTTGGAGACTGCCTCCTTGTAGAGCAACACCTCGTCCTTGGCGCAAAGCAGCACGGGCGGCTCGCCCGAAAATCCCGCGATCTCGGCGGCGGTGCGGGCGGCGGAGGGCGCGTCCGCCGTCACGTAGACGAAGCGCCCCTGCGTGCAGGCGGCGGCGATGAGCGCCTTGTGCGCGGCCGAAACGCCGAAAACCGCCGTCGGCGTGCCGAGGCGGAGGTCGCGGGCAAGGTCCGGGTGCTCGCCCCCGAGGATATCCGCGTCGAAAGATCCCGCCATAAACCAAACCTCCCCTGCCGCCCCGCGCGGGCGGGGCGGGAAAAACCGCGCACCTCTTGCCCGCGCGGGCGGGGCGCGCGCATGCCCGCCAAGCGCCCCGCGGCAGGCCCGCGGGCGCAGGCGGACGAAACGTCAGCCGTTTTTGTTGTATGCGTTCATGACCGCTTCGATGCCTTCGCCGCGCGCAAAGCGGATGGCGGCGTCGGCGGCGGCGGAACAGGCGTCGACAAAGAGCGGGTAATCCTCCTTGCGGATCTGCGAGAGTACGTAGCCCATGACGGGGATGTTCACCTCGGGGTCGCGGATGCCGATGCGGATGCGGGCGAAATCCTGCGTGCCGATCTCGCCGACGACGGAGCGCATGCCGTTGTGCGTGCCCGCGCTGCCCGCCATGCGGATGCGCAGCTTGCCTTTGGGCAGGTCGTAGTCGTCGTAGATGACCAGAAGGTCGGAAGGGTCCGCCTTGTATTTTTTCATCAGCTGCTTGACGGCGCGGCCGCTCGCGTTCATGTAGGTGACGGGGCGGGCGAGGATGACCCGCTCGCCGCCGACGTGCGCCTCGGCCACCGAGGCCTCGCACTCCTTTTTTTTGAACTTGACGCCCAGCTTTTCGGCCGCCTCGCCGACGGCGAGGAAGCCGAGGTTGTGAAAGGTCGTTTCGTACTGTTTTTCGGGGTTTCCAAGCCCCACGATGAGGTACATATCCGCCACACTCCTGTATTTGCGCCGCCCGCAAAAAAGGCCGAACGGGGCCCGCGGCCGCGCGCGTTCTTGCCATGCGCCCTGTTTTCGCTCGTACGCGCGAACGCCGCGTTTTGTACAAAACGCGGCAAAAGGAAAGGGTCCGTATCGGATGAAAACAGGGTTTCGCGGCAAAAAATTTGCAGAACGATCAGTCGTAGATCTTGGACATCGGCTTGTCGAGATAGACGTTTTCGATGGCCGCGGCGAAGATATCCGCCACCGAGATGACGGTGATCTTGTCCAGCCGCTTTTCGGGCGGGAGGGCGATGGTGTCGAGCACGACGAGTTCCTTGATGGGCGCCTTTTGCAGGCGGTCCATGGCGGGGCCGCTGAACACGGCGTGCGTGCAGCCCGCGTACACTTCCTTGGCGCCGTGGTCGATGAGCGCCTGCGCGCCCTGGCAGATGGTGCCCGCGGTGTCGATCATGTCGTCCACCATCAGGCATTTTTTGCCCTCGATGTCGCCGATGATGTTCATGACCTCCATCACGTTGGCCTTGGGGCGGCGCTTGTCGATGATGGCCATCTGGCAGTTGAGCTTCATGGCGACGTTGCGCGCGCGGGTGACCGAGCCGATGTCGGGCGAGACGATGACGAAATTTTCATCGACGATGCGCTTGCTCTTGAAATAATTGTAAAGGGTGGGCCCGCCGAGCAGGTGGTCGAGCGGGATGTTGAAAAAGCCCTGGATCTGGGCGGCGTGCAGGTCCATCGTCAGCACGCGGTCGGCACCGGCGGCCGTGATGAGGTCGGCCACGAGCTTGGCCGTGATGGGGTCGCGCGAACGTGCCTTCCTGTCCTGGCGGGCGTACCCGAAATACGGGATGACCGCCGTGATGCGGCCCGCGCTGGCGCGGCGGGCGGCGTCGATGAGGATCAGAAGCTCCATCAGGTTGTCGTTGACGGGTGCAGACGTCGACTGGATGATGAACAGGTCGCGCCCGCGGACGGTCTCGTCGATGTGGACGGCCGTCTCCCCGTCCGAAAAGCGGCCGACTTCCACGCCGCCGAGCTCGGTGTTGAGCTTTTTGGCGATCGCCTCCGCCAGGGGGCGGTTGGAATTGCCCGCAAAGAGCTTGATCTCGTTGCCGTGCGTTATCATGCGTACCTCCAAACAAAATGCCGTGCGCGGCGGATGCCTGCGCGGTTTTTTCTCGGTTCGATCACAACGGCTTTCTTCGCAAAACAAAAAAGCCGGGCGGACGCTTTCCTTTCCGCCAGTACTCCCCCATGCCGAAACGTTCCCTTACGGAACGGACGGCCGTGCGAACGCGGCGCGGTTTCCCCCGCGGCACGCCCTTCTATTGTAAAAGGTTTGCGAGAAATAGTCAAATGTTTTGCGGGCCTTTTTCCGCTTTTCCCGCAGGGCAGGGCCTTCCCCTCCCCGCGCGCGTTGCGCGGCCCGCCCCTCCCCGTTCCTTGCGGGGCTTTCGGGCCCTTGCGTGAACGGGGCCGCGCTCTCTGCAAAACTTTCGCTCTACTGCGCGAACGGCTCCTCCCCTTCCGCGGGGGTGCGTTCCGCGGCGGCCTGCCGGCCCTTGCCGCGCATGTCGCGGAAAAAGCCCGAAAGGATGGCCGAGCACTCCTCTTCGAGCACGCCGCCCTCCACTTCGAGGGTGTGGTTCAACAGGTTGCTTTGGGCCAGTTCGCGCGTCATCGAGCGGCCCTTTTGTTCATACGCGCCGAAATAGATCTTGCGGATGCGCGCGTTGAGGGCCGCGCCCATGCACATCGGGCAGGGCTCCAAGGTGACGTACAGGTCGCAATCGGGCAGCCGCCAGCTGCCGCATTTTTTGCAGGCGCGGTCGATGGCGTACATCTCCGCGTGCGAAAGCGCCGTCTGCGTGGCGGTGCGGCGGTTGTAGCCCGAGGCGATGACCTTCCCTTCGCAGACGACGACGGCGCCGACGGGCACCTCGCCCTGCGCCAGACCTTTGCGGGCGCGTTTGAGCGCCTCCTTCATGAACCGTATCTTTTCTTCCATAGCCATGTTGCCAAGAGCGCGGGGACGCGCGCGTTTTCCGCGGCGAGCGCGGGCAATTCCCGCTCGCCGAGCGGGTGCGAAAGCCCGTCGCTGCCCGCTTCGAGCGTGAAGGCGGGGATGCCCAGCGCCTGCACGCACCAGTCCTTGTAGCCGCCCGCGCTGTGCGGCGCGGGGCGGACGGCGTAGCCCGTCTCCCTCGCGAGCGCCGCGGCCAGGGCCGCGTCGCGGCGGCGGGCGCGGCCGCGCTGGCCGAATTCCCAATAGATCTCCCGCCCCTTGGTGTGGTAGGCCAAGGCCGCGTCCGGGCGGAAGCGCAGCGTAAGATCGCGCAGCGCCCGCGTTTCCGGCTCCGAAAAGGGGTGCGGGCCGATGTAATTTTCGGGCGCGGGGGCGCGCACGTTCCGCGCGCCTTCCCCCCACCGCGCGGGGAAGTTGACGTTGAGGTCGACGGCGTTCGCGTTGGCTTTCCACAGGGCGAACGGGCGGTCTCCGTTCACGCGGCGCAAAAACGAAGCGCGCGCGGGCGGGAGGGTGCGCAAAAACCCCTCGCCGCGCAGGGCGATGGCGGCGCCGTCGGGATCGGCCAGGGGCACGAAGGCCGCGCTGCCCACGGGCATGCCCCGCCCGAGCCACTCCTCCGCCAGCAGCGCCGTGACCCATTCGCGGGCGTGGATGGCGCACTGCACGAGGATGCGCGGCCGCCCGACGCCGCAGAACAGGGCGTATATCGGCTGCCCGCAGACGCTGCGGCCGATGACCGTCTTTGCCCCGCCGTACCCTTGCCAAAAACGGGATACCCTTTCCAAAACGTCCATACGCCATTGTATGAACGCGGCGCCGTTTGTGGCCGCCGCCCGCAGGCGCGCGGCGTTATTTGTGGTAGTCGCTGCCCGCGTTGATCATGCAGGCGCGGTAGACCTGTTCCAGGAGCATGACGCGCATGAGGTGGTGCGGGAAGGTCATGTCCGAAAAGGAGAGCAGCAGGTCGGCCGCCGCCTTGACGCGCGCGTCCAGCCCGCAGGAGGAACCGATGACGAAGGTGACCTCGCGCCCCGCGGCCGCGAGCGCCTTCATGTGCGCGGCCAGGCCCTCGCTGGACAGCTTTTTGCCCTCCACCGCCAAAACGATGCGGTGGCCGCGCATCTCGCGCAGCACCGCGTCCGCCTCCTCGGCGGGGCTGCGCCGCTCGGGCAGCTCGCGCACGTTCACTTCGGCAAAGCGCGAAAGGCGCTTGCGGTATTCGTTCACGGCGTCGGCGTAAAATTTTTCTTTGAGCTTGCCGACGCAGACGATGCCGATTTTCTGCATGTCACAGGCCCCCGATGAAGTTGTAGATCCAGAGCACGGCGCAGAGGATGAGCCCGGGCAGCGCCGCCAGCAGGAAGGGCTTGACCGCGCCCTTCGGCTTGGCCACGCCCTGCGCCGCGGCCCCGCCCATTTCCGCGGCGACTTTTTCCTCTTTGCCCTTTTTCGGGAAGCGGAGGCCGGCTTTCCCGCCGTCCTTTTCCAGGAAGATGAGCCAGGCGAGCGCGGCCGCCAGGCACACGCCCGAAACGGCGTACAGCGCGGCCGCTCCCCCGCCCGTCACCCCGCTCAAAAAGCCGAAGCGGACGTCCAGGACGATGAGCGCGTTGTTCACGAAATGCATCATCGCCGCGGGCAGCAGCGAGCCGGCGCGGATGGCCAGCAGCGTGTAGGCCGCCCCGCACACGAACTGGTAGGCCGTCTGCGCGGGGCTTTGGTGGAAGACGGAAAAGAGCAGGCCGCCCAACAGGCAGGCGGCGACGGTGCCGACGTCCTTGATGCCTTCGAGCACGATGCCGCGGAACACCGTCTCCTCGAACACCGCGGGCAGCACCGCCACCACGAGCAGCACCCCCGCGAGGCCGAAGCCCTGCACCGAGGGCAGCGAACTTGCGGGCGCCTCGTAGCCGATGAGCCCGAAAAATTTGATCACGTAGTCGTTGAGCCAATTCAGGCTGAAAAGCAGCCCGCAGGCCAGCGCCAGTCCGATGAGGAAAAAGCGCCAGTGCGTACCCCGCCAGCCGAAGGCCCGCGGCCGCTCGCGGTACACCTTCATGTACACGGCGACGATGGCGGCGAGCGCGATCTGGTACAGCAGGTACGCGCAGTATTTGTAGGCCTCCGTCTGCATGACGTCCTCGACGGACATCTCCAAAGCCACGCCGACGACGGCGACGGTGAGCGAAAAGACCAGGCTCATCAGCAGCATGGCGACGATGGCGCCCGTGAACACGATGCCGCTGACCGCCTTGCGCGGCTTGCTCAAAAGCGACTGAAAATAACCGCGCGGCGCGGGGGCCCGCCCCGCGTTTTGCGGCACGGTATCTTTTTCCATATCGTACGGCGCGGGGTCTTTTTCCATATCGTACGGCGCGGGGTCTTGGCCGCGGCGGACGTTGTCTTTGTCGTTGTTTCGGTCCATACCGAACATTATATCCGAAAAATGAGGCGAAGTAAATAAAAATACTTTGGCTTCGCCGAAAATTTTGCTATAATGGGAGGGAACGGGGCCCCGTTCTTTGGCGGGGCCGCGAGGAGGTGGAACATGCGCATCCTTTCATCCGATGCGATCGAAGAGGCGGTCTGCCGCCTTGCAAAACGGGCGGGGCTGCGGCTGACGGACGCCTGCGGGCGCGCCCTCGAAGAGGCGGAACGGGCGGAAGAGAGCGGGAGCGCCGCGGCCTTCGCGCTGCGCACCGTGCGCGAAAACGCGCGCGTCGCCGCCGCCGAGCGGATGCCCGTCTGCCAGGACACGGGCTACGCCGTCGTGCTGGCCGAGATCGGGCAGGACGTGCACATCGAGGGCAAGCCCTTCGCCGAGGCCGTAAACGACGGGGTGCGCCGCGCCTATGCCGAGGGCAACTTCCGCAAGAGCGTGTGCGATCCCCTCACCCGCGTGAACACGGGGGACAACACGCCCGCCGCCGTCCACACCGAGCTCACCGCGGGAGACCGCGTACGGCTCACCTTCCTTCCCAAGGGCTTCGGCAGCGAGAACATGTCCCGCCTGTTCATGCTCACCCCCGCCGAAGGGGTGGACGGGATCGTGAAGGCCGTCGTCGAAACGGTGCGGCTGGCGGGCAGCAAGCCGTGCCCGCCCGTGTACGTGGGCGTGGGCATCGGCGGCACCTTCGACGGGTGTGCGTTCCTGGCCAAAAAGGCGCTGACCAGGCCCGTCGGCTCGCGCCATCCACGCGCGGACGTGGCCGCCATCGAGGAAGAGGCGCTGCGAAAGATCAACGCGCTCGGTATCGGCGCGCAGGGCTTCGGCGGCAGGGTGACGGCGCTGGGCGTCTCCTGCGAAGTCGCCCCCACGCACATCGCGGGGCTGCCCGTCGCCGTGAACATCCAATGCCATTGCTGCCGCTGCGAAAGCGCCGAGCTTTGAAAAATATGGCCGTTTTCGGGCGGTTTATGCCACGCATAGTACTCTGAAAAGAACGGATTTTCGGCATTCGGGCCGTAAAAGGCGGTGACTTCATGAAAAAAATCGACTTGCCGCTGCGCGACGACGTCATCGATTCGCTGCGCGCGGGCGAGAGCGTTTTGCTCTCGGGAACGCTGCTGACGGGGCGAGACTGCGCCCACAAACGCATCTGCGAGATGTTGGACAGGGGCGAAAAACTGCCCTTCCCGCTGGAAGGGCAGACCATCTATTACGCGGGGCCCTGCCCCGCGCCCGCGGGCAAGGCCTGCGGCAGCTGCGGCCCCACGACGAGCGCGCGCATGGACTCCTTCGCGCCGCGGCTTTTGGAGCTGGGGCTCAAAGGCATGGTGGGCAAGGGCGAGCGCAGCGCGGCAGTGTGCGAGGCCATCGCGCGGTGCCATGCCGTCTACTTCGCCGCCATCGGCGGCGCGGGGGCGCTGTACGGCAATGCCATCCGCAAGAGCGAGCTCGTCGCCTTCCCCGACCTTTTGAGCGAGGCCGTCTACCGCTTTGAAGTGGAAAACTTCCCCTGCGTGGTGGCCGTCGACTGCCACGGCGGCAACATCTACGCCGCCCCGAAACGCCAAGGCTGAGCGCCGCTTGGAAATCCCTTGCGGCCCCGCCGCTTTGTTCACGAAAAATCTCGGGCGGAGCCCTTGCGGTTCCGCCCGAGATTTTTTCGTGAGTTCTATGGATTTTTCTTTTTATATGAGATCCCTCGACAAGCTCGGGAGGACATAAGATTTTTCCTCAATTCTACATTCTACATTTTACATTCTACATTCGCCAAAGCCCGCCAGGGGCGCCTTGCGTCGGGCTGGGATGACAGCGGTTGCTTTTTGTCCTCAGCCTCGCAAAAACGTATTTGGGCACAGCCCAAAACTTTTTGCGAAAGACGGCGCAGGCGGCAAGCGCCAAGACGAAGGCACGGGCCCGAATGGCCCGTGCCTGTCAAACGGCGCTTTGCGCCATAATATCTACCTTGTAAAAAAACTATAAATAATACTTTTTGTCCCCAGACTCGCAAAAACGTATTTGGGCACAGCCCAAAACTTTTTGCGAAAGACAGCGCAGGCGGCAAGCAATGGGTTTCGCGGATAAATCGCACCCCTCCAAACCGAGCAGAAGGGTTGCAGATTGCGTCCTTTCAAGTGCGAGGGCAAGGGAGTTTACTAAAACGTAAATGACCGAAGCCCGAGACATGAAGAAAGGGCGCAAGATGCGCCCTTATCCTCGGTTTGGCGCAGAGAGAGGGATTTGTAAGGAGCGGCAACGCCGCGACGGAATAGCGATTGTTCGCCGCAAGGCGCAATCGCGTCACATTATTTCGGCCATCCCCTCCCCGATAAGCAGAGCGACCCGTTGCTGTGCATACGCGGTTTTTTGGTTGCGAAAGCGCGGACAAAGCCGCGCGCAAACAAAAAACCCGCTGCCAACCGGCAACGGGTCTTCTGGGTTTAGTGGATAAAAATGCTGCCCAATTTTTTAAAAATCCAAATTGCAAAACGGTTTTTCAACATTCTTTATTTGGTCTATCCTATCAAGAATCAATTTTAAACATATTAAGGTTACCTTAAACCCAAAAACCAAGCTGTCTGAAGAAATATACTCTCTGCCGTGCGCGCACTCATTCCTAATATTCAAACAATTTCCATTATACATACTTTGATAAACAAAAAAGAAATCTACTACATTTAAGAAATCGTTTGTTTCACTATAAGCATCCATTAATATTTGTTGCAAAACACTACTTGCATCTTTCATATGTAAAAATTCATCCGCTTTTTCTTTAAATGGCACAATGTTGCAATACATACCAAATTCTCTAATTTTATTTTCTAATATCGGGAACAATTGTGTCAAATGTGCCAAATAAATGTGCCCATCAAAATCAATAAGCGAATATTCTGTTAATCTATTTTTAATCTCTTTATAAAGTATCTGTTCTTGATTAAAAATAGCCATATACATTTGTGTGTTGCGTATAAAATCATTAAATATTTCACTATATAATACTTCTGGTTCAATATAGTTCAAGAGTTTATAGCCTTTTTTCGTAATTATATCTCTAATCAGCTGAATAAACGCATTATCTACAGTATGCCTATCGAGAAATTTATTATTTTCAATAGGAAACGTTCTTGTAATGTTAAGCATGCTACAAAATAAAGATAATGCCGCTTTTGAATGCATTGACATTAAATCTAATAAACTTTCTTTCTTAATTGGGAAACAATACAATGCCCCGATTAACGGTTTTTTAATAAACACTTCGTTAATTTTATTTATTTCTTCATTAGAAATAGAGACCGAACTACCAATCGTGTGCATTAGTTTCAAGCATCGATCATAATAATCATTTTGCCATAGTTGTTGTAACCAAATCATAAGTTTCTTAACTTTAAGTCTATCAAGGTACAAATTTGATGACAGTCGTAATAATAATTGCATGAAAGAATAAAACAACATTGAAATGCTAACTGAATTATCCTCTTTTTCGATAAAAGAAGTAAACTTATCGTATATAATTTTTAATGTTTCATCTCGTATACCATTTACTACAAAATCATTTCTACAATAATCTAAAAATTCGTGAGTTCTTTCTATATTTTTGATATTATTAGCTAAACTATTGTTATATTCATTCAGTTTTTCTTTTTGTTGAATTGAAAAAAGAATATTATGTTTTTTAAACTGCAATATTGTATTGAGATCTTTAAATTTACTTAATTCCCTAATAAATTGTTGCATGAATTTGTTTTTTACACTCTGATAAACAATTTTTTCTTTTAATAGTAGGCTAATAAAAAGCAATGATGAACTTTTTATTTCATGCCAAGGCTCTAATTCATTTTTATTCCTCAAATCACTTATCACTAACTTAAAGTGCCATTCCATGGTTTTAGCTGATGGTGCTTTTTTATACAAAATACATCGAACTGTTTCAATTATAAATGATGCAGTTTCATCATTAAAATATTTATTTAATTTCTCTAAAATGGGAGCTGTCCATCGTGATATATCAGGTGTCGATACATCATTAAATGTAGCCAATGGAATTAGCTCGTTTCCAGATATTTCTGTCTGAAGCATATCAAACACAAACTGTTCTTCCCAAGATATGTCCTTTGGTAAACTGAATCTTTGAAAACTAAACGAATTAACATTTAAAATTTTAGATTTATATTCTTCTAAAAGTTTTAAATTGGCTGGTATTATTACTTCTTTTATATTATTTTTGAACCTACTAATCAAATCTTGAATATCTTTTATATTGATTTCACTTAAACATTTTAAAATTAGCTGCTCATCATCTTTTACTATGCTTAAATCAAAAAGCTCAAAAATATTGTTTTGCATGAATATTAATGCTGAAAAAATATATTGGCTTGATTCTTTAATATTTTGAAGCTTTGTAATGTGAATAATCGTAGCAAAAAGCTTAATAAAATTATTATCAAACTCTTTCCAAACATCATTAATTTGACGAGTACCGCTATATATTTGAGTACATAGATAAATTTGTTTTAACCATGTAGTAGTAAATTCAAATTTTAATCCACCTATACTACTGTTTAATTTAATTAAATAAGCATATACGTCTTTTATTTCGGCATATGAGTTCAAAAAGTCTTGAAAATTAGTAATATCTTTAAATCCTTTAAACTCTTTCTCAATATAATTAATAAACCATTGCCATTCACAGCTATGCTCTAAAATTCCATCAAAGAATTTAACTTTTACCTCATGTTCAAAATAATTTTTCACTTTACATGACCTCCAAAATTTTGATAAATTTCCAAACATGAATTTTCGATACCCAATCGTACTAAATGTCTATTAATCCTTTACTATGTTTTCCACAATATTCTCTTACTTGCTTTGTATAATTCATGTTTATTTCCCTCTCATGTTTCATTATAACATATTTTTTACATAAAGAAAAGTCGACTTTTTCTGTTTCTAGAAAAAGTCGACTTTTCTTTATGGCTTTAGAGGATAAAAATGCTACCCGTAACACATCTAATCTTGAGATTCTTTACGCGATTCCGTAACCTGTATGTAATTTATTCTAAAATCAGCGAAAATATCTAAATCCCCAAACTTAAAATCGAACCCCGTTAAATTATGATAGCTGCAACAAATCTCATCAAATAAGATAGCAAGAAGATATATAAATTCTGTGTTAAGCTGTATCATTCCTTCTTGCGTTAATTCCATATATGTGAGATTTGTATGTACAAAATTATTGCAGTATTTACGCCAACTCCTTAAATCATAGATATTAGCAAGTTCAAACAATTTATCGTAAGATATTTCCGTCGCGCCAATAAGCCCTAACCACCCCAAAGAGTAAAAATCCAATCTGGATCCTCTATGTTTCTTTGGCAATTTGCTTGCTTCATACAAATTCTTTAGCTCACAATCATTATCACCATGCTCAAAATAATAGTGCCTTGCTTTTGCAAATAATCTGTACGCAGACAGGTTATTTTCGCTTAACCCTAAAAGTTTCGCTGTCGCTACTTGCTCAAGAAGTTGGCGTAACAGTGTTCCAATTTGAGAGTATGATTGCAAATCAATCGCAACACAGCACAAAGCAAGTCCACGATATATCTCATTAGCTAGAGTAAAGTAATAATTGTACTGCTTATTCTCAAATTTATCCATATCAATACAAATCTGAGAAAACATGTTTTGAGAAATACTAAAAATATTTTCTTTTAATGCCAAGTAATTCATTTTGCAACTCGTAAATCAATTAAATTCGCATAATATCAACAATATTTCTTTATGTATTCCATTAAGTAATGCTTTTCATACTCATCAAATTTTGAAGCTGCAAGGTTAAATATTTTAGTAAACTCCTTCCTTTGGCCTTCAAGCTCAGTCTCATAAAATTTTATTCGATCAATCTTTTTTACTGTAATTATAGGAATAGCTTTTTCGACCATATCTATGCCAAGTGGACTGATTGCCCCAATTTCGAAATATCTAATAATGCTGCTCATATCAAGGGGTTTTACTAAATGTATTTTTTTAATTTCAAAAGCTCGGATTATCAAAGATTCAAATAAACTTATGATCCTCGGAAGTTGATATTCGATGGTGTCTTTTACGTCTCGAAAAACTTTCCTATAAGTGTCATTTACAAATTTATGCTCATCTTTTTCTTGTGCTAAATATTTTTTAAATCGATAATCTAAAACACCCTGATAACTATTTTCGGCATAATTGATAGAAAACCATTTGATAGCATTTATTTGAGTCGGTTTAATTTCTCCCATTTCTGACCATATTTGTAAAATTGTTTCAAAGTAAATCCCACTTACAAAATCATAAACGGGTACGGTTTCAATGCCAATAAAAAACTCAATTTTATCAAGAATTATCGATAAAATTCTTTCTTGTTTTTTACGTTCAATTAAACGATTTTGCTCAAATACTTCATCGGGTAGTAGTTGTTTATTGAAACCTAATGCTTGCTTGCGGTTTTTATTTATTAAAGTTAAATCCTCATCGTCGATATTTTCTAAATCAATATCGCCCAAGCTAATTTTAGAACTATATGGCTTAAAATCAAGCGATATTCCGTCGCTCTGTACAATTTTAAGACTCTTATCACTTATATAAACAACGTTCCCAATAAAATGGTGTTGATATCTCCCCGCTCTCCCGTTAATATTAAGTAATAGAAATTTTTTACTTTCGCTAGTTTTCCCCGAAGGATTATTATAGACAACAACGGTTTTAGCATTTGTATTGACGCCTTCTACAATAGTAGATGTACAAAATAACGTACTCATTGCGCCGTCATTAAAAAGCTTCATAATTTCTCGTTGAAAATATTTAGGGAATTTGCCGTTATGTATTCCTATTTGATTATGCAGCGCATAAACTAAATCCCAATTTTCTAATGTGCTTTTTTTGCCTCCAAAATTAAAATTATAATTATTTTTCAAATGCTCTATAAACATTTGAAGTCTTTCGTTAATCGGCTCTTGTTCGGTATATCTATCAGAGAATTCTCTTGCATTTTTTTCTGTGTTGGCAGGATATAAACAATAAACAATTGCTTGATTTGTTTTAGAAAAACCAAGCTTATTTGCAGTATAAATCAAGCGTTCAATAGATTTATTTGCAGGTGTACTTTCATTATAATTTTCAAATGGTGAGGAATATTTATATGTTTTTCCGTGAAAATCAATCTGATTTTTCAATGTAGGGATAAAAGTGATTTCCTTCGTGGCAATATGATGTTTTTCGAGCATTTTATTGAAACCGTCTTTTAAATTATTTAATTCGATAAACGGTCCAGCTAAATAACAAGAATTGCACTTTTTCAAAAGAAAATATAATGCCAATCTAAATGCCACAGCTCGATGATCTTGCTCGTCTCGCTGGGGATTGTCGTTTCCAAGTTCAATTTTATCGTTTACGTCATCTTCACTTGACAATGCCACATCTTCATCTATTTTATATATTTCGTCGAAAAAGAAGAAATCAAGTTCAATATCCGGAACAATAGCCAATAATCGCAAAACTCTTTCGGGTGTTAAAATAAAAATATTTCGTTCGGATAATTCCAAGTCTCTATAAATCGAATTATATATAGTGTAACCCAAGCTATGTTTCTCATTTATGTCATCAATTTCTTCCGTAACCTCAATCAATAGGGCAACAGTAGGTAACACTATCACAATATTGTTATAATTTTCGTAATGTCTATAAATTATTTCTTTGAGCAAAAAAGTCTTGCCGAATGATGTAGGAGCACTTAAAAATAATTTACCGTTTGCGTTCTCGAAAGTATCGAGAACGTCTTTTTGCTCGCTATCTAAAATAAATCCTGATTCGGTTTTATAAAATTCGTCAATAGCTGTATCCTTAAAGGCAATTAAATCGTTATCAGAATTTATTATATTATTGTCAAATTTATTTAAACGATTATAACCGAAAGTTCTTAATTTGCGGCTCGCATTATATAATACAAATTCCAGTTGCGGATATTGTACATATTCTGTCAGATGATTATTTCTCCATTCGGATAAATAGCACAAAATATCTTTAAGTCTGTTTTTATTGTCATTTGTAAGTTCGGCTTTATTTATAAGATGAGTTGCTTCTTTTAATAGTTGTAAAACGTTCATACTTTGCGCACCTCCAAAAAGAGTTTGCGCACTTTTTTCAAATTACGCAAAGGAAAAACAAGCAATAACACTTCTATATCAAGATTATCGTTATTATCTAAAATAAATTCTTTGAAAGCATTTTTTACTTTCACTTTGATATTATCAATCAATTTGTTGCTATCGTCATAGTTAGATTCGTCCGGCATCAACAAACACGGAATTCGTATTACAATCTGTTCTTGCTTAAAGTATTGTAATATTTTTGCTGTTTGTTCCGCGCGGTTGCTATTACAATCAAAAATAATATTATTGATATCATCTATGATTTTACTCAATTTTGCAGAAGAACTATTGACTGCTCTCATAATGTCACAAAGTATTGCAACAGCATCGGCAAAGTAGTGTTTGATAATACTTTTGTTTATATCGTCTTTTATCGCGGATAGACAATATTCCCAATTTCCCGTTTTAACTTGTCCCACCCAAAAATATTTTTGACCGTTTTCGATTGAAAAGACCATACCATCGTAGCCTTTGATTTCGTGTCCTTTACGCTCGACGAGTTCTTCTTTATGCGGTCTTCTTTCCAAATATTTTGCACGAGAGTATAGCATTTCTATATCTGGAAAGAACAGTTTTATAAAACTATCTAATGTTAATTCGCCTAATAAACCGTCTGTTTCTTTTTCGGTTTTAGGCACACGGTTTTCATAAGCTACACGAGAAGCTCTGCGTAAATCGCCTAAATGTCCTTTTTGATATTCTTTTTCTATTTCATCTTTTTCATAGGCATAAAATATAATACTATCGAAAATAACATCCGTAAATATTTTTTCAAAATTATCATCGAATATATGTCTATACGGGTGTGTCGTAAACACATCCTTGTATGGATCATATTTCACAATCAGCGGCGCCAATCTTTGGCCGATAAGTTCTTTAAAAATATCAACAGCATCCATATATTTTTGATCTACGATTTAGAAAATTATTCCTTTATCTGCATTATCTTGTTGACTATCAACTTAGACAATTCATATCTCTTTTCTGGAAATGCCCATGTTATAAAGTCAATTGCTATTTCTTGCCGAGCAAGGGTTCCCCCGCCATGTCCTTGCTTTGATTTGATTCCTGTGGCTCGCGTATTTTTTATCCACAATTTTGCAGTCATTGTAAATGACGGTCGCTTTATTTTTTCTATCAATTCTTTTGCAGCTTCTTCGATAAAATAGCTGTTATTGTCTTTTTCCCACAGATATAGAAACTGCAGAGTGTTTATATCTCTGAACCAACTTTGTATAACATAACTGGGGTTATCATGATTTTTCTTCTTTGCAATCTCTGTAAGAGAATACAAATTATATGTCTTGGAATGAATGTGTTCTAAATCCATAAGCAATTGCGCATAAGCCTCGTTGCATTTAACAAAACCAAGGATTTCTTTTTCTATATCCGCACAATGTTGATCGATTTCATTATCAGAAAGTTGAGCCAATTTTAATGCGTCTATTGTACGCTTTCGTTTCGTTTCTAAATACTCAGCTATCGCATCATCAAATTTTTCTAATCCCATCAAATCGCTTCTCCTTTTCTTATTTACTATTCTATCAAAACCATGCCAGTTTGTCAATATAACTCACATATTCTTGTGTTTTAAATTCTATAAACATACATATTCTTGTGTTTAAGTTATGTAAAAGAAATAATATGCTTTCTTAAACATGGATTTACCCACCAATAATACTTAAATCAGTTCATTTTGCCGTTTTTTTGCATAAAAAAAAGATCTTAAACTCACTCAATTTTATCTTTGAATGAGTTTAAGATCGCTGGCGCAGAGAAAGGGATTTGAACCCTTGGTGCTCTTGTAGGAGCACACACGATTTCGAGTCGTGCGCGTTCGACCACTCCGCCATCTCTGCATATGGTATGCAGGCAAGCCTGCAAAATTCGGCCGTGCGGCGTGCGCTGCGCGGCCGGTTGCGGCACGCGGCGCGCGTTCACGTCACAGTTGTTGATTATATACCATTATTTCGGTTTTGTCAATCTTTCG
Organism: uncultured Clostridia bacterium; assembly: GCA_944328445.1. GTDB lineage: Bacteria > Bacillota > Clostridia > Christensenellales > Borkfalkiaceae > Borkfalkia. Next base: position 36,429 of record CALVHO010000004.1, on the reverse strand, counting down.
GGCAGGTATTTTAACAGAAAACAGGCCAGCACCCCCACGAGGATGCCCGCGGCCAGGCCGAACGCGCAGACGAAGGGCAGCTGCACGAAGAGGGCGGGCGCCCCGGTCACGGCGACGGCGACGCAGGTGCGCGCGATGTTGCTCAAAACCGCGCCGGCCACGCTGACGGCCACCGGCGAGACGCGCGGACAGGCCGCTGCGTACAGTCCCGCCATGGCCAGGTAAGCGCACAGGCTGCCCGCCAGGTTGAAAAGGGCGGTAAACCCCGCGCCCGTCAGGGCCATCGACACGAGATTTTTGCCGAGCGTGAACAAAAACGCATCCCCCGCCCCGTAGACGGCGATGACGAAGAGCAAAAAGACGTTTGCCAGCCCCAGCCGCACGTAGGGCGCGGCGGGCAGCAGCGGCGGGACCAGCGATTCGATCAAAAAGACGATGCTTGCCGCCCCCAGAAGCATCCCCAGCTGCGCCAGTCGTGCGGCGGAAAACTTTCCCGAAGCATTTTTCACAGGTCTGTCTGCACCCCCTCGCCGCCGACCTCGATGCGCAGCCCGTGCGGCACGCAGACGATGGCGCCGCTCGCGGTCGCGGCAAAATGTTCGCAGACGTGGTCGGGGCAGTCGGCCTCGCGCACAGAGACCTGGCCGTCCTCCACGGCGATGACGTTGTAATCGCGGTAGCTCTCCCCCTCGCGGAAGGGCCTGACCTCGCCGTCGGCGGCTGTGAACACATACACGGCGTCCTCGCCGAGCGGCGCGGAAAAGACGGTGTTCCCCTGCCACACGACCGAAAAGGAGAGCCCCGGCCCCGCGCGGAAGAGAAAGGCGAAGAGGGTGAACAGCGCCACCAGCAAGAGCACCGCCGCGTAGACGGCGATGTCTCCTTTGCGGAAAAAGGGCCGCGCGCGTACGGCGGCGATCTTATCCTGCCGGTCCATGTGCACCCTCCTTGCCTTTTCCGTGAACGCCGCCCCGTTCCCGCCCGCAAAGGCCGCGGCTCGGCGTTCCTGCCCGCAAAAGCCGTTTCCGCCGCGCGGGGCGCGGTTCATGCCTGCGCGCAGGCGGCGATGTATTCGAGCTCGCGCGCGCAGGCGGCGATGTATTCGAGCTCGCGCGCGCAGGGTTCGACCTCGGCGGGGGCGCAGGCGGCCTCGGCGAATGCAAACACCTCTTCCGAAAAATACCCCTCCTGCCCGACGAGGCCGTCGAACGCGGTCCGCCCGTAGATCTGCGCATCGCCGACGGTATAATAGCAAAAATCGGCGGTGATGACGAGGGCGGAGACGCCCTTTTCACGGTACAGCCCCTCGTAAAAGGCGAGCGCCTCGCGCAGGGGCATGCAGAAGCCCGCCGTCGAATAGGCGTCCGCCGAGGCGGCCGCGTACGGCTGCGCCAGCGGCACGAACACGGTGACCGAGATGACACCGTTGTCCGCGGGCGCGCCGCGGAAGGGGTCGAGGATGTGCGGGTAGATCTTGCCCCCGTACACGTAAAAGCGGTAATTGTCCGCGCTGGTGCTGACGGCCACGTCGGAAAGCCCCGCCGCGAACAGTGCCTGCCCCGCGCCCTTGCCCGCGGTGACGGCGGCGCGGGGGTTGTCCACCGAGGCGGTGTAGCCGAGGGCGGAAGCGGGCTTGCTGCCCAAGATGACGGAGCCCGACATCACTTCCAGCACGCAGCCGACTTCCTCGCCCGCATACTTTTCGCGGATATAAGCCGCGGCGACGTCACACATGTATCCCTTGGCGATGCCGCCGAAGTCGAGCCCGGCGCCGCTTTCGGCCTTGGAAAGGGTCTCCCCTTCCGCCGTGAACAGAGAAAGATCGGAAAGCGCCAGCGCCGCCTGCACGTCTGCCTCCGAAGGCGCGGGGCGCGGGTCGGAGTAGCGGCCCGCAAAGCGCGGGGAAAAGCCCCACAGCTCGGAGAGCGGCCACAGCGCGGGGGAAAAGGCGCCGCCCGTTTCGGCGTGCAGCGCCGCGGACAGCGAAAACAGCGCCCGCGTGTGGCTGCCCGCGGCCACCGCCTCGCCCGCGGCCGCGGCATTGAGGCGGGAAAGGCAGCTGTCCTCCCTGTTGAGGGAAACCTCGTCCTCGACGGCGTGCAGGAGGGACGCGATCTCCCCTTCCAGCGCGCGGCGCTCGCCCGCGGAGAGGGGCTGCCCGCCGACGTACACCGTTTCGGAGAGGGAGAAGCCGACGAAATAGTCCTCCCGCCCGCCGCAGCCCGCCAGCCCCGCCGCGAGCGCGGCCGAAAACAACAGCGCCAAAACGAGCGCGAGCGCCCGCAAGGGGCGCCCGCGAAGAAAAGCAGACAAATCAGCGGTCCCCGTAGAAGATGAGCCCGAGGGTGCCGGGGCCGCAGTGGGTACCGATGACGGGGCCGACCATCTGGCAGTCGACGGGCGCGTCCTGCCCGAATTCGGCGCGGATGGCCGAGGCGAGCGCTTCGCCCGTTTCGGGGCAGTCGGCCTGCATCACCTTGATGCGGTAACCCGCGTTGCAATTATGTTCATGCATGAGGCGGATGAACTCGGAGATCACCTTTTTGGAGCCCTTGATCTTGCCCACGCTCTGCAAAGTGCCGTCCTCGGCGATGGAGATGAGCGGCTTGATGCCCAAAAGTTTCCCGAAGGCGGCCGTCACCGCCGAGATGCGCCCGCCGCGCTTCAAATACACGAGGTCGTCCACCACGAAGTAGACGACGGTGTGCGCGCGCAGCTGTTCGAGATAGGCTTCCAGCTCGTCCATGGTGGCGCCTTCCTTCCACTTTTGGGCCGCGTACCAGACCTGGAACCCCGCGCCGAAGCTGATGGCCTTGGTATCAAAGGTGCGGATGACGCGGTCCGGATACTTTTCTTTGAGGGCGGCGACGGCGCGGTCCATCGCGTCGAAGGTGGCGGACATCTTGTGCGAAAAGCTGATGTAATAGATGTCCTTCCCCTCTTGCAGGACGGGCTCGAAATAGTCGAGATAGTCCTGCTCGTTGATGGCCGAGGTGGTGGGCACGGCGCCTTCGCGCATGCGGCCGAAAAAGTGCTTGAAGTCCGTCGCTTCGCCGAGGTCGTAGGCGTATTCCTTCCCGTCCAGAACGTACGGCATGCGGATCACCGAGAGGCCGAGCTCCTTGGCCTCGCTGAACCAAAGTTCACTGTTGGTATCGCAAAACAACTGGTACATAACGTTTTTCCTGTTCTCCTTGCCCGCAGGCCTGCGGGATGTACCCATTATACAATATTTGCCGCCGCTTGGCAACAAAATCGCCGCCCGTGCCGAAAATGCGCAAAAAGCGCAAACGTACGTTCACGGCGGGAACGTACGTTCACGGCATGAACGTACATTCACGGCGGGAACGGGCGCATGCGGCCGCGCCTAAAAGCGCTTGGGGACGGGCTTTGCAGACTTGTCGCGTTCGAGCAGGCGGCAGTTGAAGATGACGCCGACGACGAAGCAGATCATCAGGATGTACAGCCACAGCAAAAAGACGATGAGCAGCACCGCCGCCCCGTACAGCTTTTCCATGGACGAAAAGCGGGTGTAGACCGTAAAGCCGAAGGAGGCGAGCCCGCCCAAAAGCAGGGTCAGCAGGCTCCCCCACACCGCGCGGCGCACGCCGATGCGGTACGGGCAGATGTAGAGGTTCAAAAGCAAAATGAGCCCGAACATCAGCGCGCCGAGCAGGGCGTAGACCGAAAGCTGGGCGACAAAGGAGGGAAAGACGCGCCGCAGCAGCGCGTTGCCCAGCAAAAACACCACCATCCCCGCCACCAGCAGCAGCATGACGAGAAACATCAGCACCAGCGCCGAAAAGCGCAAAACGAGCCCCTTTTTTTTGCGCTTGCATTCGTAGACGATCTCGCCGCTGCGGCGCATGTGGTAAAAGAGGTTGGTGGAGGAATAGAGGGTGGTGGCCAGCAGGATGACGGAGGCGCCCGCCGTGGCGGCGCGGGCCGATTCCTGCAAATACAGCACGATCTCCTTCACGTCGGCGAAGATCTCCAACTCGAACAGCGCGGCAAAATCGATGTGCAGCCGCCCGAACAGGAGGGTCAGCCAGAACAGGAACGGCACCACCGACATGATGAGGAAGAAGGCCATCGTCCCCGCCAGCGTGGTATATTTTTTGGCCGAGAGATAGGAAAAGGCGCCGCGCACCCTGTTGCAGGCGTCCTTCCAGTGCGATCGTGTGCCCGTCATGCCACCTCCCGCGGGCGGGGCGCAAGGCACCGCCCGCAATGGCAGTATATGCGTTGTGCGGGCAAAATTTTCGCGCCCGCGGCGCAAAGTGCCGCGGGCGCGCGCCGCCGCGTACGGGGCGAGGGGTTCACGATTCAAAGGCGATGGCCGCGCGCATCTCGTTGATGGCGTTTTTTTCCAGGCGGGAAACCTGCGCCTGCGAAATGCCCACCTCGCCCGAGATCTCCGTCTGCGTCTTGCCCTCGAAGTAGCGCAAAAACACGATCTTCCGTTCGCGCTCGCCCAGTTTTTCCATCGCCTCAAAGAGGGCGGCGTGCTCCGTCCATACCTCGTCGTTGTTCTTTTCGTCGCAGATCTGGTCCATCAGCAGGAGGGCGTCCCCCGATTTGTTGCAAACGGGTTCGTACAAAGAGACGGGGTCGGAGATCGCGTCGAGCGCGTACACCACCTCCTGCTCGCGCACCTGCATGGCCTCGGCGATCTTTTCGATGGTCGCTTCCTTGTGCGCCTCTTCGAGCATCTCGCGCGTCTTCAACACCTTGTAGGCGGTGTCTCGGATGCTGCGCGAGACGCGCAGCGAATTGCCGTCGCGCAGATAGCGCTTGATCTCGCCGAGGATCATGGGCACCGCATAGGTGGAAAAGCGCACGCCCAGGGCGATGTTGAAGTTGTCGATGGCCTTCAACAATCCGATGCAGCCCGCCTGGAACACGTCGTCCGCGTTGGCGTTTTTGGCCCAGAACCGCTTGACCAGCGAAAGCACGAGGCGCATGTTCCCCACCACGAAGCGCTCGCGCGCGGCGGCGTCTCCCCCTTTGAGGCGGCGCATCAGCTCCTCGCTCTCGGCCTGCGTCAACAGCGGCAGGCCGTTGGTATCGACGCCGCAGATCTCCACTTTTTGCAACATATCCACCTCCGTCCGCGCGCCGCGGCGCGCGGTATGTACCGCCCCGAAGGTGAATTTTTCCGCACGGATGAAGTATGTGCGGCCCGCAAAAAACTATGCGCGCCGGCCAAGGCGCGGCGTGCGCACGGCCGATCAGACGAGCTTGCTCATCTCGCTTTTGAGGCGGGCGATGATCTTTTTTTCCAGCCGCGATATGTACGATTGGGAGATGCCGAGGATGTCGGCCACGTCCTTTTGCGTCATCTCTTCCGCCCCGTCCAGCCCGAAGCGCATGTTCATGATGCGCCTGTCGCGCTCGGGCAGTTTGCGCAGCGCCCCGCGCAGCAGCTCCTTTTCCACGCCCGTCTCGATGTCCTTGTAGACGGCGTCCCCGTCGGTGCCGAGGATGTCGGAAAGCAGCAGCTCGTTGCCCTCCCAGTCGGTGTTGAGCGGCTCGTCGAAGGAGACCTCGGCGCGCACCCGCACGAGGCGGCGCAGGTACATGAGGATCTCGTTTTCGATGCAGCGCGAGGCGTAGGTGGCCAGTTTGATCTTTTTGGCGGGGTCGAAGGAGTTGACCGCCTTGATCAGGCCGATGGTACCCACCGAAACGAGGTCGTCCGCGTCGGCGCCCGTGTTGTCGAATTTGCGGGCGATGTACACCACCAGCCGCAGGTTGTGCTCGATCAGCGCCGATTTGACCTCCTGCTCCCCCGAGGAGAGCCTCCCCAGCAGCGCCGATTCCTCCTCCGCCGAATACGGCAGGGGCAGCGCCTCGCTGCCGCAGATAAAGTCGAGCACGTTTTCGCCCCCGCCCAGGCTGCGCCAGAAGCGCAGCACGCGGTCTTTCCATCCGCCGAACATCCCGTTACCTCCCTACGCCTTGCAGTTTGTCCTCTTCGGTAAACGAGGGCGGCAGGATCAGCGCGTACTCCCCCGCCAGCGGCCGCGGGCTGATGGCGACCGTCACATCTTCTACTATATTCACCTTTCCGCCCCAATATATCTCCAATTTTTCGGCGCGGAAGGCGGTCAGCTGCGAGCGCCCGTTCACCGTCTGCACGGCGATCTTTTCGCACGGGGTACGGCCCGTGAACAGGCCGTCCGCCAACAGCGCCAGCACCGCGGCGCGCTCGGCCACCGCCACCCCCCGCCCGCGCCCGTCGGTGAGGCGGTTGCCCGTATCGACGAAGGCGCGCAGGCGCACCGTGTGCCCGCCGTGCGTCAGGGCGCAGCCGCAGGTGTACGCCGCCTGCCTGCGCCGCGCCGCCAGGGCGCGCATGCCCCGCGCCGCGAGCGCGGCAAAGAGCACGGACGCCCCCGCCAGCACCCCCGAAGGCAGCGCCTGCAAGGCGTAACCGCCCGCCGCGGGCGACGCGGGAAAGAGCGCCGTCAGCACCCCCGCGAAGGCTGCCATGTACCCCGCAAAGGCCAGCGAGCACAGCGCGTACGAGCGCGCGGACTTAAAGCGCGCGGCCGCGAGGGGCAGCAGCGCCGCCACGCCCCAGCGCAGCGGCAGGTCGAGGGCGCGCGGCAGGGCGACGTGCAGCCCCAGCACCGCGTACCCCGTGCCCAGCACCGCGCCCAAAAGCGCCGCGAGCGCGATGCGGGCGGGGCGCGCCGCGCCCCGTACCGTTTTGACCGCGCAGTACAAAAGCGCCGCGTCCGCACAAAAATTGTCGATCAGCAGAAGATCGAGATAGACCGTCATGCCCGCCCCTCCGCTCGCTACGCGCCCATTCTACCACCCCGCGGGTGCAGGATTTTGGAAAATAAAAGCGCCCCGCCGCGAATTAGGGCGAGGACGGCATGAACGGGCATGAACGCGGACGGTTCGGGCGCGGGCATGAACAAGGGCCGCGCGCAGGCGCGGGGGAAATCGTATACAAAAGCGGGGCCCCGCCGCACATGGTGCGGCGGGGCCCGTTTGTTATTTGGGTGGATCGTACTGTTCAGCGCAACAGATGAGAGGGTGGATAGCCTGTTCGGTGCGGCGGCCGAGAATGCGAAAGTACCGCTTGGCGCCGCGTCATTGCAGGGGCTTGGTGCCGCCGCGGACGAAATCTTCCCGCTCGTTCTTCCCGCTGCGGCGCAGGGCGGCCTCGCCGTCCGCCTCGTACAGGGCGGCTTCGGACGCGGTGATGGCGCCCGTATCCTGCAACCATTGCAGGTAGGTGCGGCCCGCGCATTCGCCGAACACGCGGTGCGGGCCGTCGCCGCGCAGGCGGTGGGCGATCTTGGCCACGAAGAAGGAGATATCGCGGAACAGGCCGTGGCGGGCGGCGTATTCGGCGTCCTCTTCGAGCATGTCGGGATAGGTCAGCTTTTCGCCGCCGTAGCGTTCGAGGGAGGTGACCAGCCCCGGGCGCACCGAAAAGCGGGCCTCGCCGCTCTCGCCCACGGCGGCGGCGTCGGCAAAGGTGAACGGGCGCGGGCCCACGAAGCTGAGCCGCCCCGCCAGCACCTGCCAAAGGCAGGGATAGTACTTCATGCCGCAGGCCTTCAAGACGCGGCCGAAAGGGGTGACGCGCTCCTTTTCGGGCAGGAGCGCCCCCGCCTCGTCCCGCAGGGTGCGCTCGGTGGCAAAGACGGTGAGCCTGACGGGCCTGCGCTTTTTGCCGCAGTACACGGCCGAAACGAAGACGGACGGATAGGCGTTGGAGGCGCGCACGTACACGGCGTCCGCCGCCAGAAAGAGCAGGAAAAAGGGAAAAAAGGCGAGCAGGAAAAGCGCCGCAAAGAGGATATCGAGCAGGCGCTTGCACAGCCATTTGTAGTTGAGTGCGAGGATGAACACGAGCACGACGGCGTCGAAGAGGATAAACAGCAGCATCCCCCACCACGTATCCAGGATATCCGCCGCGCCCGCCAACAACTGAGCGTTCATGTATCTTCTCCCGTATCGTTTTCTTCTTCCGCGGGGGCGCACGGCGCGGCGCAGACCTGCGCGATGCGCGCCAGCACCTCCTCCCGCCCCCGCCCGTTCACGGCGGAAACGGGGATGACGTTCCCCTCCCCCGTGCCGCAGGCGGCGGCCAGGCGGCGGGCCGCCTCTTTGAGGCGGGTCTTGCCCAGCTTGTCGGCCTTGGTGGCAACGACGGTGAACGGGGTGCGCGTCCTGTACAGGTACTCCACCATCAGCTTGTCGTCGGACGTCGGTTCATGGCGGATATCGAGCAGCGAAAAGACGTGCGCGACGTTCCCCTTGGCAAAAAAGGCGTCGAGCAGGGCCGCCCAGCGCGCCTTTTCCGCCTGCGAAACGCGGGCGTAGCCGTAGCCGGGGAGGTCGGCCAGCACGAAGGCGCCGAAGTCGAAATAGTTCACGAGCCGCGTGCGCCCGGGCTCCGCCGAGGTGCGCGCCAGCCCCTTTTGCCCCGCCAAAAGGTTGATGAACGAGCTCTTGCCCACGTTGGACTTGCCGCAGACGGCGATGAGCGGCTTGCCCGGCGAGAGCAGCCCGCGCGCGTCGGCCGCGCTTGTCAGAAAGGTTGCCATGAACGCTCCTTGCCCTTACAGCCCCTCGATGGCGTTGCGGAACACGGTGTCCGCCTCGGCCGCGGGGATGAAGGTGATGTCCTTGCGCACGTTTTCGGGGATCTCTTCCTCGTCCTTCTCGTTCTCGCGCGGGATGATGACGTTGCGGATGCCCGCGCGGTGGGCGGCGAGCGCCTTTTCTTTGAGCCCGCCGATGGGCAGCACCTTGCCGCGCAGGGTGATCTCGCCCGTCATGGCGATGTCCTTGCGGACGGGTTTATGGGTGAAGGCGGAGAGGATGGCCGTGGCCATGGTGATGCCCGCGCTGGGGCCGTCCTTGGGGGTGGCGCCCTCGGGCACGTGGATGTGGATGTCCGTCTCGTGGAAGGCCTCGGGCGGGATGCCGTAATCGTCGGCATGGGCGCGGATGTAGCTGATGGCCGCGCGGGCCGATTCCTTCATCACGTCCCCGAGCTTGCCCGTGAGCAGGATCTCGCCCTTGCCGGGCATGGCCGAAACTTCGATGGTCAGCGTGGTGCCGCCCACGCTCGTCCAGGCAAGGCCCGTGGCCGCGCCCACTTCGTTGCCGTCGAGGCGGGCGGGGTCGTCGTTGAATTTACGCACGCCGAGCAACCCTTCGAGGTCGCCCTCGTCCACCGTCTGCGGCGGCGTGTCCTTGTTTTCGGCGTAGCGCACCGCGATCTTGCGGCACACGGCGTCGATCTGCCGTTCGAGGTTGCGCACCCCCGCCTCCATCGTATAGCCCTCGGCGATGGCGGCGTAGGCCTCGTCCGTAATGGTGACGAAGCCGTCGGGCAGGCCGTTGGACTTGGTGTGCTTGGGCAGAAGATAGCGCCTGGCGATCTCGCGCTTTTCGTCCAGCGTGTAGCCGTTGAGTTCGATCAGCTCCATGCGGTCCAAAAGGGGTGCGGGGATGGTCTCCACCGTGTTGGCGGTGGTGATGAACAGCACTTTGAAAAGGTCGTACGGCACTTCGAGGAAGCGGTCGCGGAAGGAGACGTTCTGCTCGGGATCGAGCACCTCCAAGAGGGCGCTGGCGGGGTCGCCGCGCATGTCGGAAGAAACTTTGTCGATCTCGTCGAGCAAGAACACGGGATTGATGCTGCCCACCTGCTTCATGGCGTAAACGATGCGCCCCGGCATGGCGCCGACGTAGGTGCGGCGGTGGCCGCGGATCTCGGCCTCGTCCTTGACGCCGCCCAGGCTCATGCGCACGAATTTGCGCCCCAGCGCGCGCGCCACCGACTTGGCGATGGAGGTCTTGCCCACGCCCGGCGGGCCGACAAAGCAGAGGATGGGCGCGTTCATGCTCTTGGTCAGCTGCAACACGGCCAGATACTCGGTGATGCGCGTTTTGACCTTTTCGAGGCCGTAGTGGTCCTCGTCGAGCACCTTGCGCGCCTCCGCAAGGCTGGCGGTGTCTACGGTCTCTTCCGTCCAGGGCAGGTCGATGAGCCAGTCGAGGTAGTTGCGGATGACGGTGCTCTCGGGCGAGGAGGCGGGCATCTTGTCCATGCGGGCGATCTCTTTGAGCGCCTTCGCCTCCACCTCGGCGGGCATGTGCTTGGCCTTGATCTGCTCGGTGAGGGCGTCCCGCTCCTCCTCGTCGTCCCCCAGTTCGGAATGGATGGCTTTGAGCTGCTCGCGCAGGAAATATTCCTTCTGGTTTTTATCGATGCTCCGCCGCACGGTAGCGCTGATCTTTTTTTCCAGGCGGACAATTTCGAGCTCGTCGTTGAGGCAGCGCTCGAAGAGTTTGAGCCGCTCGACGACGTTGGCCGTTTCCAGGATCTTCTGCTTCACGTCCTCGCGGATGTGCAGGTGCATGAGCGCCCGCCCGATGTACACGTCGGGGTCGGAAAAACTTTCCAGCGCGTTCAGCGCCTCTTTGGTGAAGCGCCCGTCCCCCGCCTGGATGTCGCGGATGACGTCCTTCACGGTGCGGAAATAGGCCTCTTCGAGCGCGGGGTCGCCGTGCACGGCTTTGAGCTCGGCCACGTCGGCAAAGAGGCTGCCCTCCTCCTCGTACACGTTTTCGGCCTTGGCGCGGTACAGCCCCTCCACCGTGAGGCGGAGGGTGTTGGACGGGAGCTTGGAGATCTGTTTGATGCGCACGACGGTGCCCACTTTGCACACGTCCGCGGGGACGATATCGTCCTTGGCGGCGTCCGTCTGCATGGCCACGAACAGCGTCATGTCCCGCTCGGACGCGCGCGAAACGGCGGTCAGGGAGAGGAGCCTGCCCGCGTCGAATGCGTTGATCGTATCGGGGAAAATGACCTTGCCGCGCAGGGCGACGAGGGGGAAATTGGAGATCTTTTTGCTTTTCGGCATACTTCCTCTTCGATGTTTGCGGCGATGGCCGCCGCGGCCCGCGGCAGGGCCTACAAGCCCGCCGCATGCCTTATAGAACAGTATAACACAGCCGCCGCCGATTTACAAGCCATTTGCGGAAATTGAAAGCGCCGCGCAAAAAACTTTCCGCATTTTCACACATGCCGCCACAACGCGGGGCGCGGGCGGGCGCGAAAAAGAGCGGGCGGCGCGGGCAAAAGGGCGGCGCGGCGTTCACGGAAAAAAGCGGAGCCGCCCCGCGGGCGCGGGGCGGCGGATGGCGTTGCGGGATAAAAGGCGTCAGCGCGCCTTGAACTCGGCATCGATGGCTTCGGCGGCCGTCTTGCCCGCGCCCATGGCGAGGATGACGGTAGCCGCGCCCGTGACGGCGTCTCCGCCGGCGTAGACGTGCGCGCGCGAAGTGCGGCCCTGCCCGTCGGCGACGATGCCGCCCCACTTCTGCGTTTCCAGCCCGCCCGTCGTGTTTTTGATGAGCGGGTTGGGCGACGTGCCGAGGGCCATGATCACGCAGTCGCATTCCAGGAAAAACTCGCTCCCCTCCTTGACGACGGGGCGGCGGCGGCCCGAAGCGTCGGGCTCGCCCAGCTCCATCTCCACGCAGGTCATGCCGCGCACGAAGCCGTTTTCCCCCTCCGCGATGGAGGTGGGGTTGGTCAAAAAGCGGAACACGATGCCCTCTTCCTTGGCGTGCTCGACCTCCTCCGCGCGGGCGGGGAGTTCGGCCGCCGAACGGCGGTAGACGATGGAAACTTCCTCCGCGCCCAGCCGCTTGGCGCAGCGGGCCGCGTCCATCGCGACGTTGCCGCCGCCCACCACCGCCACCTTTTTGGCGCGGAACACGGGGGTGCGCGCGTCGTCCTTGTACGCCTTCATCAGGTTGATGCGGGTGAGGAATTCGTTGGCGGAAAAGACGCTTTTGAGGTTTTCGCCGGGGATGTTCATGAAGCGGGGCAGCCCCGCGCCCGTGCCGATGAACACCGCCTCGAAGCCGAAGTCCTGCAACAGTTCGTCGACGGAGAGCACCTTGCCGATGACCATGTCCGTCTCCACCTTGACGCCGAGGGCTTTGAGGTTGTCGATCTCCTTTTGCACGATGGCCTTGGGCAGGCGGAATTCGGGGATGCCGTAGGAGAGCACGCCGCCCGCCAGGTGCAGCGCCTCGAACACCGTGACCTCGTAGCCGCGCTTGGCGAGGTCTCCCGCGCAGGTCAGCCCCGCGGGGCCGCTGCCGACGACGGCGACTTTGTGGCCGTTGAGCGCCTCGCGGTGGGGCACGTCGCAGCTGCCCGCGTTGTGCCAGTCGGCGACGAAGCGTTCCAGCCGCCCGATGGCCACGGGTTCCCCCTTCTTGCCGCGCACGCACTGCTGCTCGCACTGCGTCTCCTGCGGGCAGACGCGGCCGCACACGGCGGGAAGGCTGCTCGCCTGCTGGATGATGCGGTAGGCCTCTTCAAACTCCCCTTCCGCCACTTTGGCGATGAATTCGGGGATGTGGATGCGCACGGGGCAGCCGCCGACGCAGGGCATGTTTTTGCAGTGAAGGCAGCGCTTCGCCTCGTCGACGGCGGCCTCGGCGGTGTAGCCGAAGGTCACTTCGTGGAAATTTTTGTTGCGCACGTCCGCGTCCTGCGCGGGCATGGGGTTTTTCGTGGGGCGCATGTTCGGCATGGTCAGCGCACCTCCTTTTTGAACAGGTTGCAGGCCTTTTCGCGCTCGCGCGCTTCAAACTCCTTGTAGGTGGAGGCGCGCTTCAACAGTTCGTCGTAGTCCACCTCGTGCCCGTCGAAGTCCGGCCCGTCGACGCAGGCGAATTTCATCTTTCCGCCCACCGTCACGCGGCAGCAGCCGCACATGCCCGTGCCGTCGATCATGATCGGGTTCATGCTCACAACCGTGCGGATGCCGTACTGCTTGGTCAAGAGGGATACGAACTTCATCATGACCACGGGGCCGATGGCGATGACCTCGTCGTAGGCGTTGCCTTCCTCGATGAGCGCTTTGAGCGCGTCGGTGACCAGGCCCTTTTCGCCGTAGCTGCCGTCGTCGGTCATGACCTTGAACACGTCGGACGCGGCGGCAAACTCCTCCTCCAAAATGACGAGGTCCTTGTTGCGGAAGCCGACGACGCTGTGCACCTCCGCCCCCAGTTCGTGCAGCTTTTTGGCCACGGGATAGGCGATGGCGCAGCCCACGCCGCCGCCCACCACGGCGACTTTTTTCAGCCCGCCGACGTGCGAAGGCTCGCCCAGGGGGCCGACGAAATCGCAGACGGCGTCTCCCGCGTTGAGGGCGTTGAGGCGCTCTGTGGTGCCGCCGACGATCTGGAAAATGATGGTGACGGTGCCCTTTTCGCGGTCGAAATCGGCGACGGTGAGGGGGATGCGCTCCCCTTCCTCGTCGACGCGCAGGATGATGAACTGGCCGGGCTCGGCCTTGCGGGCGACGAAGGGCGCCGCGATGACCATGCGCGTGACCGTCGGGTTGAGCGCTTGTTTTTCTAAGATCGTGAACATGTAGACCTGCCTTGCCGCGCCTTGCCGCGCGGCCGTGATGGAACGATAAAATACCCGCCGCGCCTTGCCGCGCGGCCCCGTAATGGAATAATTATAATATAAGAAAGGGCGGTTTTTCAAGCATTTTGCAGCCCTTGGCGAAAATTTTTGCGGCCGCGGGCGGAGCGGCCGCAAAAGACGGTGCGGGGCGGCGCAAACCGCGCCGCCCCGTTTTTGCATCTTTGTATAAAACTGCGCTCAGGCAGATTTTTTGACGACTTCGGGCTTGGCGGTGCCGAGGACGCAGTCGCGCGTGATCTTCACCTCGCTGATGTTGCCGTCCGAAGGGATGTCGTACATGACGTCGGTCATGAGGTTTTCGATGATGGTGCGAAGGCCCCTTGCACCCGTCTTCAAGCGGATGGCTGTGCTGGCGATCTCGTTCACGGCCGAGGGCTCGAAGGAGAGCTTGACGCCGTCGAGGCCGACGAGCTTCTGGTACTGCTTGATGAGGGCGTTTTTGGGCTCGGTCAGGATCTTGACGAGCGCCGCCTCGTCCAGCGGCTGCAAGGCCACCACGATGGGGATGCGCCCGACGAACTCGGGGATCAGCCCGAATTTGGTCAGGTCCTGCGGCTTCACGTCGTCGAGGAGGCCGTAGTCCATCTCGTCCCCGCTCTTGACCTTGCCGCCGAAGCCGAGGGACGCATCGTCCTTGCGCGACTGCACGATCTTATCCAGGCCGACGAAGGCGCCGCCGCAGATGAAGAGGATGTTCGTCGTATCGATGCGCATGCATTCCTGCTGCGGGTGCTTGCGCCCGCCCTGCGGGGGCACGCTGGCCACGGTGCTCTCGATGATCTTCAACAGCGCCTGCTGCACGCCCTCGCCCGAAACGTCGCGCGTGATGGAAACGTTTTCGCCCTTCCTGGCGATCTTATCCACCTCGTCGATGTAGATGATGCCGCGCTGGGCCTTTTCGATGTCGTAATCGGCGTTCTGGATGAGCTTCAAGAGGATGTTTTCCACGTCCTCGCCCACGTAGCCCGCCTCGGTCAGCGTCGTCGCGTCGGTGGTGGCGAAGGGCACGTTGAGGATGCGCGCGAGGGTACGCGCCAGCAGCGTTTTGCCGCAGCCCGTGGGGCCGAGGAGCAGGATGTTGCTCTTTTCGATCTCCACGTCGTCCTTGGCGGCCTCGCTGTTGATGCGCTTGTAGTGGTTGTACACCGCCACCGCCAGCACCTTTTTGGCCTTGTCCTGCCCTACGATGTATTTGTCCAGTTCCGCCTTGATCTCGGCGGGTTTTTTCAGCTCCACCGCTTCGGCGGGCTTTTCCTGCGCGTCGCGCAGCTCTTCGTTGCACACTTCGATGCATTCGTCGCAGATGGAAACGCCGTCGGGACCGCTGATCAGGACCTTGGTGCGGCTCTTCGGCTTCCCGCAAAAGGAACAAACTTGTTCTTCGTTCTTCATTCCACACTCCGAAATTTTTCTCTGAAAAAGCCGTTTCGCCGCGGACTGCCGTAAGGCGCGGGCGCGGCGAACGAGAAGGGCCTCCCCTCCCGCCCGCAGGCGGAAAGGGAACGGTTGCCCGTTAACGTTTGTAGTACACTTTGTCGATCAATCCGTAGGCGAGCGCCTCTTCGGCGGAGAGGTAGTTGTCCCTGTCGGTGTCGCGCTCGACCTCGGAGACGGAGCGGCCGCAGTTTTCGGCCAGGATGCGGTTCATCTTGTCTTTGAGCTTCAAGATGTGCTCGGCCTGGATCTTGATGTCGCTGGCCTGGCCCTGCGCCCCGCCGAGAGGCTGGTGGATCATGATCTCGCTGTTGGGCAGCGCAAAGCGCTTGCCCTTCGCCCCGCTGGAAAGCAGGAAGGCGCCCATGCTCGCGGCCATCCCCACGCAGATGGTGGCCACGTCGCAATGGATGTACTGCATGGTGTCGTAGATCGCCAGCCCCGCCGAAACGCTGCCGCCCGGGCTGTTGATGTACAGGCTGATGTCCTTGTTCGCGTCCTTCCCTTCCAGGTAGATCAGCTGCGCCACGACGGTGTTGGCCATCGCGTCTCCGATCTCGCCCGAGAGGAAGATGACGCGGTCTTCGAGGAGCCGCGAATAGATGTCGTACGAGCGCTCGCCGCGGCCGGTCTGCTCGACGACCATGGGGATAAGATTCATTTTCACGTCTTGCATCCTGTCTCCTTACTCGGCGTCCGTCTTGGGGGCCGCCTTTTTGGCGCGCGGCTTTTTGGCCGCGGGCGCCTCTGCGGGCTGCTCCGCCGCGCCCTCGTCCGCTGCCGCGGCAGCCTTTTTGGCGGCCGTCTTTTTGGCGGCGGGCTTTTTGGCCGCGGGTTTGGCGGCCGCATCCTCGGCGTCGGCGCTCAGATCGTTGTTCTCGCGAAGGAAGGCGAACAGCTTATCCACCACGATCTCGTTTTCGATGTATTCGCGCTGGGTGGCGCTCTCTTTTTTGTACTCTTCGAGGCTTTTGCCCGCCGCTTTGGCGAACTCTTCGAGCTTGGCGTCGACCTCTTCTTCGGTGGCGGCGATCTTTTCCTGCCGCACGATCTTGTCGATGACGAGCTGGCTCTTGACCTGCTCGGTGGCGTGGGCGCGGTAGCCCTCGCGGAAGTCGGCCAGGTTGCTGCCCATGTATCTGAGGTAGTCGGCCAGCTTCATGCCGCCGTACTGCGCGGAGAGGCGGTACTCGGCGCTCTGCACCATGGCATCCATCTGCGATTCGATCATCGCGTCGGGGATCTCCACTTCGGCGCCCGCCGTGATGGCGCGCACGATGTTGTCCTCCGTTTCGGCGTCGGAGCGCTGCTTGGCCTGCTTTTCGAGGCGCTCGCGCACTTCCTTTTTATAGGCGTCCACGCTCTCGGCGCCCGCCGCGTCCTTGATGAACTCGTCGTTCACTTCGGGCAGTTCCTTCTTTTCGAGCTTGTTGAGCTTGACGGCAAAGACGGCGTCCTTGCCTTTGAGCTCTTCGGCCTGGTAATCTTCGGGGAATTTGACCTGAACGTCCTTTTCCTCGCCCACGTTCATGCCCACGACCTGCTCTTCAAACCCGGGGATGAAGGAGCCGCTGCCCAGAACGAGGGGATAGTTTTCGGAAGTGCCGCCCTCGAACTTTTCGCCGTTCACGCTGCCCGAAAAGTCGATGGTGGCCGTGTCCCCGTTCTCGGCGGAGCGGCCCTCGACGGCCACGAGGCGGGAGTTGCGCTCCTGCAAACGGCGCAGGTCGGCCTCGACGTCCTCGTCTTTTACAGTATACTCGGCCTTGCGGATCTTTATACCCGTGTAGGCGCCGAGCTTGACTTCGGGCTTGACGGGAACGGTGGCGATGAGCACGGCGCCCTCGTCACTGATGTCCCCCACCGAAAGTTCGGGCTGGCCGACGACGGTGAAGTTGTCCTTTTCCTTTTCGATGGTGTCGAAATAGTGTTCGCCGTACAGCTCGTTGAGCGCGTCCTCGTAAAAGACGCCCTTGCCGTAGTTGAGCTCGATGACGTGCTTGGGCGCCTTGCCGCGGCGGAAGCCGTTGACGGTGTAGCGGCCGCGCGTCTTCTGGTACGCCTTCATGTTGGCGGCGTCCCATTCGGCCTTGTCGAAGGTCATGGTGATCTTGACGGTGCTCTTTTCGGAAGGTTCTGTCGTGTACTGCATGGTGTTCTCCTAAAACGTTTGCGGTTTCTTTTTCGATCGTCTTAGTATTGTAGCACAAACCCGCAGTTTTGCAAAGCGTTTTTCGGCGATATGATTTACTTTTTTTGCGCCATCGTTTATAATGGATAGAGCGCCCGCGGCGCAGGACGCGACCGAAGCGGGCGGCGCACCCGCGCGCCCGCAACATGAGCGTGGCCGCGGCGCCGCGACCCCGCACCGCCGCACGGATGCAAAGCGGGGCGGGCGCAGACATAAAACCGAGGAAAGGCCATGCCGCAAGACGCATTCACCCTCCGCCACATCGCCAAAGAGCTCGACGCAAGGCTCGCGGGCGGTAAGGTCAACAAGATCATCCAGCCCTCGCGCGACGAGGCAGACATCCTGCTCTACGCGGGCGGGCGCACCGAAAAGCTGCTGCTCAACACCAACGCCTCGATGGCGCGGGCATGCCTTTCGCAGGCGCCGCGCACCGCGCCCGACGCGGCGCCCAACTTTTGCATGCTGCTGCGCAAACACCTGACGGGCGCCGTGCTGCGCTCCGTGGCGCAGGTGGGGTTCGAGCGCATCCTCGCCTTCACCTTCGACTGCGCGGGCGAATTCGTGCGCGCCGAGCGGGTGCTGTACGCCGAGATCATGGGCAAATACTCCAACCTCATCCTCTGCGAAAACGGCACCGTGCTGGGGGCGCTGAAAGTTTCCTCCTTGCAGGAAAATTACAAGCGCGCCCTCTTCCCCGGGGTGCCCTACCGCCTGCCCGAGCCGCAGGACAAGGCGGACCCTTCCGACACCCGCGCCCTCGCCGCGCGCCTCTCCGCCTTCGCGGGGGGAGACCTCGCCGCGTTTTTGGCGGACAACGCCGCGGGGCTGGCCCTTTCGACCTGCCGCATCCTCGTGCGCGAGACGGGGCTGGACGGCGCCGGGCCGCTGCAAAGCGAAGAAAAGGCCGCCGCGGCCGCCGCGCTCGTGCACGCCTTCGTGTTCTCCGACGAGGTCTGCCCCGCCGTGGAGCGCACGCCCGCGGGCGAGGCCAAGGACTTCCACGCGCGCTTTGCGGGCGGCGAGCGCCGCGAAAGCGTCCTCGCCGCGGCCGACGCCTACTACACCGAGCGCGAGAACGCGCGCGCCTTCGCCGAAAAAAAGCGGCGGCTGGAAAGCGCGCTCCTTTCACGGAAAAAGAAGGAAGAGAAGAAGCTTGCCCTGCTCTGCGAGCGCGAGCGCGCCTGCGCGGACATGGAAAAAAACCGCATCGCGGGCGAACTGATCACGGCCAACATCTACGCCCTGCAAAAGGGCATGGCGCACTGCGAACTCGCCAACTACTACGACGAGGCGGAAAAAACGGTGAAGATCGCGCTGGACGTGAACCTCACCCCCGCACAAAACGCGCAGAAATATTACAAAAAATACAACAAGCAGAAACGCACGCTCGCGGCCGTGGCGCCGCAGAAGGAAGAGGTGCTGGCCGAGCTCGAATACGCCGACAGCCTCGCGGCGGCACTGGGCCGCGCGGAGAGCATGCTCGACTTGGCAGAGCTCGAAGAGGAGCTGCGCGCGGCAGAATTTTTGCCGCCCGAGCAAAAGCGCAAAAAGGCGGCGGCGCCCGCGCCCTTCCGCACCTTCCGCTTCGGCGGGTTCGAGGTGCTGGCGGGGCGAAACAACGTGCAGAACGACCGCCTGCTACGCGAGGCCGCCCCGCGCGACGTGTGGCTGCACACCCAAAAATACCACAGCGCCCACGTGCTCATCCGCAGCGGCGGAAGGCCCGTGCCGGGCGACGTGCTCCTGGCCGCCGCCGAGGTGTGCGCCTGGTTTTCGGACGCGAAGGCGGGCGGGAAGGTGCCCGTCGACCACTGCGAACGGCGCTTCGTGAAAAAGCCGCCCAAGGCCCGCGCGGGCTTTGTGACATACACAGATTTCAAGACGGTGCTCGCCGTCCCCGCCCGCCACGCGGAGGACGAGACCGACCGTTGAACGGACAAAGGCGCGCGGCCCCTCCTTTTTCGGAGAGGCCGCGCGCCTTCGCTTTGCCGCAGCGCCTTGCCGCATGCAGCCGCGGCGGGATATGACGGGCCGCGGCGGGATATGACGGGCCGCGGCGGGCGGCGCGTTCATTGCACCCAATCGAAATTTTCCTTGCCCGCGCCCAGCTCGAAATGGTACTTCACGATGCCGAGGTCGACGTTGCCGTAAAAGCCGCCCGTGCATTCGGCGCGCACGCCGCGTTCGCCGACGAGGGTGAAGAAAAACTTTTGCTGATTGAGCGCGGTGGGTGCGAGCAGCGCCGCCTCCACCCCCGCCGTGAACCACGCGGGCGGCTCGTGCGCGCTGCAAACGCGCGCGGCGGGCTTGCTCTTGCGGGGCGCGCCCTGCGTTTTGCCGTAGCCGACGGCGACGGCGCACACCAGCTTTTCGCCGCGGGACAGCGAAACCGCCTTTTTGGCCCTGCGCTTGGAAAAGGTGAGCGCCACCCAGCAGGTGTTCAGCCCCAGCGACTGCGCCAGCAGCACGAGGCGCTCGCCGTAATAGCCCGCGCGCTCGTTGAGGCCGCGGTTCTTTTTCCCGACGAGGGCGAAGTAGCAGCGCACGCCCGTAAACTTTCCGTACCCCGCCAGGCCGCGGAAGACGGCGGGGTCCTCCCGCACCAGCGAGATGCGCAGGCCGCCCTCCGCGTTGCAGGCGGAGATCGCCTCGTTCAGCGCCGCAACGACGTCCTCGGGGATGGGCTTGTCCTCATAGGCGCGCACCGAATGGCGGGCGCGCATCGCCTCCAAAATGTCCATGCCAATGCTCCTTGCCCCCGCGCGGAGGGCTTCCGCCTATGAGTATACCACACTTTGCGCGGCGGCGCAAGCGGCGGACGGGATTTTCCTGCGCGCAATGCCGTGAACGGGCGGTGCGCGCTTTTGCGGGCGGGAACGGGCGAGGCGGCGCAACGCGGCGCGGACGGGAGCGAAACGGGTGCGGGCGAGCTTACGCGGCGCGGGCGCGGCGGTGCAGGCAAAAGAGAAAGAGCGCCGCCGACGCGGGCACGGCGGCCGAAAGCAGCAGCGCCGCGCGCAGCGACGCCGCCGAAGCGGCCGCGCCCGCAAGGGCGGGAAGGAGCGCCGCGCCCGCGTCCTGCACCACGGCCAGCGAGGCGATCAGCCGCCCGCGGGACTGCGGGAGGATCTCGCAGGCGCAGGTCATCGCGCCCGGGGTGAGCAGCCCCGCAAAGACGCCGCAGGCCGCGGCAAAGGCGAGGCAAAAAGGCGGCGGGGCGAGGGCGGCCAGCGCGTAGCACGCGGCGGCGCACACCGCCGCCGCGGACAACAGCCACAGAGGCAGGGTGCGGCGGCGCAGCAGGGCTACGTAGAGGGCGCCGCCCGCGCCGAGACAGAGAGCAAAGAGTGCGCAGCCCGCCGCCGAGCCCGACGCAAAGGAGAAGATCTCCGCCGCGTACACCCCGACCCACTGGTTCATGACCACCTCCGCCCCGTAGCCGAAAAACACCGCCGCCGCGGCGAGCAGGTAGACGGTGGCCCGCCGCCCCCGCCGCGCGGGGGCGGTACAGTCGGCGGGCGCGGGCTCCGCCGCGGGGAGGGCGAGGCCGTCTTGCGGGGGCAGCTTGCAGCGGGCGATGCAAAGTGCCGCGGCCGCGGGCGCGAGGGCGAGCAGAAACAGCGGCGCGTTCCACGGCGCGCCCGCGAGCGGGCACAGCAGCAAGAGCGCGCAGGCGGCGGCCTGCGACCAGGCGTACGCGGTGTGCAGCAAAAACAGCCCGCCCCGCCGCGCGGGCAGGCGGGCGGCCACGCCCGAGAGCACCACTTCGAGCATGCCGCCCGCGAAGGCGAACACCGCCGTGGCCGCGGCGATGGCCGCAAACAGCGCCCCCGCCCCGCATACGAGCGGCGCGGACGCATACAGCAAAAGCCCCGCGCAGCAGGCGGCGCAGGCGGGCACGGCCAGCACCTTTTCGGGCACGCGGCCGAGCAAAAAGAGCAGCAGCACGTCCGCCGCCGCCTGGGCGCCGAAGGCGAGCGCCGTCAGCAGCCCCAACTGTGCATATGTATACCCGTAAGCCCCCATCAGCGGCGCGAAGAGCGCCGCCGTGACGTTGGCCACGACCGCCCGCACGGCGATGCCCGCGTAGCAGGCGCGCGCGGCGGGGGCGTAACTTCCTCTGTTCATCGCCGACCTGCCTTCCTTCATCGTATGCAGGAAGGCGGGGCGCGCGTGCGCCGCTTGACATCGCGCCGCGTTTTTGGTACTATCATGTCATGAACGAAGAGATCGCGGCGATCGCGGAGCAATTCCGCTTTCAGCCCATCGGCGAACAAAACCCGAAAATCAAGCAGATCAAGGGCGTGCTCTCCAACACCAAGCCCAACCCGCACAAGCTGTTCGCGGCGGAGGGCATCTGGCTGTTGCAGCTGTGCGAAAAATTTTCCACGCCCGTCGACGCCGTCGTGATCTGCCCCGAGCACATCCGCACGCCCGAGGCGTGCGCGCTGGTGCGCAGACTGTGCGCGCGCTGCGAGGAGCGGTACAGCGTTTCCGCCAAGACCTTTGAAAAGATCAGCGAGCGCGGCCAGCCGGACGGGCTCCTGGCGCTGGCCAGGCTGCCCCGCCACGACATCGCCGCCTTCACGCCCGCCGAGGACGCCGTCATCCTCGTGCTCGACGGCGTGGAGATCCCCGGGAACGTGGGCACCATGCTGCGCATGGCCGACGGCGCGGGGCTGGACGCCGTGTTTTTGTGCAACCGCAAGGCGCGCATGACCCACCCCAAACTCATCAAGGGCAGCCAGGGCGCCGTGCTCTCGGTGCCGTGGTATGAATTTGCCTCCGTGGAGGAATGCCGCGCCTGGCTCGCCGCGCACGGCGTGACGGTGTACCTGGCCGACACCCGCGCCGAGCGCTACTATTTCGACGAGCCCTTCGGCACAAAGACGGCGCTGGTGATGGGCAGCGAACGCTACGGCATCGACAGGGAATGGTACGCGGGCGACTACAAGATGATCGCCATCCCCATGGAGGGCAGCTGCGATTCGCTCAACGTCGGCGTGGCGGCCACGGTGCTGGCCTACGAGGCGGTGCGCAAAAACAAATTTTCCAAGCGCTTCCAAAAGCCTTGAACGCGGCTTCCGCCCTCTTTTTTTCTCCTTAGCAAAAAAAGCGGGGACGCGGGCAAATTTGCCCGCGTCCCCGCTTTTGCCGTGTTCCCCGGTATTTTGCGGCTGCGCACGAAAAATGCCTGGCGTGGCCGCCTACGCGCCGTACTTTTGCACGAACGCGAGGAGCATTTGGTCCGCTTTTTCGGCATACGTAGGGGAAAAACCGTGTCCCTCCCCTGCAAATTCGGCGAGCACCGCCTGCGGGAAGATCTCCGCCGCGCGGCGGCTGTACGAGACGGGCACGACGGCGTCCGCGTCGCCGTGGAGCAGGAGCACGGGGCCTGCAAAGCGGCATGCTTCTGCAAACACGTCGATCTTTTTGGCCGTTTCAAAAAAGGGTCTGCCCAGTTCCACGCCCCAAAGCGTGTGAACATCGGGCACATCCTCCGCCCGCGGGAAGGCGCGGCGCCAGTCGTCGGGGATACAGAAAGCGGGGTACAAAAGCACCATCCCGCGCACCGCGCCCGCGCAGGCCGCCAGCGCCGAGACCATCCCGCCCTGGCTCGCCCCGCAGAGGAACAGCCGCTCCCCGTCCACGCGCGCATCCGCGCGCAGGTGCGCGAGCACGGCCAGAAGGTCCTCCCGCTCCGTCCACAGCGTCATCTCCCGCGTCGAAAGCCCCTCCTCCGCCGCGGGCGAGGAGCCGCAAAAAGTGAAGCAGCAGGCAACGACGCCGTTGCGGGCCAAAAAGGCGGCGGCACCCTCAAAGTCCTCGGCGCGGCCGCCGAAGCCGTGGCAAAACACGGCGGCGGGCCGCCCTTTTGCCGCGGGCGTGGCGCCTTCCGCCCCTTTGCGGCAGCTCTCCGCACGCGCCGCGCCCTCCCCCGCCGACGCGGGAAAGAGGACAAACCCGCGCACCGCGCGGCCGCGGTGCGCGATGCAAAGCTCTTCGCAGACGAACCCTTCGCGCATGTGCATACCTCCGTTTGCAAAACGGTTTTTTTAGGCGCAGGCCTGTGCGGCCTCGTTTTCCCAAGCCAGGACGGGCAAGCCGTCCGCGCCCTCCTGCCAGGGGGCGTCGCCTTCGACGCGGCCATCGTTGAGGAGTTCGGCGGTGATCTCCCCTTCCGCGGCGTGGCCGACAAAGCCGTCCTGCCCGATGCCGCTGCCGTTGATGGCGGCGGACGCGCCGCGGCCTTGCAGCCAGTGCACGTTCATGACGTCCATCCCGTCACCGATCCCGACGCAGGCCCCCAAAGAGGAGTACCCGCTTGCGGGCAGATCCACGATGCCGCCCGCGGCGTAGCAAAATTCGAGGCAGGCTGCATTGCTGCCGCCCGCCGATGCCTGCCCGAGCAGGCCGCCCGCGAACGCATATTCCACTCCCAAGGAGATCGTGGTGCATGCGTAACTGTCTCCGACGATCAGATCCCCGTTCGTCACGCGGCCGAGCAGGCCGCCCGCGCGGACCGCAGAACCGTTGTCTTCTTCGCCCGCGGCGAGCGCGATCGTCCCCGCGGCAGAGCAGCGCTCCACGGTGCAATCGCCGTTTACCGTTGCGGCGATCCCGCCCGCGTCGACTGCGCCCGCGACCTGCCCGCAGAACACGCGCAGGGCGCCGTCAAACCCGCTGTCCGCGGCGGTCAGCCCCGCCGCCGCGCCCACGAGCCCGCCGAGCGCGGCGCCATCGCCGTAGACCGTGAAGGTGCCCTCCGCCGTGCAGTTTTGCAGCGTCAGCGACGAAGAAAGCACCCCGTTCCCCACGAGCCCGCCGACGAACGCGACGGCGCCGTTTGTGTTGGCGGACTCGGCACGGCACGCCGCCTCGATAGTGCCCGCAAAGGTGCTGTTTTGCAGGGAAAGCGCGTTCCGCGCATAGCCGGCCAGCCCGCCCGCGTAAACTTCGCCTCGGGCGGAAACATGGATCGCGGCCTCGGCAGAAAGGCTCATCGGTCCCGCGTTCTTACCCGTGATATCCACAGATCCGACGGCGCCGCCCACGTAGGCGGTGCCCGCCACATCGCGCGCGCAGATGGTCACGTCGGCTGAACAGCCGTCAAACGGCAGGCCGCCTCCCGAAACGGACGTCACCGTGAACGCCCCCGCCACGCCGCCGATGTAGGAAGCATCGGCATCCCCGTGGCCCGGCAGGTATTCGAGGGTGCCCTGCACGCGGCAGCCGACGACCTGCCCGTTGTAGACGGTGCCCGCAATGCCCGCGACCTTTTCGGTGCCCGCGATGTAGGCGTTTACGATGTTCAGGTTTTTGACGGAACCCTCCGCGATGCCGACAAAGAGGGCGGCCGTCCCGCCCGGGGCGACGATGCACAGGTTTTTGATCGAATGCCCGCCGCCGTCCAAATGGCCGCGAAAATGGCTGTTGTTTTGGGTCTCGTACTGCCCCGTCATGTCCAGCGGCACGAAGTTGGGCGCGCCCCCGTCCAGGACGATGTCACAGGTCAGCTTGTAATGCTTTTTGCTGTCCTCGTAACTTCCGCGCGTTTCCTGCACCTGAATGTTGCGCAGCTGCCGCAAATCGGCGATCAGGAAGGGATCTTCCGCGGTGCCCGTTCCGCCCGCAAACAGATCTGTTTCCGCCTCGGGCTCGAACAGGGCGGTGAACGTGACGCTCTCTTCGGCGCTGTCCGAACGGGTGGCGCCCGTTTCGCCGTCGCTCCATCCCGCAAACGCATACCCCGCGGCGGGCAGCGCGGTGACGGGCGCGCCCTTCTGCCCCGGCGCGAGCCTTTGCACCCGCGCGCCCGCGACGGTGCCGAGCGCCACGCCGTTCTCGTCCGTTTGCGCCTCGTACGTGACGGTGACGGCGCTCGTTTCGTCCGGCTCGAAGCGCGCGGAAACGGAAAAGTCCGCCCAAGCGGTATCGGTGCGGACGGCCGTTTTGACGCCGTCGCTCCAACCCGCAAACACGTAGCCATCCGCGGGCTCGGCGGTGACAAGGCCCCCCGCATCGCTGTACGCGACGTTCAGTTCGATCTCGTTTTGGGCGGAAAGATCCCCGCTGCTGAGCGTGCCGCCCGCCTCCGCCGAATAGGTCAGCGTATAGGTGACGGGCGTGAATTCGGCCGTGACTTCGATATCCTCCTGCACACCGCTATCGGTGCGGTCGGCCGTTTTGACGCCGTCGTCCCATTTGACAAACGTATACCCCGCCGCGGGGACGGCGGTCACCCGGGTGCCGCTTTCGCCGTAGCCGACGGTCTGCGAAGCTTGGCCGAACACCGCGCCGCCCGCCTCCGCCGAATAGGCCAGCGTATAGGTGATGCGCTCGAACTCGGCCGTGACCGTAACGCCCCCGTTTTGGCTATCGGTGCGGGTGGCCGTTTCGACGTCGTCGCTCCATTTGACAAACGTATACCCCGTTTCGGGCACGGCGGTGACGGTGACGCTTTCGCCCTCGGGGAGCTGCACCGCGTACGGGCTCTGCTGCGGTTGCCCGTTCACTTCCAGATGGCCGCCCGCGCCCGCCGTGTAGGTGTACGGATAGGTGATGCGCCCGAACACGGCCTGAACGGCCATGTCTTCAAAGACGCCCGGCTCGAAGCGCGGGTTTTGGGTTTTGCCGTCGCTCCATTTGACAAACGTATACCCCGCATCGGGCACGGCGGTGACAAGGCCCCCTGCATCGCTGTACGCGACGTTCAGTTCGATCTTGTTTTGGGCGGAAAGATCCCCGCTGCTGAGCGTGCCGCCCGCGCCCGCCGTGTAGGTCAGCGTGTAGGTGATGCGCTCGAACACGGCCTCGACGTCGATATCCCCCTGCACGTTTGTATCGGTGCGCGGGTTGTCGGTCACGCCGTCGCTCCATTTGACAAAGGTATAGCCGTCCGAAGCCAGGGCGTAGACGGGCGGCATGTTTTCGCCTTTTTCCACGCTTTCGTGCAGGATGTACGGGAACTTTTCCCCGTCTGCCGACGCGGAGAGGAAGCCGCCTTCCCCCGCGCCGTAGATGAGCTTGAACGTCTCCTTTTCGTCCTCGCCCGCGCCGCCCGTGTTGACGGTGCTGCCGCCGCCCGCGGGGCCCGCATTGCCCGTATCGTCGCAGGCGGACGCGAACAGCGCCAGGCCGAAAGCCAGCAGCAGGCAAAGCGCCGCCGCAAAGAGCCGCTTTTTCATACCCTTTCCCCCTTTCCGCGGGCCGACGCCCGCCTTTCGCTCTGTTAAGCGCATGGGCGGCAAACGCAGTTTGCCGCCTGTTTTGTATGCAAAACAGCTTTTGCCCCCTCCCGCGCCGCGGCGCGGGAGGGGTTTTGCTTTATTCTGTTTTTATTATATAGTATGATTGTGCATGTTGTCAACGGCGGGGGCAAAAAAAACCGTTATTGCGGCCGCAAAACGAGGGCCGCCGACAAAAAACGGCCCGCCCCGCGGCAGCGCGGGGCGGGCAGAGGGAGAAAAATGCGTTCGCGTTCGGCCGCGGGAGAGCGGCCGCGCGGGGCGCTCAGCCGCGGGAGAGCAGCCGCGTGAGGCGTTCGGCCGCCTCGGCGGTCGTATCCTCGCCGCCGAAGGCGGTCAGGCGGAAGTACCCCTGCCCGTTTTTGCCGAACCCGCAGCCGGGGGTGCCGACGACGTTCGCCTCCTCCAACAGATAGTCGAAAAACTTCCAGCTGTCGTCAAAACCCGGGCAGCGCAGCCACACATAGGGAGAATTTTTGCCGCCCGTGTACCAGATGCCGAGGCCGTCGAGGCAGCGGCACAGCCGCGCGGCGTTGCGGCGGTAGACGGCGAGGTTTTCGGCGATCTGCTTTTCCCCTTCTTCGGTGAACACGGCCGCCGCCCCGCGCTGCACGATGTACGGCACGCCGTTGAACTTGGTCGTCTGCCGCCGCAGCCACATCTTGTTCAACGCCCCGCCCGCAAGCGCGTGCGGCACGACGGTGTAGCCGCAGCGGGTGCCCGTAAAGCCCGCCGTTTTGGAAAAGGAGCAGAACTCGACGGCGCACTCTTCGGCGCCCTCGACTTCGTAAATGCTGCGCGCGAGCCCCTCTTCGCGCACGAAGCACTCGTACGCCGCGTCGTATAAGATGACGGCGCCGCGGCGGCGGGCGTAGTTCACCCACGCCGCCAGCTGCTCGCGCGAATAGGCCGCGCCCGTGGGATTGTTGGGCGAACAGATGTAAACGATGTCCGCCTGCACCTTTTCGTCGGGCATGGGCAAAAAGCCGTTGCTTTCCGCGGCGTCCGCAAACAGGATGCGGCGCCCCGCCATGACGTTCGTATCCACGTAGACGGGGTAGACGGGGTCGGGGACGAGCACGGCGTTTTCGGCGGCGAACAGGTCGAGGATGTTGCCGAGATCGCTCTTGGCGCCGTCGGAGATAAAGATCTCGTCGGCGGCGAGCGTTACGCCGCGGCGGGCATAGTATTGGCGGATGCTTTCGCGCAAAAAGGGATAGCCCTGCTCGGGGCCGTAGCCGCGGAAGGTCTCCTTGCGGCCCATCTCCTCCACCGCCGCGGCCATCGCCGCGACGACGGCGGGCGCGAGCGGCAGCGTCACGTCGCCGATACCGAGGCGCAGGATCTTTGCGGACGGGTGCGCCGCGGCGTAGGCGTTCACTTTGTGCGCCACGGTGGAAAACAGGTAACTTTCCTGCAAGTTTTTATAATGTTCGTTCAGCTTCATACATATCTCCCGAAGAAAAAAGAGCGGAACTTCCGCGCAGGAAGTTCCGCCGCGGCTCTTTACCGCCCGCTCTTTTGCACCGCCGCCTTGACGAACTCGCGGAACACGGGGTGCGCCGCGTTGGGGCGGGACTTGAACTCGGGGTGGAACTGCACCCCCACGTAGAAGGGATGCTTTTCCAGCTCCACCGCCTCGACGAGCAGGCCGTCGGGCGAGGTGCCGCAGATCTTCATGCCGTGCTTTTCAAAGTCGGCGCGGTAGTCGTTGTTGAATTCAAAGCGGTGGCGGTGGCGCTCGGAAACGAGCTCGGACTTGTACGCCGCACGCAGCTTGGTGCCCGCGCGCACCTTGCAAGGATAGGCGCCCAGGCGCATGGTGCCGCCCATCTTCACGCCCAGCTGGTCGGGCATGATGTCGATGACGGGATAGGCGCTTTCGGGGTTGAATTCGGAGGAATTGGCGTCGGCATAGCCCAAAACGTGGCGGGCGAACTCGATGACGGCCGTCTGCATGCCGAGGCAGATGCCAAGGTAGGGCACGTTGTTTTCGCGCGCGTATCTGGCGGCGGCGATCTTGCCCTCGATGCCGCGCCCGCCGAAGCCGCCGGGCACGAGGATCCCGTCTACCCCCGCGAACACTTTCGGCGCGTCGGCGTCGGTCAGCTTTTCGCTGTCCACCCACTCGATCTCCACCTTGGCGGCGTTTTCAAAGCCCGCGTGGGTGAGCGCTTCGGCCACGGAGAGATAGGCGTCGTGCAGGCGCACGTACTTGCCGCAGAGAGCGATCTTCACGGTGCGGCTGCAATTTTTGGCGCGGGTGAGCATTTCGTCCCATTCGCGCATGTCGATGTTGCCCGCGGGCAGGCCGAGGGTGCGGCAGACGATGGAAGAGAGGTTGGCCTGTTCAAGCATGACGGGCGCCTCGTAGAGGATGGGCAGGGTCAGGTTTTCGATGACGCAATCGCTCTTCACGTTGCAGAACATGGCGATCTTCTTCTTGATGTCGTCGGGAAGGGGCGCGTCGACGCGGGCGACGATGATGTCGGGCGCGATGCCCATGCCCTGCAATTCCTTGACCGAATGCTGGGTGGGCTTGGACTTGAACTCGCACGAGCCCGTGATGTACGGCACGAGGGTGACGTGGATGAAGCAGCAGTTTTCGCGGCCCTCTTCCATCGACACCTGGCGGATGGCCTCGATGAAGGGCTGGCTCTCGATGTCGCCGATGGTGCCGCCGATCTCGGTGATGACGATGTCTGCATTGCTCTGGCGGCCGACGTTGTAGATAAAGGTCTTGATCTCGCCCGTGATGTGCGGGATGACCTGCACCGTCTGGCCGAGGTACTCGCCGTTGCGCTCCTTGTTGAGCACGTTCCAGTACACCTTGCCCGTGGTCAGGTTGGAGAACTTGTTGAGGTTTTCGTCGATGAACCGCTCGTAGTGCCCGAGGTCCAGGTCGGTCTCGGCGCCGTCGTCTGTGACGAACACCTCGCCGTGCTGGTACGGGCTCATCGTGCCCGGGTCGATGTTGATGTACGGGTCGAGCTTCTGCGAGGCGACCTTGTAGCCGCGCGATTTGAGCAGCCTGCCCAGGCTCGCCGCCGTGATGCCCTTGCCCAGGCCCGATACGACGCCGCCCGTGACGAAAATGTACTTCATGATCCTTCTCCTTCGATATTACTGCCGGTTTGATTTTTGCCGATGTTGCTCAAAAAAGGCGCGGCGCGTTCACAGCTCGATCTCGCCCGTGAACACCGTTTCGGCGGGGCCGCGCAAAAACACCGTATCCCCCACCGTGACGAACAGCGTGCCGCCGCGCAGGCGCACTTCGATCTCCTCGCCCGCGGGGCAAAGCCCCAGCTTGACGGCGGCCGCGGCCGCCGCGCAGGCGCCCGTGCCGCAGGCCAGCGTTTCGCCGCTGCCGCGCTCCCAGACGCGCATTTTTAAGGTACGTTCCCCGATTTTCCGGACAAACTCGGTGTTGACGCGCGCGGGGAAGACGGGCGCGTTTTCAAACAGCGGGCCGATCGCCGCGAGGTCCTCCCCGTCGGGGTCGGCAAAGACGACGCAGTGCGGGTTGCCCATGGAAAGGCAGGTGATCGAAAAGGTGCGCCCGCCCACGGTGTAGGGCACACCGACGGCGCTCTCCCCTTCCCACAGCACGGGGACGGAGGCGGGCGCAAACGACGCGGGGCCCATGTCCACCCGCACGGAGCGGGCCTTGCCACCTTCGGCAAAGACGGTGAGCTCCTTCACGCCCGAGAGCGTTTCGATCGACATCCGCTCTTTGGGGGAAACGTTGTCGAACAGGTATTTGGCCACGCAGCGGATGGCGTTGCCGCACATCTTCCCCTCGCTGCCGTCGGCGTTGAACATGCGCATCTTCGCGTCGGCGACGTCGCTCGGGCAGATGAGCACGACGCCGTCTCCGCCGATGCCTTTGTGGCGGTCGGAAAGGCGCACGGAGAGGGCCGCGGGGTCCTCGGGCTCCTCCTCGCGCAGGCAGTCGAAATAGATATAGTCGTTGCCCGCGCCGTGCATTTTGATAAATCGGCGTTTCATGGTCGCTCCCGTACGTTTGCGCGGCGGGCCCTTCCACGCCCGCAGGCGAAGATGGGCGGGGCCGCGTCCTGTGTTTACAGTTCGATGTAGGCGTCGCGCTCGGCCCCGACGGAGACGTAGCGGACCTTGCAGGCGCAGGCGTCTTCGATGTAGCGTATGTAATCGAGCGCCGCCTGCGGCAGGTCTTCCTTTTTGCGGCAGGAAGAGATGTCGCAATTCCAGCCCTTGACCTTGGCAAAGACGGGCTTGCAGTCGTCCAAAACGTCGGTGAAGGGAAATTCGGTGAACACCTTGCCGTCCAGTTCGTAGCCGACGCAGACTTCGATCTCCTCATGGCCCGAAAGGATGTCGAGCTTGGTGAGGGCGATCTCGTCGGCGCCCTGGCAGCGGATGCCGTATTTGGAGGCGACGACGTCGAAGGGCCCGACGCGGCGGGGACGGCCCGTCGCGGCGCCGTATTCGCCGCCCGCCTTGCGCAGCTTTTCGGCCTTTTCGCCGAAGTATTCGGCCGTGAACGGGCCCTCGCCCACGCAGGAGGAATAGGCCTTCATGATGCCGATGACTTTGTCGAGCTTCAAATTGGGCACGCCCGCGCCGATGGGGCCGTAGGCGGCGATGTTGTTGGAAGAGGACGTGTACGGGTAGATGCCGTAGTCGATGTCTCGCAGGGCACCGAGCTGCGCTTCGAGCAGGATCTTTTTGCCCGCGGCGTGCGCCTCGTTGAGGTACAGGCCCACGTCGCAGATGTAGTCCTGCAAGGGCAGGCCGTATTCGTTGAAGTAGGCGCGCATGTCCTCTTCGCGGACCTCCTCCGCGCCGTACGAGCCGCGGATGGTCAGGTTTTTCCATTCCACGATGCCGGGCAGGCGGGCAAAGAGCCGCGCGGGATTTTTCAGCTCGCCCATGCGGAAGGCCTTTTTCAGATACTTATCGGCGTATACGGGCGCGATGCCGCGCTTGGTGGAGCCGAACTTTTTATCGGCCAGGCGCTCCTCTTCGAGGCAGTCCTGCTGCACGTTGTACGGCATGGTGATGACCGCGCGGTCGGAAATTTTCAGATTTTCGGGCGAAATGGCGATGCCCGCTTCGCGCAGGCGGGCCATCTCCCCCGCGAGGTGGCGGATGTCGATGACCATGCCGGGGCCCATCACGCAGACGACGCCCTCGCGCAGGATGCCCGAAGGCAGCAGGTTGAGGATGAAGCGGCCGCGCTCGTTGATGACGGTGTGCCCCGCGTTGTTGCCGCCCTGGTAGCGGCAGACGATGTCATAGTCCTTGGACAGGAGGTCTACCATCCTGCCCTTGCCTTCGTCGCCCCAGTTGATGCCGACGATCGCTGTTAACATAATTACCCCTCGCTTTGTATGACGGCACACGGGCCGTGAGTTGATGACTGCCGCGGCCGCGCCCGCACGGGCGCGGCGCAAAAAACCACCGTTTCCATTATAGCGCATTTTTGCGGCGGTGTAAAGCGGAAAAGGCGCAAAAGAGCGCCCAAAAACAAAGGCAAAACAAAGCGCGCTACACGAGCAGCGCGTTGAGGTACCCCGCGCCGAGCAGCACGGCGAGGAAGGCGAAGTTGAAAGCCAGGTATTTGCGCACGTAGCGGGCCGTCTCCCCCGGGCGAACGAGGCGGTAGGTGTTGAGGGTGATCAGGCTGGCCAGCGAAGCGACGGGCGTGCCCAGGCCGCCGATGTTCACCGCCACGAGCAGGCCGGCGTAGTTCGGCGTGAACCGCGAGAGCAGCACCGCCGAGGGCACGTTGGAGATGACCTGGCAGGAGAGCACGCCGAAGGCGAGCGGGTCGAGGGCGATGAGTCCGCCCAGCCCCTCCGCCACCGCGGGGATGCGCGCCATGTTGCCCGAAAAGACGAAGAAGGCGCAAAAGGTCAGAAGGAGCGCGTAATCGACGTGCAGGACGGCGCGGAAATCGAGCACCAGCAGGGCGGCCGCCACCGCCAGAAGCCCCCAGTAGTAGGGAAAGACGCGGAACACGATGAGCACCGACAGCACGAACAGCGCCGAATAGGCCGCGATGCGCCACACGGGCGGGCGGGGCTTGGGGCCCGTGCGCACGGCGGCGGGCTGCGGCTTGACGAACAGGCACACCGCCAGGATGAGCAGGAAGGCCACCGCAAAGGGCAGCGCCATGATCTTGAAAAATTCGCCCGCGGGGATGGAATAGTAGGAGTAGAGGTAGAGGTTTTGCGGGTTGCCGAAGGGGGTGAGCATGCCGCCGAGGTTGGCGGCGATGTTCTGCATGATGAACACGAAGGCCGTCATCTTTTTGTTCCCGCACGAATCGAGCACGAAGTAGCCGAGAGGCAGAAAGGTGATGAGGGCCATGTCGTTGGCCATGATCATCGAGCCGAAGTAGGTGACGAACACCAGCGCCAGCACGACGTTGCGCATGTTTTTGAAGCGGCGCACGATCACGTCCGCCAGCCAAATAAAAAAGCGGATGTTTTTGAAGGCCGCCACCACCGCCAGCGTGCAGAAGAGGCAGGCCAGCGTTTCGAGGTCGAAGTAGCCGAGATACTCCCTGTCGAAGGGCACGAAAAAGCAGGTGACGGCCGCCGCCGCGATCGCCACCCACAGCACCACGCTGCTTTTGAGCACGTGCACGAGGGCGGCCTGCGCGCGCTTTTTGGCAGGCAACGGCCCCGCGGGCGCCTGCGCTTGCCCCGCGGGCAAGGCCTGCACGGCCTCGGCGGGCGCTTCCGTTTGCTCTGCGGGCACGGCCTGTTCGATCTCCGCGGTCACTTCCGTTTGCTCTGCGGGCAAGGCCTGCGCCTCCCCCTGCCCCGCCGCGGCGGGGCGAGCCTTTTCTTCCATACGCTCTCTCCTTTCCGAGGCAACATTATACACCCGCGCCGCGCGACTGCCAACAAAAAACCGCGCCCGCGGCGAACAAATTTTCGCCGCGGACGCGGGAACGGATAAAAGCGGAAGGCTTTGCGCCCTTTGCCTTACAGTTTGGACGCCACCGCCTGCAAAAAGGCGCGGGAGGAGAGCTTTTTCGGCTGCACGCCCTCGCTGCAAAAGAGCGGGACGAGGTCGCCCGTCATCTCCCCTTCCTCGATGGTGCGCACGGTGGCCGCTTCGAGCTTTTTGGCAAAGGCCACGAGATCGGCCGTGCCGTCCAGCTCGCCGCGCTTGGCCAGGGCGCCCGTCCAGGCGAAGATGGTGGCCACGGAGTTGGTGGACGTTTCCTCCCCGCGCAGGTGTTTGTAGTAATGGCGGGTCACGGTGCCGTGCGCCGCTTCAAACTCGTAGTTGCCGTCGGGCGAGACGAGCACGGAGGTCATCATGCCCAAAGAGCCGTAGGCGGTGGCCACCATGTCGCTCATGACGTCGCCGTCGTAGTTTTTGCACGCCCAGAGGATGCCGCCTTCCGAGCGCACCACGCGCGCCACGGCGTCGTCGATGAGGGTGTACATGTATTCCAGCCCCGCCGCCGCAAACTTGTCCTTGTATTCCGCTTCGAAAATTTCGGCGAAGATGTCCTTGAAGCGGTGGTCGTACTTTTTGGAGATGGTGTCCTTGGTGGCGAACCAAAGGGGCATCTTCACGTCCAGCGCGTAGTTGAAGCAGGAACGCGCGAAAGAGGCGATGGAAGCGTCGAGATTGTGCACCGACTGCACGATGCCGCCGCCCTTGGAAAAATCGTGAACGAGCAGCTTTTCCTTGACGGCGCCCTGCCCGTCCTCGACGACGAGGTAGGCCTTGTCCCCCGCCGCCGTGCGCGTCTCCACGCCCGAATACACGTCTCCGTAGGCGTGGCGGGCGAGCACGATGGGCTTTTTCCAGCCCGGGATGTACGGGGTGATGCCCTTGGCCAGGATGGGCGCGCGGAACACCGTTCCGTCCAGGATGCGGCGGATGGTGCCGTTCGGGCTCTTCCACATCTGTTTGAGCTTGTACTCCTCCACGCGCTGGGCGTTGGGAGTAATGGTGGCGCACTTGACGCCCACCTTGTATTTTTTGTTGGCCTCGGCCGCCTCGACGGTCACGCGGTCGTCCGTCTTGTCGCGGTTGGGAAGGCCCAGGTCGTAGTATTCCGTGCGCAGCTCGACGAAGGGGCAGATGAGGTCCTCCTTGATCCACTGCCACAAAACGCGGGTCATCTCGTCCCCGTCCATCTCGACGACGGGGTTTTTCATTGCGATCTTTTTCATGAACGGTGCTCCTTGCCTTGTACTTGCTCCGATATTGTAACACAAAGCCGCGGGCAAACACAAGCGTTTGCCCGCGGCCGCGGCAAAAACGGTACCATGGAACGCGCGGACGGGAGCGGCGGGCGGGCCGCCCCCCCGGCGGGGGAAGGGGCGCGCCCCGCCCCTCCTCCCCCCGGGCGCGCGGGGGGCACGCCGCCGCTTTTCAGCAGCCGCTTGCCAGCGCGGGCGGAAAAGTCGCGTTCGCCCTCCTCCAAAACGGAGAGGAGCACGCTTTGAAAGCCCGCCAGGTCTTTGCAGAAGAGATACCAGGCGAGGGAACCGGGCACGGTGTTCATCTCGTTGAAATACACCTGCCCGCCGCCGAGGAGAAAGTCCGCCCGCACGATGCCGCGCAGCTGCATGCGGCGGTACAGGAGTTTGACCGTGCCGCGGATGCGCTCGGCAATGATTTGCGGGATCTTGGCGGGGAAATCTCCGCCGCCCTTGCCGCCGTCGGTGTATTTGTCGGCAAAGGTGAGGATGCGGTGCGAAGTTTTGGGCTCCTCACAGGGGGATACGACGATCTGCCCGCCCGCGCGATAGGCGGCGCAGTTGATCTCCCGCCGCTCTTGCAGGTATTTTTCGGCCAGAACGAGGGTGTCGTAGGCGAAGGCCGCGCGCAGCGAAAATTGCAGCGCGGCGCGGTCTTCGGCCACGAACACGCCGATGCTCGAACCCTGCCGCGCGGGCTTGACGACGACGGGGTAGCCCAGCCGCTCCTCGATGCAGCGCAGGGCGAAGGCGCCGCGGCGGGCGTAGTCTGCCTCGGCCACGCGGAAGGAAGGCAGCGTGCGCACCCCGAGCCCCGCGGCAGCGTACTTGGTCAGGCACTTATCCATGAACAGGGCGGAAGCGGCCAACCCGGGCGAAGCGTTGGCGACGCCGTTGAGGTCCAAGAGCCCCGCCACAGCGCCGTCCTCCCCGCCCATGCCGTGGCAGCAGTTGAGCCCGACGGAAATTTCCGCCACCGCGCGGCGCTTTTTGCCGCGCACGGTATAGAGGGTGCCGCCGCAAAGCTGCGCGGGAAGAAAGCCCCTGCGTTCACGGCCGCGAAAGGACGCCACGTCGAACAGGGCCTCGCCCGTGAACATGGCGCCGTCCTGGGCGATGTACACGGGGTACACGTTGTACGGGCCGCCGCGCAGCACGTTGCAGGCCATGGTGCCCGTGATGACCGAGATCTCGTTTTCGCAAGACCTGCCGCCGAAAAAGACCGCCACATTTTTGGGCATGAAAAAACACCTCCGCAAAAGGATGGGCCTGCTTTGGTGCTTTGCAATGTGATAACGGAATGTAGAATGTAAAATGCAGAATGTAGAATTGAGGATAAACCCTATGTCATCCCGAGCCCGACGCAAGGCGCCCTGGCGGGCGTTTGCGAATGCAGAATGTAGAATGTAAAATGTAGAATTGAGGAAGTATCCTAATAACACCCTGCGCTTACAACTCCGTTTGCACCCCCCGTCATCCTGAGCGGAGCCGAACGAAGTCGCGCCCCCTTTGTCATCCTGAGCGGAGCCGAACGAAGTGAGGCGCAGTCGAAGGATCTCACTCGCCCGCCCACCGTTGAGCCTGCAATGAGATCCCTCGACAAGCTCGGGATGACAGAAAGGAATGTAGAGTGTAGAATGTAAAATGTAGAATTTAGGACAAAAAGTTTTTATTTTTTATAACTTTCTGCGCGCGCAAAAATCACATTTTTTGCAAGCGCCCCGCGGCTCCGCCCGAGGCCGGTTTCTCGCGGCCGCCCGTGCGGGCAGCCGCTCGCTTCCGCCTCGGCTCCGCCGCTTTCTTCACAAAAATCTCGGGCTGCGCCCTGCGATTTTTCGT
>CALVHO010000003.1 GCA_944328445.1 uncultured Clostridia bacterium | reverse complement strand
AGCAAGGAAATTCCCGTCAATAAATATACGGGAGAACTAAAAAAGCCGCCTACGCTCATAGAGATTGCAGACGACGGGGATATGCCATTCTAACACAAGACAATTTGACTTTTATATTCAGTTCTACTATAATATAAAAGAAATGCAACGGGGTTATGATATATGCAATCATCGCAACTCTTAATTTTGGGGAATGGCTTTGATCTGCATTGTGGATTAAAGTCTTCCTATAAAGATTTTTTTCAAAGTACAATACTTGATACTATCGGCGGACGATTTGGTTTGCAACAAATGAAAGCAGGGGTAACAGGTTTTTGGGAAACTTTATTGTTTGGTTATTATACAACATTCGGCAAAGTTAATTATAACTGGTGTGATATTGAAACAATCATAAAAGACACCATTTTGCCCATTGGCGGCTATTATAAAGAAATTGCATATAAGGCGTTAACAAGTGTTAAGCGGGGTGAAGCTCCTGTTGACGCTATTAAAACTTTAAATGACCCGATTGAAAGATTTTTGTATCAAAATTGCATGACTTTTTATTATTCTTTTTATAGAATAAAAACTTATGCGGACGATGAAATGTATTCTTTACTTGTAGATAAAATTTTTCAGGACTTGCATAAATTTGAAAAAAGGTTTTGCAAATACATGAAAGATACTATTGTTAACCCCAACAATGAGAAAGAATATAATACACAATATATCATTAATGCGATGAATTTATTAAAAACTTTAACGGGTTTTACTGATATACAATATAAAACAATTGATGATATTATAGAGCGACAAGAAGAAGCATACTATAAACAACTTTCACCAACGATAAATCAACCTGACTGGCGAGAAAAACATATATTGTCGAAAGAATTTGTTAATTTACATTCAGTCAATATATTAAGTTTTAATTATACCGCTTTATTTGATATTTTGGGAGTTCAAAGCCCATGCTTATATAATAACATACACGGCAAACTGTGTATGAATAAATGCGCAGAAAATTGTGCGTCTTGCAATATCATATTTGGTATAGATGATACAATAATTCAATCGCAAGAGGAAAATTTTGAACTACACAAATTCAGTAAAACGTATAGAAAAATGTTAAATGCTGATGTAGAAACTAGTATTCTGCCGAAAAAAGATAATCCGCTGGAAATTAAATTTTACGGGCATTCTCTTAGTGAAGCCGATTACTCTTATTTTCAAAGTATTTTCGATTATTATAATCTTTATGAAAATAGCAAAGTCAGTTTAATGTTTTATTATTCAAAAGGATTTGAACAGACGGACGAAGTATATCGGTTAATCAATACCTATGGAAAAACATTATCTAATAAAAATCAAGGCAAAAACTTAACACATAAATTACTTTTAGAGAACAGGTTGAAAATTGTAGAAATTCCATAATCAATGAAATAGAAAGAGAGCAACGGTTTTTCCGTTGCTCTCTTTCTTTACTTGTATGCCACAAAGCCTGCAACACCGTTGACGAAAATATATTCCGTCTTTGCGGTGTTCAAACTCTGTCGACACTGGTGGAGCAGGCGAGAGTTGAACTCGCGTCTTACCGGCTTGCCGAAAGGCTTTCTACACGCTTATGCCGCAATTATCTTAGGGGACGCTTCTCTGCGGCCGAAGGGGCGCCCTCGCAGAAATCTAAGATCGGCCGTTTTGCCGACTTCACATCAAAACGGCAGTTCCCCGCCTCGAATGACGCCCGCAGCCCCGCGGCGGGATCGGGGTGCGGACGGACCGCTTAAAAGTTAAGCGGCGTACGCCAACTGGGTGTTGGCGCGGTAAGGTGCTTTTTCAGCATTTAATTTTTTCCGAATGTTTTAACGAGGCCACTCGTTCCTCGGCGTGCTTACCTCCCCGCGCACCGGCAATCGAAACCGGTTCTGCCCCGTGCGGTGCATGAACGCGCCTTGCCGCTTTGCCCGTACAGTATATACCGTTTTGACGGAAAAAGCAACAATTTTTCATCGGTTGCGGCTTCGGCGGCGTTTTGCGGGCCGTTCGCGGGCGCCCGCCTTCGTTTTGCCAACCAAAACAAGGTCCCGAAAAAAGCGAGGGCGCCGCCTTGCGCCCTCGCCTTCGGTTTGGTGCGGCTGACAGGACTTGAACCTGCACGGTTGCCCTCCGGATCCTAAGTCCGGCGCGTCTGCCAATTCCGCCACAGCCGCATACAGCCATTGTACACCATTTCGGGCCGAAAAGCAAACCCTTTTCACGCCATCGCCGCCCGCGTTTTCTTCGCGCCGTACATAAAACGGGGCAGGGCGGGCAAACTACGGGCAGGAGGTAAGCGTATGATCATCGCAAACATCGTTTCGTATATCCTGGTCCTGCTCGGCGCCGTCAACTGGGGCCTGTACGGGATCTTCAATTTCAACCTCGTTTCGGCCGTATTCATGGGGGACCGTTCCGTGGGCGCGGTCGTCACCTACATCCTCATCGCGCTGGCCGCGCTCTGGCTGATCGTGTACACGGTATTTTCGGGCGGCATCCTGCGCCTGACCAACCGCCGCGAAGAGCGCGCCTGAACGCAACAAACAACGGGGCCCTTTTACCGCCCCGTTTTTGTTTGCCCGCCGGACCCGCCCGTGCCCTTTTCTCTCGCTCGTCGAACATATCAAACCCGCTCACGCCCGTCGAACCCGCCGAACCCGCCTGCCGCGCCCGCCGAGCGCGGATGTGTGCGGCGGGCATTTTTCGCGCACATTTCACAAGAATTTTGCCGCCGCCTGTTGACAGCGGCACGTTTGCGGCGTATAATATTCATGTAAATAGTTTTTAGTAGAAACTATTTCTACCGTTGTCATATTTTGCGGTGACGCAGCACGCAAAAATGTTACAGGCATGACAAACGGGGGAGGGCGGTATGAGCTTTGTGGAGTTCAAGGACGTTTGCAGGTTCTACACCATGGGAGACAACGTCATCAAGGCGGCCAACAAGGTCAACTTCACCATCGAAAAAGGGGAGTTCTGCGTGATCGTCGGCCCGAGCGGCGCGGGCAAGACCACCGTCTTGAACATGCTCGGCGGCATGGACAAAGTCACGGACGGCCGCATCTTCGTGGACGGCGTCGAGATCAGCTCCTTCAACGACCGCAAGCTGACCGACTACCGCCGTTACGACGTCGGGTTTGTCTTCCAGTTTTACAACCTGATCCAAAACCTCACCGCGCTCGAAAACGTGGAGATCGCCTCCGAGATCTGCAAAAACCCCCTCGACGCGGCCGCTACCCTCGAAAAGGTGGGCCTTTCCGAGCGCATGAAAAACTTCCCTGCGCAGCTTTCGGGCGGCGAACAGCAGCGCGTCTCCATCGCGCGCGCCATCGCCAAAAACCCCAAGCTCCTTTTGTGCGACGAGCCGACGGGCGCCCTCGACTACGAGACGGGCAAAGCCATCCTGCGCCTGCTGCACGACATCTGCCGCGAAAACGGAAAAACGGTCATCGTCATCACCCACAATTCCGCCATCACACAGATGGCCGACCGCGTCATCCAGATCAAGAACGGCGCGGCCGTGTCCGAAACGGTCAACGAACACCCCGCCGACGTCTCCGCCATCGAGTGGTGACGCCGCGCTCCGCAGCCTTCGCCCCTTTCCCGCCGCGCGCGGGAGTAACAGCGTTCCGTGCATGAAAACGGGGGTACGTTCATGAAAAAATTCACCAAAAACATCGTCAAGGAGTTCAAAACGGGCTTCGGACGGTTCATCGCCATCATGGCCATCATCGCTCTGGGGGTGGGCTTCCTCATCGGCGTCATGCAGGCCACGCCCGACATGGAAAACACCATGGACGGCTACCTGCGGCAGGAAAACGCCTACGACGTCGACGTGAAGGGCACCGTCGGTCTGACGGAGGCCGACCTCGCGGCGCTGGCGGAGCTGGGACAGGTGGAAAGCGTCCTGCCCGTCATCTCTTCGGACGCCGTCGTGCACGTGGGGGAAAAGAACGTCGTCGGGCGGGTGTTCGGGCTGGAAGACGTCTCTTCGCCCCAAAACCTGTCCCGCCTGACCCTGCTCGAAGGCCGCTGGCCGCAGGAAAACGGCGAAGACGGCGTGGCCGAAGCCGTCGCCCTGCGCCCCGGCAACAAGCTCGAACCCGTGGCTTTGGGGCAGGAGATCGCCCTCCCCGCCGCGCCCACGACCGCCAATTCCTCGTACGGAGACATCTACCGCGCCAAGACGCTGCGCATCGTCGGCATCGTCTCCTCGCCCGATTACTACTACGACGATTCGCGCGAGGTGACCAACCTCGGCACGGGCGTCGTCGGTTGCATCCTGTACGCAAATACGGCCGACGTATACAAAGATCTGAGCGAACCCGCGAGCCTTGCCGACCTTTTAGGCGGCGGCGCCACCGTGTTCGGCGCGCTCAATTTTTCCGCCGATGAACAGGACCGCGTCGTCTGCACCGACGCCTGGGTGAAGATCGCGGGCGCGGAAGGGCACGCGATGTTCGGCGAGGGGTACAAGAGCTACGTCCTCGGCGCCGTCTCCGCGCTCGAAGAGCTGGGCGACGCCCGCAGCGAGCCCGTCAACGAAAAGCTCGAAGCGCTGGCAGGCATGCAGGACGGCATGCAGGGCGGTGCGGGCGGCGCGCTGCCCGCGGCGCGGGCCGTGCAAGGCGCAGGCGTTTCCGCGCGTTCCGCCTCCGCCGCGCCCGAAACGGCGCAGGCCTCGTGGATGATCCTCGACCGCGCGAGCAAAAACGTCAGCTATGTCAGCTTTGATCTGAACGTCGAAAAGGTGGAGGACATCGCGGGCATCTTCCCCGTGTTCTTCATCTTCGTGGCGGCGTTGGTGGCGCTCACGTCCATGACGCGCATGGTGGAAGAGGACCGCATGCAGATCGGCACCTTGAAGGCGCTCGGCTACGGAAACGCGCGCATCCTCTCCAAATACCTCCTGTACTGCTGCCTCGCGAGCCTCATCGGCTGCGTGGCGGGCATCCTCATCGGGTTCAGCCTGCTGCCCTCCATCTTCTGGCAGGCGTACAGGACGCTGTACTACCTGCCGCAGCTCTCGCTGGCGTTCAGCCCCTGGTTCGCGGTGGCCGTCGTCGGCATCGCGCTGGCGGGCACGGTGCTGGTCACCTGGGGCGCGGGACGGCCCGCCCTCAAAGAGCGGCCCTCCGTGCTCATGCAGCCCAAGGCGCCCAAGCCCGGCAAGCGCATCCTTCTCGAACGCTGCAACTTCTTCTGGAAGCACCTCAAATTCAAGTGGAAGGCGACCATCCGCAACATCTTCCGCTATAAAAAGAACATGATCCTCACCGTCGTGTCGGTCATGGGGTGCACGGCGCTCATCCTCGTCGGCTTCGGCCTCAACGACTCCATCCTCTCCGCCACCGATATCCAGTACGAGGACGTGATCTTGTACGACTCCGTCGTCGAATATTCGGGCGGGCTCGACGACATCCGCGCGGGCGAGGGCAGCGCCCTGCAAGAATTTTTGAGCGGCGCGGAAGGCTGGATGTCCCTCTACGGCGAGAACGGCCAGCTTGTCCTGCACGCGGGCACCGAAGAGGAGGCCAACGAGAGCGTCGAGCTCTACCTCGTCGAGGACGCGGAGCAATTCTCCACCTTCGTCTCCCTGCACGAGCGCAGGGGCAAGGCCCCGATCGACGTCACGGCCGCAACGACCCCCGCCGTCGTCCTGCCCGAAAACATCGCCGTCGTCTACGGCATCGGGGAGGGGGATACCGTCACCTACGTTTCGGGCGGCACCGCCGTGCAGGCCACGGTGTACGGCATCTGCGAAAACTACACGGGTTCGTACCTGTACATGAGCCGCGCGGGCTACTTGGAACTGTTCGGGCAGGACGCGGACGTGGCGCACAACATGCTCTTCGTCCGTTCGGGCGTGTCCGAAGCGGACGCCCCCGCGCAGACGGAGGCGCTGCTCGCCGACGGGAGCGGCCGCGTCACCTCGGTAGAATTCGTCTACGCGGGCATCGAGACCTTTGAAGGGCTCGAATCGACGATGGGCCTCGTCATCGCCGTGCTGGTGATCAGCGCGGGCGGGCTTGCCGCCATCGTCTTATACAACCTGACCAACATCAACATCGACGAGCGCCGCCGCGAGATCGCCACCCTGCGCGTGCTCGGCTACCGCAAGGGGGAAGTGGCGGGCTACATCTACCGCGAAAGCGCCATCCTCACCCTCTTCGGTGCCCTTTTGGGGCTGCTGCTCGGGTTTTTGCTGCACATCTTCATCACGTCGCGCGTCAACAGCGTGTCGATGATGCTCGGCCGTGCCATCGGCGGGTTGAGCTATCTGTGGGCGTTCCTGCTCACCGTCGCCTTCGCGGCGGTCGTGTACGCCTTCATGCTCATCAAACTCAACCGCATCAACATGGCCGATTCCCTCAAATCCAACGAATAGGAGGGCGGGACATGACGAAAGAAGAACTCCGCGACGAGCTGATGACCCAGCTCTGGCGCATGAACAGGATGGACATGATCGAACTGCTGCGCGAATTCATCGAAGGCGAAACGGCGGCTTTGTGGTTCATGTCCTCGGCGGGGGGCGGGCGCGTCTCGCCCACGCAGATCAGCGAAGGCATCCGCGTCAGCCGCGCGCGCGCCGCCAACATCCTGCGCTCGCTGCGCAGCAAGGGCTACGTCGCCATGGAGATCTCTCCCGACGACCGCCGCAAAATGGACGTGGCGCTCACGATCGCGGGCCGCCGCGCCCTCGAAGAGAAGTACGCGCTGCTCATGCGCAATTTCGATGCCTACGTCAACGTGATGGGGGAGGAGGACATCGCCGACCTCACCCGCCTTTTGAAGCGCACGGCCGACAGCAACGGCCTCTTGCAGCGCGAGATCATGAAAAAGCGCCCCGCTTCGGGCGAACGGGAGGAAGAAGTATGATCGACAACGAATCGGGCGAAGATTACCTGGAAGCCATCCTGCGCCTTTCGGCCGCGGGCAAGCCCGTGCACGCCGTCGACGTCTCGCGCGAGCTGGGTGTCTCCAAGCCCGCCGTCACCAAGGCGATGCGGGTGCTGACGGCCAAGGGTTACGTCGAGATCTCTCAAAACCACATCCGCCTGACCGAGAGCGGCAGCGAATACGCCAACTTCGTCTACGCCAAGCACCGCCTGCTCAGCGGCTTTTTGGTGCGCCTCGGCGTGGAGGAGAGCGTGGCCGAGGCCGACGCCTGCCGCCTCGAACACCTCATCAGCGCGCAGACCTACGAGGCCATCCGCAAGTTCATGGAAAAGGAATAAACGTTCCGCTTTTTTCGGAACGTTCTCCCTTTTTTGCGCCCTCTCGTTGTTTGGAAACTGTAAAATAAGCGCCGTGCGCCGCCCCGCAAAGGGGCGCCGCACGGCGCTTTCCGCTGCCGAAACGATGCGCGTCATTTCCCGAACACGTCGGAGGGCGCGCGGCCGTAGATCCGTTCAAAGTGGCGGTAAAAGGTGGTCATCGAGTCGAACCCGCAGGCGAAGGCCAAAT
Source organism: uncultured Clostridia bacterium (assembly GCA_944328445.1). Lineage (GTDB taxonomy): Bacteria > Bacillota > Clostridia > Christensenellales > Borkfalkiaceae > Borkfalkia. The sequence continues at coordinate 109,977 of CALVHO010000003.1, read as the reverse complement.
CGGAAACGTTCACGTTTTCGGTGTGCTTGGCGGCCTCGGCCAGTTTGCGCACGCGCACGGCGTTGATGTAGTTGTTCATGTTCTCGCCGATGTAGGCGTTGAACAGGCGGGAAAAATAGTACTTGTTGTAGCCGAAGTGCGCCGCCAGCGCGTCGAGGGTGAGCGGCTCGGCGAAGTGCTCGTCGATGTAGTTGAGCGCATCCACCACCGCCGAGAGGTTGGGCGTGGGGGAGAAGGGCCGCCGCTCGTAGTGCTGCAACAGCGACCCGAGCAGGATGTCCGCGTACCCCTTCATGACCAGGAAGGAGGGCTCGCGCATGGCCCGCAGCATGCGCGGTAGCAGCGGCCGCAGCGTGCGGTTGTAGGCCTTGTCCGCCAGGTGGGGAGGCAGCGTCTCCTTTTCGAGCTGCTTTTCAAAGTCGTCCGCGTACGCCGCCTTGACGATGGCCACGTAGTTGGCGTAGGCGGGCGCGGGGCGGAGGGAGTGCGCGGCGCAGCGCCGTACGAACACGATGTCGTCCTTCTCGGCGGTGAAGCTCTCTCCGTCCACCGTGCAGTCGGCGCGGCCCGCGGTTATGTAGAGCATCTCGATGCAGCGGTGGAAGTGCGGCTGCGTGTCCGCGTTTTCGCTGTAAAAAAAGCGGAAGCTGCTCTCGCGGTCATGGAAAGCCTGGTAGGTGACGTGTTCTTTCATAGATGTCAATATCTGAAATAAAATTCTAAAAAAATGAGTAGAAATGCGCAATTTTCAGTGGTATTATACCATCGACAAAAGCGTTTGTCAACCGAGGAGAAAACCATGAAGATCGCCATCGTCGGCTACGGCGGCATGGGTTCGTACCACGCCGCGCAGCTGGCCGCTTATGCCGCGTCGGGGCCCGAATACCCCTTAGAACTTGCGGGCGTGTACGATACCGACCCCGCGCGCGTTGCCGCCGCGCAAAAGGCGGGCCTGTACGCCTATCCCTCGCCCGAGGCGCTGTGGCGGGACAAGTCGCTGGGCGCCGTGCTCATCGCCACCCCCAACGACGTGCACGCCCCGTACGCCGCGGCGGCGGCCGCCGCGGGCAAGCACATCGTCAGCGAAAAGCCCGTCGCCCTGTCCTGTGCGGAGGCGGAGGAAATGTACGCCGCCGCCGAAAGGGCGGGCGTGCTCTTTGAAGTGCACCAGAACCGCCGCTGGGACGACGACTTTCTGACCGTCCGCGCGCTGGCCGCGAACGGGAGCATCGGCGGCGTGTACAAGTACGAATCGCGCGTGGTGGGCGGGAACGGCATCCCCGGGGACTGGCGCAAGAAAAAGGCGCAGGGCGGCGGCATGATGCTTGATTGGGGCGTGCACCTCATCGACCAGATGCTGTTGGCCGTGCCTTCGCCCGTGCAGAGTTTGTATTGCACGTACAGCTACATCTACGGCGAGGAAGTGGAGGACGGCTGCGACCTGCTCGTCCGCTTTGAAAACGGCGTGGAATACCGCATCGTGGTGGCCACCGACTGTTTCCGCCGCCTGCCGCGCTGGATGGTGTACGGCACCGAGGGCACGGCCACGGTGGAGGATTGGGACCTCACGGGCGGGGTGACGCGCTGCGTCGAGCGCGAGGATAAAAACCTCGTCGGCGTGCGCGCGGGCAACGGCTTTACGCGCACCATGGCGCAGCGCAGCAACGCCTCCGTCGAGCAGCTGCCCCTGCCCGTGGTGCACGCGGAGCCCTTCGCCTTCTACAAAAACTTCGCCGCAGCCGCGGCGGGCAAGGAACCGCCCGCCGTCCGCAAGGAACAGGTGCTGCGTGTCTTCCGTTTGATGGAGGCCGCCGCGCGCTCGGCCGCGGAAAACAAGGTCATCCGCGACAAACTTTGAGCGGCCCGCTTCGGGTGGCCCGCCGCGGCGTCCGTTCCTTGCAAAATCTACGGGCCTCGCCGCGGCCCGCGCATAAAAATCTACGGGCCCTGCTGCGGCCCGTGCATAAAAATCTACGGGCCTCGCCGCGGCCCGCACATAAAAATCTACGGGCCCCGTTCATGGCCCGCGCATAAAAAACCGATAAGGAGAATCAGCGATGAAGATCAGCGTAGTCAGCGGCATCCTCGGCGGGTACAGCCTGGACGAGAGCCTGCAATACCTCTCGGGGTTGGGGGTGGATGAATTCGAACTGGGCGTGGGCGGCTATCCCGGCAAGGCCCATGCCGACGCGCTCGTGCTGTCCAAGGACAAGGCCGCGCGCGAAAAACTGCTCGAAACCTTTCACAAGCACAACATGGGCATTTCCGCCCTCTCCGTGCACGGCAACTGCGTGCACCCCGACAAGGCGGAAGCGGCGCGCTTCGAGGCCGATTTCGAGGCCGCCTGCGTGCTGGCGGGCCAGCTGGGCATCGACCGCATCGTCACCTTTTCGGGCTGCCCCGGCTCGGACGAGGGCGCCAAAAAACCTTCCTGGGTGACTTGCGCCTGGCCGCCCGAATACCCCGCCGTGCTCGAATGGCAGTGGAACGAGGTGCTCATCCCGTACTGGAAAAAGGCCGTCCGCTTTGCCGCCGACCACGGCGTGAAGCGCATCGCGCTGGAAATGCACCCCGGCTTTTGCGTGTACAACCCCGCCACCTGCCTGCGCCTGCGCGACGCCGCGGGCGCGCTCATCGGCGCCAACGTCGACCCTTCGCACCTCTTCTGGCAGGGGATGGACATCCTAGAAGTCATCCGTGTGCTCGGCGAGAACAAGGCCGTCTACTATTTCCACGCCAAGGACACGCAGATGATCGAACACAACGTCCGCCAAAACGGCGTGCTCGACACCAAGTCCTTCACGCAGTTTGCGGACCGCAGCTGGTCCTTCCGCACCCTCGGCTACGGGCACGACGCGGCGCTGTGGAAGCAGATCGTCTCCATGCTGCGCGTTTACGGCTACGACGACACCCTCTCCATCGAACACGAGGACGGCCTCATGGCCCCCAAACCGGGGCTGGAAAAGGCGGTGCGCTTCTTGCAGGAGTGCATCCTCGGCGAGGGCAATTCCGACATGTGGTGGGCCTGAAACGGAGGAAACGGGTATGAAATTTGCGGTCCAGCTGTACAGCTTGCGCGAGATGGCGGAGCGTGAAGGCGCCGAGGCCGTGTTCGCCGCCGTGGGCGGCGCGGGCTACGACGGTGTGGAGTTTGCGGGCTTTTACGGCAAGACGCCCGAAGAGATCGGCTCGCTCCTGAAAAAATATAAGCTCGAAGCGGTATCCGCGCACATCGCCGCGGACGAGGTGGAGCGCTCGCTCCCGTACATCGACGCCCTCGGCATCCGCTACGTGTTCATCCCCTGGGTGGGCACGGAGGTGTTTTCCGACCCCGCCCGCTACGCGGCGCTCTTGGAGTCGGTGAAAAGGGCAAAGGCCCTTTTGGACGCGCGCGGCGTCGTGTTCGGCTACCACAACCACGCCCACGAATACGAAAACGGGCAGGACTTCGTCGGCAGGATCGTCAAAGACGCGGGCCTTGCGGCCGAGCTCGACGTGTTCTGGGTCACCGTGGCGGGCAGGGACGCCGTGGCCGAGATGAAGGGGCTCGCCGGCGCGCTCGCGCTCGTGCACGTCAAGGAGGCGGCCGCGTCCGATCCCGTGCACGCGCCCCAGCCCGTCGTGGGCGAGGGCGCGGTGGACATGCGCGGCGTCTTTGCCGAGGCGAAGGCGCAGGGCATCCCCTGGGCGATCCTGGAAGTCGAACACTATCCCTGCGGAGAGGCGGAATATCTCAAAAAGAGCCTCGACAACATGAAAAAACTTGCAAAATAACGGGTGCGTTCCCGAAAAAACGCGACACAATCAAAAAAGGAGAGTAAGGGAAATGGATAAAAAAGTACGTATCGGCGTCATCGGGTGCGGCGGCATTGCCAACGGCAAACACATGCCTGCGGAAAAGCGCAATCCCGCGGCGGAAATGGTGGCTTTCTGCGACATCATCGAGGAACGCGCACTCAAAGCGCGCGAGGATTTCGGCACGCCCGAGTGCGCCGTGTACACCGATTATAAACAGCTTCTCAAAGACAAGAGCATCGACGCGGTTCTGGTGCTCACCCCCAACAACGAGCATTGCCGCATCACCGTGGACGCGCTCAACGCGGGCAAACACGTTCTGTGCGAAAAGCCCATGGCGATGAACTATGCCGAGGCGAAAAAGATGCTCGACGCGCGCGACAAGTCGGGCAAGATCCTCACGATCGGCTATCAGAACAGATTCCGCCCCGATTCGCTGTACCTGAAAAAACTTGCGGACGACGGGATGTTCGGCGACGTGTATTATGCGGAAGCCATTGCGATCCGCCGCCGCGCCGTTCCCACCTGGGGCGTTTTCATCGATAAGGAAAAGCAGGGGGGCGGCCCGCTCATCGACATCGGCACGCACGCGCTCGATCTGACGCTCTTTATGATGAACAACTATGAACCCGCCTACTGCGTGGGCAAGACCTTCCACAAGCTCAACGCCCAGCGCGACACGGGCAACGCCTGGGGAGACTGGGATCCCGCCAAATTCACCGCCGAGGACAGCGCCTTCGGCTTCGTGGTCATGAAAAACGGCGCCGTCGTCTACCTCAAATCCAGCTGGGCGCTCAACATGGCAGACCCGAAAGAGGCGATCACCACGATCTGCGGCGACAAGGCGGGCGCGGATATGCTCGACGGGCTGCGCATCAATACGGTCATGGCGGGCAAACAGGTCATGATCAAGCCCGACCTGAACGCGGGTTCGGTCGCTTTCTTCGAAGGCGCGGCGAGCGGAGAGCCTGCCGACCTCGAAGCGGCAACGTTTACCAATGCGATCCTCAAGGGCGCGAAACTCTATGTCACGGCCGATCAGGCGGCGGTCGTCACCCATATCCTCGAGGGTATTTACAAGAGCGAAGAGACGGGCAAACCCTACTATTTCGACTGATCGGGGGGAGACAGGGATTATGAATATTACCGTTGTATGCGAGCATAACGCGTCCATGGATTCGGAAGAGGGCAAAAAAGCATATCCCGAAGGGCTGGGCGTGTGCCTGAAAAATCTGATGGAAGAGACGGGCGGCTCCGTTTCGCTCGTCCGTATGGACGAGAACGGTGCGGGCGCGCTCACCGACGAGATCATAAACGGGACGGACGTCATGGTCTGGTGGGGGCACTGGTATCATCAGAAGGTGTCCGACGAGATCGTGAACAAAGTTGCGGACAGGGCGCTGCGCGGCATGGGCATGATTTTCCTGCACTCCGCGCACGATTCCAAGCCCTTCAAACGGCTGCTCGGCACCACCTGCTCGCTGCGCTGGCGCGAGGACGGCGAGCACGAACGGCTCTGGTGCGTGGCCCCGGGCCATCCCATCGCGCGCGGCCTCGGGGAGTATGTCGACATCCCGCAGGAAGAGATGTACGGCGAATACTTCGATATCCCCGTCCCCGACGAGCTCGTCTACGTCGGCTGGTTCGAGGGCGGCGAGGTGTTCCGCGGCGGCTGCGTCTTCTGCCGCGGCCGCGGCAAGTTCTTCTACTTCAACCCCGGGCACGAAACGTACCCCACCTACCGTATCCCCGCGGTGCGCACGCTGCTGTTGCAGGCCGCGGCCTACGTCGCCCCCGCGGACGGCGTGGGGGAGGTGCCCGCCTGCCGCCACATCGAACAGTTTTCGCTGCAACGGCGCTGAACGGCCCGCGCCCGCCGCGCCCGTGCCCCCGCAAAGCGGGGGCACGGGCGCGGCTTTTGCGTTTCGGGCCCGCCGATGCCCCGCGCGGCCCCGCCGCGCGTAAAAAAAGGATGAAAAATCCGCCGTCCGCGCCGCTTTGTTTGACTTTGCCCCGCGCGGCCGCTATAATAGAGGGGAGAAACGATCGGACGGAGGCACCTTCCTTGAAGCTCAAAAAATCTTTCTGCCTGCTGGCGGCAGCGCTGTTGCTCTTTTCCCTGGCCCTGTTTGCGGCCTGTTCGAGTTCGGAGGACGATCCCGCGCCCGAAACGCAGGCCGTCGCCGTCACCTCGCTGACCATCGACAAGACCGAACTCTCGCTCCCCGTCGGCGGCACGGGCAAGCTGGCCGTCACCGTCGCGCCCAACAACGCCACCGTCCGCACGACGGTCTGGACCTCTTCCGACGAGTCCGTGGCCTCCGTCAAGCCGGACGGCACCGTCACCGCCAAAAAGGAGGGCAAAGCCACCGTCACGGTGAAGACCGTCGACGGCGCCTTCACGGTCACCTGCGCCGTCACCGTCACGCCCGCGCAGGCGTAATTGGCATGACCGAAGCAAAGAACGCACCCCGCGGGGTGCGTTTTTCGTTTGCTTGCATGCCGCGCGCGGTGGCTTTTTGCGGCGCGTTCACGGCTCCGTGCGCCCGCCGAGGATGTGCAAAAAGCGCAGGCGGGCGAAGTCGTAGCCGGTGAGCGGCCTGAGGAAGGCGTCTGCCGAGTGCGCGGCCAGCAGCGGCACGCCGAAGGCGAAGCCGCTGACCAGGCAGGAGTGGTAAAAATTGCCCGCCGCGTCGCCGAGCTGCACCACGTCTCCCGCTTGCAGCCCGCGCAGGCTCGTCTCTTCGCCGTACGGCCCGGGCCCGTCGTTTTGCAGGAGAAAGTCGCACAAAAAGCGCACCCCCGTCCAGGAGGGCGTGCGGTCCTCCGCCGTGCGGTAGTACCAGCCGTACAGCGGCGTAAAGTTCATGACGCCGCCGCCCGCGAACAGGCATTGCGACACGAAGTTGGTGCAGTCTCCGCCGACGCCGTCGAAGGCGTAGTAGGCGGGGTTGCGCGCGAAGGCCCAGCGGCGCGCGTAGCGCACCGCCGCCGCGCGGTCGTAGGGCAGGGTCTGCATGCTGCATGGTATGCGCCGCCGCGCGGAATTGTGCCTTGCGCGTTCACTGCTTTTCGGGCAGGAACTTCCAATAGCGTACGGGCATGTAGCCCTTCATCTGCCGCTCGTGCGGGCGGGCGGCGATGTTCACGGAGCGGTAATACTCCTGCCAAAGATTGCGGAAAAACTCTTCCCGCTCGCCCTGCGGCACGAGCACTTCGCGCTCGGTCTGCACGAGCAGGCAGTCCTTGCCGTTGTACAGGGCGGCCTTTTTGCGGGACACGTCGTGGATGACGAAGGGCTGCGAAGCCAGCCGCTTCATGAAGTGGGGGAGGATGAGTTCGAGTACGTCGTTGTCGGGGGAAAAGGGCGCGTAGAACACGCCGCCCTCTCCTTCCGTAAAGCGCAGAAAACCCGTAAAGCGGTGCGCTTCGAGGGTCACTTTGCGCCGCTCCTCCATGGCCTCGATGACGGCGGGGTGCGCCAGGCGGCTGCGCACGGGCCCGCCCTCGCGCACCAGCAGGCGCAGGTAGCCGAGCGCCGTCATCTCCTTGCCGTCGCAGCCGCGCCGCAGGATGAGGGAGATGTCGCGCGGGGCAGACTTGTCGCAGGCGCGCACCTTTTTCAGGACGCGCGCGCTCTTTTCCTCGTCCGTCTCCACCCGCAGCACCTGCGCGCCCATGCGCAGCTGCAACCGCCGCGCCGGGGTCACGACGCAGTCCTTGTCCGCATAGGCCGCGAAGGCGGCGGTGTAAAAGCACTTTTCGGTGCCGTCGGTGACGTATACGTTCATAGCTGTCCCGTCCCCGCGCTGAGCGCCGTTTCGGGCGAGGAGAACATGGAAAGCTGCTCGTAGTTTTCCTCCCGCGCGTCCAGGGCGAGCAGGGTGCGCACCGTTTCGCCGTTTTCCGAGCCGAAAAACTTGCCGCCGCAGGTGATGAAGTGGCGGGCGCGTTTGAGCACGATCCGCATCTTGGCCAGGTCCTCGTACCCCAGGGCGCCCCAACGGCGGGCTTTGACGATCTTATACGCCCCCAGGTTTCCGATGCCGGGCACGCGCAGCAGCATTTCGGCCGGCGCGGTGTTGATCTCGACGGGGAACAGGTGCATGTTTTTCAGCGCCCAGGCGCATTTGGGGTCGAGGTCCTGCGGCAGGTTCTCGCCGTCGCCCGCGATCTCCTCCGCCGTAAATCCGTAAAAGCGCAGCAGCCAGTCGGCCTGGTACAGCCTGTGCTCGCGCAAGAGCCCCGTGCACCGCTCGGGCAGCAGCGCGTGCCGCACCACGGGCACGTAGGCCGAATAGTACACCCGTTTGAGCGAGAATTTGCGGTACATCGCCTCGCTCAGCCGCAGGATGCGCCCGTCCGTCTCGGGGGAGGCGCCCACGATCATCTGCGTCGTCTGTCCCGCGGGCAGGAAGGCGCGCGCCGCCCGCCCCGCGCCGCCCGCGCGCTCGGCCTTCTCGCACTTCCGCGCCTGCGTTTCCAGGGCGAGCTGCTTCATGGGCAGCAGCACGCTCTCCTTGCTCTTTTGCGGGGCGAGCAGTTTCAGGCTCGCCTCGGAGGGGAACTCCACGTTGTAGCTCATGCGGTCCACGTAGCGCGCCGCCCGCGCGGCCAAAAGCCTGTCCGCGTGCGGGATGCCTTTGAGGTGGATGTACCCGTTGAAGTTGTACACCTTGCGCAGGCGGATGACCGTTTCGAGCATGCGCTCCATGGTGGCGTCGGGCGAGCCGTCCACCGCCGAGGAGAGGAACAGCCCCTCGATGTAGTTGCGCTTGTAAAAGGCGACGGTGAGCTCGCAGATCTCCTCGGGCGTGGCCGCGGCGCGCGGCACGTCGGCGTCGGCGCGGTTGGGGCAGTACAGGCAGTTGTAGGCGCAGCGGTTGCTTTGCAGGATCTTCAACAAGGAGATGCACCGCCCGTCGGGGGTGAAGGAATGGCAGATCCCCGCGGGCGCGGCGTTGCCAAGCCCGCCCGCGCGGTTTGCGCGCGCCGATCCCGAGGACGAGCAGGAAACATCGTATTTTGCGCCTTCGGTGAGGATCTTCAATCGCGCCGCGTCCAGCATGGCCCGCCTCCTTTGCCTTTTTCGCCACCATTATAGCCCCGCCGCGCCAAAAAGTCAAACATATGTTCGTATTTTTTCCCGCGAGGCACAAAAATTTCACTTGTCTTTCATATGCCTTTGGTTGTATAATAATGAAAAGGCGTTACAATAAACGCACAGTTCACGCAAGGAGCAAGAATATGAAGATCCTGATCGTCGACGACGAAGAGATGATCCGCAACGTATTGCGCGAATACGTCGAGTTCGAGGGGAACGAGGCCTACGAGGCGGCGGACGGGCGCGAGGCCGTGCGCCTGTGCAAGGAAAACGATTACGACATCATCCTCATGGACGTGATGATGCCGGGGTTGGACGGCTTTTCGGCCGTGAAGGAGATCCGCAAGAGCAAGGACATCCCCGTCATCATGCTCTCGGCGCGCGGCGAAGAGTACGACAAGCTCTTCGGCTTTGAAGTGGGGGCGGACGACTACGTGACCAAGCCCTTCTCTCCCAAGGAAGTGATGGCGCGCATCGCGGCCGTGACCAAGCGGCACAAGGCGGGTTCGCCCCCTTCGCGCGAGATCGTCAAGTTCGAGGGATTGGAGATCGACATGGCGGGCCGCAACGTCTACGTCGACGGCGAAAAGATCGAGCTCACCCCCAAGGAATACGAGCTCCTCTTCTACCTCGTCAAAAACAACGGCATCGCCCTGTCGCGCGAAAAGCTGCTGTCCGACGTGTGGGGCTTCGACTTTTTCGGCGACGACCGCACCGTCGACACCCACATCAAGATGCTGCGCAGCAGCCTGAAAAGCTACCGCAAATTCATCGTCACCCTGCGCGGGCTGGGGTATAAGTTCGAGGCATGAGCGCGCCCGCCAAGCCGCGCCGCTTCCACAGCGTCAACTTCATCCTCTGGATGTCCTTCCTCATCTTTGCCGCCTTCATCCTGTTGCTGACGTGGGTGTTCCAGACCACGCTCTTGCGCGTGTTCATGCAGCAGGAGACCGAGCGCGACCTGCGCGACATGGGGGAGGAAGTGCTCTCCTTCGTGCACTGGAACCTGCCGCTGCGCGAGGGGATGCCCGCCGTCGAGATGTACGTCGAAAACTTCGGCGAGGAAAATTCGGCCGCGGACATCTTCTTTTTGAACGGCGCGGGCGAGATCATGTATCCCTCCGCCGCGCGCGAGGGCGAAGGGGAAGAAGGGGAGGCGGGTGAAGGCTACCCCGACGGCGAAGTCTTTGCAGCCGTCAGCGCGCAGCTGCGGGGCGGCGAGGCCATGATCAAGACGGGGGACAGCAGCTTTGCCTTCGCCGCGCGCATCGAAAACGGCGCCGTTTCGGAGGCGGGGGTATCCGACCTGTTCGTCTACGTGCGCTATTCCACGCAGATGACGCAGGCGGTCATGGGCACCATGCGCGTGCAGCTCATCCTCATCTCCCTCATCGTCGTGGTGCTGGCGCTGGCCGTTTCGGCCTGGCTTTCGATGGTGCTCACCAAGCCCATCACCCGCATCACCAAGGCGGCGCGCCGCATGGCCGCGGGCGATTTTTCCGTCAACTTCAAGGGCGAGTATTCCTACGCCGAGATGGACGCGCTGGCCGAAACGCTCGACTACGCCAAAGAGGAGATCGGCCGCTCCGATCGCCTGCAAAAGGAGGTCTTGGCCAACGTCACGCACGATTTGAAAACGCCGCTGACCATGATCAAGGCGTACGCTTCCATGATCCGCGAGATCTCGGGCGACGACCCCGAAAAGCGCGCCCGCCACACGCAGGTCATCATCGACGAATCTGACCGCCTCACCGCGCTCGTCAACGACATCCTGGATATCTCCAAGATCCGTTCGGGCATGAGCGAGCTGAACGTGAAAAACTTCAACCTTTCCGAGTACGTGCACACCGTGCTCGAACGCTTCGCCTACCTGACGGAGGCGCAGGGCTACACCATCGCGCGCGACATCGAGGACGACCTGTTCACCGATGCCGACGAGGAAAAGATCGGGCAGGTGGTGTACAACCTCGTCGGCAACGCCGTCAACTACACGGGCGAGAACAAAAAGATCTCCGTCGCGCTGCACCGCACGGGGGACGGCCTGCTCCGCTTTTCCGTCACGGATACGGGCAAGGGCATCCCGCCCGACGAGGTGGGCACCATCTGGGAGCGCTACTACCGCTCGGACGAGACGCACAAGCGCCCCGTGCGCGGCACGGGCCTGGGGCTTTCCATCGTCAAAGTCATCCTCGACCGCCACGGTTTCGGCTACGGCGTGGACAGCGAAGTGGGCAAAGGCAGCACCTTTTACGTGCTCTTTCCCGAAAAATAGCCAATTTTTTCGGCATTTCAAGCCGCCTTCCGCCCCGACGGGCGGATGGCGGCGGTTTTTTTTCAAAAAACTCTTTTCAACCCCGCTTTTTTGATGTATAATGGTAGCAAAGAAGCGTTCACGGAACAAAAAAGGGGGAATAGCCATGCCCGCGTCGACCGAAACGGAAGCAGCCCGCAGGGACAGGGAGTACCTGCGCCTCATCGCCGAAAAGTACCCGACCGTCCAGGCGGCGGCCACCGAGTACATCAACATCGAGGCCATCCTGCGCCTGCCCAAGGGCACAGAGCACTTCATGAGCGACCTGCACGGCGAGTACGAGGCCTTTTGCCATATCATGAACAACTGTTCGGGGGTCATCCGCGAAAAGGTGGAGAGGCTGTACGAACATTCCATGACCAAGCGCGAGCGGGACGAGTTCGCCACTCTCATCTACTATCCGAACGCCATCATCGCCGAAAAGAAGGCCGCGGGCGCGGACGAAAAGGCGTGGTACCTCTTGCAGCTGCACCGCCTCGTCGAGGTGTGCCGTTCCGTCGCCTCCAAATACACCCGCAGCAAGGTGCGCAAGGCGCTGCCCGAATACTTCGATTACATCATCGACGAGCTCATCAACATGGACCGCGACGACTTCGACAAGGAGGCGTACTACGCGGAGATCTTCACCTCCATCATCGATCTCGGCCGCGCCGAGGCGCTGATCGTGGCCGTGACCGACCTCATCAAGCGGCTGGCCGTCGATTCTCTGCACATCGTCGGCGACGTCTACGACCGCGGCGAAAACCCCGATAAGATCATGGATCTGCTCATCGGCCACCACAATGCCGACGTGCAGTGGGGCAACCACGACATCCAGTGGATGGGCGCGCACGCGGGCAACGAGGCCTGCATGCTCAGCGTCATCGACCTCTCCTTGAAGTACGGGAACGACGACCTGCTCGAAGAGGGCTACGGCATTTCGCTGCGCAAGCTCTCCGTCTATGCCGACGCGGTCATGGACGACGACGACCGCTTCCTGCCCGTGGGCTGCAAGCCCGCGGGCGCGGGCGAGGAGATGCGCCGCATCGCCCGCATGCGCAAGGCCGCCTTTTTGATGCAGCTCAAAGCCGAAGGGCACATCATCCGCCGCCGCCCCGAGTACGGCATGGAGGGCCGCAACATCCTTTGCCTCGTCGATTACGCGAAAGGGGAGTTCTGCGGCGCCAAACTCAACAACAACTCTTTCCCCGGCGTCGACCCCGCCGACCCGCTGCGCTTTTCGCCCGCCGAGCGCGAGGTCATCGACGGCTTGAAGCGCTCCTTCCGCACAAGTGAAAAGCTCTCCCGCCACATGGCCTTTTTCATCGAACACGGCTCGGCGTACAAGATCTGCAACAACAACCTCATCTTCCACGGCTGCGTGCCCCTCAACGAGGACGGCAGCTACATGAATTTTTGCGGGCACGAGGGGAGGGACCTGCTCGATCACTGCGAGGCGCTCGTGCGCCGCGCCTACCGCGCCCTGCGCGCGGGCGGGCGTGACGAGGAGGCCGAAGACTTTTTCTGGTACCTGTGGTGCGGCCGCTCTTCGCCGCTGTACGGGCGGGAAAAGATCACCACCTTCGAGCGGCTGTACATCGACGACCCCGCCTTCCACAAGGAGCAGGACAACAGCTATTACGTCTATTGCCGCAAAAAGTCCTTCTGCGAAAAGGTGCTGCAAGATTTCGGCATCGCGGGGCAGTACAGCCACATCATCAACGGCCACGTGCCCGTCCGCACCAAGCTGGGCGAAAACCCCGTCAAGGCCGAGGGGAAGCTCATCGTCATCGACGGCGGCTTCTGCAAGGCCTACCACGAAAAGACGGGCATCGCGGGCTACACGCTCATCTACAATTCGCACGGCCTGCGCCTGTGCGCCCATGAACCGTTCGACTCCATCGAAAAGGCCATCGAACAGCGCAGCGACATCCATTCCGAAGTCACCGTGTTTGAAACGCGAAAGCGCCGCCTGCTCGTGAGCGATACCGACAACGGCCGCGCTCTGGCCGACCAGCTCGAAGGGCTGAAACTTCTGATGCAGGCGTTGCAGTCCCGCAGCTGAGCTGACCTCAATTCTATATTTTATATTCGCGCAAATCTCGCAAAAGAGATGCTGCGGTTTGCGCGAGTCGGAGGGGAAACCCGAGCGGTTTTCCCCTCCGCGCGCGATATGCTGTGGCTTCAAAAGCCATAGAATCGCGCGCGTTCACCCCATCCGTTCGCCGCTTTGCGGCGCAAGGGGAAAAAGCGAAAAGCGTGGTTTCCGCTTTTTCAGGGTGCCCTAACGTGTTCACACTTTTTCTTTTGAGCTGACAAAAGAAAAAGTCGTGAGTTTTAGGGGACAACCGCCGTTCGCTGACGCTCTGCGGCGTTTTTCCCCTCTTTCGCGCACTTTTTGGGGCACGCATATTGTTTGAGTGCGCGAAATTCACCCCTTTCCCAAAGCCGAACGTTTTCGGCAAATCGGGTGCGCTTAGGCAAAAGCGTGGTTTTGCCACGCGCAGGAGATTATAGAAATTTTTGTCCTAAATTCTACACTCTACATTCTACACTCTACATTCGGCAAAGCCCGCCATGAGATCTCTCGCCAGGCTCGGGATGACTGGGTGCGCAAAACAAACAGGGCATTGCCAAGCGGCAATGCCCTGTTTGTGGTCGAGGTGACGGGACTTGAACCCTCGTCGCTTCCCTCGCTTGTACGCGCGCATTGCGCTTTCGGCGCAATGCTTGCCTCGGCGCTCGGTCGCTCCTCTTCCCAAAAATCTCGCTCCGCTGCGATTTTCGGGAGCCCTGTGTTTGAAAGAGGTCGTGGGTCCAAGACTTGCGCGCAAAACAAACAGGGCATTGCCAAGCGGCAATGCCCTGTTTGTGGTCGAGGTGACGGGACTTGAACCCACGACCTCTTGGTCCCTAACCAAGCGCGCTACCAAACTGCGCTACACCTCGGCTCTCTCGTGCGCGGCGTGGCGCACCCGAAAACAACACTATATATTATACATGAATTTCGCAAAATGTAAAACGTTTTTGGGCTCTTTCGCGAAAATTTTTGTGCGGGGCGTTTGGCGCGCGGCGGCAGGGGAAAGCGGCGCGTTTGCCCTTTGCGCAAAATACGGGCGCCGCGCGGTGCGCGGCGCCCGTAGGGGTGCGGGGGTTGGTCACGCCTTGTCGTTGCTGCCGAGCACGTCGACGATCTTGTGCTTGACCAGCGCCTTGACGGCCGCGCGGGCGTCGCCGAGGTATTGGCGGGGATCGAAGTGCGAGGGGTTCTCGAACATGTGCTTGCGGATGGCCGCCGTGCAGGCGACGCGCAGGTCGGAGTCGATGTTGATCTTGCAGACGGCCATCGTGGCGGCCTTGCGGAGCATGTCCTCGGGGATGCCGATGGCGTCGGGCATCTTGCCGCCGTATTGGTTGATGATGGCCACCTGATCCTGCGGCACGGAGGATGCGCCGTGCAGGACGATGGGGAAGCCGGGCAGGCGCTTGCCCACTTCTTCGAGGATGTCGAAGCGCAGCTGCGGCTTCTGGCCGGGTTTGAATTTGTAGGCGCCGTGGCTGGTGCCGATGGCGATGGCCAAAGAGTCGATGCCCGTCTTGGTGGTGAATTCGTACACTTCGTCGGGATGGGTGAAGCAGGCGTCCTCGGCCTTGACGTTGACGGCGTCCTCGATGCCGGCCAGCTGGCCGAGCTCGGCTTCGACCACCACGCCGCGGTCATGCGCGTAGGCGACGACTTTTTTGGTGATCTCGATGTTCTCGTTGAAGGCGTGGTGCGAGGCGTCGATCATGACGGAGGTGAACCCGTCGTCCACGGCCGCCTTGCAGGCTTCAAAGTCCGCGCCGTGGTCGAGGTGCAGCACGATGGGCAGGCCCGTCGTTTCCACCGCGGCCTCGACGAGGTGTTTGAGGTACACGGGGTTGGCGTACTTGCGCGCGCCCGCGGAAACTTGCAGAATGAGCGGCGAATTGCACTCTTTGCCCGCTTCGACGATCCCTTGAATGGTCTCCATGTTGTTCACGTTGAAGGCGCCGATCGCGTAGCCGCCCTCGTACGCTTTTTTGAACATTTCGGTTGAAGTTACCAAAGGCATGTTGAGATTCCTCCGTAATTTGTTTTCTTCTTCCAATATTGTACACCAAACCCGCGCAAAAAGCAATCAAATTCCGAAAAAAACGCGCGGGGAGCCAATGTTTTTCGCGCGGGGCGGACGCGGCCTTTGCAAAAAGCGCGGGAGGGGCGCGGAAGACGCGGGTGCGTTTTCGGCAAAATGACGAAAACAGGCCGTTCGTGCGTGCGGTTTTTTCAAAAAACAGGAAATTCAAAACTATTTTGCGCAAACCATTGACTAAGTTTGGGCGATTTGGTATAATATAAACGCTGTGAAAAAGCGGCTTTCAATTCTTTTGAAATCATTAAACGGAGGGTAATTCCAAAATGGCTAATGTAAGAGTTGCAATCAACGGTTTCGGCCGCATCGGCCGCCTCGCGTTCCGCCAGATGTTCGGGGCGAAGGGCTACGAAGTGGTCGCCATCAACGACCTGACCAGCCCGAAGATGCTCGCGCACCTTCTCAAATACGATTCGGCACAGGGCCGTTACGCGCTCGCGGACAAGGTTTCCAGCACCGACGATTCCATCATCGTCGACGGCAAGGAGATCAAGATCTACGCCGAAAAGGACGCGAAGGACCTGCCCTGGAAGGAGATCGGCGTCGACGTCGTTCTCGAATGCACGGGCTTCTACTGCTCCAAGGCCAAGAGCCAGGCGCACATCGATGCCGGCGCGAAGAAAGTCGTCATCTCCGCTCCCGCGGGCAACGACCTGCCGACCATCGTGTACAGCGTGAACGAGCATACGCTCAAACCCGAAGACACCATCATCTCCGCGGCTTCGTGCACCACGAACTGCCTCGCGCCGATGGCCAACGCCCTCAATAAGTTCGCCAAGATCAAAAAAGGCTACATGACCACCATCCACGCCTACACGGGCGACCAGATGACGCTCGACGGCCCGCACCGCAAGGGCGACCTGCGCCGTGCCCGCGCCGCCGCGGTCAACATCACCCCGAACAGCACGGGTGCCGCCAAGGCCATCGGCCTGGTCATCCCCGAACTCAACGGCGTGCTCGACGGCTGCGCGCAGCGCGTGCCCGTTCCCACCGGCTCGCTGACCCAGCTGATCGCCATCGTCGAAGGCGACGTGGACAAGGACGGCGTCAACGCGGCCATGAAGGCGGCTTCTTCCGCTTCCTTCGGCTACACCGAGGACGAGATCGTCTCCTCCGACATCGTCGGCATCACCTACGGCTCGCTGTTCGACGGCACGCAGACCAAGTGCATGCCCATGGGCGACGGCTCCACGCTGGTCAAAGTCGTTTCCTGGTACGACAACGAGAATTCGTACACCAGCCAGATGGTCCGCACCATCAAGTACTTTGCCGAATTGAAGTAATTCTTCCGCAAGGACGCAGGGCGCCCCGCTCGCACGAGCGGGGCGCCTTTTCCTGTGCGGCGGCAGGCCGCAAGGCGCCGTAAAGGGCGTCCGAAAGGGGGCCGTAGATCGCCTTGCCTCCTTTCCGCGCGCCGCCCGCAAGGGCAAGGAGTGTTCGTTATTTTATGGTACGTGCCATTGAATTGCGTGACAGGGCCGCGTTTTTGGACCTGTCCGCTCAGTTTTATTCCTCGGCGGCCGTGCTCGCGCCCGTGCCGCAAAAATTCCATGAAGACGCCTTCGCCGAACTGATGCGCTCGGATGAGTACGCGGGCGGGTTCATGATCGAGGCGGACGGGGCGCCCGTCGGCTTCGCGCTTGTGGCCAAGACCTATTCGCGCGAGGCGGGCGGCCTCGTACTTTGGCTGGAAGAGCTGTACATCCTGCCCGCCTACCGCAGCCGCGGGCTGGGGCAGGAGTTCTTCGCCTTCGCCGAGCGCTACGCGCGGGAGGGCGGCTACGCCCGCATCCGCCTCGAAGTGGAGGAGGACAACGTGCGCGCCCGCGCGCTGTACGAGCGGCTCGGGTACGCGCCCCTCGAATACGGGCAGATGGTCAAGCAGCTGCGAAAGGACTGACCGCGGGGGGCTCCCATGACGCGACTCGGAATCAAACACACCCTGACCGCCTGCTTCGTCGGCTACATCACGCAGGCCGTCGTCAACAACTTCGCGCCGCTGCTGTTCGTGACCTTCAACACCACGTACAACATCTCGCTCTCACTCATCGGCGCCATGATCACGGCCAACTTCGGGGTGCAGCTGCTCGTCGACCTGCTCGCCTCCAAGTTCGTCGACAAGATCGGCTACCGCCCCTGCGCGGTGGTCGCGCACCTGCTGGCGGGGACGGGGCTGGTGCTTTTGGCCGTGCTGCCGGGCATCCTGCCGCCCGCCGTGGGGCTGTTCCTCGCGTCGGCGGTGTACGCGGTCGGCGGCGGCCTCATCGAGGTCATCATCAGTCCCATGGTCGAGGCCTGCCCGTTCACGGCCAAAAAATCGGTCATGAGCCTGCTCCATTCCTTTTACTGTTGGGGGCAGGTGGCCGTCGTCGGCCTTTCGACGCTGTATTTCGTGCTCGCGGGCATCGAGAACTGGGCGCTGCTCGCCTGCATCTGGGCGGCGCTGCCCGTCTTGAACGCGCTGTACTTTCTGGTCGTTCCCATCTACACCCCCGAGACCGACGCCTCCGCGCCCGCCCCCGTGCGCGGGCTGTTGAAGACGCGGCGGTTCTGGTTCTTTTTCGTGCTCATGCTCTGCGCGGGCGCGTGCGAACTTTCGGCCTCGCAGTGGGCCTCGGCCTTCGCCGAGGAGGGCCTGGGCGTCTCCAAGACGGTGGGGGACCTGCTCGGCCCCTGCCTGTTCGCGTTGATGATGGGGCTGTCGCGGGTGCTGTATTCGGCTTTCGGCGCGGGCCTGTCCCTCAAACGCACCCTCTCCGTGGCCGCCGTCTGCTGTGCGGCGGGGTACGCGCTCTGCGCCTTCGCGCCCGCCGCCTGGGCGGGACTGGCGGGCTGCGCGGTCATCGGCTTTTCGGTGGGCGTTATGTGGCCTGGCACCTATTCCTACGCGGCCGAGCGCGTCCCCAAGGGCGGCACCGCCCTGTTCGCGCTGCTGGCGCTGGCGGGAGACGTGGGCTGCGCCGCGGGCCCCTCGGCCGTCGGGGCCCTGGCCGACGCGCTCGGCGGGCTGCGCACGGGCTTCGCCTTCGGGCTCGCCTTCCCCGTGCTGATGCTGGCCGTGCTGCTGCTTTCGCGCCGCAAACGCGCGCCCGCGCCCGAAACGCCCGTGAACGCGCCCGAAACGCCCGTGAACGCGCCCGCGGCAGGGGAGTTTTCCGCCGCGGAGGAAGCGGGCACCGCGCTTTTGCCCGCTGCGGACGGCTGCAAGGGCGAAGGCGGCGCGCCGTCCTCGCCGCAGCCCCCGCCGCAAGGGCCGCCGCAGCCGCCGCGGGGCGCGTAAAAATTTGCGGAAAAGTTTTTATTTTTGGCCGCGCGGAACGCTTTACAAGCGTTCCGCGCGGTGCTATAATTGCGCCGAAAAAATCGTGCGGCGGCGCCAATGAACACCGATCTTACGGCGGGCAAGCCCTGGAAGGTCTTGCTCAAATACGTGCTGCCCCTGCTGGGCAGCGCCATCTTTCAACAGATCTATACCCTGGCGGACACCATCATCGCGGGGAAGTTTTCGGGCAGCGAGACGGCGCTGACGGCCATCGGCGCCTCCAACGCCATCGTCAACATCCTCATGGCCGTCGCCCTCGGCGCCAACGCGGGCTGCGCGGTGCTGTGCGCGCGCTACTTCGGCGCCAAGGATACGCCCCGCGTGAAGTCGGCCGTCTACACGGGCCTCATCTCCTTCGCGGTTTTAAGTTTCGTGCTGCTGGGCGCGGGCCTTCTCTCCTGCCGCCCCGTGCTCGAAGCGATGGGCACCCCCGCCGCTGCCCTCGAAGAGAGCGTCACCTACCTCAACATCTACTATCTGGGCGTTCCCTTCCTCATCCTGTACAACCTCGGAACGGGCATCTTTTCCGCCCTCGGGGACAGCCGCACGCCCTTTATCTTTCTGGTCATCTCCTCGGTGGCCAACATCGTGCTCGATTACTTCATGGCCATCCCCTGGGGCGTGGCGGGCGTCGCCTGGGCGACCTTCATCACCCAGGGCGCGGCCTGCCTGTGCACCCTCGCCTTCGTGCTGCGCAGGGTGGCCAAAATGCAGTGCGGGCAGAAGGCGCAGGCCTTTTCGGGCCACCTTCTCAAATTGCTGCTGTTGCTGGCGCTGCCCGTCGCCTTGCAGAACAGCTTCGTCTCGGTGGGCAACCTCTTCGTGCAGGTGCGCATCAACGAACTGGCCAACGCGCAGGGCATCGGCATCACCAACGGCTTTGCGGCGGGGTTCAAGCTGCTCGTGTTCTGCACCACCTGCATGAACACCTGCGCCACGGGCCTGACCAACTACGTCTCGCAAAACCTCGGCGCGCACAAACTGCGTCGCATCCGCCGCGGGGTGGGGGCGTCGCTCGTCATCAGCACCTCCATCACCGCGGTATTGGCGGCCGCGAGCATCGCCTTCGCGCCGCAGCTTTTGGGCCTGTTCATGCAGCAGGGCGAAAGCTCCGCACAGGCCGTGGCCGCGGGCACGCAGTACGTCCGCACCGTCGCGCCCTTCTACTTCGTCGTCAACGTCAAGATCAATGCCGACGGCACCGTGCGCGGCATGGGCGGCACCGTGGGCTTTATGGTCAGCACCTTTTCTGACCTCGTCTTGCGCGTCGGGTTCGTCTTCCTTCTCACGCCCTTTCTCGGCTTTGCGGGCGTGGGCTGGGCCTGGAACATCGGCTGGGTGCTCGGCACGGCGGTGGCGTTGGCCTTCTTCTTCGCCATCCCCGCCTTCCGCCGCCGCAACGTGCGCCGCTGCGGAAACATCCTGCACGGCTGACTCCGCACAAGGTTTTGAAGGGAACGCGCTCCGCCCTCTCGCGGGGCGCTTTTTCTCTGCCTCGCCCCTTGCTGCCCCGCTTCCGCCGTGGGGCCCTCGCTTTCGCCGCAAACTTGCCCGCGCCGTCTCGCCCCGCTTCCGCCCGCGCCGCGTCGCAAACGCGCCGCGCGGCGCATACGATGGATAGGGGAGGGCCATCCTCTCACTTTACGAGCGAGGAAGTACGAACATGTTTTTGCTGTATTCCATACTCTACGGCTGCGGGCAGACTGCCTGCGGCGCGTCCGCGCAGGACGCCTGCGGCTGCGGCCAAAATACCTACGGCGTCGGGCAGAACGCCTGCGGCGCGTCCGCACAGAACGCCTGCGTCGGGCAGAACGCCTGCGTCGGGCAGGGCGCGTACGGCGCCTCGGCGTCCGCGGGCTGCGGCTGCTGCCAAAGCCGCGCGTGCGGCGGGTTCGGGCGCCACGGCGGCGAAAGCGTCTGCAATGACGCCGCCTACTATTGCCGCCAGTACGCGCTTTGCCGCTGCTGTTGCCGCTGCTGCGCGTGCGCGGAGGATCGCTGAAAGGCAGGGGGCGGCGGCCGCGCCGCCCCTTTTCGCGCGCTTTTTCGTGCCGCCGCGCCGCCGTTTTTGCGCTTTTTTGTTTTGCGCGCGCCGCTTACGCCGTTTTTGCGTAAGAAGGGCGCATTTTTTTTGCATTTCTCTTGAAATCGCCCCGCCGGTGTGGTATACTGTAAACAGACAGCAGCGCGGGCGTGCCCGCGACCAAGAGGGGGAACAACACATGGCGATCAAGATCACTCGGGAGAACATGGGCGTCGTATTCACGCCCCGCGACGAGGAGGTATACTCCAACACATCGGGCGTACTGTACCCGCGCGTCATCGAACTGCACCACGCGGGCGAGCTCAACGGCATGCTTTTGGCGACCTTTGACCATTCCACCGTCAAAGAACCGCCCGTCGTGCCCGTGATGTGCTCGCGCGACGGCGGCGTCACCTGGGAGCCGTACAGCCACATCGAGGACACGCAGAACGGCTACGGCATCCGCTTCCAGCCGCACATCTTTGAGCTCCCGCAGCCCTGCGGTGACCTGCCCGCGGGCACCATTGTCATGTGCGGGAACTCCGTTCCGCTCGACTTTACCTCGACCGAACTTTCCTTCTACATCAGTCGCGACCACGGCAAGACGTGGGAATTCCGTTCCTCCGTCGTCAAGGGCGGGCCGCCCGTCGAACAGAACTTCGAGGCGCTCGGCCCCGTGTGGGAGCCCTTCATCTACATCGACGCCTACGGCGGGCTGACCATCGCCTTCACCGACGAGCGCCCGCACACCGACCCGCGCTTCAACCAGACGCTCGCCCTCGTCACCTCCAAGGACGGGGGGAGGACGTGGGGCGAGGTCCGCTACACCGTCAAGATCCCCGACAGGGCGCTGCGCCCCGGCATGCCCGTGGTGGCGCGCATGGGCAACGGGCGCTACATCCTCGTCTACGAGATCGTCGGCTACCCGTGCTGCGACATCTATTACAAGCTCTCGGACGACGGCATCGACTGGGGCGACCCGCATTGGGGCGGCAAGCGCGTGGAGACGGCCGACGGCCTCTTCCTCGGCAGCATGCCCTACGTCATCTGGGTGCCGCAGGGCGGCCCCGACGGCACCGTCATCGTCACCGCCAAGCGCGAGGGCGAGCACATCGGCATGCGCGATCCGGGGTACTACCACGTCAACTACCACAACGGCGAGGGCCCGTGGGAGCGCGTCCCCATGCTCATCACCTACAACACGGATACGTTGCAGGCGGGGTGGAGCATGGGCATGACCACCATCCGCGGCGGCGCCTACCTCATCCAGCTCGCGCCCACCCCCATGAACAAGCGGCTGATGCAGATCACCTACGGCATCGGCAAGCTCGAAACGGTCTGAACGGATCTGCCCGCGCCCGCCCACGCCTTTCGCGGCGTCGGGCGGGCTTTTGCGCGCGGCCCTTCGCGGGGCCGTCCGTGGGAGCGGTATTGCTTGGAAACACACGTCTGTTCATGAACGTACTTTTTGTTCATGAACGCGCCGTCCGTTCGTGGACGCGCCCCGCATTCGGGCGGGCCCTTTCTCCCGTGCGGGCGGCAAAACCGTTCCGCTGCAAATGTTCACAAAAAAGAATTTGCCAAGCGCCGCCGCTTGTGGTATAATGTAGGGAAACACGTGCCCGCGCACGCCGCGCCCCCGCCGCGCATATACTGTAACGCCCCGTTGCGGGGCGGGAGGGGGCCATGCAGCAGACGCGCGCCGTCGTTCGTACCGATGCCCTGCGCGCCAACGCGGAATTTTTCCGCGCGGCGTCGGGCGTGAAATTGTGTGCCGTCGTCAAGGCGGACGGCTACGGCCACGGCGCGGCGGCCGTCGCCCGCGCTCTTTGCGGGCTGGCGGATTGCTTTGCCGTCGCCCTCGTCGAGGAGGGCGCGCGGCTGCGCCATGCGGGCGTGGCGGGGGATATCCTCGTGCTCTGCCCGCCGCTGTGCGAAGGGGAGGTGCTGCGCGCGGCCTACCACGGCCTCGTGCTCACCGTTTCCGACGGGCAGGACGCCGCCCTCATCGCGCGCGCCTGCGCGCGCTACGGGCTGCGCGTGCGCTGCCACGTCAAGCTCAATACGGGCATGAACCGCTTCGGCCTGGACGGGCGGGCGCTGGCGCGCTTTTTGGCTTCGCCGCCCGTCGCGGGGCTGTGCGTCGAGGGGGTGTATTCGCATTTTTACCGCCCCGAGGACGCGGCCGTGCGCGAGGGGCAGTTTGCCCGCTTTTTGCGCATGGCGGATGCGGTGGAAGGGCGCTTCGGCAAGCTCTGCCGCCACATCGCGGCCACGGGCGGGGCATTGTGCGGCCGCCGCTACGCGCAGGACATGGTGCGCGTCGGCCTCGGGCTGTACGGCTACGCGCCCGAAGGCTTCTGCGCCCCCGCGCTGCGGCCGGCGCTGCGCGTGTACGCCTCCGTCGCGGCCGCCCGCGCCTACCGCTACGGCGGCGCGGGGTACGGCGGGTACCTGCCGCAGGGCGGGCCCCTTTCTGTCGTGCGGGCGGGGTATGCCGACGGCTTTTTCCGCACGGGGCAGGGGCGCAACGCGCTGTGCATGGACGCCTTCGTGGCCGAGCGCCCGCTGCAAAAATACGAGGACGTATGCCTGTTTTCGGACGCGGACGCCTACGCGCGCGCCCACGGCACCGTCTCGTATGAGGTTTTGGTGCGCGCCTGTTCGCGCGCGGTGAAAGAGTATGCCGACTTCTGAAACGGCCGCGGGCGTGCCCGCGGAAAAGGAGCGCCTGCGCCGCGCGATGAAGGCGCTGCGCGCCGCGTACTGGGCGGACGCGGCCGCCCGCAGGAACGAAAGCAACGCGCAGGATCCCACCGCTGCGGGCGGGGAGAGCCTCGCGCGGGCGGCGGCTGCGCTGCGCGCCGCCGCCGACGCGCGCATCTGTGCGGCGGTGTGTTCGCTGCCGCGCTTTGCGGCGGCAAAGACCGTCTTTTTGTACAACGCCTTCGGCAGCGAGGCGGGCACGTCCGCCATCGCCGCGCGCGCGAAGGCGGAGGGAAAAGCCGTCTTTTACCCGCGCGTGCGCGGGCGGGAGATGGAGCTCGTCCGCGACGAAGGACAAGCCTTTGCGCGCGGCCCGTTCGGCATCATGGAGCCCGCAGGCCCCGCCGAACACGTCCTGCCGCAGTTTTGCGTGCTGCCGCTGCTGGCGGCGGACGCGCGCTTTCACCGCCTCGGCTACGGCGGCGGCTATTACGACCGCGCCCTGGCCGCGTGGGGGGATGCCGCCTTCAAGGCGGGCATCGGCTACGATTTCCAGCTCCTCGGCACCGTCCCCGCCGAGGCGCACGATGTACTTACGGACGCACTCGTCACCGACGCGCGCGTCCTCGTGCGGCGGTAACGCCGCACCTCAGGAGTGACCATGAAGCAATTTTTCCAAAACGTCGGGTGGAGCATCCTCGAATACCTGCGCAGGGCGCTCACGCCCTTCGTCATCGACCTCCTCTACGGCATGACCATGCTCGCCGTTTCCGCCATCGGCATCGAAGAACTCGCCATCGCGCTGACGATCGCGCTGCTCGGCGTCATGCTGTTTACCAACTTCGTATTCATGCGCTCGGCAGGGGAGATCGCCTACAAGATGAAGCTCACGGGCGACGCCCGCCGCCAGGGCATGCCCGTCAATGCCGACAAATCGTTGGGCACCTACCGCGAGGCCAAGGAGTACAGGCCGTACAAGGGCTTTTGCGTCGGCGTGCTGATCGGCATCATCCCGCTCGTTCTGATCCTGACGGCGGCTTTGGCGGGCAGCGCGGGCAGCCGCATGGCGCTCGTCTTTGTCGCGGGCTGGGCGTACCTGCCCGTGTTCGTCATCGCGGCCGTCGGCTCGGCCGACGGTTCCGTGGCCGCGATCACCCTCCTGTGGGGGCTGATCATCCTCGCCGTCAACGTCGTGGTGTGCGGCATCGCCTACATCACGGGCGGGGCCAAGGAACGCGCCAACCGCGCCATGCTCGACAAGCGCAGCGAGGTCATCGAGGAACAAAAACGCGCGCGCGAGGCAGCCATCGAGGCGCAGCGCGCCCGCAACAAGGCCGCGCAGGCACAAAAAAAGACCCGCGGCGGGGAGAAAAAGCGGTGAGGATCATCGGCGGAAAATTCCGCGGCCGCACCCTCGTGCCCTTCAAGGGGCGGGACATCCGCCCCACGTCGGACAGGGTCAAGGAATCCCTCTTCAACATCCTTGCCCCCGAGATCTCGGGCGCGAACGTGCTCGACCTCTTTTGCGGCACGGGCAGCGTTGGGCTGGAAGCGATCTCGCGCGGGGCGGACATGGTGGTGTTCAACGACCTTTCGCGCGACAGCCTCGAAGTTCTGAAAAAGAATCTCGGCCTTTTGCGGGCGTCGGCAAAGGTGTACAACCTCGACTTCCGCGCCCTCTTGCAGCGGCTGGACGTGACTTTCGACATCGTGTTCATCGACCCGCCGTACCGCAGCGGCTTTGCGGCCGAAGCGCTCGAACTGGTGGCCGCGCGAGGATTGCTGAACACGGGCGGCGTCGCCGTGGTGGAGACCGACCGCCCCCTGGAAGCGGCGCCCGCCTCGCTCGTCCGGTACGACGAGCGCAGGTACGGCGGCACTTACCTCACCTTTTATTCGCCCGAATAGGCGCGCGCCGCGCATGCGGCGGGGAGGACGTCATGAAAAAATGCGTGTTTGCGGGCACCTTCGACCCGCCGACGCTCGGCCATAAGGACATCGCGCTCAAATGCCTGGAATTGTTCGACGAGGTCATCGTGGCCGTGCTCATCAATCCCAACAAAAAGCCGCTCTTCACGCTCGCGCAGCGGGTGGCCATGCTCGAAAAGGTGTTCGCGCCCTACAAAAAGGTGCGTGTGCTCTCCTTCGAGGGGCTGACCGTCGACCTGCTGCGGCGGGAGGGGGCCAAGTTTTATGTGCGCGGCATCCGCAACGGCACCGATTACGACTACGAGGCGCAGCTCAACTA
The DNA here is from genome assembly GCA_944328445.1 of uncultured Clostridia bacterium. Taxonomy (GTDB): domain Bacteria; phylum Bacillota; class Clostridia; order Christensenellales; family Borkfalkiaceae; genus Borkfalkia. The sequence continues at coordinate 84,317 of CALVHO010000003.1, read as the reverse complement.
CATCAACATGGACATGTATAAGGACATGATCACCGTGTTTTTGCCCACGCGGCAGGAGTTTCTGCACATCAGTTCCACCCTCGTGAAGGATGCGCTGCGCTTTGAAAAGAACGTGGACAAATACGTCCCCGAAGAGATCAGGGGGGATCTGAAAAAATACTTGCAAGAGGCGAAAGACAATGTTTCAACGTGAAGAACTGATCCCTTCCGCGGAGGAGATCCTCCGCTCCCTGCCGCTGCCCGCGCCGCTCAAAGCGGTCAAGGCCGCGCGCGACAAGCTCGCGTCCGACGTCATCCGCGGCAACACGGACAAGCTGCTGCTCATCATCGGGCCCTGTTCCGCGCACGAGAGCAAGCCTGTGCTCGACTACGTCGAGCGCCTCGGCAAGCTCAACGAGAAGGTCAAGGACAAGATCGTCATCGTGCCGCGCATCTACACCAACAAGCCGCGCACCAAAGGCGTGGGGTATAAGGGCATGTTCACCCAGCCCGATCCGCACAGCAAGGAGGACATCCTCAAAGGCATCCTCACCATACGGCAGCTGCACATCGACGCCATCGGCATCAGCGGGCTTTCGGCCGCCGACGAGATGCTCTATCCCGAAAACTACGCCTACGTCGAGGACCTTCTGACCTACATCGCCGTCGGCGCGCGTTCGAGCGAAAACCAGATGCACCGTCTCGTTTCCAGCGGCATCGAGCTGCCCGTCGGCATCAAAAACCCCATGAGCGGTTCCATCCCCGTGCTGCTCAACTCCATCTACGCGGCGCAAAGCGGCGGACAGGTGTTCAAGTACCAGAACTGGCAGGTGCGCACCACGGGTAACGAGCTGGCGCACGCCGTGCTGCGCGGCGCCGTCGACGGCTACGGAAACGACATCCCGAACTTCCATTACGAGACGGTCATGCGCGTCATCGAGGGCTATTCGCGGACGGGGCTGAAAAATCCCGCCATCATCATTGACGCCAACCATTCCAATTCGGGCAAGGCGTACAAACAGCAGATCCGCATCGTCGAGGAGGTGCTCGGCAACCGCCTCTACGATGCCGACTTCAAAAAATACGTCAAAGGGTTCATGATCGAGAGCTTCATCGAGGAAGGCTGCCAGAAGGAGGACGTCGTCTACGGCAAGTCCATCACCGACCCCTGCCTCGGCTGGGCGGACACCGAGCGCCTCGTGCTCGACATCGCGGACAAGGTATGACCATGAACGGGAACGCTGCGGGCGGCAAAGTTGCCTATCTCGGGCCGGAGGGGAGTTATTCCTCGCTGGCGGCGCGCGCGCTCTGCCCCGCGCCCTGGCAGGGGGTGCCCTGCAACAGCTTTTTTGCGGCGGTGGAACTTTTGGAAAGCGGCCGCGCCGATGCGGCCGTGCTGCCCGTCGAAAACACTTTGCAGGGCGCGGTGACGCAGAACCTCGACCTTTTGTACGCGCACAAGGACCTGTATGCCGTGCGCGAATACCTCCTGCCCGTCGAGCATTGCCTCATCGGCAAGGAAGGGGCGCGCCTTGCGGATATCCGCCGCGTCTTTTCGCATGAACAGGCCATCCTGCAATGCGGAAAATTTCTGGCGGGGGAGCTGCCCGCGGCCGAGCTCGTGCGCACCCGCTCGACGGCCGAAAGCGTGCTGCACGTGGAGAGCGTGCACGACGCCGCCATCGCGGGCGCACACATGTGCGAGGGCGGGCTCGCCGTCCTGACGGGGAACATCGCCGACGAAAAGAAAAATTTCACCCACTTCCTGCTCGTAAAACGGGGGAGGGAGGCGCTGCCTTCGCACTCCTCGCGCGTCTATTTTGCCGCCAGCTGCCCGCACGAGCCGGGCGCGCTGTTGAAGATGTTGCAGATCCTCGCGGTGTACGACCTGAACATGACCCGCATCGAGTCCCGCCCCATCAAAAACAGGCCGGGCGAGTATTGCTTTTTTATCGAATTTGAGGGCGACGCGGCCGACGAGGGCGTTTCCGCCGCGCTGGCCCGCCTCGCGCAATATGCCAAAGATTTCAAGCTGTTGGGCCTCTATTGACGGGATAACGGCCTGAATTTTTCCGTTTGCAGAGTACTATGCGTGGCATAAAGCGCGCGTTTTGCAGCAATGCGTTCACAAAAAGAGCGCCGAGAGGGCCAGACAGACCAAAAAGGCGGCGGCGCCCTGTGCGGCCTTGCAGGCCAAAAAGGGCAGCGTGCGGACGCCCGCCGTCCGCAGGTACCCGAGCTGCTGCGCGAGGATGCACGCCCCGCCGAAGGTGACGAGGAAGGCGCACAGCGGCAGCGCGAGCGGGCCGCCTTTGCCCGCGAGCAGGGCACAGCCGCGCGTCGCTTCGACGAGCCCGCAGACAAACCCTTCCGCAAGCTCCTGCGCGCCCGCGGGCCGCAGCGCCGCGGCGGGCAGGAGGGAGAAAAGGCGCAGCAGCCCCGCCGCGGAAAGCGCCTCGCACAGCACCGAAAAAAAGGCGATGGCGCCGCCCACACACAACACCGAAACCACGGCCGCGTGCACGCTCTCTTGCAGCACGCCGTCGGCGCGGGCCGCGGCGGGTACAAGGGCGGCAGGCGCGGGCTTTGCCCGCCGCGTGGTGAAGAGGATCACGAGGATCACCCCCGCCAGGTGCGAGGCCAACAGCACCGCCCCCGCGGCGGGGTCATGGAACATCGCCCCGCCCACGGTGCCGAGCAAAAACATCGGCCCCGCGGTGGAGCAAAGCGCCGCCGTGCGCAGGGCGCCGCGGGGCAGCGCCCCGCCCGCCGCCAGGTCGGCCGCCGTGCGGCTGCCCGCGGGGTAGCCCGAAAGCGCGCTCACGGCAAAGCAATAGGCCGCGGCGGGGGGCAGGCGCAGCGCGCGCATGGGCGCGGAAAACAGCCGCCCCGCCGCCCCCGCCGCGCCCAGGCGGGTCAGCGCGCCCGTCAGTACGAAGTACGGAAAGAGCGCGGGCAGCACCGCTTCGGCCCACAGGGCGATGCCCTCGGCGCAGGCCGCGGCGTAGCGGGGCGGGTCGAGCGCGAGCAGCGCGAGCGCGGCCGCCGCGGCCGCTATGCCGAGGAAGCGGGCGGAAAGCAACCCGCCCGCGCGGCGGTGCGCGCGGCGCTTCGCTTCGGCCGCTTTGCGGCCCGTGCGGGCGGCGAACTTTGCCGTTTCTGCCGTTTCCGCGGCGGGGGACGGCGCCTTAAAGTCCGCCCTTGGCGCGGGCATGTTTACGGCGTTTTCCATGGTCTTTCCCATGGCATACGAATATGGACGGGGGAGGAAAAATATGCGTAAAAAATTCGGCCTGGCGCTCAGCGCGGGCGGGGCGCGCGGCATCGCGCACGTCGGCTTTTTGCAGGCGTTGGACGAGGAGGGGCTGCGGCCGGACTGCATCGCGGGTTCTTCGATGGGCAGCGTCATCGGCGCCTGCTACGCCCGCGGCATGACCCCCGCGGCCATGACCGAGGTGTTGCAGCAGCTGCGCGCGGGGGACATCGTGAACATCGGCCTCACGCCCATCAGCAAGCTGGGGCTGATGAAGTGGACCAAAGTGCGCAAGCTCATGTCCTCGCACTTGCAGGACTGCACCTTCGACGAGCTGGAAATTCCCTTCCGCTGCGTGGCCGTCGACCTCAAAAGCGGGCGGCTGCACACCTTTTCGGAGGGCAGCGTCATCGACGCCATCCTCGCTTCGTCCTCCATCCCCACGGTGTTCCGACCAGTGGAGCTGAACGGCACCCTCTACATCGACGGCGGCGTGATCTGCCGCGTGCCCGTCAAGCAGGTCAAGGAGATGGGCGCGGACGTCGTCGTGGCCGTCGACGTGCTCAGCGACGTGGAGGAGGTGGAAAACGTCTCCAACGTGTTCGCGCTGGTCATGCGCGTGTACGACATCATGGACGCCAACAAGACGGCGCACGACCGCCGCCGCTGGCGCCGCATCACCGACCTTTGGCTGGAACCGCACATGCCGGGCGTCAGCCAGTACCGCTTCAAGTTCGACCGTGAAGTATACGACGCGGGCTACCGCTGCGGCAAAGAGAACGCGGCGAAGATCCGCGCCCTGCTCGAAGGCTGAGCCGCCCCGCGCTGCCGCGCCGCCCCGGCGGGCGGCGCGTAGGAAGGCGTTTTGAAAAGGGCAGTCTGCCGCCCCGCGCCGGAGCGCGGGGCGGCGCCTTGTAAAAAATTTTTTTGCACGGAAGGGAGCAAGCAATGGACCTGTTCGACTTCAACAACAACGAAGAAAAAGCCCGCCCGCTGGCGGACAGGATGCGCCCGTCCACCCTCGACGAGTTCATCGGCCAGAGCCACATCGTAGCCGAGGGCAGCCTTCTGCGCCGCGCCATCAAGCTGGACAGGCTGGGCAGTTGCATCTTCTGGGGCCCGCCCGGCTGCGGCAAGACGACGCTCGCGCACATCATCGCCTCCACGACGCACGGCAATTTCATCAAACTCAACGCCGTGCAGAGCGGGGTGGCCGACGTCAAGCGGGCGGTGGAGGAGGCCAAAAACGCCCTGAAAATGTACGGCAGGCGCACCTACCTGCTCTTGGACGAGTGCCACCGCTTCAACAAGACGCAGCTCGATTCTCTCCTTCCCGCCGTCGAGCAGGGCACCCTCGTGTTCATCGGCTCGACGACCGAAAACCCGTACGCGGCCATGACGCCCGCCATCGTCTCGCGCTGCCGCGTCTTTGAGTTCCGCCCCCTGTCGGAAGGGGAGATCGCGGGCGCGCTGCGGGCGGCGCTCACTTCCAAAAAGGGCCTGCGTGACATGGCCGCCGCGGCGGACGACGACGCCGTGGCCCACATCGCGGCCATGAGCGCGGGGGACCTGCGCGCCGCCTACAACGCCCTCGAACTGGCCGTCCTGACCACCCCGCCCGACGCCGCGGGGCACGTTCACGTCACCTTGGCCGACGCCGAGCAGTCCATCCAGCGCAAGGCACTCTCCTACAACGAGGACGCCTATTACGACATGCTTTCGGCCTTCTGCAAGAGCTTGCGCGGCAGCGATGCCGACGCCGCCCTGTATTACGCCTTCCGCCTCATCGAGGGCGGGTGTGACCCCATGAACGTGCTCCGCCGCCTCGTCGTGCACGCGAGCGAGGACGTGGGCATGGCCGACCCGCAGGCGCTCGTCGTGGCCGTTTCGGCGCTGACCGCCTTTGAAAAGCTGGGCGCGCCCGAGGGGCTGATCCCGCTGAGCGAGGCCATCGTCTACGTGTGCGAGGCGGAAAAATCCAACGCCGTCATCGCCGCCATGGACGGGGCGCGCGCGGCCGCGCGCGAAGTGACGGGCAGCGTTCCCGCCCACCTGCGGGATACCTCGTACGGCAGCCGCGAAGCCAAGGCGGCGGGCCGCGCTTACAAATACCCGCACGACTATGGCGGCTGGGTGGAACAGCAATACCTGCCCGACGCCCTGCGCGGGCGCGTCTTTTACCGCCCCACGCACAACGGCTACGAAAACGCCGTGCGCGCCGTCCGCAAACGCAAAGGCAAGCCCGAAGAGTAAGGGGGAGCCTTCCGCAAAAGAGGGCCCGAAAAACGCGCATGTTTTTGCCCGCCGCGGCATACCATGGTATCCCATGGCTCGCTACGGGTACGACGCACAATACCGTTACCGCCCATACCGCCGCCCGTCGCGGCGGCGCAGGATCGTCCTGGCCGCCGTCATCGCGGCGGCTTTTTTGGCTGCCGTCATCTACTTCCAGAGCAACGTCGCCTCCGTCCTCTTTTCGCTGAGCGAGGCGTCCGTGCGCGCCCTGACCGTGACGGCCGCCAACGAAGCCGTTTCCGAAACGCTGGCATGGAACGGCATCGACTACGAAAAGCTCGTCCGCGTCACCCGCGACGGGGAGGGCAACGTGCAGAGCATCGAGGCGGACGCGCAGGCCGTCAACCTCTTCGCGCGGCAGACGGCTTCGGTGGCCATGGGCAAGCTGGCCGCGTCCTGCGAGCAGGGGATCCGCGTCCCCCTCGGCGCCTTCACGGGGATGGAGGTGCTGGCGGGGTTCGGCCCCGACGTGACCTTCCGCATCATCCCCGTGGGCACCGTCCTGTGCGAGCTCCGCTCCGAATTCCGCGAGGCGGGCGTCAACCAGACGCTGCATTCCGTCCGCATGTTCGTCACGGCCACCGTCAGCATCGTCATGCCCTCCTCCACGCGCGAAGTCTCCTCCGAGACCGAGGTGCTCGTGTGCGAGAGCGTCATCGTCGGCCGCGTGCCCGAGGTGTACTGGCAGGGCGGCCTCCTCGGCGGCGGGTCATGAACCCGCCCCGCCCGTTCATGCCCGCGTCATCGGGTAGTCCCGTCCCGTCCGTTCATGCCCGCTCGCCCCGCGTTTGCCCGCACCCGTCTTTTTCGGAGAGGGCGGCGCAAACGGTTGACTTTTGCGCGCGGCCGTCGTATTATAGAGGGGAAAAGGCTGTGACGAAGACAAACGGGGCAAGAGCGCCGCTCCCAGAGAGGAAGGCCCACCGGCTGCAAGGCCATCCGCGTCGGCGCGCTCCGCGTTCCCTTCCGAGCCCTCGCCCTGAACGGCCGCGGCCTGCGTAGGGGCGGGCGTTTTTCCGCGCGTTAAGCGGGCAATGAGGCGGGCGTGTCCGGCACGCTGCAAGGCGGTTTGCCATGCTTTCGTCCGCAAAACATAGGTGGTACCGCGCCGTGTGCGCCCTGTGGCTTTTCAGCCGCGGGGCGTTTTTTCGTGAAAAGAACAGGAGGGATCCTTACATGAAGGAAAAGATCGAGGCCATCCGCGCCGCCATCGGCAGCGAGATCGGCCAAACGGGCAGCCGCAAAGAGCTGTTTGAACTGAAAATGCGCTACCTGGGCAAGACGGGCGAGATCTCCGCGCTGTCCAAGGGCATGCGCGACCTGCCGCCCGAAGAGCGGCCCGAGGCGGGCAAGCTCGTCGGCGACGTGCGCAAGTGGGCGGAGGAGCTCTTCGCAAGCCGCGAGGAGGAGCTCAAAGCCAAAGAGCTTTCCGAGCGGGTGCAGAAGGAGCGCATCGACGTGACCATGCCCGCACGCTTTTCCCCCGCGGGGGCGGCGCATCCCGTCTCGCTGGTGCGCGCCGAGCTCGTCGACATCTTCGGCGGCATGGGTTTCGACGTGTACGAAGGCCCCGAGATCGAGCGCGATTACTACAATTTCCAGGCCCTCAACATCCCCGCCGACCACCCCGCGCGCGACATGCAGGATACCTTCTTCGTTTCGGGGGAATACCTGCTGCGCTCGCAGACCTCGTCGGGCCAGATCCGCGTGATGGAGACCAAAAAACCGCCCATCAAGGTGTTGAGCCCCGGGCGGGTGTACCGCTCCGATTCCGACGCCACCCACTCTCCCATGTTCCACCAGATGGAGGGGCTGGTGGTGGACAAGAACATCACCTTGTGCGACCTCAAAGGCATCCTCGACGAGTTCGCGCGGCGCATGTTCACGGCCGAGACCAAGACCCGCCTGCGCCCCTCGTATTTCCCGTTCACCGAGCCGAGCGTGGAGGTGGACCTCTCCTGTCACAACTGCGGGGGCAAGGGCTGCCGCATCTGCAAGGGCACGGGCTGGATCGAGGTGCTCGGCGCGGGCATGGTCAACCGCCGCGTGCTGGAAAACTGCGGCATCGACCCCGACGTGTACACGGGCTTTGCCTTCGGCATCGGGCTGGAACGCATCGCCATGATCAAATACGGCATCGGCGACATCCGCCTGCTGTTTGAAAACGACGTGCGCTTTTTGAAGCAATTCCGCGGCTGAAAGAGGAGGAAACATTCATGAAAGCACCTTTGAGTTGGCTCAAAGACTATGTAGACATCGACGTCACGCCCGAAGTGTTGCAGGAAAAACTCTTTTCCTGCGGGTTTGAAGTGGAAGAGCTCCTCTATGCGGGCGCCGAGATCGACCGCTGCGTCGTGGGCAAAATCGAGCGCATCGTGCCGCATCCCGACTCCGACCATTTGCAGATCTGCACACTGAACTGCGGCAGCTTCGGCGAGGCCATTCAGATCGTCACGGGCGCGCACAACATCAAGGAGGGAGACCTCGTCCCCGTCGCGCTGGACGGCTCTTCGCTGCACGGCGGCGTCAAGATCAAAAAGGGCAAGCTGCGCGGCGTCGAATCGTGCGGCATGCTCTGCTCGGGCGAGGAATTGGGCATCACCGACGACTGGTACGACGGCGCGGAGGTGAACGGCATCCTTATCCTGCGCGGGGACATCCCCGTCGGTACCGACATCAAGAAGGTGGTGGGGCTGGACGATTACATCTTCGACATCGCCGTCACCTCCAACCGCCCCGACTGCCAGAGTATCTACGGCATCGCCCGCGAGGTGGCCGCCGTCCTCAAAAAGCCGCTGGCCGCGCTCGACCTCACGTACACCGCGGGGGAGGAGACCACCTCGGGCAGCGTGCGCGTTTCCGTGGAGGCGCCCGACCTGTGCCCGCGCTACATCGCCCACCGCGTCACGGGGCTCAAAGGGGGCAAGTCTCCGCAGTGGATGCGCCGCCGCCTGGCGCTTTGCGGCCTGCGCGGCATCGGCAACATCGTGGACATCACCAACTTCGTGTTGCTCGAACTGGGCCAGCCCATGCACGCCTTCGACCTTTCCAAGGTGCAGGGCGGGCAGATCGTGGTGCGCCGCGCCGCGAAAGGGGAGACCATCACCACCCTCGACGAAAAGGAATTTTCGCTCACCCGCGAGAATTTGGTCATCTGCGACGCGGAAAAACCCGTCGCCCTGGCGGGGGTGATGGGCGGGCTCAACAGCGGCATCGGCGAGGACACCGCGGAAGTGCTCTTTGAAAGCGCCAAGTTCGAGCGCGCCAACATCCGCCGCACCTCGCGCGCGCTGGGGCAAAAGAGCGATTCTTCCGCCCGCTTTGAAAAGGGCGTCGACGCCTACACGACGGGCATCGCCATCAACCGCGCCCTGCACCTGGTCTGCGAGCTCGGCTGCGGCACCGTCGCCGCCGACCGTTGGGATATCGTCGCCCCCGCCGCGCAGGCGCGGCCCGTCTCGGTCAAAACGCGCTTTTCGGCCATCAACGGGCTGCTCGGCATCGACATTCCCAAAGAAGAGATCAAGGACATCCTCACCCGCCTCTATTTCAGCGTTTCCACCCGCGGCGACGAGCTGACGGCCACCGCGCCCGCCTTCCGCGAGGACATCGAGGGCTTCCCCGACCTGGCCGAAGAGGTCATCCGCATGCACGGTTACGACAGCATCGAGGGCACCTTCCTGGCCCGCGCGAGCGTGACGGGCGGCGGCCTCAACGCCGCGCAGCGCGCCGAGGAACGCGCCAAAGCCGTCCTGCGCGGGCAGGGGTATTGTGAAGCCGTGACCTATTCCTTCATCTCTCCCAAAGATTACGAGCTCTTGCGCCTGCACGGCGAGGCGGAACGGGCCATCCGCATCAAGAACCCCATCGGCGAGGACATGAGTCTCATGCGCACCACGCTGGCGCCCTCCATGCTGGCCGCGCTCGTGCGCAACATCCGCCGCGGAAACGAGGGGGCGCGCCTGTTTGAACTGGCCAATATCTACCTTGCGCACGAGCTGCCGCTCGCTTCCCTGCCCGAAGAGCGCAGAACGCTCTGCTTCGGCCTGTACGGGGAAGGGGAGGACTTCTTCTCGGCCAAGGGCGCTTTGGAGGCGCTGGCCGCGTCCTTCGGCGTCCGCTTCGGCTACGCGCCCGCGCAGCGGCCCTTCCTGCACCCGGGCAAGACGGCGGAAGTCACTCTCGGCGGCGCCGTCGTCGGTTACCTCGGCGAGCTGGCGCCGGACCTTGCCGAAGAGCTGTCCGTCGAGGCGCGCGTGTACCTGGGCGAGCTCGACTACGCCGCCCTGGCCGCCGCGGCAGACCTTACGGTGCATTGTTCGCCGTTGCCCAAATTCCCCGAAGTGCGGCGCGACCTGGCGATCGTCGTCGGCGAGGACGTGTCCTGCGCCGCGGCCGAGGCGGTCATCGCCGAGAGCTGCAAATACGTCACCTGTGTGCGCCTGTTCGACGTCTACCGCGGCGAGCAGGTGGGGGTGGGCAAAAAGAGCATGGCGTTTTCGCTCACCTTCACCCCGCGCGACAAGGCCGTATCCCCCGAGGATGCCGACGGCTACGTCAAGCGCATCCTCAAAGCGCTGCACGAAAAGCTGGGCGCCGACCTGCGCTGAGGCCCTTCGCGGGCATCGGCTTATGCTGCGGCCCGCCGCGGTGCCGTCCGCTGCTTTCACGCCGCGCGCGGTGTATCGGCCGTGAAAAAACAGACGCTGAAAAACAAGCAATGCCCCGCCGCGCTTTTGCGCGGCGGGGAAAATTTTTACCGTTTCCGGCCGTATGCGCGCCCTGCCCGTTCACGGCAGCGCGGGCGGCGGGGCAAATTCGCGCCACTTCGCGCAAAACCCTTTGCAAACGCGGGCAAACGTGGTACAATAGCGGTATAGGAGCCGCGATCGCCGCGGCGGGCCCGCGCGCACGGCGCGGGCGGTGAGGTCAGCCGTGTGTGAGATCTTGGCCCCCGCGGGGGACGAAGCGAGTTTCAAAGCCGCCATCAATGCGGGCGCGGACGCCGTCTATCTCGGCCTGCGCGATTTTTCCGCGCGCAAGGGCGCGGCCAATTTTTCCGCAGAGGAACTTGCCGAATGCGCCGCGCGGGCGCACGTCTTCGGGGCCAAGGTGTACGTCGCGCTCAATACGCTGGTCAAGGACGGCGAGCTGCAAAACTTTTTCGGCTGCGCGCGCGCGGCGTGGAACGCGGGCGCCGACGCGCTCATCTTGCAGGACGTGTTTTTGGGCAGGCTCTTGAAGCGCACTTATCCCGAAATGGTCCTGCACCTCTCCACCCAGGCGGGGGTGTGCAACGTGTACGGCGCGCGCCTGGCAAAGCGCTGCGGCTTCTCGCGCGTCATCCTGGCACGGGAAACGCCGCTCGGCGGCATCGCCGCCATTGCCCGCGAGATCGAAACGGAGGTGTTCGTGCAGGGCGCGCTGTGCACCTGCTTTTCGGGGCAGTGCTACCTCTCCTCGCTCGCCGGCGGCAATTCGGGCAACCGCGGACTGTGCAAGCAGCCCTGCCGCAAGCTCTACGCGGCCGACCGCGACGGCTTCCGTGAACCGTGTTACTTCCTCTCGCCGTCCGACCTCTGCGTGGGGGAGGATGTGCGCCGCCTGCGGGAGGCGGGCGTCGCTTCCTTCAAGATCGAGGGGCGCATGCGTTCGGCGGCCTACGTCGCCGCAGCGACGGCCTATTATAGGGATATCCTGCGCGGTGAAGGCGCCCGCCTCGGGCAGGACCTTTCCCGCTTGCAGCGCGCCTTCAACCGCGGCGGCTACACCCGCGGGCTGGCCTTCGGGCAGGACGCGGGCTTCCTCTCGCAGGACGTGCAGGGCCACATCGGCGAATGCGTCGGCCGCGTCGGCCGCTGCTCAAAAAACGACAGATACGCATACATTCTCTCCGCATACCGCCCGCGCGAGGGGGACGGTTTCAAGTTCCTCCGCCGCGAGGAAGACGGCCGCGAACGGAAGGCGGGCTTTTCGGAAAAAGCCGCAGACAGGGCGCGGCCGCGCTTGCGCGAAGTCGGCGGCGGCGTCTGGCGCGCGTCCTGCCCGCCGTACGCGCAGGGCTTTTCCCTGGCCGCCGTGAACGGGCTGCGCGCGGGAGACCTCGTCTGCCTCACGTCGGAGGCGTCGCCGTTTATGGAAGGGGAGCGCCGCCTGCCCGTGCGCGTCGAAGTTTGCGGCCGCGCGGGCGCGCCGCTGCGCGCCCGCGCGGAAGGGGGCGGGGCCTCTTTTTCCGCCGTCTCGGATCTTGTCTTGCAGGCCGCCGAGGGCTGCCCGCTGCGCGCGGACGACGTGGCCGAAATTTTTCAAAAGGCAGGGGAATATCCCTTCGCCGTGCGCGCGGAGGTGGAGCTGGAAGGGGCGTGCTTTGCCGCCAGGTCGCAGCTCAACGCCTTCCGCCGCGCCCTCCTGCACGGGCTGTACGCCGAACTTTCCCGCCCGCGCACGCCGCTGCTGCCGCGCGAGCCGCGCGTGCCCGATGCGGCGCAAGAGGGCGGGGAAAAACCGCCTATGCCGGCCTCTCGCCGCGGAGGCACTCTTTCGGGCGGCAGGGTCGCCGTCATCGACCGCGATTTTTCCGATCCCTGCTACCGCGACGCCAAAATCGATATCGCCGTATTTCAGCCGAAAGACGCCGCAAACGACGCTGAATTTCAAGAATTTTACAAATTGGCAGAGTACTATGCCTGGCATAAATTACTCCATTTTCCCGCTTTCATGACCGACGCGGACCTCAAAGCCGTGGAAAGCCGCCTGCCTTTGTTTGACGGCGTTTACGCCGAGGGCGCGTTCGCCGTCGAGTTTTGCCGCGAACGCGGCCTGCCCCTCTTTGCGGGCACGGGGTTCAACCTCTTCAACGCGGCGAGCGTCCGCGCGCTGTGCGAAGAGGAGTGCGTGCACAATTTCGCCCTGTCCAAAGAGCTTTCCGCCGCGGAGTGCGCCCGCCTGCGCGCGGCCCTTTTCGGCGGCGCGGGCGCGCTCCCTGCCGGCGCGGAAGGCCGTGCGCGCGGCTTCGTCTTTGCCGGGGGAAGGGTGCGCGCCATGGAGCTCGGGCATTGTCCCTTCGGCAAGAGCTGCGCCGCCTGTGACCGCCGCGGCGGCTATACCCTGACCGACGAGGCGGGCCGCCGCTTCCCGCTGCTGCGTTCCCGCCTGTCGGGCTGCCGTTTCGTTTTGTACAACTGCGCCGTCCTCGCCGCGGATGCGGAAGGCGACCGCGTGTACGACCTGTCGGCCGTGCAGGGGGAGGAAAAGGCGGTCTGCCTGCGCGGCGGGCGCCCGCAGGGCGCCACCGCGGGTGCCTACAAAAGCGGCGTGCACTGACCGCTCCCGCCGCGGCTCCGTGCGGCCGCGCCCCGCGGGTCTTGCTGCCGCACCGCGCGCCCGGCACTTTATACGCCGTCCGTTTTCTTGGCCGCGCGCGCAATGCGCGTTCAATACAATCTTGCATATTTTCTCCGCGGCGGGCCGCTTTGCCCGTTCACGGAAAAACGAATTTCTCGATCGCATGAAAAGGGGGGTTGCTTTGGATCCCGTCACGCTGGAAAAACTGGAACTGAACAAGATCCTCGCCGCGGCCGCGCGCTTTGCGGTGTTGCCGCGCACCCGCCGCGCGCTCGAAGGGGAACGCCCGTTCACCGCCGAGGCCGAGGTGCGCGCCGCGCTCGATCTGACGGCCGAGGCCGACCGCGCCCTCTTTTTGCACGGCGCCGCGCGCGTGGAGTGGTTTGAAGAGCCCGCAGACGAGCTCGAACGCGCCGCCAAGGGCGCGTCGCTCTCCTGCAAGGAACTGCTCGGCGTCGGCGGCCTGCTCCGCTCGGCGCGCGTGGCCTATTCCTCGGTCGCGGCGCTGCCCGAGGAGATAGTGCGGCTCAAAGAGATCGCGGCCGGGCTGTATTTTGACGCCGCGCTCGAAGAGGACATCTTCCGCAAGATCGTCTCCGAGGACGAGCTCGCCGACGACGCCAGCGAGGAGCTTTTGCGCATCCGCCGCGCCGTGCGCGCGCTCAACGAGCGCATCCGCGCGCGGCTTTCGGAATACCTTTCGGGCGAGAGCGGCAAATACCTGCAAGAATCGGTGGTGACCATGCGCGACAACCGCTACGTGCTCCCCGTGCGCGCCGAATACAAAACGCGGGTGCGCGGCTTCGTGCACGACCGTTCGGCCAGCGGCGCCACCTTCTTCATCGAGCCTGAACAGGTCCTGGAAATGAACAACGAGCTGCGCGAGCTGGCCGTGGCGGAAAAGGAGGAGATCGAGCGCATCCTGGCGCAGCTTTCCCGCCGCGTCGGCGCGCTCGCGGAAGCGCTCGAAGGCGACGTGGAGCGCCTTTGTTCGATCGATGCCGCCTTCGCCAAGGCCGAGTACGGCTACAAGAACAAATGCGTCCGTCCCGCCCTCGGCAAGGGCAGCATCTCCATCGTCAAGGGCCGCCACCCGCTGCTCGACCCCGCAACGGCCGTTCCCGTCTCCGTCTCCTTCGGCAAGGACTGCCGCTTTTTGCTCGTGAGCGGGCCGAACACGGGCGGCAAAACGGTCACGTTGAAGATGTGCGGCCTGTTCTGCCTGATGGCGGCCTGCGGCCTGTTCCTGCCCGCCGCCGAGGGGAGCGAGGTCTCCGTCTTTTCGGACGTGTTCTGCGACATCGGCGACGCGCAGTCCATCGAGGAAAATCTCTCCACCTTTTCCTCGCACATCAAAACGGTCATCGGCATCACCGAACGCGCCGACGCGGGTTCGCTGGTGCTCATCGACGAGCTCGGCGGGGGCACCGACCCCGAGGAGGGCCAGGCGCTGGCCAGGGCCGTCCTTTCCTACCTTTTGCGCCGCGGCTGCTGCGGCATCGTCACCACCCACTATTCGGCGCTCAAAGAGTTTGCCTACACCGAGGACGGCATCGAAAACGCCAGCATGGAGTTCGACATGAACACGTTGCAGCCGCTCTACCGCCTCAAAGCGGGGGTGCCGGGCAGCAGCAATGCCATCGCCATCTCCCGCCGCCTCGGCTTGAAGGAGGAGATCCTGCGCGACGCCGTGGCGGGGCTTTCGGAGGACGGCCGCCGCTTTGAAAACATCGTCCGCGCGGCGGAATTGAGCCGCGTCGAGGCGGACGACGCCAAAAAGCGCGCCGAAGCGCTGGAACGCGACCTGCGCGGGCAGGTCGAGGCGGCCCGCGCCGAACGCGAGCGCTACAAGCGCGAACGCGAAAAATTCCTCGCCTCCGCGGGGGTGGAGAGCCGCCGCATCGTGCGCGAGCGCACTGCCCGCGCCGAGGAGCTTTTGGCCTCCATCGAAGAGATCGCGGGGAGCCGCGCGCTGACCGAGGCCGACCTCATCCGCGCCCGCACCCTCAAAAACAAGCTGGCCGACACGGCCTATGCCGCCGAGGACGAGGAGGAGGAAAAGCCCTCGTCCGCGCCCGTCGACGCCGCCGCCCTCAAAGCGGGGGACCGCGTCTTCGTGCGGGCCATGAACGCCGCGGGCGAGGTCTTGTCCGTGCGCGCCAAAAAGGGGGAGGCGGAGGTGCTCGTGGGCAGCATGCGCCTGAACGTGAAAATTTCCGACCTGTACGGGCTGACGGGGGGGCCGAAAAAGCCCACCGCGTCCCCGCACACCCTCCGCCGCGCGGAGGGCGCGCGTCCGGGGCAGGAGGGCCCGCGCGCCGTGCGCACGGAGGTCAATCTCCTCGGGATGGCCGTCGATGAGGCCCTCCCCGAAGTGGACGCCCTTATCGACCAGGCCGTCCTTGCGGGGCTGGAAGAGGTCAAGATCATCCACGGCCTGGGCACGGGGCGGCTGCGCGAGGGCATCCGTAACCATCTGCGCGGGCACAAAAACGTCGCAGAGTTCCGCGCGGGCGCCTACGGCGAGGGCGGCGCGGGCGTGACGATCGTCCGCTTGAAATAGCCGTTCTGCGCTTTGCGCTTTGCCTCGTTCACGATTTCTGCGCCTTTTGCCCGTCAGGTACTTCGTCCGCTTTTCTGCCCGCGCCTTGCGCTTTTGCCCGTTCATACTTGCCGCCGCCCGCGCATATGGTAGGGCAAGGGAAGTTCTTGCGGGAGGGCGGGGCTGTGAAGCAGGGTACAAAACTGGCGTTGGCGACCAACGCGGTGCTGGCGGGCGTGCTTTTGGCGGTGGCGGCGGTGTGCTTTCTGCCCTTCGGCGTTTCCACGGCTGGGCGGCCGTCCGACCGCGTCTATTACAGCGGCAACACCGAAAGCCGCTACGTTTCGCTCATGTTCAACGTCTATTGGGGTGAGGAGTTCCTCCCGTCCATTTTGGACACGCTGGACGAGCACGGCGTGAAGGCGACTTTTTTCATCGGCGGCAGCTGGGCGGACGGCCACGCCGAGACGCTGCGGGACATCGCCGCGCGCGGCCACGAACTGGGCAACCACGGATATTTCCATAAAGATCAGGACAAAATTTCTTACGAAGCCAACCTCGCCGAGATCCGCGTCTGCGGCGAGCTCGTCGAGCGGCTGACGGGGACAAGGCCCGCGCTATTCGCGCCCCCTTCGGGCGCCTACAATGAGGACACCGTCCGCGCCGCCGAGCAGTTGGGCTACAAGACCATCCTTTGGTCCAAAGACACCATCGACTGGCGCGACCGCGATGAGCAGCTCATCTACCGCCGCGCCGCCGAGGGTGCGAAGGGCGGCGACCTCGTGCTCATGCACCCCACGGCCGAAACGGCGCTGGCGCTGCCTGCCGTCCTGTCCGCCTACCGCGCCGCGGGGCTGGAACAGGTGCCCGTTTCGGTCAACATATCCGGCATTGAAAAGACATAAAAGCGCGGGCGTCTGTCCCGCGGGATCGAAATTTTACGGAGGAATCATGACGTACAGCAAAACATATCCAAGCGGGCTGCGGCTCGTGGTCAAGCAGATGGAAGGGCTTTTTTCGGTGAGCATGGGCATGATCGTCGGCACGGGCTCGTGCTTCGAGCGGGAGGAGGAGAACGGCATTTCGCACTTTATCGAGCACATGCTGTTCAAGGGCACCGAAAAGCGGACCGCCTTCGCCATTTCGGACGCGCTCGACCGCATCGGCGCCCAGGCCAACGCCTTTACGTCCAAGGACATCACCTGCTATTACGCCAAGTCCACGTCCGACCACGCCGCCGAGGCCTTCGAGATCCTCTCCGACTTTTTTCTGCATTCCGTCTTTCCCGAGGAGGAGATGGAGCGCGAAAAGGGCGTCGTCTGCGAAGAGATCGCCATGACCGAGGACACGCCCGACGACCTCTGCCTCGACGTGCTGGCCGAGGCCTATTTCGGCAAAACGGGGTACGGCCGCACCATCCTCGGCCCCGCCGCGCGGGTCAGGGGATTTTCGCGCGAGGACCTCTTTTCCTACATGGCCGAGCGCTACAACCCCGCCAACGTCGTCGTCTCGTTTGCGGGCAACATCGGCGTGAACGAGGCCGAAGAACTCGTGGCGCGCTGCCTCGAAAGCGCCTTGCGCCCGCGCCCCTTTGTGCCCCGCCGCAAGGAGATCGCCTGCGCTTCGCGGCACTTGTTCCGCAACAAGGATATCGAGCAAGCGCATATCGCCTACATGTGGCCGTCGCTCCGCCGCGAACACCCGCTGGCCGAATCCGCGCAGGTGGTCAACGTCGTTTTGGGCGGGGGGATGAGCTCCCGCCTCTTCCAGAAAGTGCGCGAGGAGATGGGGCTTGCCTACACCGTCTATTCTTACATCTCCGCCTTCACCGAGGGCGGGGCGCTGACCGTCTACGCGGGCGTGAACCCGCAAAACATCGCCCGCGCGCAGGAGGCGGCCTTTGCCGTCATCCGCGGCCTGCAAAAGGAAAACCCGACCGCCGACGAGATCGCCAGGGGAAAGGAGCAGGTGCGCTCCGCGCTCATTTTGGGCCAGGAAAACACCGCCACACAGATGCTTGCCTACGGCAAGTACATGCTCTACAACGGCGCCGTGCTCGATTTCGACGAGCGTATCGCCCGCATCGACGCCGTCAACGCCGACAGCTGCGCCGAGGCGCTCTCTCTGCACTTTGCGCAGGCCCCCGCCTCCGCCGTCGTCGGCAAAGTGGAGGGGCCGCTCTCCGTCGGCTGAGGGCGGTTTTGCGCAGGCCGCGCTGCGGTTTTTGTCCGTGCGGCCGCACGAGCGTGTGCACGCGCTTTCTTCCGTTCTTTCACGATTTTGCCGATGAAAATCTGATTTTTTCCCGTTTTTGAAGTACTATGCCAGACATAATTCAAGGCTTTGAGCCCTTTTTCACCCCCGAGAGCGAGGTGCTGATCTTGGGCAGCTTTCCCTCCGTCAAGAGCCGCGCCGTGCAGTTTTACTACGGCAACCGCCAAAACCGTTTTTGGAAGATGCTCTATTCCTTTTTCGGCGAGGAGCCGCGCGAAGACGTGGAGGAGAAGAAGGCGTTTTTGGCCCGCCGCCGCATCGCCTTGTGGGACATGGCCGTGCGCTGTTCCGTCGAGGGTTCGGCCGACGCCACCATCCGTGCCGCCGAACTTGCCGATCTGTCTCTCGTCCTTTCACGCGCGCCCGTGCGCAGCATCCTGCTCAACGGCAAAACGGCGTACGGCCTGTTTTGCCGCCGCTACCGAAATTGCCCGCTGCCGTACACCTGCCTCCCTTCGACAAGCCCCGCCAACCCCCGCTACGACGAAGCCGCCTGGCACGCCGCCCTGGCCGCTGCCTTTGCCGCTGGCGGGCAGGCACGCTGATGCGCGCCTGCACTTTTTTGCCCGCCGCCCGCGCCCGCTTTTGCGGCGCGCCGCGCCCGCGGCGGGGCGTTTTGCGCGTTCGCGAAAAAGCAAGATAACGCATAATTTGAGGTACCGCCGATGAGACCGTACGAGCAGATCGTAGCCGAACTTTCCGCCCTTGCCGACGAGCGCTACCGCCCCTTCAACGAGCGCGTCGCCAACATCCCCGCGGGCAGCAGCCTGGGCGTGCGCATGCCCGCGCTGCGCGCCTTCGGCAAGGCACTGGTGCGGGAGGAGGGGTTCGATCTTTCCGCGTTCTTGGATTACCCGCAAAATGTGTACGAAGTCCGCTTGTTGCAGGGCTACGCCGCGGCGTCCGTGAAAATGCCCTTTGTAAAGAGGATGGAGGCCGTCGCCCGCTTTGTCCCCGCCATCGACGGCTGGTCCGTGTGCGATTTTTTCTGTTCCTGCCTCAAAGAGGTCAAACGGCACCGCGAGGAGATGTTCCCGTACCTCGCTTGCTGCGTGGAGAGCGGGCGCGAATTTTTTCAGCGCTTTGCCTACGTGCTGCTGCTCGGCTGCTATATGGACGAGGCCTGGTTGCCCGCCGTGTTTTCGCTGCTGGACAAGGCGCGCGGCGAGCTCTACTACGCGCACATGGGCGCGGCCTGGCTGCTGGCCGAGGTGCTCGTCAAGTTCTACGAACGGGGCGTGAACTACCTCGCGGGCTGCCCCTTGGAAGGGAAAACGGTGAACAAGGCCATCCAGAAGGCGCGCGAAAGTTTCCGCCTCACGCAGCGGCAAAAGGACGCGCTTTTGTCCCTGCGCCGCAAATAGTGCCGCCTTTGCGCCGCGGGCGCTTTCGGCCCGCGCGTTTTTGCCCGCGCTTTTCTCGGCGCCGCGGCCGCCGTGCCGCCTGACCGCGTTTCCGCGTTTTTGCCAGAGCCGTGCCCGCGGCTCTCTTCGCTCCGCCCTCGTGCGGGGCGGTGGTTTTTCGGGGCGCGTCTTCATGCAAAGGGCACAAAGGACGCGGCCTTTTTTCATGCAAAAATTTTTGATAAATTTTCAAAAAAAGGATGAAAAAGCCGCAAGAATATGGTACAATAAAGCAAGACGGCCGCCCGTGCCGCGGCCAAGTGCATACGGAGAATGTGAATGGACATTTTGAAGAAGCTAGCGGAAGAATTTCCGTCCATCCGCGCCGACCATGCGGAAAACATCGTTCGCCTCATCGACGAGGGGAATACCATCCCGTTCATCGCCCGCTACCGCAAGGAGATGACGGGCAGCTGCGACGACCAGGTGCTGCGTGAATTCAACGACCGCCTCGTGTACCTGCGCAACCTCGAAAAGCGCAAAGAAGAGGTCTCCCGTGCCATCGAGGAGCAGGGCAAGATGACCGAGGAGATCGCCGCGGCCCTGTCGGCGGCGGCCACCCTGACCGAGGTGGAGGACATCTACCGCCCGTATAAGCAAAAGAAAAAGACCCGCGCGAGCGTCGCCGTCGAGCGCGGTTTGCAGCCGTTGGCCGAGGCGATCCTGGCCCAGGACAAGGCCTTCGACCCCGACGCCGAGGCCGAAAAATACGTCGACGCCGAAAAGGGTGTGAACAGCGCCGCCGAGGCTTTGGCGGGCGCCAAGGATATCATCGCCGAGATCGTCTCCGACGACGCGGGCGTGCGCAAAAAGCTGCGCAACCTGTTCATGAAGCACGGCGAGATCGTCACCCGCATCGTCGACGCCGAAAAGGAAGGCGCCAGGACGTACGAGATGTACGCCGACCACAGCGAGGGCGTGGCCGAGATCAAGAGCCACCGCGTGCTGGCCGTCAACCGCGGCGAGAAGGAGGGCTTCCTCAAAGTCAAAGTGCAGTTCGACGACGCGATCGCCAAGCGCGTCGCGGGCGCTACCTATATCAAGGACGGCGGCCGCTCGACCGAGCTCGTCAAAGAGGCGGTGGACGACGGCTACGACCGCCTCATTTACCCCTCCATCGAGCGCGAAGTCCGCGCCGCCCTCACCGAGGCCGCGAGCGAGCAGGCCATCAAGATGTTCGAGGTCAATTTGAAGCCGCTCTTGATGCAGCCGCCCGTCAAGGACAAAGTCACGCTGGGCCTCGACCCCGCGTACAGGACGGGCTGCAAGATCGCCGTCGTCGACGGCACGGGCAAAGTGCTGGATAAGACCGTCGTCTATCCCACCCCCGGTCCCAAAAAAGACGTGGAGGGCGCCAAGGCGAAGCTCAAAGAGCTGGTCGCAAAATACGGCGTCCAGGTCATCTCCATCGGCAACGGCACCGCCTCCAAGGAGAGCGAGATCTTCGTGGCCGAGCTCATCAAGGAGATCAAGGAGGAAACGGGGCAGGAAGTTTCCTACATCGTCGTGTCCGAGGCGGGCGCGTCGGTGTATTCGGCGAGCCCTTTGGGCGCCGAAGAGTTCCCCGATTACGACGTGGCCGAACGCAGCGCCGTGTCCATCGCCCGCCGCTTGCAGGACCCGCTGGCCGAGCTCATCAAGATCGACCCCAAGTCCATCGGCGTGGGGCAGTACCAGCACGACATGGACAAAAAGCGGCTGGACAGCGTGCTTTCGGGCGTCTTGGAGGACTGCGTCAACAGCGTCGGCGTCGATTTGAACACGGCCAGCGTTTCGCTGCTCAAATACGTCGCGGGCCTCAACGCGGGCATCGCCAAAAACATCGTTGCCTACCGCGAAGAACACGGCAAGTTCAATTCCCGCAAGGAGGTGTTGAAGGTCCCCAAACTGGGCGAAAAGGCCTTTACCCAGTGCGCGGGCTTTTTGCGCATCCCCGGCGGCGAAAACATCCTCGACAACACCGCCGTCCACCCCGAATCGTACGCCGCGGCCGAAAAACTCTTGTCCCTGTTCGGCTACACCGCCGCGGACGTGAAGGAGCGCCGCATCGCCGACCTGCCCGCCAAGGTGCGGGATATGGGCGAGGCGGCCGCCGCCTCGGAGGCGGGGCTGGACGTCCCCACCCTCAAAGACGTCGTTTCCGAGCTCGTCAAGCCCGGGCGCGACATCCGCGATTCTCTCCCGCAGCCCGTTCTGCGCAGCGACATCATGGATATCGGCGACCTCGTCCCCGGCATGGAGCTTTCGGGCACCGTCCGCAACGTCGTCGATTTCGGCGCCTTCGTCGATATCGGCGTGCACCAGGACGGTCTCGTTCACCTTTCCGAGATCTGTGACCGCTACATCCGCCACCCGTCGGACGTGCTCAAAGTGGGCCAGCAGGTCACCGTCTGGGTCAAGGACGTCGACGTGAAAAAGCACCGCATCGGCCTGACGATGAAGCGCCCGCGCGCCAAAGCGCAGTGAGTTTTTCTGAAAACGTTCCGCGCCGCACGGTTTCGTCGCGTTTCGGAAAGAATGCGGCAAAATGCGAAAAGGGGTTGACAACCGCGGACATTTTTAGTACAATAATTTCATAACGCAGGAGGATCCACCTTTATGTTCGAGAAAGTGCGCGACATGCTCGCCAAACAGCTCAATATTTCGCCCGACAAGGTCACGGCCGAAAGCGACGTGGTCAAAGACCTGGGCGCCGACTCGCTCGACGTCGTCGAACTGCTCATCTCGCTCGAAGACGATTACGGCATCTCCATTCCCGAAGAGGACATCGTCAACGTCAAGACGGTGCAGGACATCGTGGACATGATCGAAAAACTCAACAAATAAGCGAAGCGCCCCCGCAAAACGGGGGCGCGGCTTTTTAGCAGGCAAATGCCCGCGGAAGGTGTTGCGGGCGGCAGCAAAAAACGGACGGTCTCCCGTCCGTTTTTTGGTCTGTTGTCTGCGGTCAGGCGTTCTCTTTTTCCCAGGCCTGCACTTTGGCCTTGGTGAGAGAAGTCAGCTTTTCCGTGGGGTAGGGAGAGCTTTCCCCGCCGAAGGTGTACAGGAAATAGGTCTTCCCGTCCTCCGCAACGTACAGGGTCTCTTCATAGCCGGCGGGGTCGCCGAATGCGCCGTGGGTCACTTTCTTGACGACGGCCATGGTCTCGGTGTCGTAAGTCACGCCTTTGACGTTCTTTTTCATGACAAGTTACCTCCTTAAAAAATTGCGCGTGTGGTCTCGTTGAAATTGCACCTATATTGTACAGGATACGGGGGCCAAACGCAAGCAAAGGGGCGGGCTGAAAACAAAAAGAGAAAAAATGTTTGTTTTTACCCTTGTATGCGTTTTTTTCGCATGAACGGCGCCGTTTTCGGGGAGTGCGGCCCAAAAATCGGGCGGCCGTTTTGCGTGCGGGGCGGGCGCAAAAAGCGCACGGCAAAAATTTCCCGCAAAGTTTTTTCTTCCAAAGGGTTGCATTCTGCGGCAAATGCGGTATAATAATGGTATAACAAACGCGGCGGACGGCCGCCATACTTTGCGGCTGAAAGGTCTGCGGTGTTCGGAGTTCGGACTATCTTAATCCACAGTATTTTTTCGGGAGCGCTACGTCTGTGTCGATAGGCGAGGTCTGTTTATGAACGGAAAGGCCGAGGCGGCAAGCGGCGCACCCACCTGCGAGAGCGGGTTAACACTTTTTCGTTCTGCGGCACAGGCGGATCTTTTTTGTTGCAAAATTTTGTAAAAAAGCGGCGCAAATGAGTTGCCAAGCCCCGCTTTTTATGGTATAATGTCCAAGCTAAAAAACATATGGCCTCATGGTCAAGCGGTTAAGACGTCGCCCTCTCACGGCGAAAACCGGGGTTCGAGTCCCCGTGGGGCTACCAAAAAAACAGACAGGCAAAAGCCTGTCTGTTTTTTTGGTAGCCTCTTTCGCCGGGACCGAGCTGCCGCCCGCTTGCGGGCGGCTGTTCGCGCGAGCGAAGCGACGCTCTGCCGAGGGGACCCCCGGAGGGGGTGTCGGCAGATACCCCGTGGGGCTAACGGATAGGGCGGAGCGTGCGCCTTTTTTGGTAGCCCCTTTCGTCGGGACCGAGCTGCCGCCCGCAAGCGGGCGGCTGTTCGCGCGAGCGAAGCGACGCTCTGCCGAGGGGACCCCCGGAGGGGGTGTCGGCAGATACCCCGTGGGGCTTTCAAAACGAGGATAAGGGCGCATCTCGCGCCCTTTCTTCATGTCGCGGGCTTCGGTCATTTACGCCTCGGTAAACTCCCTCGCCCTTGCATTTGAAAGTGCACGACCTGCAACCCTTCTGCTCGTTTTGCACAGGTGCAAGGGTAAGGGCACATTTCGCGCCTTTTTTGGTAGCCCCTTTCGTCGGGACCGAGCTGCCGCCCGCTTGCGGGCGGCTGTTCGCGCGAGCGAAGCGACGCTCTGCCGAGGGGACCCCCGGAGGGGACTGTTTCTTGTTCTTGGTGTTTCCGCCGCAAAAAAAAGAGCGCGGGCCGCGGCCTGCGCTCTCGTGTCGTAAAGTTTTTGCGGCGGGACGGTTCACGCCTTTTGGGCGGCCTTGTCCAGCGCCTGCAAATAGGCGTACATCCGGCTCTCGGAGTTGAGCCCGTAGCGCGCTTCCGTCTTGTCGAGCGCGGTCTGGCGGATGGAGTCCGCCGTGAACGTCGCGGCGATGCGCACCGCGTCGTCCATGCCGACGCCGCGCGCCAGGCACCCGACGAGCGCGCTCGCGTACACGTCGCCCGCGCCGTGGAAGGATCCTTCGATCTTTTCGGTGGCAAAGCGCGCGGTCGTGCCGTCCTTGCGGGTGTAGTAGACGGCGCACATCGTCTTGTCGCCTTCGCGCTCGTCGCAGCCCGTCACCGAGGGGCGGGGGCAGAGGGCGCCGAGCTCGCGCAGCAGGGCAGGGCAGTCGCCGTCCGCGGCGGAGAGGTCATGCCCGCACAGCGCGCGGGCCTCGGTCACGTTGGGCACGATGACGTCCGCGTCGCGGCAAAGTTCTTTCATCTTTTCCACGAAGGCGGCGTCAAAGTGAACGTACAGTTTGCCGTTGTCGCCCATCACGGGGTCGACGATCATCAGCCCGCCCTCTTTGAGGAAGTCGCGGCGGATGGCGCGCACCATGTCGACCTGCTCGATGCTGCCGAGGTAGCCGCTGATGATGATGTCGTATTTGAGCCCGAGGCTCTTCCAATGCTCCAAAATGGCGGGGATGTCCTCGCTGAGGTCGCGGAAGGTGTAGCCCGTAAAGCCGCCCGTGTGGGTGGAGAGGATGGCAGTGGGCAGGATGTCGCATGTCACGCCCGAAGCCGATATGATGGGCAGGGCGACGGTCAGCGAGCATTTCCCCACGCAGGAGATATCGTTGATGGCAAGAACGCGCATGGCTCTTCCTCCTTTCACAGAGATATTCACAAGATTATAGCGCGCCCGCCCGCGTTTGTCAAGCGCTTGCCTTGCCCGCCCGTTCCCGCGCGGGGGAATTTGTTTTGCCGTCCGCCCCTTCGCCGTTTTTTGTGTTTTTTATTGACACGAAGGTGCGGCGGTGATACAATATAGACCTACTTCGTATTTTTTACGTCGGGAGGAGAGAGGATATGAACTGTCCTGCATGCGGCGCCCCGCTCGCGGAGGACGCGCGCTTTTGCCCGCGCTGCGGCGTGCGCGTGGACGGAAAAATGCCGTGCCCGGGCTGCGGGCGCGAGATCGATGCGGACGCCGTATTCTGCACCTATTGCGGCGCCAGGACGGACGGAAAAAAGGTCTGCCCCCGCTGCGGGCAGGCGTACGAAGGCGCCGCATGCCCCGCGTGTGCCGCCGCGGGCGAGCCGCCGCAAGGCGCCGCCACGTCCGCGCGGAAAGGCGGTGCGGACAGGCGGGCCCTGTTTCCCGCGGGCGCGGTGCAGGTCATGGCCGTGGTGCGGCAGGCCGTGTTGTACGTCGCGCTGTGTGCGCTGTTCATCTGCGCGTTCTTCGTCTCGTTCACGTTCACGGCGGAAGCGGGCGCGTCGCGGGTGCAGGGCGGGCCGTCCGATACCTTCTATTTTTTCACCGACCTGTTTACCGAGGTCAAGGCCGCGTTGACGGCGCTTGACGTTTCGGGTGCCGATTATTATGAGGAATTGGAGATCGCCCTCTACGTTGCGGCGGGGCTTTCGGCCGCCGCCGCGGCGGCCGTCCTGTGCGTGTGCTGCGGCTTTTTCGTCGCGGGGACCGTGGCCTTCGTCTCGGCGATGAAAAAAGGGCGCGAGGTGCGCATGAGCAAATACGTGATCGCGCCCGCCGTCGTTTCCCTGGCGCTCGTGCTCTTTTTGAAGAGCTTGTACACCTTTGAAATTTCAACGGACGGGGCAAGGGCCGGCCTGTCGCTCGGGGCGGCGCCCGTGGCGGCGATCGCCATCGTGGCGTCGGCGCTGGGCGTGGCGGCCGTCCTGCACGTGCTGGCGGATCCGCGGGCGGCTGCGGCGTCGGCGCTGCGCTACGCCGTGTACGGCGCCGGGGCGGCGCTGGCGTGCGTGCTGCTCTGCGTCCTTCCTTCGGCGCTGGTCCGCGAAAGCGACCCGTACCGCCCGTTGGAGTCTTCCGTCGGGGTGGCGGCGCCGCTGCTCTTTTTCGGGGTGCTCGCCGCGATCGGGTCGCTTCCCTCGGGGAACGCTTGCGACGCGCTTTTGGAATTTTTGCCCGATACGGCCGTCGCCTTCGGGCTGTATACGCTGCTCATGGTGCTGGCCGCCGCGGCCCTGTACGTGTTTGCGGCGGGCATCGTCCGCGGTCACAGCCTTGTGCGCGCGGCGGGGGCCTGCGTCCTCGGCTGTTTGGCTGCGGCCGCTTCGCTGGCCTATCTCGTGTTCGGCGTGCGCATCTGCGATGCGGTATCGGGCGTGTACAGCCTCGGCTCTTCCGCCGTCGGCGCCCTCGTCCTTTCGCTGCTTACATTGGCCGCGGCCGTCGGCTGTATCTGCGCCCTGCGCAAAAAAGGGCAGGCCGTCCCTCCGCAGGAGCCCGCGTCCGGTGAGCCTTCGGGCGGCGGGGAAAACCGATAAAAGCAACGCTGCGCGGCCGCCGCGGGTGTATCCCGCGGCGGCCGCTTTTCCTGCCCGCGCCTTGCGCGCCCCTCCGCCCGCACCGCGGCCGATATTTTGCCCGTTCACGCTTTACATCGCGCGCGTTTTGTGGTACAATGGCTCTGTTATGGAAGCAACGAACACGGGCGGCTACACACTCATCAGCGGCGCCACGGGCGGCGTCGGGCGCGCTTTCGTCTTTGCGTGCGCGGCGCGCGGCAACCTCTTTTTGACGGCGCGCAGTGCCGAACGGCTCTCCGCCCTCAAAGAGGAGGTCCTGGCCGCCTTCCCCGGCATCGACGTCGACTGCTATCCCTGCCAGCTCACCGACGAGCGCTCCCGCGCGGAGCTGTACGCCTACATCGAGGGAAAGGGCTACACCTTTTCCCGCCTGTGCAACGTGGCGGGCGTCGACATCCAGAAGGCCTTTGAAAAATACACCGAGGAGAAGATCGTGTTCCAGTGCCGCGTCAACGTCGAGGCGACGCTCTCTTTGACGCGCTTTTTCCTCTCCCGCCGCGAGGAGCGGGCCGAGATCGTCACCGTCGGCAGCATTTCGGGCGTGTACCCCATGCCGTATTTTGCCATTTACAGCGCCACCAAATGCGCGCTGGCGAGCTTTTTTTCCTCGCTGCGCGTGGAGCTGAAAGGGCAGGGCGTGAAGGTGACGACGGTGCAGCCCGGCGGCATCCCCACGCGGCCGGACATCATCCGCGACATCGAGGGCCAGGGCCTGTGGGGGAAGCTCTCCTCCAAGCCTGCCTCCTTCGTGGCCGAGCGCAGCCTGCGCGCGGTGGCCAAAAACAAGCGCATCTATACGCCCGGTTTTTGGAACCGCGTCATCGCCACGGTGCCCCGCCTCTTGCCGCTCCGCTGGCGCATGGTCTTCATCGCCCGCCGTTGGAAAAAGCTGGAAAAGGACGCCTTTTGAGCGTTTGGAGCGGTTGCCCTTGCCGCGGCGGGGGCAAAGCGCATGCAGGGGGAAAGCATGAAAAAGTACATCGCCGCCTTTGATCAGGGCACGACGAGCTCTCGCACCGTCTTGTTCGACGGCGCGGGCAGGCCCGCCGCCTCGGCGCAGTTTGAATTTCCGCAGATCTACCCGCGCCCCGGCTGGGTGGAGCACGACTGCCGCGAGATCGTATCCTCGCAGCTGCATTCCTTTTTCGCCGCCCTCGAACGTGCGGGCGCGGGGCCGGAGGACGTCGCCGCCATCGGCATCGCCAACCAGCGCGA
Organism: uncultured Clostridia bacterium; assembly: GCA_944328445.1. Taxonomy (GTDB): domain Bacteria; phylum Bacillota; class Clostridia; order Christensenellales; family Borkfalkiaceae; genus Borkfalkia. The sequence goes on along the minus strand of CALVHO010000003.1, from coordinate 56,937 downwards.
GACCGTCGTGGTCTGGGATAAGTTCACGGGCCGCCCCGTGTACAACGCCATCGTCTGGCAATGCCGCCGCACGGCGGACTTCTGCGCCGCGGTCAAGGCGGGGCAGGGGGAGGCCGTCTACCAAAAGACGGGGCTCAACGTCGACGCCTATTTTTCCGCCTCCAAGATCCGCTGGATCTTAGACAACGTGCCCTTCGCGCGCCGCCGCGCCGAAAAGGGGGAACTCCTCTTCGGCACGGTGGACTGCTACCTCGTCTGGGTCTTGACCGAGGGCCGCGTTCACGCCACCGACTATACCAACGCCTCGCGCACCATGCTCTTCAACATCCACACGCTGGAATGGGACGAGGAGCTTTGCAGGCTGTTCGGCGTGCCGCGGCAGATGCTGCCCGAAGTGCGCCCCTCGGGCGCCGACTACGGGGTCACGTCCGCCAAGCTGACGGGTGCAGCCATCCCCGTCCGCGCGGCCGTGGGGGACCAGCAGGGCGCCCTGTTCGGCCAGCGCTGCGTGCGGGAGGGGGACGTCAAAAACACCTACGGCACGGGCTGTTTTCTGCTCATGAACACGGGCCGCCGCGCGGTGCGCTCGCAAAACGGGCTGGTGACCACGCTCGCCGCGGGCCTCGGCGCGCGGCCGGATTTCGTGCTCGAAGGCAGCGTCTTCGTGGCGGGCGCGGCCATCCAATGGCTGCGCGACGGGCTGGGGCTGATCGCTTCCTCGGCCGAAAGCGAAGAGCTCGCCCGTTCGGTGCCCGATACGGGCGGTGTGCTCTTCGTGCCCGCCTTCGTGGGCCTTGGCGCGCCGTATTGGGACTCCGCCTGCCGCGGCATGATCTACGGCATCACCCGCGGCACGGGCCGCGCGCACATCGTGCGTGCCGCCCTCGAATCCATCGCGTTACAGACCTTTGACGTCGTGCATGCGATGGAGCAGGACCTGCGCGCCGAGATCTCCCGCCTGCGCGCGGACGGCGGCGCCAGCGCGAACGGGTTTTTGATGCAGTTCCAGGCCGATATGCTCGGCGTGCCCATCGAGCGGCCCGCCGTCGTCGAGACGACGGCCTTCGGCGCCGCGCTTTTGGCGGGGCTCTCCTGCGGCTTTTACGCCGATGCCGACGCCGTCGCCGCGTCCTGCGGCCCGCCTGCCGTCTTCGTGCCGCAGGCGGACAGCGCCGCCAGGGCCGAAAAACTTTCCGCCTGGGAAGGTGCGCTGGACCGCGTCCTGCGCCGTTAAATTTACCGTGAACGCGCGGGCGCGTCCCGCGGGGCACGCTTCATCGCAAACGAATACGTAGGAGGGCAAGCATGAGCAGGGCAGACGAGCTCTTTGTGGCAAACTGCAAGGACATTCTCGAAAACGGCACCTGGGATACCGACCGCGAGGTGCGCCCGCGCTGGGCGGACGGCACGCCCGCGCACACCATCAAAAAATTCGGGCAGGTCACCCGCTACGACCTGCGCGAGGAGTTCCCCATCCTCACCGTGCGCAGGACGTATTTGAAGTCCGCCATCGACGAGATCTTGTGGATCTGGCAGAAAAAGAGCAACAACATCCGCGACCTTTCCTCCCACATCTGGGACAGCTGGGCGGACGGGAGCGGCTCCATCGGAAAGGCGTACGGCTACCAGCTCGGCATCAAATACCGCTTTGCGGAAGGGGAGTTCGACCAGGTGGACAAGGTGCTCTACGACCTCAAAAACAACCCCGCCAGCCGCCGCATCATCGCGCACATGTACAACGTGGCCGACCTCAAAGACATGCACCTGTACCCCTGCGCCTATTCCATGACCTTCAACGTCACGGGCAATACCCTGAACGGCATCCTGAACCAGCGCAGCCAGGACATGCTGGCCGCGTCCAACTGGAACGTCGTGCAATACAGCGTCCTGCTGATGATGTTTGCCCGCGCCGCGGGGCTGGAAGCGGGGGAGCTCGTGCACGTCGTGGCCGACGCGCACATCTATGACCGCCACGTGCCCATCGTGGAAAAGCTCATCCAAAACCCGCGCTACCCCGCGCCCCGCCTTCTGGTGGACGAAAGCGTGAAAGATTTTTACGCCTTCACCAAGGACAGCTTTGCGCTGGAAAACTACCGTTACAGCGAATTTACCGATAAGATCCCCGTAGCGATCTGATTTTCGGTGTTTTCATAGTACTATGCCACACATACTTCGGGCAAAAAGGAGAAAAGCATGCGCGCCATCGTCGTCGTGGACAACCAATGGGGCATCGGCAAAAAGAACGACCTCTTGTTCCGCCTCCCCGCGGACATGAAGCACTTCCGCGAGAGGACGGCTGGCAAAGTCGTCGTCATGGGCAGCAACACGCTGCTCTCCTTTCCCGGCGGACAGCCGCTCAAAAACCGCACCAACATCGTGCTGTGGCCGGGCGGCGGGCCGCGCGAGGGCTGCATCGTGGCCGATTCGCTGCAAGAGCTGTTCGCGCTGATCGCCCGCTACCCCGCGGACGACGTGTTCGTCATCGGCGGCGCGATGCTGTACAGGACGCTGCTGCCCTATTGCAGCGGCGCCGTCGTGACCAAGGCGGACGCCTGCGGCCATGCAGAAGTGTTTTTCGAGGACCTCGACGCGCTGCCGAACTGGTCTTGCCGTTCGGAAAGCGAGCCCGTGGAGACCAACGGCATCTTCGTGCGCTTCTGCGAGTACGAAAACGCCGCCCCGCTGCCGCTGCCCGTATAGGCGGGCGTGTGCGCCTTCCGCTCTTTTGCGCCTGCCCGCGCGGGCGGTGCCGCGCCGTTTGTTCATGCGGAAACTTTTCGCGCGGGCGCGCCGCGTGCCCGCGTTTTGCTTGCCTTTTGGCGCGCAAACCGATACAATAATACACGGACAAAATTTTGTGAGGACCAAACAATGGACACCATCAACGGCCAAAACCGCACCGATTGCATCGGCTACAAAGATTTCCCCGCGCACGTGGGGGAGACCGTCTGCATCAAGGGCATGATCCACCGCATCCGCGAGATGACGGGTTTTGCCTTCGTCATCCTGCGCACCGCCCGCGAGACGGTGCAGTGCGTGTATTCGCCCGATTTTTCAGATTACCGCATGGACGAGAGCGTCGCCGAGGGCTGCGCCGTCAAGGTCACGGGCAAAGTGGTCAAGGACGAAACGCGCGAAGGCCGCTACGAAATGCAGATCCACGGCATCGAAGTGCTCTCTTCGCCCGCCGAGCCGATGCCCCTCGTCATCAACAAAAAACAGCTCGACAACATCCCCATCGACCTCGACCTGAACCTGCGCCCCGTCACGCTGCGCAACCCCAAAGAGCGCGCCGTGTTCAAGATCCAGGAGGGGATCGCCCGCGGCTTCCGCGAATACCTCTTTTCGCAGGGCTTTACCGAGATTCGCACCCCCAAGATCTGCGCCCAGGGCGCCGAGGGCGGGGCGAACATCTTTAAGCTCGACTACTTCGGCAAGCAGGTGTTCCTGGCGCAGAGCCCGCAGTTCTACAAACAGATGCTCGTGCCCGTCTACGAGCGCGTGTTTGAAGTGGGGCCCGTCTTCCGCGCCGAACACCACGACACGTCCCGCCATCTCAACGAGTATATCAGCATGGACTTCGAGATGGGCTTCATCGACAGCTTTTACGACATCATGAACATGGAAACGGGCGCGCTCAAATACATCATGGAGCTGCTCAAAAAGGACTACGCCGAAGAGCTGGCCCTGTGGAGCGCGCAGCTGCCCGAGATAGGGGACATCCCCGTCGTCAAGTTCATGGACGCGAAGGAAGTCATCACCAAAAAATTCAAAAAGAAGATCACCGACTACCGCGACTTCGAGCCCGAGGAAGAGCAGATCCTCGGCAAGTGGGCGAAAAAGGAATTCGGCAGCGACTTCTTGTTCGTCACCCATTACCCGTCCGAAAAGCGTCCCTTCTACGCCATGGACGACCCCGCCGACCCCGCGTACACCCTCAGCTTCGATCTGCTGTTCCGCGGCATTGAGATCACCACGGGCGGCCAGCGTATCCACGACTACAACGAACAGGTCGCCAAAATGCGCGCCCGCGGCATGGACCCCGCCGATTTTGAAAGCTACCTCATGGCCCACAAGTACGGCATGCCGCCGCACGGCGGGCTGGGGCTTGGGTTGGAGCGCATCACCATGCACCTTTTGGGCTTCAAAAACGTGCGCTACGCCTCCATGTTCCCGCGCGACATCAACCGCGTCACGCCGTAAACGCGAACGCACCGAGCGGGCAGGAAACGCCCGCTTGGGAACACGCGGGCGCAGACACCTTGCCCACGCTCATTCATGAATAAACCTGTTCCAAATTATGGCGCGGCCCTTCGTGGCCGCGTTTTTGTTTGCTCTTTTTATTCGGTTTGCCGATAAAAACCGCTCCGCATTTGTGGCCGTAAGGTATTGCAATTTTTGGGAATGTGTGGTATACTGAATGTGCTCTCAAATTGAATTGCCATACAATAGGTTACATCGGCATAGGTGTACCCTTTATTTCCTATTGTATGGAAATTTGAGAGCAACTAATTAAGGGATACATTCTTTGCGGGCGTTCCCTTAATTGGGAGCGCTCTTATTTTTTGCCCGCAGAGAGGAAAAACTTATGCGGAAGATAACAAAAGTCTGGCTGATCACCTCATTGTTGGCGGTATTCGGCGGCTGTCTGTTGCTGTTTAGCGCCTGCGGGAGCGATCCGTCTTATTATGGGACATATTATTCCGGAACAAGCACCAACAGCTCCGTTTTTACCATCAATGATGACGGGTTTTATATAGGAAGTCCGTCAAATCTTTACCAAACAAAATACGATTATACCTACGCGGACGGAAGTATTTTTCTGAATTCCGGAATTGAATTCGGATTATACGAAAACGATCAGGTTTTGTGTATCAATTTACTGAAAGATGTCGGCTTGGCGGATCGGTTCACCGTGCGCGACGGTCATTTTGACGCTATGATCCGTTTTATGGAAAGTTATTCGGTCACGAGTTTTATCGAATTTACGGCCGACGGCAGTTATGCAATGACAACGGTAGATCCGTATTCCCGCGAAACGGGAACATATACCTTGAATAGCGGCGTATTGATTTACAACAAGCAAATGGAAGTAAATTCTTATGGCCAAGCCTCAACCATGAATGAACAGCATTATGCGTACATTGACAGCAACTACTCTTTCTATGCGGCTGCATACGTAAAAAATGCGGATCAATTTAGTGGGAACGGCACGGGCGGCGGCAACACAAATACGTCCGAAACGCCGGAACCGACGCATGCAACTTACACGCTCTCCTATACCGCGACCGAAGGCGGGCGCATCGTCGGCTCGACGTCGCAAACCGTTTCCGCGGGCGCAAACGGCGATTCCGTCATGGCGATCGCTGAAGAAGGCTATGAATTTATCGGCTGGTCGGACAGCGTGCAGAGCGCCGAGCGGATCGACGAGAATGTAATGGCGGACATCGCGGTCACAGCGCGGTTTGAAAAGATACCCGAATACACTTTGAACTATGCGGCGCAGGCGGGCGGCTATATCCGCGGCAATACCTCGCAGACGGTTTTGCGCGGAGAAGACGGAACGTCTGTCACCGCCGTCGCGGAAGACGGTTACGAATTTATCGGCTGGTCAGACGGGGTGCGGAACGCCACGAGGAAGGAAGAAAACGTACAAAGCAGCGATACAATTACGGCGCAGTTCCGTGAACTCGATCTGCCCGCGTTCGCGGGCGGAACCGGTACGCCGGAAGACCCGTACCAAATCAATACCGTGCGCCATTTGCGCAACGTGGAGCAATACCCCGCCGCGCATTACGTTTTGACGTGCAATATAGCTTTGACGGGCGTGGGGCAGGGGCAATCGAACTTTACCCCGCTGTTCGACGACGAAACGATGTTCACAGGGACTTTCGATGGCAACGGCTATACCATCTCCAATCTGACGATATACAATACAGATACTTTCTACACGGGGCTGTTTGCCTGCATCGGCGCGGAAGGTTCGGTGCATGACCTGACGCTGAAAGATGTCAAGCTGCAAGGCACCAATTACATCGGCGGCGTGGCGGGCTATGCGCTCGGCGCGGTCACAAACTGCAAGGTGACGGGCGAGATCACCTACCTCCCGCAGAATACTTACGGCGTATTCCTCGGCGGCATAACCGGGCGGGCGGAAAACGATCTGAACGGCTGCACGGCGGAAGTGACCGTCACTGCGAACGAAGTCAGTGGCACTGCATACGCCGGCGGTATTGCCGGGTATTGCGCCTACAATATGCAAAGCGTGGGAAGCGCGGTCACGCTCGTTTCGCGGTCGGCGGTAACAGTTACGAAAACAGAAAGCAAAAACTTCGCTGTTTATGCAGGCGGGCTGGTCGGATATTTCGGCAGCGGCAACAACACGTTGACGAACTGCTATGCGACAGGCAACGTGTCGGGCGGCTCCACCGCCGGCGGGCTAGTCGGGTATTTCGGCAGTGGCAACAACACGCTGACGAGCTGCTACGCGACGGGCGACGTGTCCGGAGACGAAGATGCCGGCGGGCTGGTCGGTTGTTCGCTGTCGGACGTCACATTGATAGACTGCTATGCGACGGGCGACGTGTCGGGAAGAAGTGCCGGCGGGCTGGTCGGGTATTTCAGTAGCGGCTCCAACATGCTGACGAACTGCTACGCGACTGGTGACGTGTCCGGAGACGAAGATGCCGGCGGGCTGGTCGGGGAGTTCGACGGCAGCTCCAACACGCTGACGAACTGCTACGCGACGGGCGATGTTATGACCAACGCGCAAAGCGGCTTTTTTATATATTGTGCCGGCGGGCTAGCCGGGTATTTCGGCAGTGGCAACAACACGTTGACGAACTGCTATGCGACAGGCAACGTGTCGGGCGGCTCCATCGCCGGCGGGCTGGTCGGGCGTTTCTACAGTGGCTCCAACACACTGACAAACTGCTATGCGACTGGTGACGTGTCGGGAGACGATACTGCCGGCGGGCTGGTCGGGGGGTTCGGCAGCAGCAATACGCTGACAAACTGCTATGCAACGGGCGACGTGTCGGGAGACAGTACTGCCGGCGGGCTGGTCGGGTATGCGCAAGAAGTGACTCTTTCCAACGTACACTGGCTGTATTTTCCGGACAGCGGCGCCGAGTACGCCGTAGGGTACAGTTCAACGCTGGGCATTCCTACCAACATCGGCGCCACAAAGCATACCGACATTGCGGAGTTTTATACCCTTGCCGATACCCTGAACGAAGGGCAGGAAACGCCCGCCTGGGAACACGCGGGCGCCAACACCTTGCCCACGCTTATTCATGAATAAACCTTTTCCAAATTATGGCGCGGCCCTTCGGGGCCGCGTTTTTGTGTACAAAAAAGCACCTTGCCTCTCGGCTTGGTGCTTCGTGCTTTATTGTTGTAGTTTATCTCTTCGGCAAAGGGTCTCCCCAGATGTTCAAGCCTTTGGAAACATTCTCCCTTGCTTGCCTTATAGATACATGGTTGATATTGTTTTTGTCGTTTTGGTCTAATTCATTTTCCCACCCCAAGTAAGTCCAATCGCAATAGGGGCAAAAATCGACCAAACTATCGTCACCGTCTAATTCTGTTCCGCAAATATAACATTTCACTTTATTGCTCATCTAATTTATCCTGCCTAATTTTTCTCATGAATTTACTTTTAGATACAAAATCAAACGCCTTACCCCTATGAATAAGGCGCTATCATTGTAACACGGTTTTTTTTTGCTGTCAATGGTAACGCCCGGTTTTGCAGACCCGCCCCGAAGAGCTTTTTATGCGCCGGCCCTTGTTTTTTTCGCCCGTTCATGGTACAATCAAAGAAAAACACCGCGGAGGGAGCGTATGGACCTTTCCAAATACCGCAAAATGGCCGAAGAATTGGTGGCAAAGATGACCGTCGAAGAGGCGGCGGGCCAGCTCACTTACGAGGCGCCTGCCATCGGGCGGCTGGGTGTGCCTGCCTACAACTGGTGGAACGAGGCGCTGCACGGCGTCGCCCGCGCGGGCACGGCCACCGTCTTTCCGCAGGCCATCGCCTTGGCGGCCGCCTTCGACGTGCCCATGCTCGAAAAGGTCGCGGACGCCATCGCCACCGAAGGCCGCGCCAAGTACAACGCCTTTGCCGCCGAAGAAGACCGCACCATCTACAAAGGCCTGACCTATTGGTCCCCCAACGTCAACATTTTCCGCGACCCGCGCTGGGGCCGCGGCCAGGAGACGTACGGCGAGGATCCGTACCTCACCGCGGAGCTCGGCAAAGCCTTCGTGCGCGGGTTGCAGGGGAACGGCGAACACTACAAGGCGGTGGGCTGCGCCAAGCATTTTGCCGTGCACAGCGGCCCCGAGGCGCTGCGCCACGAGTTCGACGCCGCGGCAAACGCCAAGGACATGGCCGAAACCTATCTCTACGCCTTCGAGCAGCTCGTGCGCGCGGGGGTGGGCGGGGTGATGGGCGCCTATAACCGCCTCAACGGCGCGCCGTGCTGCGCCCATCCCTTCCTCATGCAAAAATTGCGTGAATGGGGGTTCGAGGGCTATTTCACCTCCGATTGCTGGGCACTGGCCGACTTCCATCTGCACCACAAGGTCACGTCCACCGCGCCCGAAAGCGCCGCCATGGCCGTGAAGGCGGGGTGCGACCTGAACTGCGGCAACGTCTATCTGCACGTGCTTGCGGCGTTGCAGGACGGGCTCGTTTCCGAGGAGGACATCCGCCGCTGCTGCGTTCGGCTGATGACCATCCGCTACGCTCTCGGCATGGGGCAGGAGACGGAATACGACGGTATCGGCTACGGCGAGGTGGAAAGCCCCGCCCACCTGCGCCTGGCGCGGCGGGCGGCGGAAAGATCCATGGTGCTGCTCAAAAACGACGGCGTCCTGCCCATGGAACGCAAAAAATACCGCGGCAAGACCATCGCCGTCATCGGCCCCGCCGCCGCGAGCGAGGCCGTGCTCTACGGCAACTACTGCGGCACGGGCTCGGCCTGCGTCACCATTTTGGAGGGCGTCCGCAAGGCGTACCCCGACGCGCACATCCTCTACGCCAAGGGCAGCCACATGTACAAGGAGTCCGACGAGGACGTCGCCGCGCCCGCCGACAAGCTCTCCGAGGCGGTCATCTGCGCCAAGCGTGCGGACGTGGCCGTGCTCTGCGTGGGGCTGGACGCGACGATGGAAGGGGAGGAGGGCTGCGCGCCCAACTTCGGGGATTCGGGGGACAAGCGCAGCCTCGAACTCCCGCCCTGCCAGATGCAGCTCGTTCGCGCCGTGTTGCGGACGGGTACGCCCACGGTCATCGTGCAGACGTCGGGCAGCAGCATCGTCACGGGCGGGGAGGAGGGCGCCGCCGCCGTCTTGCAGGCGTGGTATCCCGGCGTTCTCGGCGGCGAGGCCGTGGCCCGTATCCTGCGCGGCAAGGTGTGCCCGAGCGGAAAGCTCCCCGTCACTTTCTACAAGGGGTGCGGCGACCTTCCCGCGTTCACCGATTATTCCATGAAAAACCGCACCTACGCCTACTACGAGGGCGAGCCGCTCTTTCCCTTCGGGTACGGGCTCAGCTACACCTCTTTTGCGGTCCGCAGGGCGGAACTGCGCGGCGGCCGCGTCGTGGCCGAGGTCGAAAACACGGGCGGCTGCGACGGCGAAACAGTGTTGCAGGTGTACCGCAAGATCGAACATCCCCTCGCCGAGCGCAACGTGCGCCTGGTTGGTTTTTGCCGCGTGAAGGTGAAAAAGGGAGAAAGCAAGCGGTGCAAGGTCGCGCTCTCGCCCGACCTTTTGCGCCTCGTCGGCGAGGACGGCACGCCTTTTGCGTATACGGGAACGTACACGTTGTTCGTCACCGACGGCAGCGGCGCCGCGCCCGTCGCCCTGGCCTGCCGTGCGGAGTGAAGATCGCATAGTTTGGCGGGTGGAGCCGTTCGGCTCCGCCCGCCTTTTCGGTCGTGCTCGCGCGTCGGTTTGCGTCCGTGTGTCGTGTTGCCCGCATTTCGGCGGCATCGTCTTGTGTCATCCGCCTTTGCGCTTTTATTGTCACCTAAAAACGAAAATATGGTTGACAATTTGCGCCCGTTCATGGTACGATAAGGGCATGGAATTGCAGGAGAAGATTTTGCGCGAGCTCGAAGGTGCGCGCGGCGAGTATTTTTCGGGCGAGCAGCTGGCGGCGCGGTTCGGCGTCAGCCGCAATGCCGTGTGGAAGTGCATGCGGGCGCTGCAAGGGCAGGGGCACCTGCTCTCCCGCGTGCAAAACCGCGGGTACGCGCTGTTGCCCGAAAGCGATGTTTTGACCGCCGCGGGCGTGGAAAAATTTTTGCACGGCGGGTTTTGCGTGCATGTGCTGCCGTCGGTGGGCTCCACCAACGACGAGGTCAAAGCGCTCGCCGCGGCGGGCGCTCCCGCGTGGACGGCCGTCCTCGCGGAAAGCCAGAGCGCGGGGCGGGGCCGTTTTGACCGCGCCTTCCATTCGCCTGCGGGCAGCGGGGTGTACATGAGCATCCTCCTGCGCCCGCGGCTTACGGCCGCCGAATCGCTCTTTATCACCGCCTGCGCGGCCGTGGCGGTGTGCGACGCCATCGAGAGCGTCGCGGGAAAATATGCGCAGATCAAATGGGTGAACGACGTGTTCCTCGGCGGGAAAAAGGTCTGCGGGATCTTGACCGAGGCGTCCTTCGACGCGGAGAGCGGCACCCTCTCCCGCGCGGTGGTGGGCATCGGCGTGAACGTGAAATACAGGGAATTTCCCGCGGAGCTGCAAGGCGTTGCGGGCAGCGTGTTCGGGGCGGGAGAGTACCCCGCCGAAGGGCGCGCGCGCCTGGCTGCGGCCATCTTGGAGGCCTTTCGCCGCCGCTGCGAGGGCATCCCGTCGCGCGGGTTTTTCGCCGCGTACAAGGCGCGTTCGCTCGTGCTCGGCCGCAAGGTCACGGTGCTTTCGGGCTCGCTCTCGGGCGAGGCAGAGGTGCTCGACATCGATGAAAACTGTTTCCTCGTCGTGCGCTTTGCGGATGGCTCGGTGCGGCATTTGTCGGGCGGAGAGGTGAGTATCAGGCTATAATGGACGATAAACAGAGTACTATGTCTGGCATAGTTCGCAAAAAAACGGCCAAAAGCCGTGTGTTGGCACAGTGCGCGCTGTTCGTGGTGCTGATGGTGGTCGCGGCGTTTATTCGGATCCCGTTCCCTCTCGTGCCGCTCACCTTTCAGACGGCGGTGGCTGTATCGGCAGGCCTTTTGCTCGGCCCCGCCGCGGGCGCGGCGTCGATGGGAGTCTATCTTTTTATGGGGCTTTTGGGGCTGCCCGTGTTTGCGGGCGGGGGCGGCTTTGCCTATGTTTTGGAACTGACGTTCGGCTACCTCCTCGGCTTTGCGGCGGCCGCCTTCGTGGCGGGCGCCGTGCGCGGGGGCGGGTGTCTGACCTTCGCGCGGGCGGCGATGGCCGCCTTGGCGGGCTGTGCCGTCAACTACCTCGTCGGCGTCCCGTACTTTGCTGTGATATGGCATTTTTACATGCAAAATGGCGGGCTGTGGCAGGCTATCCTTGTGTACAACGCGGCCTACCTTCCCAAAGACATCGCGCTGTGTTTTCTCGCGGCGGCGGCCGTGCGCGCCGTACGGGCCGCCCTTTCCCGCCGCGCATAGACTGGGCGTTTGTGGGGCAGGTTATGCCGTCATTGCAAAAGCCAGCTTCTGCGTTCGGTGTTGACTTCTTCACAAAATTCTCGGTTTTTTTGTGATACCTCTTGACTTTTATCTTTTGTCGTGTTAAAATAAGTTTGCTGAGAGGGCGTCTTGCTCTCCCCGCGTTCGCCGTCCTTCCGTGTCACCGTGTGGGCGGCTTTTGTTTTGCCTTCTGTTGCTGCGTTTGTATTCATCGCTTGTTGTCATCTGGAACGGATCAGAGCGCAGTCGAAGGATCTCATGCCCGCCCACCGTTGAGCCCGCTATGAGATCTCACGCCAGGCTCGGGATGACATAAGGATTGTCCAAAATTCTACACTCTACATTTTACATTCTACATTCTACATTCGGCAAAGCCCGCCATGAGATCCCTCGGCGGGCTCGGGATGACAGGTTGCGGGCGGAGCCGTACGTGGGTTCAATACGTAGTGCCTGGATACAAACAGGGCATTGCCAAGCGGCAATGCCCTGTTTGTGGTCGAGGTGACGGGACTTGAACCCTCGTCGCTTCCCTCGCTTGTACGCGCGCATTGCGCTTTCGGCGCAATGCTTGCCTCGGCGCTCGGTCGCTCCTCTTCCCAAAAATCTCGCTCCGCTGCGATTTTCGGGAGCCCTGTGTTTGAAAGAGGTCGTGGGTCCAAGACTTGCGCGCAAAACAAACAGGGCATTGCCAAGCGGCAATGCCCTGTTTGTGGTCGAGGTGACGGGACTTGAACCCACGACCTCTTGGTCCCGAACCAAGCGCGCTACCAAACTGCGCTACACCTCGATGTTGTTTAGTTTTTGCTGCGGCCGCTTGCCCGATCCTGCCTTTGCGCGACATCCGCGCCGCGGGGCCGCTTGATCGTTGCCGATAGGGGGCGTACCCCGACAGCCTTATTATTATAACAAATGCCGTCGCGTTTGTCAACGATAAACGGCGGCCGAATTGAAAAAGCACCGCCCGCCGCGCGGAAAATGCGGCATCGCCTGCAAGAGGAAGTGCTGAGGCCGTCTGCCAATGCGGCCGAACAGTAGCTTTTTCTTCCGCCAAACGCGCTGTGCGTTTTTCGCCAATCGGGGCGCATTTCGGCGGCGTTGTTGCCATATTTTGCATGAAATGAAAGTATTCCGCGGTTTGCATGGTACTATGTCTGGCATAAATTGCAAATATTTTGACCTTTTCGGCGCAATTTCCTATCGCTTGACAGCAGTCGTTTTTTTTGTTAGCATATAGTTGCGTGCGCAACTGTTGCGTATGCAACGACATACCCAAAGGAAAAGGAGAACAACGATGGCTTCGATCATGCGCGATCTGGGGGAGGTGTGGCGCTGTGCCAACCTGTACCGCATGGAAGAGTACGGAGACAGCGGCGTGGGCAGTTACCAGGATTCGTATATCGTGGATATCTGCAACCACCCCGGGCTTACGCAAGAGCAGCTTTCCAGGCTCATGTACGTGCACAAGAGCAACGCCTGCCGCCAGGTTGCCTCGTTGGAAGAGAAGGGCTTCGTCGAGCGGCGGCCCGATCCCGCCGATCGGCGCAACCTGCTCGTCTATCCCACGGACAAAGCCTTTGCCGCGTTCGAAAAGATCCGCGCCGTTCACGCGCGTTGGAAGGAGCTGCTTTTGGAAGGGTTTTCCGAGGACGAGCGCGCGGCGCTGGCGGCCTTCCTCGGCCGCCTGGCCAATAACGCCAAGCGCGCGGCCGCGCGAGGGGAGAAAAATCCCTGAGCAAGGATGGCCCGCGGCTCGCGGTGTTAAGGTGTAAATAGACAATGGGAAATTTTGGTTGCGGGCCAATCGCCCTGCCAAGCGGCGGCAGGCTCGCTGCCGGGCCAAGCGGCGGCAGGTTCGCCGCCCGGCCAAGCTGCGGCAAAATGTGCGGCGCGGCAGCCGCCCGCGGCGAAAACTGTATCTGCGCAATCGGGCGCAGAGCGGATGAGGTAAAAAGTTGAAAGTCGTATTTTCCTATCTCGGCGCGTCCAAGCGGCGGATGGCGCTCGGGCTGTTTTTGAAGATCGTCGGCACGGTGGCCGAGTTGTTTCTGCCGCTGATCATGGCGCACATGATCGACGACGTGGCGCCCACCCGCAGCGTTCCCGCGCTCGTGTGGTGGAGCGTGGGCATGCTGCTCGTCGCGGTGGCGGCCTGGGCGGGCAACGTGTTTGCCAACCGCATCGCCTCGCGCGTCGCGCGCGACACGACGCAGCGCCTGCGCGGTGACCTGTTCGCCAAAACACTCTCCCTCTCCGCGCGGCAGGCGGACGCCGTCACGCTGCCTTCCCTCGTTTCCCGCCTTTCCACGGACACCTACAACGTGCACAACATGGTGGGCATGATGCAGCGCATCGGCGTGCGCGCGCCCATCCTGCTCGTCGGCGGGGTGGCGCTGACCTTCACCGTCGATCCCGTGCTCGCCCTCGTCATGCTCGTCACGGTGCCTCTCCTCGCTCTCATCTCGGCGCTCGTCGCCAAGAAGGGCTTTTCGCTCTACACGCGCTTGCAGGCCTCGACGGACGCCATGGTGCGCAAAGTGCGCGACGACCACACGGGCGTGCGCGTCATCAAGGCGCTTTCGCGCGCGCCGCACGAGAGCGCGGCTTTTGCCGAAGTCAACCGCGCCATCGTTCACGACGAGACCAAGGCCAGCCTCACCACGGGCCTGACCAACCCCGTCATGAACGCCGTCCTCAACCTCGGCATGGCGGCCGTCATCTTCCTCGGCGCCTACCGCGCGGCGGAGGGACGGGTGCAGGTGGGGGAGATCCTTGCCTTCACCTCCTTTTTCACCATCATGCTCAACGCGGTCATCGCCGTGGGCAGGATCTTCGTCGAGCTGTCCAAGGGCAGCGCGTCGGCGAAGCGCATCGAGAGCGTGCTGGCCCTGCCCGCGGACCTGCTCCCCGTGCCTTGCCCCGCCGATGAAAGCGGCGCCTGCATCCGCTTTGACGACGTGACCCTGACCTACGGCGGCGCGCCCGCGCTCGAACACGTCTCCTTTGCCGTGGGCCGCGGCGAAACGCTCGGCATCCTCGGCGCCACGGGCAGCGGCAAGAGCTCGCTCGTCTCCCTTCTCTTGCGCTTTTACGACGCGGACGCGGGCGCGGTCTATGTGGACGGCGCCAACGTCAAGAGCTATGAACCGGCCGTCCTGCGCCAAAAATTCGGCGTAGTCTTTCAAAACGATTTCCTGATGGCTTCGAGCGTGCGCGAAAACATCGACTTTGAACGCGGCCTTGCTCTTGGCGCCGTGCAGCGGGCGGCAGGGTATGCCCGCGCCGACGGCTTCATCGGCGGCCACGGCGGGTACGAGAGCGAACTCACCGCCCGCGGCGCCAATTTCAGCGGCGGGCAGAAACAGCGCCTGCTCATCGCGCGCGCCCTGGCCGCCGCGCCCGAGATCCTCGTGCTCGACGATTCGTCCAGCGCGCTCGACTACAAGACGGACGCGGCGCTGCGCAAGACGCTGCTGCAAGAGCTGCGCGGCACCACCGTGGTGCTCATCGCCCAGCGCATCAGTTCCGTCCGCTTTGCCGACAAGATCCTCGTGCTCGACGGCGGGCGCGCCGTCGGCTTCGGCAGCGACGCCGAGCTCATGCAAAGCTGTGCCGCCTACCGCGCCATCTACGAATCGCAGCACGGCGAGGAGGACGGCCTGCCCTTTGCGGGCATGGAATTTGCAGATGTGAACGGGCCGTACGCCCCGCACGGGGAAGGCTCCGCGCAGGGCGGTGCCTCGACGTGCGGCGGGGCAGAGAGCGCGGATAAAAAAGGAGGTGACGGCCGTGCCGCTGAATGAACGCGCCTTTATGGAAGGCCCGCGGGGCAGCAAAAAGGCGGTGCTCGCCCGCGTGTTCCGCTACTACATGCGCTACAAATGGAGGGTGCTGCTCGCCTTCGTGCTCATGCTCGGCAGCAACCTGTTGGCGCTGCTCGGGCCGTGGCTTTCGGGCGAGGCCATCGACGCCATCGGCAGCGGCGCCGACGCCGACTTTGCCGCCGTCGGCTTCTACTGCCTGCTGATGGCCGCCTTTTACGTGGCCTCCTCCGCCTTTTCTTACCTGCTTTCGGTACTGATGGTGCGGCTCGGCCAGAACATCGTGCGGCAGATGCGGCAGGACGTGTTCGACAAGGCGCTCGCCCTGCCCGTCGGCGCGCTCGACAGGCTTTCGGCGGGCGACCTCATCAACCGCATCTCGTACGACATTTCCACCGTCAACGCCTCGCTCTCCAACGACGTGTTGCAGGCGGCGACGGGCGTGGTGACCATCGTCGGCGCGCTCGCGGGCATGATCGCCACTTCGCCGCTGCTTTTGGCGTTCTTTTCCGTGACCGTGCCGCTCTCGGCGGCCATCGCCGTTTTGCGCGGCCGCTCGATGCGCCCGCTCTTCCGCAAGCGCTCGGCCAAGCTGGCCGCGCTCAACGGGTTTTCGGAGGAGATGCTCTCGGGCCTGACCGCCATCCGCGCCTACGGGCGAGAGGAGGAGATGTGCAAAAAGTTCGCCGCCCGCAACGAGGAGGCGGCCGAGGCGTACTACCGTGCCGACTACGTGGCGAGCCTCGTGGGGCCGTCCGTCAACTTCGTCAACAACTTCGGCACCGTGCTCATCAGTGCGGCGGGGTGCTTTTTGTACCTCTACGGCCGCATCTCCATCGGCGCCATCTCCGCCTTCTTGCTCTACGCGCGCCGCTTTTCGGGCCCCGTCAACGAATTCGCCAACATCATCGGCGAGATCCAGTCCGCCCTGGCCGCGGCCGAGCGCGTATTCCGCCTGCTCGACAGCCCGTCCGAACCCGCCGACGCGCCCGGCGCGAAGGTCCTTGTAAACGTGAACGGGGAGATCGCCTTCGAGCACGTGCGCTTCGGCTACGAGGAGGGGAAGGAGGTCATCCACGACCTCTCCTTCCGCGTCCGCCCTGGGCAGACGGTGGCCATCGTCGGCCCCACGGGCGCGGGCAAAACGACCATCGTCAACCTGCTGATGCGCTTTTACGACCCGCAGGGCGGGCGCATCCTGCTCGACGGCGAGGACATCCGCCGCTGTACCCGCAGCAGCCTACGTTCCGCCTACACCATGGTCCTGCAAGACACCTGGCTGTTCGAGGGCACGGTGTTTGAAAACATCGCCTACGGCAAGGAGGGCGCGACCCGCGAGGAGGTGCGCCGCGCCGCCGGGGAGGCGGGCATCGCCGCCTTCATCGAGTCCCTTCCGCTCGGCTACGACACGCCGCTGACGGACGGCGGCTGCAACCTCTCCAAGGGGCAGAAGCAGCTCATGACCATCGCGCGGGCCATGCTTTCGCCCGCCCGCCTGCTCATCCTCGACGAGGCGACGTCCAACGTCGATACCCGCACGGAACTTCGCATCCGCGCGGCGATGGCGCGGCTGATGCAGGGCAAAACGAGCTTTGTCATCGCCCACCGCCTCGGCACCGTGCGCGCGGCCGACCTCATCCTCGTCGTCGACGGGGGAGAGGTCGTCGAGCGCGGCACCCACGCGGAGCTGCTCGCCCGCGGCGGCTTCTACGCGGGGCTGTACCGAGCGCAGTTTGAATAGGCATGAACGTGCATCCGCCCGCGGCGGGTCCGGCGCCTTACGCGCTTGACAAACGGCCCGCCCGCCGCTACAATGGTGGGGCAAGTTCATTTTACGGAGTGTGACCATGATCCGCGTTTTGTTCGTCTGCCTCGGCAACATCTGCCGCTCGCCGATGGCGGAATTCATCTTCAAGGACGCCGTGCGCAGGCGGGGCGAGGAGGCGGGATTTTACGCCGAGTCCGCGGGCACGAGCGGCGAAGAGGAGGGGAACCCCGTCTACCCGCCCGCGCGGGCCGAGCTTGCACGCCACGGCATTTCCTGCGCGGGCAAGCGCGCGCGGCGGATGACCGCCGCCGATTATGGGCGCTTCGACTACATCTTGGCGGCCGAAAGCGCCAACGTGCGCGGCATCATGCGCATCTGCGGCGACCCGCAGGGCAAGGTGCACCGCATCCTTGATTTTTCTGCCCGCCCGCGCGACATCGCCGACCCCTGGTACACGGGCGACTTTGCCGCCACCTATGCCGACCTGTGCGAGGGGATCGAGGCGTTTTTGGACAGCGTTTCCCCGCGCTGAACGGCGCCGCCCGCAAGCGCGGGCCGCTTTGTGCGCGTCCGTTCCGCGCCGGAAGCCGCCCGTTCACCGCAACGAGAAAAAAACCCTTGCACGGGGCTATTTTGTTTGACAGGGCGGCGCGCGCGTATTACAATGTTCGGCGGGCTGCAAGGCGGCCCGTGAGGGAAGGCATGAATTTTCTTTCTACGTTGATCAGCGTCGCCGTGATCGTGGTGCTGGCGGTGCCCGGATTTGCGCTGCGCAAGGCGCACCTGTTTCCCGACGGCGCGACGAACGTCCTGGCGGCGCTGCTCCTGTTCGTGGCGCAGCCCTTCTTGATGATCGCTTCGGTGCTGAACAAGCCGTTCGAGGCTTCCATGCTGGCAAATTTCGGCTGGATTGTGCTGTTTGCCGCCGTGCTGCAAGCGGCCGTCTGCGCGGCGGCGCGGCTGTGCTTTGCGCGCTGCCGCGAGGAGGCGACCCGCCGCGCCTGCGTCGCCTGTTCCTACCTCGGCAACGTCGGGTTCATGGGCATCCCCGTGATGGAGATGCTCTTTCCGGGAAATTCCGACCTCGTTCTGTACACCGTCTTTTACAACATCGTGTTCAACGCGATGGCGTGGACGCTCGGCGTCTTCACGGTCACGGGGGACAGGAGCAAGGTGCGCCCGTACAAGATCCTGCTCAACCCGCCCACGATCGCCGTGCTCCTGGCGCTGCCCTTCTTTTTCTGCAACGTGCGCGTGCCCGACGCGGTCCTGATGCCCGTCGGCTACCTCGGAGACATGACGCTGCCCCTCTCGATGATCGTTCTTGGCGTGCGCCTGGCGGACATGCACCCGCGTGCCATCTTCGCGCGGCCGTATCCCTATGCCGTTTCCGCCGTCAAGCTGGTGGCCGCGCCCCTCTTTACGTTCGGCGTGCTGATGCTCGTCCGCCTCTTCGTCCCCATCGATCCGTACGTCGTCGTCGCGCTCTTCGTCATCGCCGCCATGCCCTCCGCGTCCATTGCGCTCAGCTTTGCGGAGATGTACGGCGGAGACCGCGAAACGGCCGCCGCGGCCACCCTTACCGATACGCTGTTGTGCGTTCTGACCATCCCCGTGCTCATGCTCCTGTGCACGTTGGTGGTGTGACCGCGGTACAAAATTTTTTGCCACGTACCCATGTTTTCGGGACCGTGGCCAAACAAAAAAGCCCCGCCGAGGGGCTTTTTTGGTGCGCGGTTTCGGATTTACACGACGCCGAGGTGGAACAAACCGAGCGTCACCCCGCAGAAGATCAGGAGGGACAACACGTCCGTGATGGTGGTGATGAAGGGGTTGGCGAACACCGCGGGGTCGATGCGGATGGCCTTGGCGAAGAGGGGTACGCAGGCGCCCACGATCTTGGCCACCATCACCGCCAGCGCGATGGCCACGCCGACGGCCAGCGAGTACAGCAGGGTGTAGTCGTAGTGGAAGAGCAGCCTGTCGATGAGTTGCAGTTTGGCAAAGCACACCGCGCCCACCGTGGCGGCCACCAGCACCGATACGCGCAGTTCTTTCCAGATCACCTGCACGATGTCACGCGGGCGTATCTCGTCGAGGGCCATGCCGCGGATGACGGTGACCGAGGCCTGGCTGCCCGCGTTTCCGCCCGTGCCCATGATCATGGGCACGCAGGCCACCAGCAGGGTGGAGAGCAGGCTCTCGTAGGTGTTGAGGATCAGCCCCGTAAAGGTGGCGCTGACCATGAGGATGAGCAGCCAGGGGATGCGGTGCAGGTAGATGCGGAAGATGCCCGTTTCGAGGTAAGGCTTGTCGGACGGCGTGACCGAGCTGATGTAGGAGATATCTTCCGTCGCCTCCTCGGTGATGACGTCTAGGGCGTCGTCGATGGTGACGATGCCGACGAGGCGGTTTTCCTGGTCGACGACGGGAACGGACAGCAAGTCGTACTTGGAGAGGATGTTGGCCACCTCTTCCTTGTCCTCCTGCGTGTCGACGTAGACGAAGTTTGTCTCCATCATCGACTGCACCGTGTCATCGTAGCCGTGCAGCAGCAGGTCTTTCACCGTCACGATGCCGAGCAGCTTTTTGCGGTCGTCGGTCACGTAGCAGGTGTAGATGGTCTCCTTGTCGACGGCCTGTTCGCGGATCTTGTCGAAGCATTCGCGCACCGTCATGTGGGTGCGCAGGGAGATGCATTCGGTGGTCATGATGCTGCCCGCGCTGTCTTTGGGATATTTGAGGATCTCGTTGATCTCTTTGCGCGTCTCGCTGTCCGCCTGCAAGAGGATGCGCCGCACGACGTTGGCGGGCATCTCTTCGATGAGGTCCACCGTATCGTCCACGAACAGCTCGTCGAGGATGAGTTTGAGCTCCTTATCCGAGAAGGAGCGGATGAGCAGCTCCTGCTGCGAGCTGTTCATCTCCACGAAGGTCTCGGCGGCCAGTTCTTTGGGCAACAGGCGGAACACGATGGGCAGGTCGGTCTCGTCCAGTTCGGCAAAGATCTCGGCAAGGTCCGCAGGTTCGAGCTCGGCCAAGAGCGGTTTGAGCTGCGAAAACTTCTTTTCTTCGAGGTAGTCGACGATCTCGACGATCTTGTCGTTTCGGTTTTCGGGCGTCGCCTTCAACAGCACCTGGTGCACGACGTCGGTGGGCATGCTGTCGAGCAGGTCTTCGACGTTGTCGTCGATGATCTCGTCCGTCACTTCCTGCAACTTGACGTCGCTGAAATCTTTGAGCAGGCGCTGCTGCGTGTCGCGGTCCAAAAGGACGAACACGTCCGCGGCCACCTCTTTGTCGAGGCAGCCGAACAGCTTGGTCAGGCGCGAATCTTCTCCGCCCGCGGCCGCGGCATCTGTTCCCGTCTCCGCTGCGGGGGAGGGGCCGCCCTCGGCGGGCGAAGGTTCGCGGGCCAGGTCTTCGAGGATCTCGGCAAGCTCCGCGGGTTCCATGCCTTCGAGCAGCGCCTGCAAGTCGTCTGTGCGGTTTTCATCCAGAAGTTCTTTGATCTTCTCGTTCATAGGCGTCGCTCCCGATACGGCCGCGGTCTTTGCAGCCTGTTTCAGTATAATTTTTTTGCCGCCAAAAGTCAAGCGCGCGAAGGCCGTTTGTGCCCGCGCCGCCCGCCCGCGCTCCGCAATTTTTGGCATGGCGCAGGGTTTCTCTTTCACCCTTGCACAAAGGTGCGCCTTTTTTCGCCCCGCCGCGTTCAAAAGGTTGAATTTGCCGCGCTTTTGTGCTACAATAGATAAAGTATTGCATTGTTTGGAGAACGGTATGAACGAAAGAATGTACGGTCTCGGCAGCAAACGCTCCGTCATCCGCGAGACCTTTGAATACGGCAAGCGCCGCGCGGCCGAAGTGGGTGCGGAAAACGTGTACGATTTCAGCCTCGGCAACCCGAGCGTGCAGCCGCCCGCCGTGGTGGCCGAAACGTTGCAAGAGCTCCTGCAAAGCGAGGACGCCACCGCGCTGCACGGCTATACGTCCGCCCAGGGCGATGCGTCCGTGCGCCGCGCGATCGCGGACTACATTTCCTCTTCGCAGGGCGTGCCCGCCGATCCCGACCGCATCTACATGACCTGCGGGGCGGCGGCCTCTTTGACCATCACGCTCTCGGCGCTTTGCAGCGCGGGGGACGAGGTCATCACCTTCAAACCCTATTTCACGGAGTACAAAGTCTTTGCCGAAACGGCGGGGGCGCGCCTCGTCGCGCTGCCGTCCGTGCCCGATACCTTCCAGATCGATCTTTCCGCGCTGGAACGGGCGATCGGCCCGCGCACGGCCGCGGTGCTGATCAATTCGCCCAACAATCCAAGCGGCGCCGTCTACGGCGAGGAGACCATCCGCGGCCTGGCCGCCATCCTTACGGCGCGTTCCGAAGAGTTGGGAAGGACCATCTATCTCGTCACCGACGAGCCTTACCGCGAGCTCGTGTACGGCGGCGTGCAGGTCCCGTACGTCACCAAATACTATCCGCATTCGGTGGTTTGTTATTCCTATTCCAAGTCGCTTTCCCTTCCGGGCGAGCGCATCGGCTACATCTTCGTCAACCCCGCGGCCGCGGAGGCGGAAAAGCTCTACCTCGCCGTTTGCGGGGCAGGCCGCGCGCTCGGCTACGTCTGCGCGCCGTCCCTCTTCCAAAAGCTCGTCGCCCGCTGCCAGGGCGTGACGGCGGATGTTTCCGCCTATGAAAAGAACCGCGACTTGCTGGCAGGCGCGCTGCGCGCTTACGGGTTTTCCTGCGTGCAGCCGGACGGCGCCTTTTATCTCTTCGTCAAGGCGCCTGGCGGGGACGCGACCGCCTTCTGCGAACAGGCCAAAGCTTTCGACCTGTTGCTCGTTCCGGGGGACGACTTCGGCTGCGAGGGCTACGTGCGCATCGCGTATTGCGTTTCGCACGCCATGATCGAGCGCAGCCTGCCGGCGTTTAAAAAGCTGGCAGCATCGTACGGGTTGTGAGGAAAATATGCGTTTGTTATTGATCCGACACGGCGACCCGGATTATGAGCACGACAGCTTGACGGAAAAGGGCGTGAAAGAAGCGGAGCTGCTCGCCGACAGGCTCGTCGGGGAGCGGCTTACGGCGATCTATGTTTCACCGTTGGGCAGGGCGCAGCGGACGGCGCAGGCGACCCTTTCGCGTTTGGGCAGAGAGGGGAAAACATGTGATTGGCTACGCGAATTTTCGGGAACGGTAAAATTGCCGCCTACAGGGGAGCCGCACATTTTTTGGGATTTTTTGCCCTCGTTTTTGGAAGAACATCCGGCATTGCTGTCTTTCGATCGTTGGAGAAAGGAACCGTTTGTGGCAGCGAGCGACGTACCCGAAAAATATGCGGAAGTTTGCCGTGGGCTGGACGAGGTGCTGGCGGCACACGGATATGTGCGGCAGGGGGATCATTATACCGCCGTTCGCCCGAACTGCGATACGATAGCCTTGTTTTGTCATTTCGGTGTCACGTGCATCATGTTGTCGCACTTGTTTTGTGTAGCACCCGTGTCTCTTTCGCAGCATTTCGCGGCGGCTCCCTCGTCGGTCACAACGGTCTATACCGAAGAGCGGCGGGAGGGGATCGCGCAATTTCGCTGCACGTCGTTCGGCGATACATCGCATTTGTATCTCGCCCACGAGCCGCCCTCTTTTTCCGCTCGCTTTTGCGAAACGTTCAAAAGCGAGGAAAGGCATGACTGAGGCAAATACGCCGATGGATTTGACGGAATAAGCATGAGTTTGGTGCTTGTGTGGGCGCTCGATAGTGTATTGATACGTGTCGGCGTATCGGAAAACGTAGAGGAAGCGTCGGGGCGGAAAGTGCCGCCGGGACCGATATTGACTATAAACAAAAGAAGGTTTGTCAGCCATGAAAGAGAAGGGCTGACAGACAAGATGACAAACAAAAAACCTCTCCGCACGATCGTGCGGAGAGGTTTTTTATACGATCGGTTTATTTGTTTTCAGGCGTGTGCCAATGCCAATCCTTGACTTCGGGGATGTCTTCGCCGATATCCGCGATGTAATTCTTGTGCTTGACGAGCAGGTCGTTCATCTTCTGGAAGAGCGCGCTGCCCTTGTTCCCCAGCTGCGGCAGGACGGTGATGGCCGTCTTCACGAGGTCGAAGCGGTCGATCTTGTTCTGGACGCGCATGTCGAACGGGGTGGTGATGGTGCCTTCTTCCACATACCCGAACACGTGCAGGTTCTTGTTGTGGCGGGTATAGGTCAGCTCGTGGATGAGCGTCGGATAGCCGTGGAAGTTGAAGATGATGGGCTTGTCCTTGGTGAAGATGGCGTCGTAGTCGGCGTCGGTGAGTCCGTGCGGGTGCACGCCGTGCGGCTGCAACTTCATCAGGTCGACGACGTTGACGAAGCGGATCTTCAAGCCGGGCAGGTTGTCGCGCAGGATGGTGACGGCCGCCAGTGCTTCGAGGGTCGGGGTGTCGCCGCAGCAGGCGATGACGATGTCGGGCTCGTCACCCGCGTCGTTGGAAGCCCAATCCCAGATGCTCACGCCCTGGGTGCAGTGCTTGACCGCCTGTTCCATGGTCAGCCACTGGAAGCTCGGGTGCTTGGACGCCACGATGACGTTGACGTAGTTTTTGCTCTTGACGCAGTGGTCGAAGCAGGAGAGCAGGCAGTTCGCATCGGGCGGGAGGTACATGCGCACGACGTCCGCCTTCTTGTTGGCGATGTGGTCGAGGAAGCCGGGATCCTGGTGCGTGAAGCCGTTGTGGTCCTGCTGCCAGACGTTGGAGGTGAGCACGAGGTTCAAGGACGCGATGTCCTGCCTCCAAGGCAGCTGGTTGCACACTTTCAGCCACTTCGCGTGCTGGGCGGCCATGGAGTCGACGACGCGGATGAAGGCCTCGTAGGAGGCAAAGAAGCCGTGGCGCCCCGTGAGGATGTAGCCTTCCAGCCAGCCCTCGCACATGTGCTCGGAGAGGTAGGCGTCCATGATGCGGCCGTCTTTGGCCAGCTTGTCGTCCGTCGGCCAGATGTCGGCGTTGAAGTCGCGGTTGGTCACTTCAAAGGCGCGGTAGAGGCGGTTGGACATGCACTCGTCCGGCCCGAAGATGCGGAAGTTTTTGCTGCTCTCGTTGAGCTTGAACACGTCGCGCACGTAGCCGCCCAGTTCGAGCATGTCCTGCGTCTTGACGGCGCCGGGGGCGGGGACGTCCACCGCGTATTTCTTGAAGTCGGGCAGGCGCAGGTCGCGCAGCAGCTTGCCGCCGTTGGCGTGCGGGTTGGCGCTGATCCTGTGGTCGCCCTTCGGCGCGAGCTCGCGCAGTTCGGGGATGAGCCTGTAATTTTCATCGAACAGCTCTTCGGGCTTGTAGCTGAGCAACCAGTCTTTGAGCAGCTGCAAGTGCTCGGGCTTTTCCATGGTGATGGGCACCTGGTGCGCGCGGAAGCTGTCTTCGATCTGCAAGCCGTCCACCACCTTCGGGCCCGTCCAGCCCTTCGGGGTGCGCAGCACGATCATCGGCCAGAAGGGGCGCTCGGTCTTGCCGTTTTCGCGGGCGTCTTTCTGGATCTTTTTGATCTCTTCGATGCACTTGTCGAGGGCAACGGCCATCTTCTTGTGCATGTCCATGGGCTCGCTGCCTTCCACGAAGTAGGGCTTCCAGCCGCAGCCGTGGAAGAAGCTCTCCACCTCGTCGTGGCTGATGCGCGCGAACACCGTCGGGTTGTTGATCTTGTAGCCGTTCAGGTGCAGGATGGGCAGCACCGCGCCGTCGGAGGCGGGGTTGAGGAACTTATTGGAATGCCATGCCGTGGCCAGGGGGCCCGTTTCCGCCTCGCCGTCGCCGACGGTGACGGCCGCGATGAGGCCGGGGTTATCGAACACGGCGCCGAACGCATGGGCGATGGAATAGCCGAGCTCGCCGCCTTCGTTGATGGAACCGGGCGTTTCGGGCGCGACGTGGCTGGAAATGCCGCCGGGGAAGGAGAACTGTTTGCACAGTTTTTTCATGCCCTCATAGTCCTGACCGACGTTGGGGTACACTTCGCTGTACGTCCCTTCCAGGTAGGAGTTGGCGACGAAGAAGTTGCCGCCGTGGCCCGGGCCGGAAAGGAGGATCATGTCGAGGTCGTACTTGTTGATGACCCTGTTCAGGTGCGCGTAGACAAAGTTCTGCCCCGGAACGGTGCCCCAGTGGCCGACGATCTTTCTCTTGACCTGATCGCGGGTGAGGGGTTTGCGGAGCAGGGGGTTGTCCAGCATGTACAGCTGGGCGGCCGCAAGGTAGTTCGCGGCGCGCCAGTAAGCGTCCACCTTTTGGAGGTACTCGTCGGACAAAAGCGCCTTGTCGGTACCGGTTTTTGCTTTGCTCATGTTGATAACTCCTTTTTGGTTTTTGCTCTTTACCACATTATATACGAAGTTTCCGCAAATTTCAAGAGTTCGCCGAAAAATTTTTTGCCACTTTTCCAAAAAAACGCCCCTTCCGCGGGTGAGAACGTTCACTTTTTCGGCCGCGGCAAAGGCGCCTTCCCCGAAGACGCGCGCCCGCCGCAAAATTTTTGTGAAAACAGGCATGAAAACACTTTACTAATTTAGCGCAATAAAGTAAAATAGTACCGTTGCCGCGCCGCAAAAGAGGGCGCGGCGGAAATCGTGACGTTGCCGCGCGGCAAATCGTGCGCGGCGGAAGGAGAAAGTTCATGAAAAAGTTTTTGGCATTGCTGTGCACCGCGCTGCTGGCGCTGGGCGCCGTGACGTTTGCCGCCTGCGGCAGGGACGACACCCTCAAAGTGGGCGTGACCAAGTATCCGCCCATGGACTACATCGACGAGACGACGGGCGAGTGGACGGGCTTCGATGCCGAGCTGGCGCGCAAGGCGTTCGGCGAGCTGGGCTACGACGTGGAGTTTGTGGAGATCGTCTGGGAGACCAAGATCGTATCCCTGCAATCGGGCGAGATCGACGCCATCTGGAACGGCATGACCGTGACCGACGAGCTCAGGCAGAACATCCTGCTCTCCGACCCGTACATGACCAACCAGCAGGTCTTGGTCATCCGCGCGGCGGACGCCGAAAAGTATAAGACGCAGGCCGACCTTTCCAAGGCTTCCAAGATCGCCTTCGAGGGCGGCTCGGCGGCCGATACCATCCTCTCCGAAATGGAAGGGCTGAACGAAGGGCAGCTGCTTTCCATGGAAAAACAGGCGGATACCTTCCTCGAAGTGAAGACCGGCTCTTCCGACGTGGCCGTCGTCGATTTGGCGCTGGCCAAAGAGACGGTGGCGCAGGGCGACTATACCGACCTCGCTTACGTGAACGTCGGCTTCGCCACCGAAGAGTTTGCCGTCGGGTTCCGCAAGGAAGATACCGAACTTTGCCAAAAGATCAACGAACTTTTGGCAAAATACAAAGAGGACAACACCATCGGCCAGCTGGGCGAAAAATACGGCGTGACCGTATAACGCGCGGGCGCGACAGCCGCGGCGTTTCGCCGCGGCTTCTTTATAGCATAAGGAATCGGTATGTTTTGGCAGATATCTCTTGAATTGTTGCAGGGCTTCGGCGTGACCTGTCTCATCTTTGCCGCCACGCTCCTGTTTGCCCTGCCTTTGGGGCTGGTGCTTTCGTTCGGGTCGATGTCGCGCTTCAAGCCGCTCAAATACGTCGTCAAGGTCTTTGTCTGGATCATCCGCGGCACGCCGCTGATGTTGCAGATCCTCGTCGTCTACTACGGCCCCGCGCTCATCTTCCATTGGGGCTTCCTCGACCGCATCGTGGCCGTCGTCGTGGCCTTCGTCATCAACTACGCCTGCTATTTTTCGGAGATCTACCGCGGCGGCATCGAGAGCATTTCCAAAGGCCAATACGAGGCGGGGCAGGTGCTGGGCATGACCCGTTCGCAGATCTTTTTCCGCGTCGTCTTGCTGCAAGTGGTCAAGCGCATCGTGCCTCCCATGTCCAACGAGGTCATCACGCTGGTCAAGGACACTTCGCTTGCGCGCATCATCGTCGTGGAAGAGATCTTGAAAGTGGCGTACGACTTCACCGTCACGGGCCTCATCTGGCCGCTGTTTTACACGGCCGTGTACTACCTCGTGTTCGTCGGCCTGCTCACCCTGCTGTTCGGCTGGCTGGAAAAAAAGCTGCAATATTTTAAGGTATAGCGCCATGGCATTCCTCGAAGTCAAAGATTACCGCAAAAAATTCGGCGAGAACGAAGTGCTCAAAGGCATCTCCTTTTCCCTGGAAAAGGGTGAAGTGCTCGCCATCATCGGCTCGTCGGGCGGCGGCAAGACGACGCTTCTTCGCTGCCTGAATTTTTTGGAGATCCCCGACGAGGGGACGCTTACATTGAACGGTGAAACGCTGTTCGACGCATCCGAAAAAAAGCAGAACACCGAATCGCAGATCCGCGAAAAGCGCCTGCATTTCGGGCTGGTGTTCCAGCAGTTCAACCTCTTCCCGCAGTATACGGTGTTCCGCAACATCACCCTGGCGCAGGCGCTTCTGGCGGGGCAGGCCTTCGCGCAGAAAAAGCGCGAATTTGCCGCCGCGCGCAGGGCCGCGCCCAAGGAAAAGCGCAGGGCGCTCAAAGCCGAACACAGGCGCATCCTCGCCGAGATCCGCGAAAACCAGAAGCGCGGCATCGCCGAAAAGACGGACGCCCTCTTGGAGCGCGTCGGCCTCGCCGACAAGAAAAACGCATACCCGTACGAACTTTCGGGCGGGCAGCAGCAGCGGGTGGCCATCGCCCGCGCGCTGGCGCTCAGCCCCGATATCCTCTGCTTCGACGAGCCGACGTCCGCCCTCGACCCCGAGTTGACGGGCGAGGTGCTCAAAGTCATCAAGGGCTTGAAATCGTCGGACAGCACCATGATCGTCGTCACCCACGAGATGGAGTTCGCAAAGAACGTGGCCGACCGCGTCATCTTCATCGCCGACGGGCGCATCGAGGAGGAGGGCACCCCCGCCGAGGTGTTCGGCGATCCCAAGAGCGAAAAGACGGCCGCCTTTTTGCGCAAGTCTCTGGAAGAGTTGTTTTGAGTATGGAAACGTCTGACCGCAAACAAATGGAAGGCCTGCTCTACGCCACCTTGGCCAACTGCCGCACGGAAGAGGACTTTGCCGCGCTCTTTGCCGACCTTTGCACCTACCAGGAAGTGGAGCAGATGGCCCAGCGCGCCGCGGCGGCCAAACTTCTGGCCGAGGGGAAAACGTACGCCGAGATCATCGCCGCGACGGACATCTCTTCGGCGACGCTTTCGCGCGTTTCGCGGGCGCTGCACCACGGCAGCGGCGGGTACGAGCGCTTTTTGCCGAAAGAGTGAACGGGGCGGGGCTTTTCCGCCCCGCTCTTGCTTCTTTTACGGCGCGAAGACGGCGGCCGCCTTTTCTTGCAGCGAAAAAAAGCGGAAAGGCGCGCGCGGGGCGGGGCAAACGGTTGCCGCGGCGCGGAAATTGTGATACAATAAAAAAAGTATATTCCGGACAAGGGAGGCAGGTATGTTCAGCCCCGAGATCGAACAGGCAAAACGGGAAGATATCCGCGCGCTGCAACTGGCGCGCTTGCAAAAGATCGTCGCCTATGCGTACGAGCGCGTGCCCATGTACAGGCAGCGCTTCGACGCCATCGGCCTTCGCCCCGAGCACATCAAGACCTTCAAGGATTTTGAAAACGTTCCGTACACCACCAAGGACGATTTGCGGGACAACTATCCCTTCGGGCTGTTTGCCGTGCCCATGAAGCAGATCGTGCGCCTGCACGCCTCCTCGGGCACCACGGGCAAGCCCGTGGTGGGCGGCTATACCCGCAAGGACCTCGACAACTGGTCCACCTGCATCGCGCGCATCCTGACCATGGCGGGCGCGACGGACGAGGACATCTTCCACGTCGCCTTCGGTTACGGTCTGTTCACGGGCGGGTTCGGCCTGCACTACGGCGTGGAAAAGCTGGGCGCCACCGTGGTGCCCGTCTCCTCGGGCAACACCGAGCGGCAGATCATGCTGCTCAAAGACTTCGGCGCCACCGCCCTCATCGCTACCCCCAGTTACGCCATGTACCTGGCCGAAACGGCCAAAAAGATGGGGGTGCTGCAAGATCTGAAACTGCGCCTCGTCTGCATGGGCGCGGAGGCGTCCACCGCCGAGATGCATGCGGCCCTGCAAAACATCCTCGGCGCGTTCCCCACCGAAAACTACGGCCTGACCGAAGTGGGCGGCCCGGGCGTTTCGGGCGAATGCCGCGAAAAGGCGGGCATGCACATCAACGAGGACATGTTCTACTGCGAAGTCGTCGACATCCCGCACAACAAAGTGCTGCAAGAGGGCGAGCAGGGGGAGATGGTCATCACCACGCTGGTCAAGGAGGGGATGCCCGTCCTGCGTTACCGCACCAAGGACATCACGTCGGTGACGTACGAGCCGTGCAAGTGCGGCCGCACCACGGCGCGCATGTCGCGCGTCGTCGGGCGCACGGACGACATGCTCATCATCCGCGGCGTCAACGTCTTCCCGTCGCAGATCGAGAGCGTGCTCATGGCCATGCCCGAGCTCGGCAAAACGTACGAGATCATCGTCGACCGCGTCAACTACATGGACGTGCTCGAAGTGCACGTCGAGGTGGGGGACACGAACCTCCTCACCGACTATTCTAAGCTCGAAGCGCTGGTGGAAAAGATCCGCCACAACCTGCGCGTCGTGTTGCAGCTGGACGTGAAGGTCAAGCTCGTCGAGCCCTTCTCCATCCGCCGCGCCGAAGGCAAGGTCAAGCGCGTCACCGACCTTCGCAAAAAGTGAGTGCGCACGGGCGCAAGAGCCGTGCCCGCATCCGAACGAAAAATCAACCACGGTAGGTTTTACGCTATGAAAAAATTGTTGTTGGGCGACTTTGCCGTCGCGCGCGGCGCCTGGGAGGCGGGCGTGCAGGTGGCATCCGCCTATCCCGGCACCCCGTCCACCGAGATCACCGAAGAGCTCGCCCGCTACGACGACGTGTACAGCGAGTGGTCCCCCAATGAAAAGGTGGCCCTCGAAGTGGGCATCGGCGCCTCCATCCGCGGCGCGCGCGCCATCGTCTCCATGAAGCACGTGGGGCTCAACGTCGCCTGCGACCCGCTGTTCACGGCCTCGTACACGGGCGTGAACGGCGGCCTCGTCATCGCCGTGGCGGACGATCCGTCCGTCTTTTCCTCGCAGAACGAGCAGGATACCCGCCTGACGGCCGTCAGCGCGCAGGTGCCCGTGTTGGAGCCTTCCGACAGTGCCGAAGCGCGCGACTTCACCAAGTACGCCTTCGACCTGTCCGAGCGGTACGATACCCCCGTCATCCTGCGCCTGACCACCCGCGTGGCCCATTCGCAGAGCCTCGTGGAATTGGGCGAGCGGCAGCCCGCGGTCCTCAAAACGTACGAACGTGACATCAAAAAGTATGTCATGATGCCCGCCAATGCGCGCGTCAAGCACACCGTCGTCGAAGAGCGCATGGCCCGCCTGGCCGCCGACGCGGACGGGATGGAGATCAACCGCATCGAGGAGGGGAGCCGCGACCTCGGCATCATCTGTTCGGGCGGCGTCTATCAATACGTGAAAGAGGCCCTGCCCGAGGCGAGCGTGCTCAAACTCGGCATGGTCTGGCCCCTTCCCATGGGGCTGATCCGCAAATTTGCGGCGGGCGTCAAGCGCTGCATCGTCGCCGAAGAGCTCGCCCCGCACATCGAAACGCAGGTGCGCGCCGCGGGCATCGCGGTGGAGGGAAAGAGCGTGTTCCCCCGCTGCGGCGAATTCACGGCCCGCCTGATCCGCGAATGCGTCCTCGGGGCCGCGCCCGCGCAGGCGCCCGCCGACGTGCCCGCCCGCCCGCCCGTCCTCTGCGCGGGCTGCCCGCACCGCGGCATCTTCTATGTCCTGACCAAGCTCAAACTCAACGTGCTGGGGGATATCGGCTGTTACACCCTGGGCGCGGTGCCGCCCCTCGGCTCGATGGACGCCGTCGTGTGCATGGGCGCGAGCATCGGCATGGCCATCGGGTTCGACAAGGCCGACCCCGAAGCGCACAAGCATTCGGTAGCCGTCATCGGCGATTCCACCTTCATCCACAGCGGCATCACGGGGCTCGTCGACGCCGTCTACAACAAGGCCAGGGTCACGGTCATCATCCTCGACAACCGCACCACGGGCATGACGGGGCACCAGAACCACCCCGCGACGGGCAAGACCATCAAAAACGAACCGACGTACGAGCTCGACCTGGCCGAAATGTGCCGCGCCGCGGGCGTGCGCAGCGTTCGCACCGTCGACCCGTACGACCTCGCCGCGGCCGAAGCGGCCGTCAAGGCGGCGCTGGCGGAGGAAGAGGTCTCCGTGGTCATCGCCAAGCGGCCGTGCGTGCTCCTGGCCAAGAAGCTGTATACGGGCTTCCGCGTCAACGATAAGTGCAAAAAGTGCAAGGCCTGCCTCAAACTGGGCTGCCCCGCCATCGTCAACGGCAAAAACGGCATCGAGATCGACGTCTCCCTCTGCACCGAATGCGGCTTGTGCAAGGGCGTGTGCAAGTTCGGCGCCATCGAAGGGGAGGTGAAATGACATGGCAGCAAAAGAGAACCTGGATATCCTCATCGTCGGCGTCGGCGGGCAGGGGACGCTGCTGGCGAGCCGCGTGCTCGGCCGCTACGCCCTCGAACGCGGTTACGACGTCAAGCTGAGCGAAGTGCACGGCATGGCCCAGCGCGGCGGCTCGGTCATGACCTACGTGCGCATGGGCAGCCGCGTGGCGTCGCCCGTCATCGACGAGGGCGGCGCAGACCTCATCCTCGCCTTTGAAAAGCTGGAAGCGCTGCGTTACCGCCATTACTTGAAGGAGGGCGGCCACATCCTGTATTCGACGCAGGAGATCATGCCCATGCCCGTGGTGACGGGTGCGGCGGCCTACCCGCAGGGCATCGAAAAGGAGCTCCCCGGCACGGGCGTGGACGCGCTCGCGCTGGCGCTGGAAGCGGGCAACGCCAAGGCCGCAAACTCCGTCATGCTCGGCGCGCTGTGCAAAAAGCTGGGCGCCGACCGCGCGGCTTTCGAGGCGGCGCTGCTGGCGTGCATCCCGCAAAAGACCGTGGAAATGAACAAAAAGGCCTTTGACCTCGGCTACGCCGCCGTCTGATCTTTTTCGGCGGCCCCCGCGCAACGGTCCGGGCGGCTTGCCGCATTGCATAAGGAGAAAACGATGAAAGGGAAACTCAAAGACTACATCTACCAGCCCGAATACGAGTGCCTCTCGCGTTCGGAGATGGAAAATTTGCAGAGCGAGCGCCTGCGCAAGACGGTGCAGCTCGTCTACGATAATTGCAAGCCGTACCGCGCCAAGATGGACGAATTCAAGGTCAAACCTTCCGACATCCGCAGCGTTTCCGACCTTTGCAAGCTGCCGTTCACCGTCAAACACGACCTGCGCGAGGCCTATCCCTTCGGCTTCTACACCGCGCCCCAGCGCGACATGGTGGAGATCCACGCCTCGTCGGGCACCACGGGCAAGCTGACCGTCGTCGGCTACACGCAAAAGGACATCGACGTCTGGGCCGAGATCGCCGCGCGTTCGCTGGCCATGGCGGGCGTGACCAAGGACTCCATCGTGCACGTGGCCTACGGCTACGGCCTGTTCACGGGCGGCCTCGGCGCGCACTACGGCGCGCAGAAGATCGGCGCCTCCACCGTTCCCGCCAGCGCGGGCAACACCATCCGCCAGCTCACGCTGCTGCGCGATTTCGGCGCCACCCACCTCTGCTGCACCCCGTCCTACGCCATCTTCCTCGGAACCGAGATCGAAAAGGCGGGCATGAACATCGAGGACTTCTCCCTTGTCGGCGGCGCCTTCGGCGCCGAGCCGTGGACGTACGGCATGCGCGACGAGCTCGAACGGCTGCTGCGCATCGACGCGCTGGACATCTACGGCCTCTCCGAGATCAGCGGCCCGGGCGTGGCCATGGAGTGCATGCAAAAGCACGGCAGCCACGTCCAGGAGGACCACTTCATCCCCGAGATCATCGACCCCGACACCTTGGAGCCGCTGCCCTTCGGCAGCGAGGGCGAGCTCGTGTTCACGACCATCACCAAGACGGGCCAGCCCCTCATCCGCTACCGCACGCGCGACCTTTGCACCCTTTCGGACGAAAAGTGTGCCTGCGGCCGCACCACGGTCAAGATGAGCAAGGTCAAGGGCCGTTCGGACGACATGCTCATCATCCGCGGCGTCAACGTATTCCCGTCGCAGATCGAGGCGGCGCTGATGAACGTGGCGGGCGTCTCTCCCCATTACATGATCTACGTCGACCGCGTCAACAACCTCGACGTGATGGAGATCGACATCGAGCTGGACGGCAACCTCTCGCCCGACCGCGTTTCCGACGTCGAGTCCATCAAGAAAAAGGTGGAGACCGAGGTCAATTCGTACATCGGCCTCAGCGCCAAGATCAAGCTGTGCGAGAGCGGTTCCATCCGCCGCAGCGAGGGCAAAGCCGTGCGCGTCATCGACCGCCGCGAACAATAAGCAACGTATAAGGAGGAATTTGCGATGTTGGTCAAACAGTTATCCGTCTTTATGGAAAACAGGCCCGGGCGGCTGTACAAGCTGACCCACGCGCTCGGCAAGGAGGGCGTCGACTTCGTCACCCTCTCCATCGCCGACACCAAGGATTACGGCATCGTGCGCTTCATCGCGCGCGACAACGAGCGCGCCTACGAGATCCTCAAAAACGAGGGCTTCACCGTGGGCATCACCGAACTCATCGGCGTGGAGGTGGACGACAAGCCCAACGCCCTGGCCGAGGTGGTGGCGCTGATGGAGGAGGCGGACATGAACATCGAATACCTCTATTCCTTCGTGCTCACCAACCACAACACTGCCAAGATCCTCATGCGCGTGGAGGATACCGACCGCGCCGTGGCCATGTTGCGGCAGAAGGGCATCAAACTCCTCTCCGAAAAGATCCTATGACCTTTCGGGAAAGGCGCGCCCGCGCGGCCGTGTGCCGCGCGGGCGCTTTTGTATGCCGCGGCGTTTGACGGGGCGCCGTTTTCGTGGTATAATAAAGAAGTTGCGCGCGACCCGCGCGGTGAATATACAAGCAAGAGGGACGTTCCGTATGTGGTTTGACGAGAGCACTTTTTACCAGATCTACCCGCTCGGCTATTGCGGTTGCGAGCGCGAAAACGACTTCGGCGCCGTGCGCCACCGCCTTTCGGCCGTCGAGGAGCAGATCCCGCACATCAAAGAGGCGGGCTTTACGGCGGTGCTGTTCAACCCGCTGTTCGAGAGCGAGCGCCACGGCTACGACACGGTGGACTTTTTCCGCGTCGACAGGCGGCTCGGCGACAACGACGACTTCAAGCGGCTGGTGCAAAAATTGCACGAAGCGGGCATCCGCGTCGTCCTCGACGGCGTGTTCAACCACGTCGGCCGCCGCTTTTTCGCCTTTGAAGAGGTGAAAAGGGACCGCGAGCGTTCGGACAAAAAGGACTGGTTTTTCCTCATTTTCGGCGGAAACACGGGCTACAACGACGGCTTTTGGTACGAGGGGTGGGAAGGCCACATGGAGCTGGTCAAGCTCAACCTCGGCTGCGGCGCCGTCACCGACTACCTCGCGCGCGCCGTCTCGTTCTGGATCGACGAATTCGGCATCGACGGGCTGCGGCTGGACGTGAGCTATTTGCTGCCCGAGTGGTTTTTCGAGTTCCTGCGCCGCACCGTGCGCGCCAAACGGCCCGACTTTTTCCTGATGGGGGAGGTCATCCACAACCAGAATTTTGCCAAGAACCTGACGCCCGAGCGGCTGGATTCCATCACCAACTACGAGTGCTACAAGGGGCTGACCTCGGCGCTCAATTCCGACAACCTCTTCGAGATCGAGCACTCCCTCGAACGCCTGTTCGGCGCGCAGCCCTGGTGCCTGTACACGGGCAAAAACCTGTTCAATTTTGTGGACAACCACGACGTCGTGCGCGCGTACACCGCGCTCGCCGACAAGCGGAAGCTGCCCGCCATGTACGCCATCCTGTACACCATGCCGGGCATCCCGTGCGTGTATTACGGCTCGGAATGGGGCGCGGAAGGGGACAAGTCCGACAACGACTACAAGCTGCGCCCGCCCGTGACAGAGCTCGACAAGAGCCGTTGCCCCGAGCTTTGCGCGCTCATTGCAAAGCTCAACCGCGTGCGCACCGCCGAGCGCGCCCTCGCGTACGGTTCCTTTGAACGCTGTGCCCTCTCCAACCTGTATATGTGTTTCAAGCGCGAATGGCAGGGCGAACGCATCTATTGCGCCTTCAACATCTCGGGCGGGGACGTGACCGTGCGCGTGGAGGAGGCGGAGGGCACCGACCTTCTGAGCGGTGAAGTGCGCAACCTCAACGACATCTACCTGCCTCCCTACGCGGTCAAGCTGTTCAAAAAGAACAATTAAACGCGGCTCCGGTGCCGAAAAAAGCGGTACGTATGCCGCAAAACGGGCGCGGGCGGGGCGGCAGATCTGCTGCCCTGCCCGCGCTTTGCCTGCCCCCGTCCGCCCCGCCCGCCGCAGAGATCCGCGGCGGGCGTTCCCTTCGCGCGCGCGGCTTTTCCATATTTTTCAAAAACTTTGTTTTGGCCGTGCATTTGGGTTGACAAACGCCGCGGCGGGCGCTATAATGATGTATAATTATTCTTATGAATGTATAAATATTCTTTTTACATGCATAAAACGGAGGGTGATGCGCTATGGAGATCGTATTGTACATTGCGGTCCTTGTCGTCTTTTTCGCCATCATGATCCTCATCGGCGTGCGCAGCCGCCGCAGCGCGCGCTCGGTGCAGGGGTTCGTGCTGGGCGGCCGTTCGGTGGGGCCTTGGCTTTCGGCCTTTGCCTACGGCACTTCCTATTTTTCGGCGGTTATCTTCATCGGTTACGCGGGGCAGTTCGGCTGGAACTTCGGCGTCGCGGCGACCTGGATCGGCATCGGCAACGCGCTCTTGGGCTCGCTGCTCGCCTGGGCGGTGCTCGGCCGCCGCACGCGCGTGATGACGCAGCGGCTCGATTCGGCCACCATGCCCGACTATTTCGGCAAGCGCTTTCAGGACGATAAATTGAAGATCGCGGCGTCGATCATCATCTTCATCTTCCTCATCCCGTACACCGCGTCGCTGTACAAGGGTCTCGGCACCCTCTTTGAAATGGCCTTCGACATCCCGTACTGGGTCTGTATCGTCATCATGGCGGCGGTCACGGCCGTGTACGTGCTGGTGGGCGGCTACATGGCCACCGCCTGGAACGATTTTATCCAGGGCATCGTCATGCTCTTCGGCATCGTCATCGTCGTGGCGGCGGTGCTGATGGCGCAGGGCGGCTTCACCGAGGCCATGAACGCGCTTTCGCAGATCCCCGCGGGCGAGATGCAGGGGGCATACGTCTCCTTCTTCGGGCCCGACATGTACGGCCTGATCATGGTGGTCATCCTCACCAGCCTCGGCACCTGGGGCCTGCCGCAAATGGTGCAGAAATTTTACGCCATCAAGAGCGAGGGCGCCATCCGCAAGGGCATGATCATCTCCACGCTGTTCGCGCTCGTCGTGGCGGGCGGCTGCTACTTCCTCGGCGGCTTCGGCCGTCTCTTCGTGGACGACGTTTCGGGCGGCTACGATTCCATCGTGCCCGCCATGCTCTCGCAGAGCCTCACGCCCGTGCTCATCGCGCTCGTCCTGGTGCTCGTCGTCTCCGCGTCCATGAGCACGCTCTCCTCGCTGGTCATGAGTTCGAGCTCCACCATCACGCTCGACCTCATCAAGGGCGTGAAAAAGGACCTCGGCCACAGGACGCAGATGGTGCTCATCCGCTCCTTCATCGCCGTGTTCATCGTGCTCAGCGCCGTCATCGCCATCGTGTACGAGGAATTCAAGCTCGCCTTCATCGCGCAGATGATGGGCGTGAGCTGGGGCGCGCTGGCGGGCGCCTTCCTCGCGCCGTACCTGTTCAGCCTGTACTGGAAGCGCACTTCCAAACTCAGCTGCTGGGTCTGTTTCGTCTTCGGCGTCGCGCTGAGCATCGTCGCCCTCATCGTCTCGCTGCTGGCCACGGCAGGATCCCTCCCGCCCGCCTTCACGGAGTCGTTCATCTACAAATATTTCTTCTCTTCCTCCATCTACGTCGGCAGTTGGAGCATGATCGCGGGCTTTTTCATCGTTCCCGTCGTCTCGCTCCTGCAAAAGCGCGCCAAATCGGCCACGCCGCAGGTGGAAGAGATGTTCCGCTCCATCGAAAACTTCGGCGAAGCGGTGGAAAAGGCCGCCGACCCGTACCTCGAAGGGGAGGACGCATTGGCCTCCGCCCTCGAACCCGTCACGCTGGAAGATCCCTGCCCGCCGCAGCCCGCAGGAGGGGACGGGACGAAAGAACAGTGAACCATACAGCCACGTCGCCCCGCGCAGGCGGGCAGGCGGGCGGAACGCACGGCGTTCCGCCCGCCGTTTTTTTGTCACCGATGTCATAATTTTGTGTGATAAAAGTTGACAAATCCTTTCACACAATATATAATGGCATTGTCATAAATGGGTATGACAACGAGTGACAAGAACATGAAAGAAAAGAACATCGAAAAGAAACCTGTTCCCGCCGCCGAGGGAGAAGCCCCCGCCGCGGCCGTGCAGGAAACGAAATCGCATAAACACCGCAAAAAGAAGTTTTTGCTCTGGGCGGGGGCGCTCTTGCTCGCCGTCGCTTTGGGCTTGACCTTTTTGTTCGCGTGCAGCGGCGGCGCCGTTCCGCCCGCGGTGCGGCCTTCCGATTCCAAGAACATCGTCCTCACGCCCCCGACGGACGGCTCCACGCCCGCCGACTACGGCGCGCTCGAAAACATCGGCTACATCATCGGGCGGCTCAACGCGCGCGAGTACTACCACACGTTCAGCGACGGCAAGGTCTCGGCCAAGGTCGGGCCCGTGAACGCCGACCAGGACGTGCTCAGCACCAAAGACTATAAGGACGGCGTGCTCATCACCTCGCAGTGGAGCGTCAGCCACAGCATGTTCGTCAAGTCCAAGGCCATCCAGAAATTTTTCGGCGACGGCACGGCCGTCGTGCGCGAGGCCGTCTCCTCCGATCCCGAGGACTGGGACTGGGAGACGGGCGCCACCGCCTGGAAGGACGGCGCCCCGAGCGAGATCCTGAACGCGCAGCAGTACGAGGAGAAGTACGGCCTGTGGGCGACGGAGATCTCCGACTACGTCATCAACGAGACCACCTTCCTTTCGGCCACCGACCCCGTGTACGCGGACGGCGTGTACACCATGGACGTCTCCCTCGACCCCGAAACGTCCACCTACTACTACAAGAACAACATGCGCACCATGGGCGGGCTCAAAGATACGCCCGTCTTTGAATCGGTGACGCTGACCATGCGCTATACGGACGATTGGTCCATCCTTTCCTACCGCATCCTGGAATCGTACAGCGTCAAGATGGGCGTGACGGCCAAGACCTCGGGGGACACCCTCGTCACGTTCAGCTACGACGAGGCGGACGTGGACATCTCCGCTTTCGATACGTATTTCAAAAACTATGCCGACGCGGCGCCCACGGGCGCGGCCGAGGCCGAGCGCGGCGTGGCCGAATACCTCGCGGAGGGCTTCGGCTTCGTGCTCGAAGGCAAGAGCGCGCTGGACGTGGACGTGAACATCGCGGGCAGGGCGCTGGAAGGCACCGTCTATCTGGACATGGCCGACATGCAGCTGCGCTCGGCGCGCGTGCTGCTCGGCGGGGAGGACGGCCTCGACCTCTACGCGGACGCGGCGGGAGGGATGCTGTACCTCCGCTACAAAGGCGTGAACGCCAAAGTGGCCCTTTCCGCAATCGGCGGGCTGCTCGGCGGGGAGAGCG
Source organism: uncultured Clostridia bacterium (assembly GCA_944328445.1). GTDB lineage: Bacteria > Bacillota > Clostridia > Christensenellales > Borkfalkiaceae > Borkfalkia. Next base: position 17,828 of record CALVHO010000003.1, on the reverse strand, counting down.
CCCCCGCGCTGGATACCGACGCGCTCATGGCGCAGGTGATGGGCGGCACGCTCGTAAAAGACGGCGCGAACGTGAACATTTCCTGCGGCCTGTCCCTGTTCGGGATGGATATCCCGCTCTCGTTCTCCTTCACCGAGGATGAAAGCGGCGTGGCCCTGCGCGGGCTGAACGCCTCGCTCGACCTCGGCGGCCTCGTCTCCGGTTTGGGCAAGGTGGAGCTTTCCGCGTCCCGCGGGGACGCCTCCGCGCAGCCCGCGGCGTTCGACACCGCCTCCGCCGTCGACCTCGCCCCGTACATCGAAGCCATTCTTTCGATCGCGGGGTCGGACGCGATCTCTTTTGAACTTGCCGACCTAGATCTCCTCGTCGGCGGGACGGAGATGCTCGTCTCCGTCGAGGGCACCGTTTGGAGAACGGACGGTTTGCAGCTCCGCCTCGACCTGCAAGTGGGGAATGAAGAGATCGGCCTGTCGTACGTCGGCGGCGACATCCGCCTCGCCTGCGGCGGGTACTACATGCAGTTCACCCGCGACGAGATCGAGAGCATCGCGGAGTCCGTTTCCGCTCTCCTGGGTGAAAAAGGAAGCGCGCTTTCGGCCGACCTTGCTTCGATCATGCAGCTCTTCGGCGAGAACGGCATCGACCTCGCGGCGCTCCTTGACAGTCTCGAACTGGCCGCCGCACAGGACGGCGCCTCGCTCGCCTTCGACCTTGCGGCGCTCATCGGCGGCTCGTCGTCGCCCGTCCGCCTGATCGCGGACGCCTACGGCAACGGCTTGTCCCTGCGCCTGGCGGAGGGGAGCTCCGTCGGGCTGTTCGGCGTCACGGTCTCCTCCTTCCGCGCGATCGTCGAGGCCCCCGCGGAAGCGGGCGCGCCCGAAGCGGTCGGCGGGGCCGAATGCGCCAACATCTTTGAATTTATCCTTCGCTCCTACAATGCGCTGGCCGATACCGACACGCTCTCCCTCGCCCTGCAATACGAGGCGGAAGGGATGTCCGTCGGCATGAAGGGCGCCGTGCAGTTTGCCGACAACGCGCAGGACGGCAACATCGTCGTCAACCTTACTCTCGAAGGCGTCATCGCCGCGGGCGAAAGCAATTACTTTATCCGCGCCACCGTGGTCGGACAGGACGTCTACATCTATTTCTCGACCGTAGGATTTGACGGCGACGCCGTCTACTACACCGACAGGATCGACGCATCCGCCGCGCCGCTGCGCGCGCGCTTCTCGGTCAGTTCGCTGTTTGACGCGGCGGCGGACGCGATGCCGCTCATCGTCTCCCTGATGGGGCTCGACAAGGACGACCTATATTATTACACCTTTGTGGTGGACATCCTCGGGAAGTCGTATACGACCATCAATTCGGACATCTTCGATACCAAGAGCACGCAGGACTGGGCCGAGCTGATCGTCGGCATCGTGCGTGAATATACGGGCAAGGAGGATGCGAAGGCATCCGCTGCGGCGGAAAGCGGCGTTTCGGTCTCCTTCGACTTCGAGGACCGCGCCCTGACCGTTGCAGGGGAAGGCATGAACATTTCGCTCGCGGCCGATCCCGATCATCCCGCGCCCGCCGCGCCCGCGCAGGCGTATACCGATTATTCGTCGCTGTCTCTGCTCGTCGGCGTGATGATGAACTCCATCACGACCGAGAGCTCCGTCCCGGACGGCGGCGACGCGATCCAAGGCGCGGAGATCAACCGCTACTATTATCTGCAAGGCAGCGCAAAGGCTTCTGTCAAGGTGATCTCCTTTATCGGCTTGGAGATCAAGCTGTATGCGTCCGTGTACATTCACGACGATCACAGCGTGACCGTCAACCTCTATCTGGATATACCCGACTCCATAGGCACGAACGAGTCCGATGTGTATGTGACCATCGAAGGCGGCATGGTGTATCTGCTCAACGTGAAGGACGGCAGCAGAACGTACCGCGTGACGACGCTGGATAACTTCTTCGGCGATTTCCTCAAACACATCAACTTCCTGTTCAACTTCAAGAGCCTGATCGCCAACAACATCCCCACGGAGCCGACGGGCAGCGCGGGCGGCGTTACGGACATCGGCAGCATCCTTACCTCCTTCTCGTACGATGGCGCGGCGAGCGAAGGCTGGCCGCAGCAGTGGACGCTCGGCGCAAACCTCGGTTCGTTCACCGACGGCGTGATCGGCAGTGCGACCGTTGTGCTCGGAGCGGACGCGGACGACATTTTGAAAGATCTTACCTTTACCACGTCCGTTTCTGGTTTCCTTGACCTCAACGCCACGCTCAGCTATGCGAACCCCGGTACGAACATGGGGGACGCCGCCTCCAACAATGACGTGACCAAAAACATCGCGCAGGAGACCGAAGCGCTGTTCGGCGGCACCATCGACGGGGCGGATTGGGAAGATACGTCTTACCTGGAAGGCTCGTCCGTGACCTTGAACTACACGCTGAACGGCAGCGTCATCGGCTCGCAGCAGGTCATGTACGACGGCGCGGGCAAGCTGATCTCCGAGCTCGCTTTGCCCGATCTGAGCGGGTACGCGGAGGGGTATACCTACCAATGGATCGGCGAACCCGCAAACGGTAGCACCGAGTTTGCCGTCACGGTCACGCCCAATGTGTACGAGGTCATTCTCCGCAGCAAATACGAGATCGACGGTCATACGGCTGCGTACAAAGACGGCGATGTGTTCGTCTACGAGCTGGATTATACCTACGGCACCACGCTGCCGCTGCCCGTCGGGGCAGGGGCGGCGGACGCGCCCGGCTACGAGCTCAAAAACTTCGTCGGCGAGGACGGCGCGCCTTTGTCCGAAGTCAAAGACATTTTGGGACCCGTAACGCTCACGGCGGTGTGGGACGAGATCGAGTACACCGTCACCTATTTGTTGTTCGGGCAGGAAGTCGGCACGCAGACCTACCATTACGGCGACCCTGTGAAGCCGTTGGAGAGCGTCGAAGGCTACGAAGACGTGCAGTGGGAAAGCGTTTCGACGGTCACGGGAGACATGACCGTGCAGGCGGCGTATGCCTCCGTCACCGTCACGCTGGCGAGCGACTTTGCCGCCGAAGGCTTCACCGCGGGCGAGGGCGGGTATTACCGCGAATATACCCTCTCGGGCGATTCCGCCGAAGACTTTGCCCTTTCCTGTGCGCTCACGCGGGAAGGCTACACGCAGTTCGGCTGGTGGAGCAATGCGGACGGCGGCTGGCAGAATGTCACTTCGCTCGCAGGCAGAAACGGGCAGACGGTCTGGACGGTCTGGGTCAACAAGACGCTTACGGTCGATTTGACCACCGTCTCCAAGTCGGGCATGAGCACATGGACGTTCGCCGGTACGTACACCGCTTTCGATGCAGGTTCGATGAGCGCCGCGATCGCGGATGCCGCCGGCATCGAAAGTACGGCAAACGTCTGGCACACGCTGCGCCTGAAACCGCTTTGGATGAGCGAGCGTGACGATCCGCTGAACGACGGAAAACCATTGTCGGCGAGCGGCGGCACCTTCGAACATTCCGGGATGAACTCTTTGTACGGCATTTCGGGAACGGTCTACTACGGTACGACGAAGATCGAAGCCACCTACACCTACAACGGCCTTACGGCAAGCTCTTCCGGCAGTGCAAGGAAAGACTATTGAGCGCCGCGGAAAAATCGCGTTCATAATGGACGGAAAAACGCTTTACAAATTTTCGGTTCTGTGTTATAATCCGTACAATATCTGAATAAGATAACGCTGTGAAGCGGAACAGTACCCCGATGCGCGGGTTTCAGAGAGCTGCCGTTTGGTGCGAGGCAGCCGAGGCGCGCGGGAGAACTCGCCGCCGAGCGGTCTGCCCGAAAGGGGAAACCGAGTAGAGGCAGAACGGGTGCTCACCGTTACAAGAGGGGGATATGCGCCGGAAAAGGCAAGTATCTTGCAGAGTGCGCGCAATGCTTTGCGCGAAAAAGAGTGGTACCGCGGGACCCGTTTCCGTCTCTTACGAGGCGGAAACGGGTTTTTGTTTTACCGTCTGTATATAAATAATAAAGAAAAGGAGAGCCGTTCCATGAAAAACTACCAAAAATACACCAAACAGTATTACCTGCCTCCCGTGCGCTGCATGGACTGGGCGGAAAAGGACGCCGTGGAAAAGGCGCCCGTGTGGTGCAGCGTCGACCTGCGTGACGGCAACCAGGCCCTCATCGAACCCATGACGCTCGAACAAAAAGTCGCCTTCTTCAAACTTCTCTTGCGCGTCGGCTTCAAGGAGATCGAAGTGGGCTTCCCCGCCGCGAGCGATACGGAGTACACCTTCCTGCGCACCCTTATCGAAAACGACCTCATCCCCGACGACGTGACCGTGCAGGTGCTGACGCAGGCGCGCGAGCACATCATCCGCAAGACCTTCGAGGCCATCAAGGGCGCAAAAAACGTCATCGTTCACGTGTACAATTCCACGTCCGTCGCCCAGCGCGAACAGGTGTTCAAAAAGGACAAGGCCGCCATCTTGAAGATCGCCGTGGAAGGGGCGAAACTTTTGAAGCAGCTGACCGACGAGGCGGGCGCGAACTACCGCTTTGAATACAGCCCCGAGAGCTTTTCGGGTACGGAACCCGAATACGCGCTCGAAGTTTGCAACGCCGTTTTGGACGTGTGGCAGCCCACGGCCGACCGCAAAGCCGTCATCAACATCCCGACGACGGTGGAAAATGCCATGCCGCACGTCTTTGCGCAGCAGTGCGAATACATGTCCAAAAACCTCCGCTACCGCGAAAACGTGGTGCTGAGCCTGCACCCGCACAACGACCGCGGCTGCGGCGTCGCCACGGCGGAAATGGGGCTCTTGGCGGGCGCCGACAGGGTGGAGGGCACCCTCTTCGGCAACGGCGAGCGCACGGGCAACGTCGACGTCGTCACCATGGCCATGAACATGTTTTCGCAGGGCGTCGATCCCTGCCTCGATTTTTCCTGCATGCCCGCCATCTGTGCCGAATACACCGAATACACGCAGATGCAGGTCTCGCCCCGCCAGCCGTACGCGGGCGCGCTGGTCTTTGCCGCCTTTTCGGGCTCCCACCAGGACGCCATCGCCAAGGGCATGCAGTGGCGCAAGGAGCACGACCTTCCCCATTGGACGGTGCCGTACCTGCCCATCGACCCCGGCGACGTCGGGCGCGAATACCAGACGGACGTCATCCGCATCAACAGCCAGAGCGGCAAGGGCGGTGTCGGCTTCGTCTTGCAGGAAAATTACGGCGTGAACCTGCCCGCCAAGTTCAAGGAGGCGATGGGCTACGCGGCCAAGGGCGTTTCCGACCGTACCCACAAGGAATTGAAGCCCGCCGAAGTCTACAACGTCTTCCTGGAAAAATTTGTGAACAACCGCCCCGTCTTCGACGTCCCCGAATGCCACTTTAAGCAGCTCGGCGAGGGCATCGAGGCCGCCGTCACGGTGGAGAGCCGCGGCAAAAAATGCGAAGTGCGCGCCGAGGGCAACGGCCGCCTCGACGCCGTCTCCAACGCCCTCAAACAGCACTTCGGCGCGGCGTTCACCCTCACCACTTACGAACAGCACGCCATGAGCGAAAAGTCCGATTCCAAGGCCCTCTCCTTTGTGGGGGTGGAAAAGGACGGCAAGGCCTATTGGGGCGCGGGCATCGACGAAGACGTCGTCCGCTCCTCCATCAAGGCGCTTGTCTCCGCGCTCAACAACTATTTCGCGTAAATTTTGCACTCGGGCACAACGCGGCCCCGCGCCTTGCAAGGCGCGGGGCCGCACTTCGGTTTTGCGGGTAAAAAAGCCGCCCCGCGTTCCCTGCCGGGAAGCGGAGCGGCGTGAGTGAGCCGTTCTGTTGTTGGTCAAAAGGCCGTGCGGCATTTTCCGCGGGGGGGGGTCAGAAGCTGCGCACCAGCCCCACGACCTTGCCGAGGATGGCCACTTCGTCGACGATGATGTCGGCGAGTTCCTCGTTTTCGGGGTGGAGGACGAAGTGCCCGTCGCGGCGGAAAAAGCGCTTGACGGTGGCGCTGTCGTCGAGCAGGGCCACCACGATGTCCCCGTTGTCGGCCGTCTGCTGCCGCCGCACGACGATCTTGTCCCCGTTGCAGATGCCCGCGTCGATCATGCTGTTGCCCTGTACGTGCAGCATGAACAGGTCGCTGCCGCGGAAGCAATCGGCGGGGAAGGAGTAGTAATCTTCGTAGTTCTCGTAGGCGAAGATGGGCTGGCCCGCGGTGACGGTACCGATGAGGGGGATGTTGACGGACGACGTCTTTTTGAAGCTGACGGCGCGGTTTTTGTTGGGGGATTTGCTGAGGTACCCTTCGTCGGTCAGCTTTTCGATGTAATAGTAGGCCGACGCCGTCGACTTGATGTCCAGCTTTTCGCAAATTTCGCGGACGGTGGGGGAGTAACCGTAGGCGGCGTTGTACTCGTTGATGAAGTCGAGCACGGCCTGTTTTTTCAGTTTGCTCTTCTCGGACATCGCTCCTATCCCTCCTATATGGGCATTATACCATACTTTTTGCAAAAAAGCAAACAAATGTTTGATAATTTTATTGATTATTTTTTTAGTCCGTGCTAAAATGTGACGGACGGAGGTGAGGGATGGAAACGCAGAAGTGTGTGCTCTATGACCGCGACTGTATCGGCTGCCTCGAATGCGAGATCTGCGACCTTGACGAAAACAAGATCTGCGACAACTGCGGCAAGTGCCTGGACATCCGCGATTACGCGACGCTGCGCATCGACAAGATCGTGCGCTCCCCGCAGGACAAATGACGCGCCCCGCTGGCAAGTTCATGAAAAATTCTTTACATTTTGCGCCCGCCATGGTATAATGTGGGAAAAGCGCCGCCGAAGGAAGGGCTGCGCGGCCAAGGAGAGCAAGCGATGGCAGAACTGAAATACGAGATCACCGAAAAGATCGGCGAGCTGGGCGAAACGGGCAACGGCTGGAAAAAGGAACTGAACCTCGTCAGCTGGAACGAGCGCGAGCCCGTGTACGACATCCGTACCTGGAACGAAGGGCACGACCGCATGGGCAAGGGCATCACCCTCAGCCGCGACGAGATCAAGACCCTGAAAGACCTGCTCGACGGCATGGACATCTGATTCGGCAAAGGGGCGGCTTCGGTTGCCCCTTTTCCTGTCTGCCCGCGCTTTGCAAGGTGTGCGGGCGCCGCGGCCGTTTGGCCGCTTTTACAAAGCTGTATTGTACGGAGAAGAGAATGCACGACACGAGCGTTTACGAAAACTCGTTGCTTTCGCGCTACGCGAGCCGCGAAATGGCCGAAAATTTTTCGGACGATAAAAAATTCCGCCTTTGGCGCAAACTATGGATCGCCCTGGCCGAGGCGGAAAAAGAGCTCGGCCTGCCCGTCACCGACGCGCAGATCGAGGAGATGAAGGCGCACGCCGAGGACATCAACTACGACGACGCGCGCCGCTTCGAGCAGGACGTCCGCCACGACGTGATGGCGCACGTCAAGGCCTTCGGCAAGCAGTGCCCCGCGGCCATGCCCATCATCCACCTCGGCGCGACTTCGTGCTACGTCACGGACAATGCCGAGATCATCGTCATCGACGACGCGCTTTCGCTGGTCTTGACCAAGCTCGTCAACGTCATGGACAAGCTGCGCACCTTCGCGCTGCGCTACAAGGCGCTGCCCACCCTCGGGTTCACGCACTTGCAGCCCGCGCAGCTGACCACCGTGGGCAAGCGCGCGGCGCTCTGGCTTTCCGACCTGGAAATGGACTATCACGACCTCGTCCACCTGCAAAGCACGGTCAAGCTCCGCGGCGTCAAGGGCACGACGGGCACCCAGGCGAGCTTTCTGGACCTGTTCGACGGCGACGGGGAAAAGGTCCGCGCGCTGGAACGCAAGGTGGTGGAAAAGCTCGGCTACTCCTCCGTGTACGGCGTGACGGGGCAGACCTACCCGCGCAAATTCGACTACAACGTGCTGTGCGTCCTCTCGCAGATCGCGCAGAGCGCGTACCGCTTTTCCAACGACATCCGCCTCTTGCAGCACATGAAGGAGGTGGAAGAGCCCTTTGAAAAGCACCAGATCGGCTCCTCGGCCATGGCGTACAAGCGCAACCCGATGCGCAGCGAGCGCATGGGCTCTTTGGCCCGCTACATGCTCAGCCTGCCCGTCAATGCCGCCGTCACCGCCTCCACGCAGTGGTTCGAGCGAACCCTCGACGATTCCGCCAACAAGCGCATCGTCATCGCGCAGGCCTTTTTGACCGTCGACGCCGTCCTCAACCTCTACCTCAACATCGCCGAAAACCTCGTCGTCTACGAGAAGGTCATTGCCAAGCACATCGCGGCCGAACTTCCCTTCATGGCGACCGAAAACATCATGATGGAGTGCGTCAAGGCGGGCGGCAACCGCCAGGAACTGCACGAGCGCATCCGCGTGCTCTCCATGCAGGCGGCGCGCGTCGTCAAGGAAGAGGGCAAGGACAACGACCTCGTCGAGCGCATCGCAAACGACCCGCTCTTTGCCGCGGTGCACGGCCGCCTCGGCGGCATTCTCGACGCGAAGAACTTCATCGGCCGCAGCGCCGAGCAGACGGAAGAGTTCATCGCCGCCGAGATCGACCCCATCCTGCGCGCGCATGCCGATAAGCTCGGCGCGCGCGGCGACGTGCGCGTGTAAGGGCGCGGGAACGCATCCGTAGCGGATTGAACACGGTTAACACAAGGGGGCGGGCGCGCGTTTTGTTTGACAGCGCGCCGCCCTTTGCTTTATAATCATCGGCAGAACGCCCGCCGCGTGCGGGATGAGGAAAGAGATATGCTGGAACTGAAAAACATCTCCTATTCCGTCAAGGACGGACAGACGGGCCGCGTGCAGGACATCCTCAAAGACGTCTCGCTGACCTTCGGCGACGGCACCATCAGCGTCATCACGGGGCCTAACGGCAGCGGCAAGTCGACGCTCATCAAGATCCTGATGGGCTTCGAGCGCCCGACGGCGGGACAGGTGCTCTTCAACGGGGAGGACGTGACCGCGCTCTCCGTCACCGAGCGCGCCCGCAAGGGGTTCACCATCGCCTTTCAGCAGCCCGTGCGCTTCAAGGGCATCACCGTCAAGGACCTTCTGGAACTGGCCTGCGGCCACACGCTCGGCACCGACGGCATGTGCGAGTGCCTGTCGGCGGTGGGGCTTTGCGCGCGCAACTACATCGACCGCGCCGTGGACGGCACGCTCTCGGGCGGGGAACTCAAACGCATCGAACTGGCCATGGCCATCGCCAAGGGCGGCGAGGTGTTCCTCTTGGACGAGCCCGAGGCGGGCATCGACCTTTGGAGCTTTGAAGACCTCGTCAAGGTGTTTGAAAAGCTGCACGATAAAACGGTCATCATCGTCAGCCACCAGCAGCGCATCCTGGAAACGGCGGACAGGATCGTGCTCTTCGACAACGACAAGCTGATCACCGCGGGGCGCAAGGAAGAGATGTTTTCCGCCCTGGCGGGCCCCGCGCCCCTGTGCTGGCGGAGCGTGAAGGAGAACTGACTTATGGACAAGACGGACGAAAAACTTTTGGAGGAGATCGCCGACCTGCACGGCATCCCCGAGGGCAGCTTCAACATCCGCAAAAACGGCAAACTTTTGGCCAGGAACAGCGATACGGACGTGGAGATCGTCTCCAAAAAGGACAAGGACGGCATCGACATCATCGTGAAGGCGGGAGTCAAAAACAAGTCCGTGCACATCCCCGTGCTGTTGACGGTGGGAGACTTTCACGACACCGTATACAACGACTTTTTCATCGGCGACGGGGCGGACGTGACCATCGTCGCGGGGTGCGGCATCCACAACGCCACCTGCCGGGACGCCGAGCACGACGGCGTACACACCTTTTACGTGGGCAAAAACGCCAAGGTGCGGTACGTGGAAAAACACGTGGGTACGGGCGGCGGTACGGGCAAAAAGAAGTTTGACCCCGTCACCAAGATCTACCTCAAAGAAAACGCCTGTTTCATCCTCGAATCGACGCAGCTCGGCGGCGTGACGGACACCCTGCGCAAGACTTATGCCACGGTGGGCAAAAACGCGCAGCTTTTGGTCAAGGAAAAGATCCTGACCGACGGGCAGGACCGCGCCGTCACCGATTTCCGCGTCACCTTGAAGGGAAAGGGCAGCCGTGCGGACATCGTCAGCCGCAGCGTGGCGCGCGGGGAATCCTTGCAGCATTTCCGTTCGGACATGATCGGCAAAAACGAGTGCTTCGGCCATGTCGAGTGCGACGGCATCGTGCTCGGCGGCGGGCACATCGTCTCCACCCCCAAGATCGACGCCGTCAGCCCCGAGGCCAGCCTCGTGCATGAAGCGGCCGTCGGCAAGATCGCGGGCGAACAGCTGTTGAAGCTGATGAGCCTCGGCCTGACCGAGGCGGAGGCGGAAGCCGCCGTCATCCGCGGCTTTTTGAACTGAACCGTACAGGCCACGTTCCTAAATGCGGCCCGAAGTTTTGAAGCGGGGCGGCCCTTCGGGGCCCGCCCCGCTTTCGCGCCGTTTTACCCGTTCACGCCGCCGCTCACGCCGCCACGCCGTGCCGCATACAATGGCAACAGGGCCTTGTACGGAGGAAACACGGGTTTGGAAGCATTGGCGGGGCTGCCCGTATGGGCGGCGGCATTGTTGGCTACGCTGTTCACCTATGCGATGACGGCGTCGGGGGCGGCGTTCGTATTCGTCTCCAAAAAATTCGGCGCGCGCACCCTCGGGGCGATGCAGGGCGCCGCCGCGGGCATCATGATCGCGGCGAGCTTTTTTTCGCTGCTGCTGCCCGCTATGGAGAGCCTGGAAGGGGAGGGCGGCTCCGCCGCGTTCGTGCTCACCGTCGGATTTTTCGCGGGCGGGGGATTTATCGCCCTCTCCGACGCCGCCCTGCGCCGCATGCGCGCCTTTCGCGGCGGGGCCCCGCGCGGCGGCGCGCTCACCTTTTTCGCAATGACCCTGCACAACATCCCCGAGGGCTTTGCCGTCGGCGTCGCCTTCGGTTCGGCCGCGGGCGATCCTTCCCTGTTCTGGGCGGCGGCGATGCTCGCGGCGGGCATCGGCATCCAGAACTTTCCCGAAGGGCTGTGCGTTTCGCTGGCCATGCGCGCGCAGGGCATGGGCGCGGCGCGCGCCTTCGCCTACGGCCAGTTTTCGGGCCTGGCGGAGGTCGCCGCGGGCGTGCTCGGCGCCGTCGCCGTCGGGGCCATCCGCTCGCTGCTGCCGTGGGCGCTCGCCTTTTCGGCGGGGGCGATGGTGGCCGTCTCCTGTTCGGAGCTGATCCCTTCCAGCGCGGAGGCGGGCAAGGGCTGCGCCGTGTGGGGCGTGACGGCGGGCTTTGCGCTGATGATGCTGCTCGACGTTCTGCTCGGCTGAACCGTTTCCGCCCGTTCCGCCCGCTCATTTTGCGTTTTTTTGTTCCGCGGCGGGAAAGTTGTTCCCCGCGCGTATAAAACGGGCGCGGCGCGGCCATACTATGCGGCATGGAAGATCGCGAAAAAAAGAAAGCGCCGCCCCGCACGGAGGCGGCCCCCGCGCAGGGGACGGCCCGCCCCGAGCGCCTGCAAAGGACGGTCATCGTCGTCGGCGGGTCCTCGGGCATCGGTTACGAAACGGCCCTCCGCCTCGTCGGCAAAAACTTTGCCGTGGCCAACATCTCGCGCACGCCCTGCCGCCTCGACCGCGTCAAAAACTACACGGCCGATGTCGCCGCGGGGGACAGCCTGGAAAAGGCGGTGCGCGAGGCGGCCGCCGCCACCGAGAACTTGTACGGCCTCGTGTACTGTGCGGGCTGTTCGATGGCTGCGCCCATCGAATACGCCGAGGAAAAGGACTACCGCTATCTGTTCGAGGTGAACTACTTCGGCGCCCTGCGCGCCATCCGCTGTGTGGCGCCTTACCTGAAACGGCGTGGCGGGCGCATCGTGCTCGTCAGTTCGATGGGCGGCACCTTCCCCGTCGCCTTCGACAGCTTTTACAGCAGCTCCAAGGCAGCCGTGGACATGCTTGCCAAGGGCGCCGCCATCGAGCTGGAACCGTACCGCATCCGCGTGTGCGCCGTGCAGCCGGGCGGCACTTCGACGGGGTTCACCTTCAAGCGGAAGGTCTATCCCGACGAGGCCAACCGAGACTACGCCGCCAAGGTCAAGCGCGCGGCCGCGGCGCTGGCGGGCATCGAGCAGGGAGGCATGAGCGCGGGGGAGGTGGCCAGGCAGGTGGCGGAAGTCATCTGCGAAAAAAATCCGCCCCTGCAATTGCAGTGCGGAAAGCGCAACAAATTCTATGCCGCCGCCAAGAGGGTGCTGCCCGAGCGCGCGGCGCTGTACTTCGACAAAAAGATGTACAAGCTGTGACCTTTTGCCCGCCGCGCCCGCGGACGGGCAAAAAACTTTTCCGCCCAAAAAAGAAAAAAGTGCCGCCCGCGGGCGGCAAAAAGCCCGGCAGACGCCGGGCTTTTGCTTGCAAAAAAACTGTGCACCCTCCGTTGAATAGACGCGCCGAAGCGTGAAAACCGCAGGTAACTCCCGCAAAGCTACCTTATGGCACACGAACAGATCCGCTTAGTGCTGCTATATCCCTATCCTGACACGGTTCACGGCAGTCCGTTGCATAAGACCTTGCGATCGACATCCCTTACGGAGTGCGGCCTTCCACGCATGTACCCGAAGGAGGTCTTCGGTTCTGCTGTAGCGGATTGCAGATCCAGGGCACCGCTGACTCCCCACCTAGCACAGCCCTTTCAGTATACACCATGGCGCGAAAAATTGCAACCGTTTTGCGGGCCCCGCCGCGGGTTTGCCGCGCCCCCCGCACGCCGCTCCGCCGAGGCTGCCGCCCCGCCCGAAAATTTTTGAAAGATCGTCCGAAAAAATTGTCGCAAACGGTTGACAAACGGCCAAATTCCGCTACAATAATAGCCGCGAAATCATTGCTGTTCGGATCATCGGATATGAGCATTTTTTCTTACGGCATGCGCTATTGGAAAAAGCACGTTCCCTGCGCCGTGTTCTGCCAGATCATCGGCTTCGTGGCGCTGACTGTCGACGTCCTTTTGCCCTTGTTGGGGGCGATGTTCGTCGACTATGTGCTGAATTACACGGGCGTCACGGACGGTGGAGGGATCTTTTCCTTCCTGCTCGATTACGGCGAGCCTGCGGGGTGGGAGCTCTTTTTTGCCATCGCCGTCGTGTTCGTCGTGCTGGAACTGTTCCGCGAGGGGATCATTTACCTTCGCAACGTGCTCTTCCAGTACAACGGTCTGCTGTTCGAGAACGAGCTGCGCGACATATCGTATAAAAAACTGGTGGAGCTGGACAGCGCCACCGTTTCGGCGTACAATACGGGCGAACTGCTGACCACGCTCTCGTCGGACATCATCACCTTCAAGGAGATGTACAGCCGCGTGCTGCTGACGCTGGCGGACGGCTTTTTCATCCTCATCATCACCTGCGTGATGCTGGCGATCAACAGCCTGTACATGCTCATTCTGCCCGTGGTCATCGCGCCCATCATGCTCTTTGCGCTCGTCCGCTACACGCGGGCGGCGCGGCGCGTCTCGCAGAACATCCGCACGCAGAACGCGGTCATGAACCTGTGCGTGCAGGAGAACATTGACGCCGTGCGCCTCGTCCGCTCGTTCGCCAACGAACAGTACGAGGAGAACAAGTTCGACGGCGTGAACCGCGACCTGTGCGCGGCCTATTGGGAGCAGGTCGACGTCTCCGCCAAGTACGGCATGATCTTCAACACCATCCGCCAGGTGGCCTACATCGCCACCATCGTCATCGGTACGCTGATGGTCTTTTCGGGGCAGTTCCAGGTGGGTATCATGACCGCCTGCGTCACCTACGTTTTGCGTATCATGGACTACGTGACGCAGATCAACAACAGCATTTACCAGCTGCAATACGGCCTCGTTTCGGGCGGGCGCGTGATGGAATTTCTGGAACACCCGCCCAAGATCGCGCCGCCCGTCGGCAACGAACACATTTCGTCCGTGCCCGACATCGAGATCAAAAACATCTCCGTCATCGAGGAGGGCAAGCAGCTGCTGAAAAACGTGTCGCTGCGCGTCCCGTACGGCAAAACGGTCGGCATCATGGGCGGCACGGGCTCGGGCAAGAGCGTGTTGTTGAAGTCGCTCGTGCGCATGTACGACGTTTCGCAGGGCTCCATCGAGATCAACGGGAAGGACATCCGCCGCTACGACCTCGACGATCTGCGCAACGAATTTGCCTACGTTTTCCAGGACGTGTTCCTCTTTTCCAACACCATCGACGCCAACATCGCCTTCTACGCGCCCGACGTCGACAAAGAGACGGTCATGCGCGTGGCCGAGCAGGCGCAGGCGGGCGGGTTCATCCGCCGCCTCCCGCAGGGCTACGAGACCATCGTGGGGGAGAAGGGTCTCGGCCTTTCGGGCGGGCAGAAGCAGCGCATCTCCATCGCCCGCGCCCTCCTCAAAAACGCGCCCGTGCTCGTCTTTGACGACGCATCCAGCGCCCTCGACGCCGATACCGAGCGCAGGCTGATGCGGACCGTCAAGGAGAACTACGCGGGCCACACCATCTTCATCGCCGCGCACCGCGTTTCCAGCATCGAGGACTGCGACGAGATCCTGTACATGCGCGACGGCGAGATCGTCGAGCGCGGCACCTTCGCCGAGCTCATGCAAAAGGACGGCATCTTTGCGCAGATCTATAAGATGCAGACGGCCGAAAAGGCCGAAGCTGCCGCCGAAGTTGCCGCGGAGGAGAACTGACATGGCGCAGAGAAATACCTATTTTCAGGACGAAGTCGTCACGCAGGACAAGATCGACGTCAAAAACTTGAAGCGCCTTCTGCGCTACGCGGCGCCGCACAAAAAGCTGTTCGCCTTTGTGCTGGTGGTGATGCTCGTGGCCGTCGTCGCGTCCATGGTCACGCCGCTGCTGTTGCAGTACATCGTCGATACGGCCATCCCCGAGCACAGCAGCTACGGCACTTACAAGCCCTTCATCCTGGCGGTGGGCGGCTTCGTGCTGTGCGGCCTGGCCGAGATCTTCATCACCTATTTCCAGCAAAGGAGCATGGGGCGCGCGGGCAACGGCATCATCGCCGACATCCGCAGGGACATCTTTTATAAGTTGCAGGCGCTGCCCTTCGATTACTTCGACAACCGCCCGTCGGGCAAGATCAGCGTCCGCGTGACCACTTACATCACCGAGCTGTCCGAGTTCTTCACGAACTATTTGATGAACTTCATCGTGAACATCGTCAAGATCGTGGTCGTCACGGTGTTCATGCTCGTGCTCAGCCCCATGCTGACGCTCGTGGTGTACGCGGCCATCGTGCCGCTGACGGTGTGCGTGTTCCTCATCCGCCGCGCCATCCGCAAGCTCTTCCGCCACCACCGCGCCAAGGTCTCCAACCGCACCGCCTTCATCGTCGAGTCGATCATGGGCGAAAAGGTCATCCAAAACTACAACCGCACTGCCTACAACGAAAAGATCTACCACGACTTGCAGCAGGACAGCGCCGATACCTGGATGCGCATCGTACGCCGCAACGAACTCAACACCCCCGTCGTCGGGCTGTTCTGGAACTTCGGCACCGTGGTGCTGTACGCCGTCGCCTTCTTGCTGATGCAGCGGCAGGTGATGGGGGTCACGACGGGTACCGTCATCGCCTTTTTGAGCTACATGAGCCTCTTTTCGGCGCCGCTGACGCAGCTTTCGGCCATCATCCAGAACCTCGCGCAGGTCTCGGCCAACCTCGAACGCATCTTCGAGACCATCGACGCGCCCGCGACCATCGCCGACGCCGCCGACAGCGTCGAGCTCGGCGACGTGAAGGGGGACATCGATTACAACGACGTCACCTTCTCCTACGAGGAGGGCATCAACGTATTGGAGCACTTCGACCTGCACGTAAAAAGCGGTGAACAGATCGCGCTGGTGGGGCCGACGGGCGCGGGCAAGACCACCGTGGTCAACCTCCTCACCCGCTTTTACGACGTGAAGGAAGGCTCCGTCACCATCGACGGCACGGACGTGCGCCACATCAAGTTGCATTCGCTGCGCAGCAAGGTGGGGGTGCTGATGCAGGACCCGTTCATATTCAAGGGAACGGTGATGGAAAACATCCGCTACGGCCGCCCCGACGCGACGGACGAGGAGTGCATCGCCGCGGCCAAGGCCATCTTTGCCGATACCTGCATCGAGCGCCTGCCGAACAAGTACAACGAGCAGCTTGCCGAGCGCGGCGAGGGGCTCTCGGCGGGGGAAAAGCAGCTGATCAGCTTCGCGCGCATCATCGTCAAAAATCCCTCCGTCATCGTCCTCGACGAGGCGACCAGCTCCATCTCTTCGGATATGGAAAAACTCATCCAGGACGCGCTCGACGTGCTTTTGCGCGGCAAAACCGCTTTCATCGTCGCGCACAGGCTCTCCACCATCCGCAACGCCGACCGCATCCTCTTCATCGCGGATAAGGGCATCGCCGAAGAAGGCACGCACGAACAGTTGCTAAAACGGCACGGTTTGTATTATAATTTGTATCAGAAATTCAAAGACTGAGGGAGGGTACCTTTCATGCCGCACATTTCCGTCAAGATGTTGGAGGGCCGCAGCGAGGAACAGAAAAAGAAGCTCGCCGCCGCGCTCGTTGAAACGCTGACGCGCGAACTGCGCTGTTCGCCGCATTACGTCACCTGCACGATCGAGGATTTCGACGCCGTGCAGTGGCAGGACGTGTTCGCCGAAGAAGTCGGGGAAAAGCCCGCGTCGGCCGTCTATAAGAAGGCGGAGTACGACCCGAAGGACCTGCTGTAAAGGGAGGAGGAAGAAATGGCAGAAGAATGCACGCACGATTGCGGAAGCTGTGGGCAGGATTGCTCGCAGCGCGACATGCATAAAAAGCCGCACGAACTGAGCAACATCAAAAAGGTCATCGGCATCGTCAGCGGCAAGGGCGGCGTGGGCAAATCGCTGACCACGGCGATGCTCGCCGTCACCGCGCGCCGCGCAGGGTTCAAGACCGCCGTGATGGATGCCGACATCACGGGGCCGTCCATCCCCAAAATGTTCGGCATCCGTGAAAAGGCTACGGGCTCGGAAATGGGCATTTTCCCCGTGCAGAGCCGCACGGGCGTGGAAGTGATGTCCATGAACCTGCTGCTCGAAAACGAGGGCGACCCCGTCATCTGGCGCGGCCCCGTGATCGCGGGCGCTGTGCTGCAATTTTGGACGGACGTCGTCTGGAACGACGTCGATTACATGTTTGTCGACATGCCCCCGGGGACGGGCGACGTGCCGCTGAGCATTTACCAGTCCATCCCGCTGGACGGCATCGTGGTGGTGACGACCCCGCAGGACCTCGTCTCCATGATCGTCAGGAAGGCGGCGGTCATGGCCAAAAAGATGGATATCCCCATCCTCGGCGTCGTCGAGAACATGAGCTACGCCGTCTGCCCCGATTGCGGCAAGAAGATCGAGATCTTCGGAAAGAGCCGCGCGGAGGAGCTCGCGGCGGAGTTCGGCGCCGCGTGCGCCGTGCGCGTGCCCTTCGACGCCGCGCTCACGCAGTGCGCCGACGGCGGCAACATCGAAGAGTTCGCGGGCGACTACATGAAAGAGCTTTTCGCGGCCCTTCGGTAAAGTTCGGATAAAAAATACGGCAAAGCCACCGTCTCGGACGGTGGCTTTGCCGTAAAGACGGAGAGATAAAGAGACAGGGCATGCGCGAGCATGCCCTGCGAAATGGTACTCCCGGCGGGAATCGTAAGGAGCGGCGGATGCCGCGACGGAATAGCGATCGTTCGCCGCAGGCGCGATCGCGTCACGTTATTTCGGCAGTCCC
>CALVHO010000002.1 GCA_944328445.1 uncultured Clostridia bacterium | reverse complement strand
CGGGCACGGGCGCGGCGGGCAAAAACGGACAACAAAACCCGAAAGGGCGGCGCACAAGCGCCGCCCCCTGCTTTTTTCTTTGGTGAGCTCATTTGCCCGCCGCGCGCAGCAGCAGGCGCAGCGCGGCGCGCACCGCCCCGGGCGGGCGGACGCAGATGATGCGGACCATGGCGCACCTCCCGCAGGGACGGCTCCCGTGCCCTGCCCTATATCCTATGCCGCGGCGGGGCCGCCGTGTGCACGGACGGGCGAAAGCGGGCGCAAAAGGCGGCGGGGTGCGTTCACGCAAAACAGAAGGGCGGCGTTCAGGACGGGTAGGCGAGGTTGCGCTCGCGGCGCAGGGCCGAAAGGTAGCGCGCGGCGGCGGCTTTGGCCGCGGGGAGGTCGTGCTCGCTCCAATTTCCGCACTCCGCGGGGCGGGCGCCGGGCACTTCGCCCTCGAAGGCGGCGATGAAGGCGCACATCTCTTCGACGAGGGGCAGCACGCCTTCGGGGGTGCGGTCCCCGAACAGGACGAGGTACAGCCCCGTACGGCAGCCCATGGGGCCGAAGTAGACGACGTCGTCCTTGGCGGGGCCGCTTCGCAGGAAGGTGGCGCCGAGGTGTTCGAGGGTGTGCAGCGCGGGCGCGGGCACGGGCGGCTCCTTGCCGGGCGCGGTCAGGCGCAGATCGAAGGTGGTCACGGTGCAGCCGCCCTTGCGGTCTGTACGCGAGAGGTACAGCCCGGGGCGCAGGCGGGTGTGGTCGATGCGGAAACTGGCGATCTTTTCCAACCCCTCGCCCCCGTGAACGGGCGCTTGTTCTTCGTCTTCCCGAACGGGCGTCTGTTCCTCTTCCCCGTGAACGGGCGCTTGCGCTTCGGAGGCGGGCTGTTCCTTCCCCGGAAGCACCTCGAATACGAAGAGCGTTCCCCCGTCGCAGACGATGTGCGCCTCGCTCTGCGCGACGACGTTGCTGATGCCGCGGCAGGAGCCCGCTTCGAGGGTGAGGTCTTGCAGGGGGTATTTGAGCCCCGCGCTCTCGCAAACGTGCGCGCGCTCGCCGACGGGCGCCAGCGAGAGGGTGCGCCCTGCCATGCCGCGCCAGCGGACGGTGCCCGCGGCGCAGTAGATATCCGCACAGGCCGTGTGCATGACGGCGCGCGCGCCGCGCGCGTGCGCGGCGTACAGCAGCTGCAAGTTGCCGAAGAGGTGGTCCTCCCTGCCGCCGCCTCCGCCGTAGATCTCCACCGCGGTGCAGCCGCGCGAGAGCAGGTAGCCGAGGGCGATCTCGCCGTCGGTGAAGTTCTTTTCGCTGGGCCAGACCAGCGCGCCCTCGGGCACGTAGCCGAGGGAATCGAAGTCTCCCGCCTTCACGTCGATGCGGACCTTCCCTTCCGCCCAGGCCAGGGCCCCGTCACAGCAGACGACGAGCGCGTCCGCGGCGTCGATGTGCCCGCGGTACGGCTCGCCGTTCAATAAAATGATGCCTTTCAACTTTTTGCCTCGCAGATGTACCCGTTCAGACGCGCTCGCGCAGGGTGCGGATGGTGGCGGCCATGTCCGCCGCGCGGAAGACGGTGCTGCCCGCGACGATGACGTTCACGCCCGCGTCCTTGACCATGGCGACGTTTTCCTCGGTGATGCCGCCGTCCATCTCGATGTCCTTGACGAGGCCGTTGCGCTCGAAGTAGCGGCGCGCCTCGGTGGCCTTGGAGAGGGTGCGCTCGATCAGCTTTTGCCCGCCGCGGCCGGGGTACACGCTCATGACCAGCAGCATATCGCACCATTCCAGGCTCTCGTAGATGTTTTGCAGCGGCGTGTCGGGGCTGACCGCCACCCCGCAGCGGATGCCGTACGAGCGTATGTAGCGCAGCACGTCTGTGAGCGTGTTGCCGCAGGCTTCGGCGTGAACGGTGATGATGTCCGCCCCCGCGTTGACGAAGTCCGCCACCTTGTTCTGCGGGTGGATGCACATCAGGTGCACGTCCAGCGGCAGGTCGGTGTACGGGCGGATGGCCGAGATCATGTGCATGCCGAAGGTGATCGTCGGCACGAAGGTGCCGTCCATCACGTCGCAATGGATCATGTCGGCGCCGTTCTTTTGCAGCGTTTTGACGGCTTCCCCCATGGCTGCGAAGTCCGCGGCCAGGATGGACGGCGCGATCAGCGTGTTCATACCCTACCCCCTTTGCGGCGGAGCCATCCCGCCGCGCCGCCCCCGCGGTGCGGGAGCGGGGCGCGCCCGCGGCGCGCCCGCCCTTGCGCGCCCGCCGCTTGCGGCGGGCGCTTTTTTACCATCATACCAAACGGGCGGCCGTTTGTCAAGGCTCCGCCCGATCTTGCGCGGGAGCGCCCGCATTTTCGGCGGGGACGCCCTCCGCCAGGCGGGACGCGCGCAGCTGGCCGCAGGCGCCGCCGATGTCGGCGCCGATCTGCCGCCGCAGCGTGGCCGAGAGGCCCGCCCGTTCCAATACGCCCAAAAAGCGGTAGGCGTCCTTTTCGGAGACGCCTTGCAGGCCCTTTTCCTTGACCTCGTTGAGGCGGATGAGGTTGACGTGGCAGGGCCGCCCGCGCAGCAGCGCCGCCAGCCGTTCGGCGTGGGCGCGGCCGTCGTTTTCGCCCGCGATGAGGGAGTACTCGAAGATGTAGCGGCGGCCCGTTTTGCGGAAATAGTGATCGCAGGCGGCGAGGATGTCGGCAATCTTGTAGGCGCGGGCGACGGGCATGATGCGGGCGCGCTCCTCGTCGGACGAGGCGTGCAGCGAGACGGTGAGGTTGACGGGCAGGCCCTCCTCGGCGAAGGCGTACATCTGCGGCACGAGGCCGCAGGTGGAGAGGCTGATGTTGCGCGGGGAGATGCCGATGCCGCCCGCCGCCGAAACGTTGCGCAGAAAGCGCACCACGTTTTCGTAGTTGTCGAAGGGTTCGCCGCTGCCCATGAGCACGACGTTGGTGACGGCGCGCTTTTCGGGCGTGCCGCCCGCGCGGGCGTTGACGCAAAGCACCTGCGCCAGGATCTCCCCCGCGGTGAGGGAGCGCACCAGGCCGTTCAGCCCCGACGCGCAGAAGGCGCAGTTCATGCGGCAGCCCACCTGCGTGGAGACGCACTGCGTGCGGCCGTATTTGTAGGTCATGAGCACGCCCTCGATGAGGTTGCCGTCCGCCAGCTCAAAGAGGTACTTTTCGGTGCCGTCCGCCGAGGTGAACACCTCGCGCACCTTGACGGGTTCGTCCTCGAAGCGGGCGAGCAGCTTTTCGCGCAGGGCGGCGGGCACGTTCAGCGCGCCGATCCGCTTGGCGCGCATCATGCCGCGGTAGATCTGTTCGGCGCGGTATTTTGGTTCGCCGAGCTCCTCCATGAGCGCGGCGATCTGCGGCAGGGACAGGTCCTGCAAAACTTGTTTCATGCTATCCCTCCCTGTGCAGGCGGCTCACGTAAAAGCCAGCGCCCGCGGATATGTGCGGCAAAAACTGGATACCGTACCTCATTTTTTGGTGCGCGAGCGGGCTTTGCACCTCCCGCACGGAGAAGGGCGCGCCCCCTTGCAGCAGGGCGGCGACGGCGCCGTCGTTCTCCTCGGGCAGCACCGAGCAGGTGGAGTAATACAGGTCTCCGCCCGCGCGCACGTAGCGCGAACAGGCGGCCAGGATGGCCCGCTGCGCGGCCTCGATCGCGGGCATGTCCTCCTCCTTGCGGAAGAGGCGGATGTCCGGGTCCTCCCCCGCCACGCCGAAGCCCGAGCAGGGCGCATCGACGAGCACGGCGTCGAACGCGCCCTCGTAGCGCGCGTCGAACACGGAGGAATCGCGGCAGACGATCCCGATGTTGTCCGCCCCCATGCGGCGGGCGTAGGCGCGGATGAGTTCGGCGCGGTGGGGATGCAGTTCAAAGGCGGTGACGCTTCGGCACTTGCCCGCCAGGAGCACGCTCTTGCCGCCCGGCGCGGCGCAGGCGTCGAGCAGGCGCGCGCAGGGCCCGACGGCCGCGCAGACCGCCACCGAGCCGACGGACTGGAAGGTGTATTCGCCCGCGTCGTAGCCCGCGCCGCGCACGAAGGACGGGAAGGCGTACAGCCCGGGGAAGGGCGTCTTTTCGGCCGCGGAGCCTTCGGTATAGCGGCGCGCCGTCTCCTCGTTGCAAAAGCGCACGTAGGTGCGCGCGGGGCGCGGGGCCATGACCGCCTCGGCCGTCTCCCGCCCGTAGGCGGAGAGCAACTTTTTCACGGCGAACACGGGGTAGGAATAGCGCACCGAGAGCGCCTCGGCCTCATCGGCGGGCAGCACGGCGCGGGCGGGGTCGAAGGCGCGCAAAAAGGCGTTGAGGAAGCCCGCCGCGCCCCCTTTGCCCAGCTTTTTGGCCAGCGCCACCGCGTTGTCGGTGACCATGTAGCGGGGCTTGTTCATGTTCACGATCATGAACATCGCCACCTTCAAGAGGATGCGCACGGGCAGTTTCGGGGTCCTGGGCGCGAAGGTGCGGATGTACAGGTCGAAGAGCTTGTCGTTTTCGAGCACGCCGTAGCAGATCTTGACGGTGCGCGCGCGGTCCTTCCCGTCCACGGGGGTGGAGGCCAGGGCCTGTTGGAGATAGGCGCCGCCGCCGTACACCTTTTGCAGCACGGCGTAGGGATCGTAGAGCGGGTTGGTCATTGCGGCTCCTTCGTGAACACGTCCCCCGCCGCGGCCTTGCGGCCGTTGGCAAAGTCGGCCGCGCGCATACGCTTGCCGCCCGCCGCCTGCAATTCGAGGATGCGCACGCAGCCCCGCCCCGCCGCCACGACGATGCCCGCCTTGTCCGCCCGCAGCACGGTGCCGGGCGCCGCGTCCGCGGCCCCGTTCACGGACGGGGCGGCCCCTTCGCAGGGCTCGGCAAAATAAAAATTGACGGGCGCGCCGCGCAGGTAGGCGTAGGCCAGCGGCGCGGGGGACATGGCGCGGACGAGGCGGCACACCTCCTCCGCGGGGCGGGAAAAATCGACGAGGCAGTCCGCCTTTTCGATCTTTTTGCAGAGGGTGGCGCGGGAGCCGTCCTGCACGGTGAAAGTTGCCTTCCCCCGTTCCAGCCGTGAAAGCGCCTCGCAGATGCACGCCCCGCCGAGGGCGGAGAGCTTTTCCGCGAGGGTGCCCGCCGTGTCCTGCGCGGAGATTTGCAGGGCGCGGGCGAGCAGGATATCCCCCGTGTCGAGCCCGCGCTCGGTGCGCATGACGGTGATGCCCGTTTCGGCGTCGCCCGCGAGGATGGCGTGCTGGACGGGGGACGCGCCCCGCCAGCGCGGCAAGAGGGAGGCATGGATGTTGTACACGCCCGCGGGGAAGGCGGCGAGAACTTCGTCGGTGAGGATCTGCCCGTAGGCGCAGGTGACCATGCAGTCCGCGCCCGCCGCGCGAAGTTCGGCCACGTGTTCGCGCACCCGTGCGAAGGCGAGCACGGGGATGCCGCGCTCTTCGGCGAACGCCGCCAGCGGCGTGGGCGTGAGCACCGCCTTGCGCCCGACGGGCCTGGGCGGCTGCGTCAGCACGGCCGCCACTTCGTGGCCCGCCCCGAGCAGGGCGGAAAGGGGCGGCACGGAAAAAGCGGGAGCGCCCGCATAGACCAGTTTCATGCAGCCCTCCCGCTCAGTCCTTGACCCGCTCGACGCGCGCGGCGCGGTCGGTGTAGAGCACGCCGTCGAGGTGGTCGAGTTCATGGCAGACGGCGCGGGCGAAAAAGCCGTGCGCCACCAGTTTTTTGCGCTTTCCCGCGCGGTCAAAGTACTCCACCTTGACCGTCTGCGGGCGGGTGACGACGCCGCGGCGGCCGCGCACCGAAAGGCAGCCCTCCCAGCCCGTCTGCTCCCCTTTTTGGGCGGTGATGACGGGGTTGACGAGCTCGAAAAAGCCCTCGTCGACGTCCACCACCACGACGCGGCGCAAGACGCCCACCTGCGGGGCGGCCAGGCCCGCGCCCTCCTCGCGGCGGACGGTGTCCTTCAAGTCGTCCAATAAAGAGGCGAGCTTCTCGTCGAAAGCGGTCACTTCAAAACATTTTTTGCGCAGGACGTCGTCTCCGACCTGCACCACGTTGCGTATAGCCATGGGATACCTCGGTTGTTTTCGTGGATCTGCCGCGTTTTTCAAAGGCCGCGGCCCTATCGGGGGGGCTCAGCTCAGGTTGCCCGGGTTTTCCTCCACGTACACGAGCGCGCCGCGGGGGCGGGGCGCCAGGGCGCGGGCGTAAATTTCGGGCAGCAGCGAATCGTCGGCGATGCGCATGAGCACCTGGTAGCGGCAGCGGTTCTGGATGCGCCGCACGGGCGCGTGCATCTTGTTGAAAAAGAGAAAGCCCTGCGGGTGTGCGTCGTAGAGTTCTTTCAGCGAAAAATACACCTCTTTGAGCGCTTCGAGGGCGGCCTTGTCCTCCTCGGCCGTGACCATCACCCGCACGATGCGCGCAAAGGGCGGGAAGGCCGTGCTTTTGCGCAGCGCCGCTTCGTGGCGGAAAAAGCCCTTATAGTCGTACGCCGCGGCGAAGCGCAGGATGTAGTTGGCGGGGTCGTACGTCTGCACGACGGCCTTGCCCTTTTCGCCCGCGCGGCCGCTGCGGCCCGCCACCTGGGTGATGAGCTGAAAGGTGCGTTCACCGCTCCTGTAATCGGAAAAATGCAGGCTCATGTCGGCGTCGAGGATGCCCACGAGGGTGACGGACGGGAAGTCGTGCCCCTTGGCGATCATCTGCGTGCCGACGAGGATATCCGCCTCGTGCGCGGCAAAGCGCTTCAAGATCTTGTAATGCCCTTCCTTGCCGCCCGTCGTATCGAAGTCCATGCGCAGGATGCGCGCCGCGGGGTACAGCTTTTGCAGCTCTCCCACCACCTTCTGCGTGCCCGTGCCCGTATAGGAGAGGTGAACGCCGCCGCAGGGGGGGCAGGCGCGCGGCATCTTGTAATTGGAGCCGCAGTAATGGCATTTGAGGCAGCCTTCCTCGCTGTGGTAGGTCAGGGAAACGTCGCACTGTTCGCATTTGAGCACGGCGCCGCAGTCGCGGCAGACCACGCTCTGGGCATAGCCGCGGCGGTTGAGAAAGACGATGGCCTGGTTGCCCGCTTCCAGGCAGGCGGAAAGTTCGCCGCGCAGCGCGGCCGAAAAGGCGGAATCGTTGCCGCGGCGCACCTCGCGGCGCATATCGGCTACGATCATCTCGGGCAGCGGGCGGCGGTTGATGCGTTCGGGAAGTTCGATGAGCTCGTACTCCCCTTCGCTCGCGCGCAGGTAGGTCTCCACCGAGGGGGTGGCGCTGCCGAGGATGAGCTTGCAGCCGTTGTGTTCCGCGCGCAGAAGGGCCACTTCGCGCGCGTCGTAGCGCGGGTTGGATTCGCTTTGGTAGCTGCCGTCGTGCTCCTCGTCGAGGACGATGACACCGAGGTTTTCCACAGGCGCGAACACGGCACTGCGGGCGCCGACGGCGATCTTCGCCTCGCCCGAGCGCAGGCGGTGCCACTCGTCGAACCGCTCCCCCGCCGACAGACCGCTGTGCAGGATGGCGACGCGGTCGCCGAAGCGCGCGCGCAGCTGCGAAAACATCTGCGGGGTCAAGGAGATCTCGGGCACGAGAAAGATGGCGCCCTTGCCTTCGCGGAGGGCCGCGGCGATGAGGGTGAGGTAGATCTCCGTCTTGCCGCTGCCCGTCACGCCGTGCAGAAGCTGCACGCGGCGGGAGGAGGCGGCGATGCGGCCGATGGCCGCCTGCTGGGCGGGCGTGAGCGTGCGCACGGCGGGCTTTTCGCCCGCGAGCCCCGCGAGCGGCGTGCGGGCGACGCGCTCCTTTTCCAGCCGCACCGCCCCGCGGGAAAGGAGGGCGCGCACGGCGGCGTCGCCGAATTGTTCGCGGTAGACGGTGTAGGGGCAGCGGCCCTGCTCCTTCAAAAAGGCGAGCGCCGCGGCCTGCGCCTTCGCGCGGGGAGTAAGCGGAACGTCCGCCGCGAACACGGCGACGTTTTTTTGCAGTTCGTGCACCTGCCCGCGGCGCATCTCGGCGGGCAGGAAGAGGCGCAGCGCCAAAGCCTTGGTGCAGTGGTAGCGCGCCGAAAGGGCATGAACGAGGGAAAGGCACTCGCGCGTGAGGGGCTTGTCGATGACCGCGGCCACTTTTTTGAGCTTGGCGGGGTCGAAATCGCTCCCCTCTTTGAGGCGCATGACAAAGCCGTCGACGGTGCGGCCGCCGAAGGGTACGCGCACGCGGCACCCCTCTTCGGCGCCCTCGGCGCGGTACTCGAATATCCTGTCCACGTCGGCGTGGGCGATGTCAACGATGACTTCGGCCGTCATACCCTTCATCCCCGTGCGGCGCGCGGCGCAAAACGCGCGGCCGCGTGTACGTCAAAGCCCTGCCGCGTCCGCGCGGGCGCGCGGCGGTGCGGCACAAAAAACAGACTGCCCCGCGGGCGGGGCAGAGCGGCGGCGCGCAAAAAAGGCGCGCTCAGTCCTTGACCATGGCCAGCTTGCCGGACATGATCTCCTGGCAGGCGAGCGCGATCTCCTTGGTGTTGCCGGGCAGTTCGTGGAGGCCCTGGCTCTGCTCCTGGTCGATGATCTGGCGGGCACGCTTGGCCACCACCACGCACAGCGCATAGCGCGACGCGGGCTCTTCGGGGCTGCCCAGCTTTTCCACAAGCCTGTCGACTACCGGTTCGTTGATCATAATTGCATCTCCTTGAAAATATTTCCGCCCTGCGGGCGGGGGTTTATTCGATGTTCTGCACCTGCTCGCGCACCTTTTCGATCTCGTTTTTGAGGGCGAGTCCCGCGTTGGTGACCGCAAGGTCGTTGCTCTTGGAGCAGATGGTGTTTGCTTCGCGGTTGAATTCCTGGATCAGAAAATCGAGTTTGCGCCCCACGCGTTCCTCCTTGCAGATGGAGCGGAACTGCGCGATGTGCGAAAAGAGGCGGGTAAGCTCCTCGTCGATGTTGCACTTGTCGGCAAAGACGGCCACCTCGGTCAGCAGCCGCGCCTCGTCGAACCCGCCGCCCGAAAGCGCCTCGCGCACCCGCTCTTCCAGCTTTTCGCGGTAGCTTTGCGCCACCAGCGGTGCGCGTTCACGGATGGAGAGGGCGAGCTTTTCGATGGTGTCCATGCGCGAGAGCATGTCTTCGGCCAGGCGCGCCCCTTCGGCGGCGCGCATCCCGCCCAGGCGGTCCAGCGCCTGCGCCAGGGCCGCGTCGAGCGCGCAAAGCAGCGCCTCGTCGGCGCCCTGCTGCTCCTCCTGGCGCACCACGTCCGCACACTTCATGAGGGCGGTCAGCGTCAGGTCGTCGGTCAGAGACGGGAACAGCGCCTTGATGCGCGCGGCGGCGGCATACCAGCCCTGCGCCGCGGCCGCGTCGACGTAGAGCGGCTTGGCCGCTTCGCGCTTGTCGAGGCAGGAAATGAAGATCTCCGCATGGCCGCGCGAAAGTTTTTCGCGGACGGCGGCGCGGATGCGCTCCTCGTAAAACGTGAACATCCTGGGCCCGCGCACGGCGATGTCGAGGTAGCGGTTGTTGACCGTTTTGATCTCCACCGAAAGCTCGATGCCGCCCTCGCGGTATTCGCCTTTGCCGAAACCCGTCATGCTGAACATAGGAACCTCGTATACAATTCACACTTTTTCTTTTGAGCTGACAAAAGAAAAAGTCGTGAGTTTTAGGGGACAACCGCCGTTCGCTGACGCTCTGCGGCGTTTTTCCCCTCTTTCGCGCACTTTTTGGGGCACACCTATTGTTTGAGTGCGCGAAATTCACCCCTTTCCCTAAGCCGAAAGTTTTCGGCAAATTGGGTGCGCTTAGGCAAAAGCGTGGTTTTGCCACGCGCAGGGTATTATAGAATTTGTCCTAAATTCTACACTCTACATTTTACATTCTACATTCGGCAAAGCCCCGCCAATGAGATCCCTCGACAAGCTCGGGATGACAGTGGGGTGGCTCGGAACGCCAGCGGAGCAAAGCGCTCCTTACCGTCATCCTGAGCGGAGCCGAACGGAGTGAGGCGCAGTCGAAGGATCTCATGCTCGCTCACTGTTGACCCAGCAATGAGATCCCTCGGCAAGCTCGGGATGACAGTAGGCCGCTCGGGATGATAGTAGGTGCATCCAAAATTCTACACTCTACATTTTACATTCTACATTCGGCAAAGCCCGCCGGGGCGCCGCCGAAGCATTCGCCGCGCTCCTTGCCGCTCCCGACATTATAACAGAACGGGCGCGAAAATGCAATCTATTTTGTGCCCGTCGGGGCGGCTGCGGCGGTTTGCTCCAAAATTTTTGCAAATTCTTCCTCGCCGATGACCTTCACGCCCAAAGACTTCGCCTTGGCCAGCTTGCTGCCCGCGCTTTCCCCTGCGATGACGAGGGTGGTCTTGGCCGTGACGGCGCTCTGGCACACGCCGCCGAGCTCCTCGATGCGCTTTTGCGCCTCGCTGCGCTTGAAGCGGGACAGCGTGCCCGTCAGCACCACGCTTTCGCCCGAGAACGGCCCGCCCGCCGCCTTGGCCTTGACGAAGGGCTTGACCCCCGCCGCCAGCAGGCGGGAAAGTTCGGCGCGGTTCTCCTCGTCGGCGAACCAGGAGACGATGCTTTCGGCCGTCTTTTGGCCGATGTTTTCCATCGCCACGAGCTCTTCGGGCGTGGCCGCCGCCAGCGCCTCGATGCTGCCGAAGCGCTCGGCAAGGTCGCGCGAGGCCACTTTGCCGATCCCGCCGATGCCGAGGGCGAAGATGAAGCGGTCGAGGGGCACGTTTTTGCTCGCCTCGACGGCGGAAAGCAGGTTTTCGGTCTTTTTTTGGCCGAACCCTTCCAGCCGCGAGAGCTGTTCACCGTTCAAAAAATACAGGTCGGAACAGTGCAGGACGCCGAGGCTGTCGTAGAGCTGGCAGGCGGTCATCTCCGAAAAGCCCTCGATGTCCATGGCGTTTTTGGCGGCAAAGTTGGAAAGCTGCGCCGCCACGCGCGGGCGGCAGCGGCGGTTGGGGCAAAAGAGGTTGGCCCCCTCCTCCACGACGGGCGTGCCGCAGTACGGACAGACGGCGGGCGGCTCGATGTCTGCACTGCGGCCCGTGTGCTCGACGGCGCCCAGGATCTCGGGGATGACCTCGTTGCTGCGGCGGATGAGGACGCGGCTGCCGATCTTCACGTCCTTGCGGCGGATATCCCCCAGGTTGTTGAGGGTGGCCTTGCGGACGGTGGCCCCCGCCAGTTCGACGGGTTCGACGTGCGCGAGCGGCGTGAGTTTGCCCGTGCGCCCCACCTGCCAGACGACGTCCTGCACGCGGGTGACGGCCTCTTCCGCCTCGAACTTAAAGGCGATGGCCCAGCGCGGGAATTTGTCCGTATACCCGAGCGCCTCGCGCAGCGAAAATTCGTTGACCTTGACCACGGCGCCGTCGGTGAGCACGTCGAGCTCCTTCCGCTGCACGTCGATGGCGGCGATGGCGTCCTGCACCTCCTCGGGGGTGCGGCAGTGCCAGTATTTGCCGAAGGTCTTGAACCCTTCGCGCCGCAAAAAGGCGATGGCCTCCTCCTGCGAGGACAAGGCCTTGTCCGACATGAAGTTCACGTCGTAGAACAAGATCTCGGGATGGCGGGCGGCGGTCACGGCGGGGTCGAGGTTGCGGACGGCGCCCGCGGCGGCGTTGCGCGCGTTTTTGAGGGGCTCGGCGGCCGTTTCGTTGTATTTCGCGAGCACGGAGAGGCGGATGACGGCCTCGCCGCGCACTTCGAGGGTGCCCTTGTAGCCGATGGAGAGCGGAAAACTATGGATGGTGAGCACCTGGGCGGTGACGTCCTCGCCCGTGACGCCGTTGCCGCGGGTGGCCGCGCCGACGAAGGCGCCGTTTTCGTAGGTAAGGCAGATGGTCAGGCCGTCGAACTTGTATTCGACGACGTATTCGGCCTTGCCCGCCTTTTCCACCCGCGTAAAGAAGGCGTTGAGCTCGTCCGCGGTGACGGCTTTGTCCAGAGAATACAGCCTGGCGATGTGCTCGTGGCGGGCAAAGGCTTCGACGGGTTCGCCCCCGACCCTGCGGGTGGGAGAATCGAAGAGCACGGTGCCGCTTTCGCGCTCCATCCGCTGCAATTCGGCGTACAGGCGGTCGTACTCGGCATCGGGGACGCTCGGCGCGTCGAGGACGTAATATTCGTGTGCGTAGCGGTTGAGCGTATCGACGAGCTCGCGCATGCTCCTATCCATGAACGGACCTCCGTGAACGGGCGCCTGCCCGTTTTTGCGTGCTATTTCTGTTCGCGGCTTTCCAGCTCTTCGGCGATGGCGGTGCCCGCGCTGGTGCCGATGCGGTCGGCGCCCGCGTCGAGCATGGCGAAGAAGGTATCCGCGTCGCGGATGCCGCCCGACGCCTTGACCGAGCAGCGGCCCTTGGACAGGTCTTTGAGGGCTCGAACGTCCGCCGCGGTGGCACCGCCGCCGAAGAAGCCCGTGCTCGTCTTCAAAAACGCCGCGCCCGCGTCCCGCGCGCAGGCCGCCGCTTTGAGCATCTCCTCGCGGGTGAGCAAAGACGTTTCCAAAATGACCTTGACGGGGCTGCCCTTCGCGGCTTTGACCACCTTTTTGACCTCGCGCTTGACGTAGCCGTAGTCTCCGTTCTTCACGGCGGAGATGCAGATCACCATGTCGATCTCGTCGGCGCCGTCGGCGATGGCGCGCTTGGTCTCGTACACCTTGGTGGCGGTCACGTTTTCGCCCATCGGGAAGCCGACGACGCAGGCGATCTTGACCTGCGGGCAGTCGTCCAGAAAGCGGCGGCAGCGCGCCACGTACACGGGCTGCACGCACACCGAAGCGAAGCCGTATTCGCGCGCCTCGGCGCACAGCTTTTTGATGTCCGCCGTCGTGGCCGTCTGGCGCAGCTGCGTGTGGTCGATGGTGCGCAGCATGCGGCGCAGTTCCAGAACCTTTTTCTGGCGGCGGAACTCCTCGAACTCGGCGCGCTCGGTGTCGCTTTCGGTCAGGTGCGCGGCGTTCACGGGCGCTTCCGCGGGCGCGGCCGCAGGTGCGGCTGCGGGCGTTGTCGCGGGCGCGGCCGCTTCCGCGGCGCTTTCGGCGCTTTGTTGTTCACCGTTTTGGGATACGTTCTCCTTTTTTTTGAACCAAGCCATGGCGATCCTCCTTTTTTGCCGCGGGCGCCGTACGCTCCCGCGGCGGGATATAATTCACGATACGATCTGCGTAAAAGGGCTAAAATGCCGCTTCACGCCCGCCCGCTTTTGCCGATGTACGCATACACGAGCGGCCGCACGCGGCGGCGGGGCGAAAGGGTGAAGGCGCCGTCCGCCAAGGCAAAGGCCGCGGGCGCGGCGGCGTTGCAGCAGACCTCGGCCAGCAGCTCTCCCGCGCGCACCTGAACGCCCGGGCGCCTCTTCAACAGGATGGCGCAGGTGTGGTCCACCGCGTCCCCTTCCCGCTTGCGGCCGCCGCCCATCTCCACGCAGGCGCGGCCGAGGGCGAGGGCGTCTATGTTCAAAAACCCGTCCGCCGCGGCGCGCACCTCGTGCGCGCAGGGCGCTACGGAAAAGCGCTGCGGCTCATACACATAGCGAGCGTCTCCGCCCTGCGCGGCGACCATCTGCGCGAACTTTTCGCGCGCGGCGCCGCTCCCGACGGCCTCTTCGGCGCGGCGCAGCGCCTCCTCTTCGGGAATGCGCAAAACGGCCGCGGCCAGCTTGGAGGCGTGGAAGAGGGACAGGCGGGACAAATCGTTTTGTTTGCCCGCCAACACCTCGCACGCCTCGCGCGCCTCGGCGTTGCAGCCGACGGCGTCTCCCAGCGGCGCGTCCATGCAGGTGACGGCCGCGCACATGCGCCGCCCCGCCGCCTCGCCGATGGAGACCATCAGCCGCGCCAGCTTTTCGGCGCGCTTCGGCGTGTGCATGAAGGCGCCGCCGCCATATTTCACGTCCAGCAAGATGACGTCGGCAAAGGACGCGAGCTTTTTGCTCATGACCGAGGAGGCGATGAGCGGGATGCTGTCGACGGTGGCGGTCACGTCGCGCACGGCGTACATGCGCTTGTCGGCGGGAACGGTGTCCGCCGTCTGCCCCGCGACGGCCGCGCCCACCTCGCGCACCTGCCGCGCGAAGCGCTCGGGCGAGAGGGAAACGGTCAGCCCGGGGAAACTTTCGAGCTTGTCGAGGGTGCCGCCCGTATGGCCGAGCCCGCGGCCCGAATACTTGGCGCAAGGCACGCCAAGGGCGGCCAGCACGGGCACGAGCACGAGGGTGGTCGAATCGGAGACCCCGCCCGTGGAATGCTTGTCGGCAAACACCCCTTCGGCGGGGCGGGGCGTGCGCGCGCCGCTCTCCGCCATGGCGCGCGTGAGCGCGAAGCACTCCTCGTCCGTCATGCCGTTGAGCAGCACCGCCATGCAGAAGGCGGCGATCTGCGCGTCGGAAGCGCCGCCCTGCGCCACTTCGTTCACGAAATAGCCGACCTCCTCCGCGCCGAGGGCGCGGCCGTTCTTTTTGGCGTCGATCACGTCGTATACCGTCATCCGACAAGACCTCCCATGGAATGACAAGACCCGCCCGCGCGAAGGGGCGGCGGTGTGATAGAATGCAGGGGCCGCCGACGGGCCGCGGATGCTTGGCCGTGAACGGGCCGGCGCGGGCTGGGCGGCAAGGAGGGTACAAGATGCCTGCTGCCTCTACCCTGCTCGGCGGGGTGTACCTATTGTTGCTGTTCGGGCTGTGCCTGGCCGCGGTGGCGGGCGCAAAGGCGATCTGGCTTTTGCACCGCGCGAAAGGGGGAACAAAGCGCGCGGAAAAGAGACGGGACGGGCCGCCGCCCGCGGACGCGGGCAAGGCGCCCAAGGCCCCCGCCCCGCCCGCACACGGACAGCCGCGCACGGTGTACTACCTCGTGGAAAAGAAGCGCACCCTGCCCAAGACGGGCTGCAAGCCGCCGCGCGCCATCGCCTTTGCCGACAAAGACGAGCAGAAAAACGGATAGCCGCTTTGCCCGCCGCCTTTGCGGGCGGCGCTTTGCAAAAAATGCCGCGCCGCGGCCGCGGGCGGCGCTTTTTGCGCGCCCGCGGCGGTCACTCGTAGCGGCGGACGTTGTCCCCTTCGCCCCAGAGGCGTTCGAGGTGGTAAAACAGGCGGGATTCGTCGTTGAAGATGTGCACGATCACGTCGCCGTAGTCGAGCACGCCCCAGCGGCCCTCCTTCACGCCCTCCACGCGGCGGGGCTCCATCCCCTCCTTGGAGAGCTTTTCTTCGAGGTTGTCGCACAGGGCCTTGACCTGGGTGGTGCTGCGGCCGCCCGCGATGACGAAGTAGTCGCAGAGCACCGTCTTTTCGCGCACGTCGACGATGACGATGTCCTCCGCCTTTTTGGAGGCGAGAAAGGCGCACACCGTTTCCGCCAAAGCGGCGGAAGGGTCCTTTTTAGCGCGCGGCTTTTTGGCGGCGAGCACTTCCCCTTCCGCCTTTTTGGCGCGCGGCTTTTTGGCGGCGGGCGCCCCTTCCGCCTTCTTGGCGCGCGTGCGCTTGACGCCCTCCGCGGGCGCGGCTGCGGCCCCGTTCACGGCGCCTTCCTGCTTTTCCTGTTCATTCATTTGGTTTCTCCTTTGGTCGTCTTGTCGCCCTGCTTGTTCAGCTGCGCGTAGTACAAATAGGCGCGGGCGGTGAGCGGATCGATCGGCCCGCCCTGCTTTTTAAGGTACTTGCACTGGTGTTTCAGGGCACGGTACATGCACTCGTTCAAGTCCCGCGCGAAGGCGGCGCGCAGCCGCGCGATGTGCGGGAAGTCGCGCCCCGCTTCGAGCAGGTCGGAAAGGTAGATGATCTTTTCGAGGGTGCTCATGCTCGGGCGGCCCGAGGTGTGGTAGCGGATGGCGTTGAGCACGTCCTCGTCGGTCACGCCGAAACAGTGCTCGGCCAGGTACGCCCCCGCGTACTGGTGCAAGACGGGCGCGGGCACGCCCGCGGGCGGCTCGAACCCCGCGAGCTCGGGCGCGTCGGGCGGGAGGTTTTTGGCCGCGTCGTGCAGCGCCGCGGCGAGGATGACCGAGCGCTCGGGCAGCTTGTATTTTTCGGCCGCAGACGCCGCCATCAGCGCCACACGCAGGGAATGTTTGCGCCGCGCGGGCTTCAAAAGCCGCAAAGCGTCCTTCACGTGTTCGACGCGGTAGAGCTCCTTGCCTTCGATGTAGCCCGCCACGTCCGCCGAGAGGTAGGGCCGCAAGTCCTCGCCGAAGGCGCACAGCACCCGCACTTTGGTGGAAGAGACGTCCCGCCCCACGTATTCGAGGGCCTTGAACGTCTTGCGGAAGCGCGCGAAAAAGCGCAGCTGCTCGGTGCGGAAATTGACCTTTTCCCCCTCGCGGTTGCACACGACGAGCTCGGCGCGGGCGAGGATGGCCTCGGGCTCGCGCCAGGAATAGAAGTCTTTGAGCATATCCGAGCCCACGAGCAGAAACAGCTGCGCGCCCGGATACTTTTCGGCGAAGTGTTCCACGGTGCGGCAGGTGTAGCTGGTGCCGCCCGCGTTGAGCTCGTAGGCGCTGACCTCGCAGCCGCGCTGCCCCGCAAAGGCGAGGCGGGCCATCTCCAAACGGTCCCCGGGCGGGGCCATGTTCTTGCCCTGCTTGTGCGGGGGCACGTAGGCGGGCACGACGATGACTTTGTCCGCCCCCAGTTTTTCCTGCGCGGCGCGCACGAGGTTGCCGTGCTCTGCGTGCACCGGGTCGAACGACCCGCCGAAGATCGCGATCTTCATACCTGTTCCTCTCGGCCGCGCGTGCGGCCGCCTCATTTTGCGCATGAACGGCGCTTTGCCGTGAACGGAGCCCGCCTCTTTCGTGAACGGGGGTCCACCACATGAACGGGGCCCGCCGCGTTTGCGGGCGCGGGCGCTCTCCCCTCCCGAAGGTGCGTACACTCATGTATCGGGCAAAACGGCCCGTTTTATACCCGCGCGGACGCCCGCCGCGGGCGTTTTTACCAGTATACCACAAATTTGCCCCCGCTGACAAGTTTAGAAAGAAAAAAATGTGACAAAAACCATACCGCCGCGGGGCCGCGGCCCGTCCGCGCGCCCTTGCGGCGCCCGCGCGAAGGCGGGCGCCGCCCCCGCGCCGCGGCGCGGGGGCGGCGGAGGTGAGCCGTGAAAAAATTTGATCTGCCCCTGTACACCGATACACTGTTTGCCTTTGCGGTATCGTCGCTGTTCTTTTTGTGCGTGTTCCGCTTCGGTCTGCCCTTTTGGGCGGCGCTGGCCGCGGCCGTGCCCGCGGGCGCGGCCGCGGCCTTCCTGCTTTGGCTTTGGATGCGCAAGCGGCACGCGGGGCGCGGCGAGCGGGAGCGGGACGCGCGCGCCGCCGGCGATCTTGCCCGCGCGCTGGCCCTGCGCACGCCCCGCC
Organism: uncultured Clostridia bacterium; assembly: GCA_944328445.1. Taxonomy (GTDB): domain Bacteria; phylum Bacillota; class Clostridia; order Christensenellales; family Borkfalkiaceae; genus Borkfalkia. Next base: position 103,283 of record CALVHO010000002.1, on the reverse strand, counting down.
AGAACGCCGCGCTCATCGCCGACAGCCTCAACGCCCTCCGCGCTGCCGAAAAGCGCCGAACGGACGAACGCGAAGGGGACGGCGCGCAAAGTGCCGACGCGGGGAAGGCGTCCCCTTCCCCCGCCGAGGGCAAGAAAAATGCCGCCCCTCCCGCCCGCGCCGCGGGCGGGAGGGTGCTGGCAGACGGGCGGGCGCTGTACCCGCTGTTCCGCTTTGAAAAGCTGACCGCCGACGACCTGTGCCCCCTGCTGCGCGAAGGCGAAACGCCCAAAACGGTGTATGCGGGCGGCTACACCGAGGGCGCGGCGGGACTGGCGGCGGCCTGCGGCGTCGAGCTCAAAGGGGCGGAAGAGGTGTACAGGCTCGTCAAAGAGGCGGGAAAGCTGAACGAAGTGCCCGCCCTCCCCGCGGCCGCCGGGCGAAGCGGATGGCACCGCCTCCTGCGCAGGGAGAGCTGGAAGGGCTACCTCACCGCGGGCGTCGGGCTGCTGGTGTTCAGCCTTTTGAGCGTTTTTCCGCTCTACTACGTCATCGCGGGGGCGCTGCTGCTGGCGGCCGCCGCGGCGGTGCGACTGTTCGGAAAAAGGTGAACCGCCAAACCGCACCCGCAAGCGCCCCGCCGCGGCCATGGCCGCGGCGGGGCGCATACGTTTGTTCAATTCAAGGACACATACAAGGCCTGACGCGGCGAAGAAGGCCGCCAAGGCGGGCTAAAATTCGATGTGCGCAAAGCCCTTGCGCGAGGAGCGGCGGTACAAAATGACCTTGCGGCCGATGACGGCCACCACCTCGGCGGAAAGGGCCTCCCCCAGCTGCGCGCCGAGCGTTTTGGCGTCCTCCTCGGCGTTGGTCAAAACGTTGACCTTGATCAGTTCACGCGCTTCGAGCGCGTCCGAAAGGGAGCGGACCATCGTTTCCGAAATGCCACCCTTGCCCACCTGCCCCACGGGCGAAAGGTTCGCCGCGATGCTCTTTAAGTTGCTCCTTTGTTTGCTCGTCATAAAATCACCCGATCGTACCGCCCTCGGCGGCTCCGCCGACGGCTTTATAAAATTTAGAATGTAGAGTGTAGAATTTTGGATAAACCTACTGTCATCCCGAGCCCGATGCAAGGCGCCCTGGCGGACGTTTGCGAATGTAGAATGTAGAATGTAGAGTGTAGAATTTTGGATAAACCTACTGTCATCCCGAGCCCGACGCAAGGCGCCCTGGCGGGCGTTTGCGAATGTAGAATGTAGAATGTAGAGTGTAGAATTTTGGATAAACCTACTGTCATCCCGAGCTTGCCGAGGGATCTCATTGTCGGACTTTTGCGAATGTAGAGTGTAAAATGTAGAGTGTAGAATTTTGGACAATTTCTATAAATTATCGTGTGCGGAGGGGAAAACCGCTCGGGTTTCCCCTCCGACTCGCGCAAACCGCAGCATCTCTTTTGCGAGGTTTGCGCGAAATGCTTTTCTACTCCTTAAACAAAAACTCCACCTCGGCCACGACGACGGTGTCGTCCTCCTGCACGCCGCGCTCTTTGAGCGCCTTGATCACGCCCTTTTCGCGCAGGATCTTTTGGAAATACGCCATCGAATCGGGATCGGAGAGCACGACGTTACGTTCGAGCATGTCGACGAGACCGCCCGTCACGTACCACACGTTTTCCTCCTCGTCCTTTTGCACAGAAAACTCGTTCACGTCCGGACGGTCGTATTCAAACTCGTCGGCGGGAACGGGCTCGGCGGGCGGGAGGGTATCCAATACGGCAAAGCACTCGGCAAGCAGCTTGTCCGTCCCCTCCCCCGTGAGGGCGCAGATGCGGAATTTTTTCACGCCGCGCACCTTTTGGCAAAAGCGCTTGGCGTTTTCCTCGGCGCCGAAGGAATCGCACTTGTTCAGCGCCACGATCTGCGGCAAAGATGCCAGCTTGGGGCTGTATTCTTTGAGTTCGGCGCAGATCTTGCGGTAATCTTCGACGGGATCGCGCCCCTCGGCGGCGGAGACATCGACGACGTGAACGAGCATGCGCGTGCGCTCGATGTGGCGCAAAAAGTCATGCCCCAGCCCCGCGCCCTGCGCCGCGCCCTCGATGAGCCCGGGGATATCGGCCGCCACGAAGCTCTTGTCGTAGCGGCGCACCACGCCGAGGTTTGGGGAGAGGGTGGTAAAGTGGTAGTCGGCGATCTTGGGCCGTGCCGCCGAGATCTTGGAAAGCAGCGTGCTCTTGCCCACGTTGGGAAAGCCGACGAGCCCCACATCTGCAATGACTTTGAGTTCCAAAATGAGGGTGTGCGGCTGCGTGCGTTCCCCTTTTTGGGCAAAGTGCGGCGCCCGCCTGCGCGCCGTGGTGAAGCGCACGTTGCCCTTGCCGCCGTTCCCGCCGCGGGCGATGCGCTTTTTTTCGCCGTCGGTGTACACGTCGCAGAGGATCTTGCCCGTCTGCTCGTCGCGCACGATGGTGCCGAGCGGGACCGAAAAGACGGCGTCCTCCCCGCCCTTGCCGAAGCGGTTGTTGGTGCCGCCGCGCTCGCCGTTGCCCGCGGCGATCTTGGCGCCGTAGCGGTAATCGACGAGGTCGTGCTTGTCCTTGTCCCCGACGACGTACACGTCTCCGCCCTTTCCGCCGTCTCCGCCGTCCGGGCCGCCGTTGGCAAACCCTTTGAAGCTCTTGAACGAATTCATGCCGTCGCCGCCGTCGCCCGCTTTGACGACGATCTTGACTTTGTCGGTAAACAACGATGCCATACTATTCCCCTTCGTTTGCGGCCTGTGCGTTCACGGCCTGTGTGTTCACGGCCTGCAAATAATGATCGCAGCAGGGCGCGAGGGCGCAGGCGGCGCAGTCCGGCCGCTGCGCGTGGCAGACGCGCCGCCCGTGCCAGATGAGCCAATGGTGCGCCGAAGACCAGTCCTTTTGCGGGATGGCCGCTTGCAGCTGCTCCTCCGTCTTTTTCGGGTTGGGCGCGTGCGCCAGCCCCAGGCGGTTGGCCACGCGGAACACGTGCGTGTCGACGGCGATGGCGTCCTTGGCAAACCAGACCGAAGCCACGACGTTGGCCGTCTTTTGCCCCACGCCCGCCAACGAGCGCAGCGCGGCGAAGTCCTCGGGCACCTGCCCTCCGAATTTTTGCACGATGTCGCGCGAGGCGGAGAGGATGTGCGCCGCCTTGCTGCGGTACAGCCCGCAGGAGTAGATGTAGCCTTCCAGCTCCTCCTGCGAGAGGGCGAGCATCCCCTCGGGCGTGGAATGCTCCTTGAAAAGCTCGGCCGTGACCTTGTTGACGCGCTCGTCGGTGCACTGCGCCGAGAGGATGACCGCCACCAGCAATTCGTAGGCGGTGCTGTAATGCAATGCGGGGCGCGCGTCGGGATAATTTTCGGCCAACAGGCGCAGCGCCTCGCTCCTTTGCCGTTCGTCCATGCCGCTATTGTACCACAAACCCGCCGCTTTTCCAAACGATTTCGCGCCCTTTGTTCCCGCTCGCGCGGACGGGCCCGCCTTTGCGGGTACGCGAAGCGGCGGCATGAACGGGGCGGCGCGGGCGGGGCGGCGTGAACGGGGACGCCCGCATGCGCATATGTGCACGCGGAAGAGAAGCATGCGCGTTCACGCGGCGGAAAGAGGCGTTTGCGTTCACGCGGGGTAGATGTGTACGCGGCCGCAATGCACGCGCATGCGGAAAAAACCGACGAAGGCCGTATAGTTGCCGCCCGCCAGCGCGCGGCGGGCGCGGGAGAGGTCGAAGGCGCCGATGCGCGCCGAGATGCCGCAACCCACGTTCGCCTCGCGCGGGGTGGAAACGGCGGACGCGGCCACCCCGCGGCTTTTCAGGCGCGCGATGAAGTCGTACGCCTGCGAGCGCGAGCGGAAGACCGCCAGAATGCTTTCCATTGTTTTTTCCTCCGTCTTTTGGGTGTTTCGCCGCACGGTGCCGCCGCTTTGCCCTCCCTTTGCAATTTTCGGCGGGCGGCGGCATAGAGTAATACAGTATATGAACGGGCGGCGGCGTTTTGTTTGCGCCCCGCCGCGCGCGGCGGGGCGCAAGCGGGCGGGGCAAAGCCGCGCGCGTCGGAAAAAACGCGCGAGAGCCGCAAAAGCCTGCGCGCGGGCAAGGAGGGAGCATGATCTATTTCGACAACGCCGCCACGGGCGGGGCCAAACCGCCCGCCGTGGCGGGCGCGGTGGCCGCGGCGCTGGAAGGGTGCGCCAACCCCGGCCGCGGCGGGCACGCGGCGGCCGCGGCCGCCGCCGAAAACGTGCTGCGCTGCCGCAAACTGCTCTGCCGCTTTTTCGGCGGCGAGAGCTGGGAGCGCGTCGTCTTCACCAAAAACTGCACCGAGGCGCTCAACGCCGCCATCTTCGGCCTGGCGCACGCCGCCGTGCAGGCGGAAAGCGGGCTGGCGGCGGATGCGGGCCTGCGGACGGCGGGAAGCGGGCGGGCAAAACCGCATTTTGTGACCACAGAGGCCGAACACAACGCCGTGCTGCGGCCGCTGTACGCGCTGGAACGGGCGGGCATCGCCGACGTGAGCGTGGTGCCGCTGCAAGGGGGCGCGCCAAGCCCCGAGGGCATCGCCGCGGCCGTGCGGGAAAACACCGTGGCGGCCGTGTTCACCCTCGCCTCCAACGTGACGGGCGCGGCCGTCGACCCCGCGGCGGTGCGGGCGCTGCTGCCCGCGCGGGTGCTGACCGTGTGCGACGGCGCCCAGGCCTGCGGGCACATCCCCGTCGACATGCGCGGCACGGGCATCGACGCGCTGGCGGTGGCGGGGCACAAGGGCATGCACGGCATCCAGGGGGCGGGCGCGCTGCTGCTCTCCGAGCGCTGCTCCCCCGCGCCCCTGCTGTACGGCGGCACGGGCAGCGCGAGCGCGGACGCCGATATGCCCGATTTTTACCCCGACCGCCTGGAAGCGGGCACGCTGTCCTGCCCCGCCATCGCCACGCTGGCCGAGGGCGCGCTGTACCTGGCCGAACACATGCACGAAGACGCAAAAAAGCTGGAAGCGCTGACGGCGCGCCTGTGCGAAGGGCTCGCCGCCATCCGCGGCATCCGCGTCTATTCGCGGCCCAACCCCTGCGGCATCGTCGCCTTCGCCTGCGAAACGCTGCAATCGGAGCTGTTCGCGCAGGCGCTCTCGGACGGGTACGGCATCGCCGTGCGCGGCGGGTTGCACTGCGCGCCGCGCATGCACGCGGCGCTCGGCAGCGACGGGCTGGTGCGGGCGAGCCTTTCGGCCTTCAACACCGCGGCGGAGGCCGAAGCCTTCCTTTCGGCCGTGCGGGACGTTGCCCGCGGCGCGGTGCAACCGTGAACGAGCATGAACATACGTAAACGGGCGTGAACGGGCGCGGCGGCGAAAACAAAGCGCGCCGCGGGGCCGCGCGCTGCGCGGCCCCGCGGGGTCAACGGATCTTTTTCAGACGGGCGACGATCTTTTCCAGGCGCTTGCGCTTGGGCGCGTCGAGCATGGGAGAGACGGCCGCGGCGAAGTTGTCGATATCGGCGTCGGAGAGGGTGCCGTTGCGGCGGCCGCGCTCCGCCTCGCGGTAGATGGCGGCCAGCAGCTCCTCCTCGCCCCGCCCGCCGAAGGCGCCCGCCATGCGGCGCGCGGCCTCGGCAAAGCGTGCCGCCTCCCCCTGTGCCGCGCGCGCGGACGCTTCCTCGCCCTGCCCCGCGCTTCCCCGCCCCGAGGGCTCCTCCCCCGAAAACGAACGGAAATCTTGCATCGCATACCTCCCAACGGTTTTTCAATCCAGTATATGCGGCGGGGGCACGCTTTGCCTTTGCCGAGGAGGAATCATGGAGATCCTGCTGGCGCTCCTCTTGTGGGCGCAGAACGATGAGACGCGCCGCGCCCTCGCCGGGAGCGATTGGTTTGCCGCGCTGCACCCCGGCGGGGCGCAGCGCGGCAAGGAACTCGCCGAAGCCGCCGAGCGGCTGGCCGCCTTGGCCCGCAGCCTGCAAACGTGGCTGCAAGGCGGAACTTGGCAAAACCTGCTCGCGGAGGGCGGGCTGCAACGCCTTCTCGCGGAAGGCGGACTGCAACGGCTGCTCGCAAACGGGCTGCAAGCGCTGCTCGCGGGCGGGGCGGGAGCGCCCGCGCACGGGGATGAGGCGCCCGCGGGCTCGGGCCTTGCGGAGGCGTTTTGCGGGCAGGAGCCCGCGCACAACCCCCTCGCGCCCGTCGCCGCCATCGCCGACGCCGAGATCGTGTACGCCCTTACCCGCTGCCTGGCATAGCAAAGCGGCCCCCTCGTCCGAGGGGGCCGCCTTCGATGTTGCGCCGACAAAAAAGCGGCGGAGGGTTCACGCACCCATATGCGAAAAGATGTAGGAGAGCTCGGCGTCGCCGTAGTCGGCGTTGGACGAAGCGCCCTGCGTGGCCGCAGCGCCGTCCGCGGTGGTGACGCCCACGCCGTGGATGCAGGTGCCGTTCGGCCAATAGAGCTTGGCCGAGGTCAGCTTGGCCACGTCTCCCGTGGAGCCGTCCTCGAAAAACTGCTGCATGATGCCCTTGCCGTACGTCCTCGCGGAGCCGTCCCCGTCGGGGTCGGTCAGAAACACGTCTTCGTAGCCGACGGTGCCGTAGGAGATCATCGCGCCCAGCAGCGCCTCCGAAGCCGAGGCCGTGTTCCCGTTGGCGGCCACGTACACCGCGCTGTCGCCGAAATATTCGCCGAAGGAGTTGCCCGCCGCGGTGTATTTGTACACCGTTCCGTTCTTGAACACCGCCGAAAGCAGGAGGGGCGCTTCGCCCTGCGCGTCCCGCAGGAGGTAGCCCGCGATCTTCATGAGGTGGCTCAGCTCGCCGCCGCCGTTGTTGCGAAGGTCCAAAAGCAGCTTCTGCGCGCCGTCCGCCTTGTACTGGGCGGCGACGGTGGCAAACCCGTCCCCCGCGTTGCCCGCGAACTCGACGACGCGCACGTAGGCGGTGCCCGCGGGCACCGTTTCGTCGACGGAGACGTACCCGCTCACATCCTGCCAGACGAGCCCCGCCTCGCCGCCGACGAAGGCCATGGCCTTGCCCGCGGCCGCGCCGGGCGCGCGGTAGGCGTACAGGAGATAGGTCGCGGTGTAGCTTTGCAAGGGCACGGGGACGATGCGCGTGGTCTCGGCGGCGGTATCGTCTCCCGCGGCGACGGAGAGGCGCAGGTACACCGTTTGCCCCGCGGCGTATTTGCCGAGCTCGGAAGAGACGGCGTTTTGGGCCACGTAGCCGCCCGCGACGGACGTATACAGGGTATCGGCGATGGCGTCGGGCGAGGCGCCCACGCCCGTGAGGTACATGCCCGCCTCGATCGCGCCCCTGCCCTCCTGCACGGCCGGGCCCTGCACCGCTTCCTTGGCGAAGAAGGCGGGAGAATTGATCGCCACGCGGTAGATCTTGTTCGTGCCCGAAAAGAAGGAGAGCCCCGTCCCTTCAAAATAGCCGCGGATGGAATCCTGCTCGACGGCGTATTCGTCGGCGGTGTAGTAGCCCGAATAACTGTCGAGCACGCCCGCCGCGCCGTGCAGGGCCGCGTCCCAGAACGCCTCGTCCGAGACGTCTTGGTAATAGTTTTCGTCGATCTGCTCCTTGAACCAGAGCAGCGAGCGCACCCCCTCGGGGAGGGTGGCTTTGTAGGTGAAAAAGCCGCAGAAAAAGATGGCGACGGCCGCGGCCAGGGCCACGATGCAGAGCAGCACCTTGGGCGGCGGGCGGCGGGCGGCGGCAGGGCCGCCCTGCTCGCGGCCCTGCCCCGCGGGCGCGCTTGCTTCCGCGTTTCCGTTCCCGCCCTGTTGCCCGTTCACGGGCGCGTTTTCGGGCGCGTTTTCGGGCGCGGGGTCGTCGAAGAAGTCGAAACCGTCGTTTTTGTTGTTTTCAGGCATGGATAGTCTCCTTTTCGGATCAAAGCGCTTGGCGGCCGCGCCGCTTGCGCGGCGCGGCCGCCAAGCAGCACGGACTGCGCGTTCATTCGTTTTGGCAGCGAAAAATCATTTCTGCCACGGGTCGGGCAAAAATTCGGCGAGCTTTTTCACCCGCGGCGGGTCCTCTTCCACGAGGAATTCGGCCGCCGCGTTCTCGGGCGAGAGCTGGAACAAAAATTCGCGGCAGCTGCCGCAGGGGGTCATGAGCTGCCCGTCCGCGCCCACGCAGACGATGCGGCGCACCGCCGTTTCGCCGTCGGTGACCATGGTGGACGCCGCGTTGCGCTCGGCGCAGAAGCCGAGGCCGCAGGCGAGGTCGAGGTTCACGCCCGTGTAGTAACGGCCGTTCGCACCTTCGAGCACGGCGCTGACGTACCCCGCCGAAAAGTGACTGCTGTATTCGCGCGGGGCGAGCTTGGAGCGCGCCAGCGCGAGCATCTGTGCATAGGTCATGGCCCTTCCCCCTTCCTTATTTTCTCCGCAGTGCGGCAAAATTTTTCGCTTGCGGTACAAATTTTTAAGTTACGTATCCATCAGATGCGGGCCAGGCCCTCTCTTTTCGCCTGTTCGGCCACGGAGGCGGCCACCGCGGGGCCGACGCGCTTGTCGAAGGCGGAGGGGATGACGCACGCGGGGGAAAGGTCCTCCCCCACGAGCTCCGCCAGGGCGCGGGCGGCGGCCACCTTCATGCCCTCGCTGATGTCGCGCGCGCGCACGTCGAGGGCGCCGCGGAAGACGCCGGGGAAGGCCAAAACGTTGTTGATCTGGTTGGGGAAGTCGCTGCGGCCGGTACCGACGACGAAGGCGCCCGCGTCGAGCGCGTCCTGCGGGTAGATCTCGGGCTCGGGGTTGGCCATGGCAAAGACGATCGGCTTGTCCGCCATCGTGCGCACCATCTCCTTGGTCAACTGCCCCGGCGCCGAAACGCCGATGAACACGTCCGCCCCCTTCACTGCGTCGGCGAGGGTGCCGCGCAGCCCCGCGGGGTTGGTGACCTCGGCGATCTCGGCCTGGGCGGGCGAGAGCCAGGGCTCGGCCTTGTGCACGATGCCGCGGCTGGCGGTCAGGGTGATGTGCCTTGCGCCGCTTTCTTGCAGCAGCTTGCAGATGGCGATGCCCGCGCTGCCCGCGCCGCAGATGACGATCTTCACGTCCGCGAGCGCCTTCCCCGCCAGGCGCAGGGCGTTGAACAGCGCCGCGCTCGTGACGATGGCGGTGCCGTGCTGGTCGTCGTGGAAGACGGGGATATCCAGCTTTTCTTTGAGGCGGCGCTCCACTTCAAAACACTTGGGGGCGCGGATGTCTTCGAGGTTGATGCCGCCGAAGGTCGGCGCGATCATCTCCACGGCCTTGACGATGTCGTCCGTGTCCTGCCCCGAAAGGACGATGGGGATGGCGTCGATGCCGCCGAACTCGCGGAAGAGCACCGCCTTGCCCTCCATGACGGGCAGGCCCGCCAGCCCGCCGATGTTGCCCAGCCCCAGCACGGCGCTGCCGTCCGAAACGACGGCCACCGTGTTCCATTTTCTGGTATACGTATAGGCTTTTGCGGGGTCGGCGGCGATCTCCTTGCAGGGCTGCGCCACGCCCGGGGTGTAGGCCAGAGACAGCGATTCGCGGTCCTTGACCTCGACGAGGGAGCGGACTTCAAATTTACCGCGAAGGTCCGCATGCAGTTTGAGAGAGCGTTCGTATACGTTCATGATTTCCTCCGAAGGCGGCTGTGCGCCGCCGCATATTGCGTGGATACGGCCCCTTACACGAGGCGGTTCAGGATGGTGATGACGCGGAAGGTGACCGCGTCCGAAAATTTGCGAAGGTTGAGCCCCGTGACCCGTTCGAGCTTGTCGAGGCGGTACATCAGCGTGTTGCGGTGCATGTACAGCGTGCGCGACGTTTCGCTGACGTTGAGGTTGTTTTCGAGAAATTCCTCGGCGGTGTTGACCATGTCCTCGTCTTTGAGCAGCTCTTTGGCGGCGCCGTCGAGCAGCATGGACAGGTACTCGGAGAGCTTGGCTTCGGGGATGTCTTCGAGCATCTTCATGAGCACGAATTCGCGGTAGCTGTGCACGTTGCCCTTGGCGCGCAGCATGGCCGCCAGCCGCAGCGCCGCGCCCGCCTGCTGGTACGATTTGCCGACGTCCTCGAAGCGGCGGACGACGCCGCCCACGCCGATGGTCGCCTGCACGCCCAGCTCCTCCCACAGCGAGCGGGCGAGATAGGCGGCAAAATCGGCCGCGCTCTGGTACTCGGACTGCTCGTCCATGAAGCGGATGAAGGCGCAATCCCCCTTGCTCACGGGCACGGCGCAGTCGGCGCCGTTTTCGGCGTACTGCGCCAAAAGCTCGACGACGTCGGCCGCCTCGCCCTTGGCGGAGACGGCCAGGACGCAGCAGGGCATGTCGGGCACGGAATACTGCACGATGTAGCGGCGCACGTCGGCGGGGGCGCACTCGCCGAGCAGGATGCGGCGGGCGAACTCGTTTTTGGACAGGCCGATGGCGCGGCTGCCCGCGTTTTCGAGCAGGCCTTCGAGCAGGTAGGCGTAGTTTTTTTGCACCTTGCCCGCCCCCTCGACGGCGAAGATGTATTCCGCGGTGCGGAACGAAGCGCGGAAATAGGTGTAGCCGCGCGCGGCGTCCTGCACGCAGCCCTCGACGGCGGCGGGCGCGGGCGCCGAGCCGAACAGCGGCTTGCCCGACGGCGCGAACACCGAAAGTTCGATGCCCGTGCTCTCGCGGATGCCGCGGATGCAGTTGCGAAGATCCTGGTCCATACCCTTCCCCCTTGCGGCGGTATCGCTTCCATTATAGCGCAAAGGCGCGCAAATATCAAGATTTTTTCGCGCCCGCGGCGGCAGGCGGGGCAAAAATTTGCACATACTCCCCTTGCGGGGGCACCCGTGAACGGGCGCCGTTCCCGGAAAAGCAGCCGTCCGTGAACGGGCGGGCGCGCTCCCGAAAAGGCGGGCGGACGGGAACGGGGGAACGTTCACGGGCGGGCGCGCTCCCAAAAGGCGGCGCGGCGCGGACGCGGGCGGGCGCGGCGAAAAAGAATGCCCGTTCATTTCCCATTTACACTTGACACTTGCCGCCGTATATAGTAAAATGATTATAAGCGATATCGGCGGCGCTGCCGCCTGCCCGCCGCAGGGCACGCTATTTCTACATCGTACAAGGAGTACTAACATGGCTAAAACCGAAATTGCGGAAAACGGCGCGCCGAAGGAAGGCAAGGTCTTACAGATCGTCCTCTCCCTCCTCATCTTCGCCGGGTTCGTCGCACTGCTGTTTGTGCCCGACACGGCCGTCTATGACGCGGCGCTGTGGTCTTCCGTCCTCGACCTGTTCAAAGGCAGCTTCGGCGGGCCCACGCTGACCAAGGCGGCGCTGGGCGTGTTCGTCGGCGCTTACGCCGTCATCCTGGCCTGCACGGTCGCGTCCTTCTTCACCAAGCGGCAGGCGGCCCTCGGGCTCAACTTCTTCAAATCGCTCGTCGGGGCGGCGGCAGCCGCGTTCTTCGTCTTCGCGCTCTACCGCGCGGGCAATTCCTTTGACGCCATCCTCACCTCCGACAAGACGTTCATCGCCCTCAACTCCACCGTCATCACGGCGGTCTGGGGGCTGCTGTGCATCATCGTGCTCAGTTTCACGGCCTACAAGGGCTTCGCGCTCGTCAAACTGCTGTTCGCGGTGCTGGCGGGCGGATACATGGCCTTTGCGGCGTACACCTTCGCCGCGGGCGCCGACTTCGTCGGCATCCTGGGCGGCGTGACGCTGACCGAGGGCACGGTGGGCGGCATCACCGAAGTGCTGCTGCGCGTTCTGGGCTGGTCGGCGCTGGCCAACATCCTCTGCGCCGTGCTGGTGCTCATGCTGCCGCGCACGGGCGTGGCGGACGTCATCCGCGCGGTGTACATGTTCCTGATCTCGGCGGCCGCGCTCGTGCTCCTGGGCATCCTGTACGGCTTCGGCGGTCTGTTCTCCAAAGATTACCTCGGCACCCTCGGCTTTGCGGGGCTGTCCCTGGTGCAACTCATCTACGCCATCGTGGTGGCGGCCGTGCTGCACGTGAAAAAGGTCAAGCGGCAGGAAGCGCTCGACGAGGCCGAAGACGCCGCCGAAGAAGCGGAGCAGCAGAAGCAGAGCTCCGCCCTCTTCCCCGATTACACCACGGCCGAAAACAACCAGATGATGTTCGCCGACGCCGCGCCCGAAGCGCCCGCCGAGGCACCCGCCGAAGCGCCCGCACCCGAGCCCGTGGCCGAAGCGCCCGCGCCCGAACCCGTGGCCGAGGAGGCCGCCACGGCCAACAAGGCCTTCGACGAGGCGGCGCAGATCTCCATCGACGACCTCGCGGCCGGCGCGCAGGAGAGCGAATACGACAGCATCATCCGCGACAAACCCGCCGATGCCGCCGAGGAGGAAAAGCCTTACGACTTCGACCAGGTGCGGCACGACGGCACCTTCAACCGCGACTTTGCCGACTACGAACAGCAGCAGAGCGCGCAGGCGGAAGCGCCCGCCTACGGCTACGCGCAGCAGGCCGCGACGCCGCCGCCCTACGCGCAGGCGTACGCCCAGCACCAGGGCTTTGCGCCCCGCCCCGAGCAGCCGCCCTACGCGCCGCAGCCGCCCTACGCCGCGCCCGAATACTACGGCACCGCGCAGCCCGGCTACGTGCCCGACGCCTTCCTCAACAGCCTGACCCCTGCCGAGCGCGACGAATTCACCCGCCTGTTCATCTCGCGCGTGTACGGCGAGAACCGCCGCCTGCCCGCCTACCGCATGGGCGAGGACAACCGCGAATTCTTCACCAAGATCTTCGTGTTCATGGGCCGCTACCGCAACGTCATTTCGGACAGCCTGCTGCAAAAGATCTACAATTACAGCAACCTCGTGCGCTGAACGCACGGCAAAAACGCCCGTCCCCTTCCCGGGGGCGGGCGTTTTTCTTTCGGCCGCGCGGCAAGCATGAACGGCGCAGACGGGAATGCGGCAAGCCTTCCCGCCGCAGACGTGAACGGAGCATGCGTTCAGCGGCGTGCGGGGGCGGTGAGGTCGAAGCTCAGGCGCAGGAGTTTTTCGATCTCTTCGCGGGGCACGAGCGCGGGGCGCACGGTGATCCAATGCGCCTTGTTCATGTGGTAGGCGGGCAGGATGCCCGCAAAGTTTTGGCGCAGCATGGCCGAAAGTTCGGGCGGGCACTTCAAATTCAGGGCAAATTCGCTCCCCTGCCCGCCGAAGTACCGCCCGGGCACGTTCAGCCACACGCCGAACCAGCGGCCCCGTTCGCCGTGGCGGAACACGGCCGTTTCGGGGTCGCTTTCAAAGGGATAGGAGACGGTGCCCAGGCTCCTCGCGAGGGCGAACAGTTCTTGCTGCGTCATGGCGTACTCCTCGGGCGGAAGGAAAACCTGCCGCCTTTTTTTGCAAAAGGGTTGCAATTTCCCCGCGCGTATGGTACAATTCTGTTAACGATACCTTATGGAGGGAAAATCGAATGGCTAAAAAGAAAGTCAAAACCTTTATCCCCGGCGCCATCGCGTTGGTGCTCGGGATCGCGACGTTCTGCATGATGTTTTTGGACGCCGTGACCTACGGCGACGCCATCAGCTTTACGGGCGCACAGGTCGGCTTCGGCTACAAAGAGGAGCTGCTCGGCATCGATGTTACCGTCTGGTCCTTCAACATCATGATCGTGCTCGCGTTTGCGCTGCCCCTCATCGGCGGCATCCTGTCCCTGCTGACGGGCAACGGACTGATCATGAAGATCGTCACCACCGCCTGCTTCGTGGTGGGCGCGGTGTTCCTCTTCTCGCTGACGGGCTACCTCGGCATCGGCGACGCCGAAGGCCTGGGCGACCTGATCGGCAGCAACGGCGCCAAGCTGGCCGTCGGCCCCATCATCGCGGGCGTTTTGGCCATCCTCGGGGCGGTCGTGTGCTTCTTCAAAGGGACCATCGCCAAAAAGTTCAGCTGAAAAACCGAAGACAACGGACACGTGCGCGGCCGCAAGCCGCGCACGTTTTTTTATGCAATGCCGCCGCGTTCACGCAAGGGCGCGGCCTTGTGCCGCGCCGCCTCCGCGCAGGGCTGCCGCGCGGGCGATGCCGCGGCCTATTTTTCGCAGCTTTCGATGACGCCGCCGCCCAGGCAAAGCTCGCCGCGGTAAAACACGGCGTACTGCCCCGGCGTGACGGCGCGCTGCGGCTCGGCGAACGCGACGTGCGCCCCGCCGCCGCGGCGGACGACGCGCACCTCCTGCTCGCCCTGGCGGTAACGGAATTTGGCGGTGCAGCAAAATTCCTCCTCTTCGGGCGGGGACGGGATCCAGTTGATGCCCGAGACCTCGCACGAGCGGGAAAGGAGCACGCTCTCGTCCCCGTGAGAGACGTAGAGCACGTTGTTTTTGAGGTCCTTTTCGACGACGAACCAGCGCCCGCCGCCGTCCTCGCCCTTCTGCCCGCCGATGCCCAGGCCCTTGCGCTGGCCGAGCGTGTAGTACATCAGCCCGATGTGCCGCCCCACCTCCTGCCCCGCGAGGGTGCGGATGGGGCCGGGCTGCGCGGGAAGGTAGCCCTGCAAAAAGGCGCGGAAGTTGCGTTCGCCGATGAAGCAGATGCCCGTGCTGTCACGCTTGGCCGCGGTGGAGAGGCCGTACTTTTCGGCCAGGGCGCGCACCTGCGCCTTTTGCAGGCCGCCCAGGGGGAAGAGCACGCCGCTCAGCTGCGGCTGGGTCACCTGGCACAAAAAATAGGTCTGGTCCTTGTTTTGGTCGGCCGCCTTCAACAGGTAGTGCTTGCCGCCCTCGTGGCGGATGCCGCAGTAGTGGCCCGTGGCCACAAAATCGGCGCCCAAGGACAGGGCGTAGTCCTTGAAGGGCCCGAACTTGATCTCGCGGTTGCACAGCACGTCGGGATTGGGCGTGCGGCCGCGGCGGTATTCCTCCAAAAAGTAGGAAAAGACGCGCTCGCGGTATTCCTCGGCAAAGTTGACGGTATAATACGGGATGCCGATGGCGTTGCAGACGCGGCGGACGTCCTCATAGTCCTCCTCGGCGGTGCAGCAACCGTTTTCGCCCTGCTCCTCCCAGTTGACCATGTACAGGCCGATGACGTTGTAGCCCTGCTCCTTCAACAGCAGCGCCGCCACCGAACTGTCCACCCCGCCGCTCATGCCGACGACGACTGTTTTTGCCCTTTCCATGAACCACCCCGCCCGCCTGTACGGGCACGAAGGCGCCGCGCGGCCTCGCCGCGCGGCGCCTGCCTTGTTTATTTTACTTTCCGCCGAGGCGGCGGATGTAGGCCAGCGCGCACTCGACGCAGCCGTCCACCCCCACTTTGCCGCTGTCCATGCACAGGTCGTGGTTTTCGGCCATGCCCCAGCGCTTGCCGCTGTAATAGTGGTAATACTTCTGCCGCTTTTTGTCCGTCGCCTTGACGTGCGCCTCCATCTTTTCGGGAGGCACGCCCGTCTCCATCGCCTGTTTGCGCTGCACGCGCAGCGCCAGCGGCGCGTAGACGAAGATGCGCACGCTGTTTTCCAAAATGGCGTCCGCACACCGCCCGACGATGACGCACGGGCCCTCCTCGGCCAGCTTTTTGATGAGGTTGGTCTGCGCGATGAAGATGCGGTCGTTCATGGGCATCTGGTAATAGGAATAGAGCGAACGCGAAAAGAAGCCCGGCGCGCTCTCCTCGTACTGCTTCATGAACTCGGCGGACATGTTGCTGTCCTCCGCGGCCATGGAGATGATGTCCTTGTCGTAAAACGGGATGCCGAGCTCCTTGGCGAGCTTGATGCCGAATTCCCTGCCCCCGCTGCCGAACTGGCGGCTGACCGTGATGACCATGCCGTGTTTCCCCCTTCTTCGTTTTTCTTACTTCTATTAAAACGCAAAACGCGGCGTTTGTCAAGACCCGCGCCGAAATTTTGCCGCCGCAACGCAAAAAAAGCCCCGCGCCGCTTCTTTTGCGGCGCGGGGCGCCGCCCGCTGCGCGTTCATTTTTTGCCGAAAATATCGGTGCCGCCGCCCGCGGCCATGATCGCCTTGTAGGCCGCGTCGCCCGAAAAATCGCGTTCCTTGTCGTAGCTGCCGCCCAACGCCTCGATGGCGAATTTAAGCTCCTGGAAGGCGACGAAGCCGATGTCCTCGCGGTCGATGGCCGAAAGCAGGTGCGGCAGGGCGCGCTCGTCCCCGTACGAAGCCAGATAGCCCGCGTACAGCGGCACGTCCGCCTCGCCGCCGCCCAGAAAGGCGTCGAGCAGGGCGGTGTACACGCGCTCGTCGCGGCGGCGGGTCTTGGAGAGCACTTCCAAGGCGTAGGGCGCGTTTTCGCCGCCCAACAGGGAGAGCATGGGGCCGGTCACGTCGTCGGCGCGGGCCTTCAACAGGTCGGCCACCGCGTCCTTGACGTGCCCGTCGTACCCCTCTTCGCCCAGCATCTGCGCCAGGCGGCCCGCCGCGCGCGCGTCCGCGCCCGCGGCGTTGAGCGCGTACATGACCAGCTCCTCGTCCGTTTCGGACAGCAGCGCCAGCACGGCGGGGCAGGCGCCGCGGCTTTCGAGCTCCTCGCTGAGGAAATCGGGCACGGGCACGCCCTGCAAGAGGTATTCTTTGAGCGTTTCGGTCAGCCGCTCGTCGCTCATCTGCGCGAAGTACTGCCGCGGCGTCAGCCCGCCCAGCTCTTTGAGCGGCGTCTGCCCGAAGCGCGCGTACTGCGCGGCGATCTCGTCCTCCCACTCCGCCTCGGTGCGGGTGCCCGCGTACCGTTCGATGGCCTGCGCCATGCGCACGTTGAATTTTTCGTCCAGGTCAATGAGTTTCATCTCCGTCCTCCTTTCCGCCCTTCGCGGGATCGTCCTCCGCCCCGCGCGCGCCGCTCTGTTCGCCGTCCTGCGTATTGCGCGCGTCATCCCGCGCGCCGTTTTGTGAACTTTCCCGCGCGTTTTCCCCCGCGCCCTCCCCGCCTTCGGCGGACGCATCGGCCGCGGCGGCCTCGGACAGGGCGCGCGCCTCCCGCACGGCGCCGAGGACGGCCGCCACGGCGGCGGGGTCCGCTTCGAGCGCGCGGATGGCGCCGCGGGCCTTTTTCAGCCCCGCGCCCGACACCGACAAAAAGACGGCGCAGGCCAGCGCGGCGGGGTCGCCGACCTCGCGCAGCTTGCCCGCCTCCTGCAAGATGCCGTAGATGGCCTGCGCGGCCAGGCGGTATTCCTCGCCTTCGCCCTCGCCCAAGAGGGCAAAGCGCGAACAGCACAGGGCGTACGCCCCGACGAAGGGCTTGCGCGCCGCGCGGCCGATCTCCAAGCGGGTGAAGCTCACGTCGCGGTAGATGTCGGACAAGACGACGCCGCAATCGAAATCGCGGTTGCGAAGGCAGAGCATGCGCACGCCTTCGGACTTGACGAGGTCGTTGACCGAGCCGTCGAGCAGCACCTCGCGCAGGAAGGGGTCGCCGCCGCGGGCGGCCACCGCCACGCCGAGAAGCTGCAATTCGATGTCCCCGCCGTCGCCCTCGTCGAAGCACCATTCGAGCAGTTCGCCGATGTCGGCGGCGCGGCAGTAGGCTTCCAGCTCGGCGGGGCGCAGGTCGCGCAGCGCCTGCAAAAAGCGGACGCGCTCGGCGCGCTCCTGCGGCGGGAGGCGGTAAAAAAAGCTCGTTTCGGGCAGGGTACCGCCCTCCTCTGCGTAGCGGCGCACGGCGCAGAAATAGTAGCGCGCCACCGCCGAACGGGGATAGATGTCGAGCAGCTTGCCGAAGGTGTTGCAGCTCTCTTTCAGCAGGCCGCTGCGGAAAGCCGCCACCGCCTTGAAATACAGCAGGGTGCGGTCGTACGGGACCATCCCTTCGAGGCGGCAAAAGCGGTCGTACGCGGTGCGGAACAGGCCGTTTTCGCAGCAGACGGTGGCGATCTTGTACAGCTCGTCGGGGCTGTCCGTCTCGGACGCGGCCAGCTTTTCGGCCACGGCGCGGCTCTCCTCGCTGCGGCCCTGTTCGGTGAGCACGGCCGCATACGTGGAAAGCCCCTGCACGTTGGCAGGTTCACGCTCCAACAGCTCGCGGCAGGCGGCTTCGGCCTCCTCGTTGTTGCCTTCGAGCAGGCGGCACACGGCCAGGTAGTTGAGGGCGGGCACGCGGTAGGAAGACTGCGGCGGCACCGCGGAAAACTTTTCCGCCGCCGCGGCGTGGTCTCCGCTTTTGAGAAGTTTCAGGCCAGCGTCGATGTCCTCCGAGTAATCGGCGCTTTCGGGCGGCCAGACGATGCGCAGCGGCTTGGCGGGCGGCTTGTCAAACATCTCGCCCATCTCGATGTTGTTGGCGGGCGTCACGAACTTGTCGTGCAGCATGCGCGAATAGTAATAGGACGCCTGCGGCTCGTTGCCGAGGTTGTAATAGCAGGCCGCCAGGCCCTCGTAGGCGTCGACGGCCTCGTCCTCCGCGCACACCGCGAGGTAGCGGAACCAGCAATTCGCGGCCTGCTCGTACAGCTCCATGCCCTCGTAGGCGTCGGCAAGGTCGGCGAGCTCGTCCGGGCCGTCGCCGTACAGTTCGAGCGATTTGTGCAAAAAGCGCAGCGCCGCGATGTTTTCGCCCGCGTCGAGCTTGGCTTCGGCAAAGTCCAGCAGCCTGTCCGCGCTCAGATCGAACGGGATCGCATTTTTTTTATTCATCCGTACCCCTTTGCGCCCCCTCTTCCCCTTTGCGGGCGAGAAGCAGCGCCTCCACGTCCTGCGGGCCGAACACGTAATCGGTGTTGCAGTAGTGGCAATGCACCTCCACCTTGCCGCGCTCGGCGAGGATGGAACGCAGCTCGCCCTCCCCCAGCGCGGCCAGCAGGCCCTCTATATAATGTCTGCTGCAATTGCACTTATATACGGGGCGGCGGGCGGTCATCGCCTCCCCGCCGAAGTACGCCGCCCAGACGGACGCGGCGCTCCCCTCTTCCATGAGCGAACTCACGTTCGCGAATTTGCCGATGGTCTCGTCGACGAAGCGGAAGCTCTCCTCCCCCGCGCCGGGCATGGGCTGCATGAACACGCCGCCCGCGCCGAGGCAGGTACCGTCCTTGCCGATCTTCACCCCCACGGCCACGGCCGTGGGCAGCTGCTCGCTCTGCGCGAAGTAGGCGGCGAAGTCCTCGCCGATCTCGCCGCTGACGAGCGGCGTCGTGCCCACGAAGGGGCGGTCGTCCCCGTCGTCGCGCACCACGGTGAGGGTACCTTCATGCCCCACGCAGCCGCCCACGTCGAGCTTGCCGCGCGCGTTGGGGGGCAAAAATGCCTGCGGCTCGTCGATGTAGCCGCGCATGTGCAGGGCCGCGTCTCCGCTGACGCAGATGTTGCCGCCCACCCCGCCGCCCTTGACGGTGACGGAGAGCGCGCCGCGCTCGGCTTTGAGGGACGAACACATGTAGGCCGCCGCCGTGAGCGTGCGCCCCAGCGCCGCCGCCGAAAGCGCGGACAGCCCGTGGATGCGGATGGCGTCGTTGACGAGCTGCGTCGTTTCGGCCACGGCCAAAGACACCTCGCCCCCGCAGACCAGCCCGCGCAGGATGACGTCCTGTTTGTTTGCCTGTGCCATGGACCCTCCCTTGCGGCGAGGCTCCCCCGCCGCCGTCAAGAAAATGAAACGAAGAACAGAGCGCTGCCGCGCCGAAAAAAGCGCACCCCGCGCCCTTGCCGGCCTGCCTGCGGAAACGCCCGCCGCGCGCCTCCGCGCGCGTTCAGCGCCGCACGCAGGCGACGCAGAAGCGGTCCCCCGCGGCGCCGCCCACGGGCGGCGTTTCGGCCGAAAGGACGGCAAAGCCCGCCGCCTCCGCCGCCGAAAGCAGCGCGGCCTCTTCCTGGATGTACTGCACGTGGTGCTCGTCCCTGCGGGAAAAGCGGCCGTCCGCGCCGCGCTCGAAGAGGGTGACGTCCATTTCGAGGCGGTCCCCCGCCAGGCGGTTGAACCACATCCACGCCACCTCTTCGCGGTCCTCGCAGAAGGTGTTACAGCCGATGGCGCGCAGCTTCTGCGGGGCGGATACGTCGAACAAAAAGGCGCCGCCGCGGCGCAGGCAGCCCGCCACGCGGCGGAAAAAGGCGGGAACTTCGGCGGGGGGAAGGTAGTTGAGGCAGTCGTTCACGCACAGGGCGAAGTCCGCCCGCGGCCCCAGCACCTTGACGCGGCGCATGTCGGAGAGGATATAGCGCGGGTACACGCCCTCGCGCGCGCCGAGCTCTTCCGCCTTGGAGAGCATGGGCGCGCTGACGTCGTACCCCGTCATGGAAAAGCCGCGCCGCGCGAAGGCCCGCGTGAAGGCGCCGCTGCCGCACCCGATATCCAGCCCCGCGCCGCCCTCCACGCCCGCCGCGCGCAGCTTTTCATACAAGTACTGCGACCATTGTTCATAGTCGCAGTCTGCATTGAGGTATTCGAACCAGCTTGCTAAAAAGGTGTAGGCGTCAGCGGCCATTGCCGCCCTCCTTTTTGCCTTTCTTGCCCTTTTTATCCTTGCCGCCCTTGTCCTTTGCGCCCTCCTCGGCCTCGGCGGGCTCTTCAAAGCGGGCGTTGTAGACGACGTAGCGCTCGTCGTTTTTGTGCTCTTCGACGTACTGCGCGGTGTCCTCGGCGATGCGCTCCTTCGATTCGCGCAGCTTTTTCAAATCGTCGCGCGAGAAGCTCTCGGGCAGCTCGTACACTTTCAGGTCGTCGGTGATGGGCTTGATGGGGCGGGAGGCGAGGTCGGACTTGATCTTGGACGCGGCTTCGAGCTCGGCGGCGTATTGCTGCACGGCCTTGCTCTGCGCGCCGCCCTTGCCCTTGGCGTAGATGCCGCGGTTGACTTTGCCGCCTTCGCGCTTGGATTCAAAGAACTTATCGAACACCCATTGCGAATAGTCCAGCCACACCAGCAGCATGTAGGAGACGCCGAAGAGGATGAAGATGATGGCGGCCACCATGGTGAAGAAGGAGCCGAGCAACAGCAGCAGGGCGGGGATGGCCATCAGCACGATGAAAAAGACGTTGTGGAAGATCATGCCGAAGGTCATGAGGAAGGAATTTTTCAGCAGTTTGAAAAATTTCAGCTTATAGTTGGCGCCCATCGACAGCATCCAAAGGAACATGATGGTGATGACGGCCATGCCGACGTAGGAGACGGCCATCGAGATGGTCAGAAGCACGCGGCTGCCCTCCCCCACCGTGATCGCCCAGGAGGACCAGTTGACGGAGAGGGTGAACATGTACAGCAGCACGCCGTAAAAGACGGTGGACTGCAACACGACGACGAAGTTGATCTTGATGCCCCGCCAGAAGTCGTTGGCGACGAAGATGCCCTCCGTCCAGACCATGTTGCGGATGACGTACAGCCCGCCCGAAATGCCGACGGCCGCGATGATGGCGGCCACGATCATCAGCGCGCCGAAGAGCATGTTCGTCGAGAGCGTGACCTGCTCGGAAAGGCCGAGGAGGTCGGGCACCGCGGGGTACCCCGTGCCCACCCAGCCCGCGAAGGGCATGAGCGTTTCCTGCGCGTTCATGTACGCCATGCGCACGAAATAGAGGATGATCAGGGGCAGGCAGAAGATGAGGATCAGCAGGTTGACGATGACGATCTTGGAAAAGCGGCCCTTGAAGATATCCCAGAACAAGCCCCAGCGGTTGGAAGGGAGGGTGCTGCGGGCGTATTCCTCGTCTCTCTCCTTTCCTTCCAGCATGCGGGCGATGAAGCCTTTGCGTTCGCCTTGTTGTGCCATATTGCCTCCGTAAGGTCGGTCCGCGCGCCGCGCGGGCGCGGGTGCGGGCGCCGCGTTTTTTCACGCCGCCCGCCGAAGGGGGCGCGGCGCCGAAAGGCGCGCGGCAAGCGTATGCTTTATTATAGCGCAAACGGCAAATTTTTTCAATGATTTTATACCGCCCGCACAAAAAAAGTCTTTGACATTTGCCCCCGCGTGTGCTAAAATCAATGTGCTGCATAGAGGAGCGGGCGAGCATGAGTACTTCCGCAGGCACGGGGAGCGGTTTTCCCCGCGGGAGGAAAGGGCATCCCCGCCGAGGCACGGCAAGGGGCCGCCCTGCCGCCGCCGGGCGCACGGGAGAATACCCGTGCGACTGTCACCGCCTGCGTGGAGAACTATGGTCGGCGCCCGCCCGTTGCGGCGGCGCCCGCGGCTTTATCTCTTGCGAACGTGCGCGGTGCCCATTGCGGCCCGCGCTCTTTTCGTTTGCGGGCAAATGCGCCCGTGCCGCCCCGCAAAGAGGCAAAAACGCCGGAGCGCCACGCGCAAAGCGCCATCGTTTGTACAAAATTCAGGAGTACGTATATGAAAAATTACAACGTCGCCGTCATCGGCGCAACGGGCATGGTCGGCCAGCGCTTTTTGCTGCTTTTGGAAAACCATCCCTGGTTCCACGTCAAGGCCCTGGCGGCCTCCCCCTCCTCCGCGGGCAAAAAATACCGCGACGCCGTGGCGGGGCGCTGGGCGATGACTTCCCCCGTGCCCGAAAAGTTCGCGGACATGACCGTGTTCGACGCCGAAAAGGACATCGACAAGATCGCGGCCGCGGCGGACTTCGTGTTCTGCGCCGTGAACATGAAAAAGGAGGACATCCGCGCCCTCGAAGAGAAGTACGCCAAGGCGGAGGTGCCCGTCATCTCCAACAATTCGGCGCACCGCTCCACCCCCGACGTGCCCATGATCATCCCCGAGATCAACGCCGGCCACGCCGCCGTCATCGCGGCGCAGAAAAAGCGGCTCGGCACCGAGCGCGGGTTCATCGCCGTCAAGAGCAACTGCTCGCTGCAAAGTTACGTGCCCGCCCTGCACCCGCTGCTCAAATACGGCGTGAAGTGCGCGGCGGTGTGCACCTACCAGGCCATCAGCGGCGCGGGCAAGACCTTTGACCGCATGCCCGAGATCGTCGACAACGTGATCCCCTACATCGGCGGCGAGGAGGAGAAATCCGAGCTCGAACCGTTGAAGATCTGGGGGCGCGTCGAAGGGGATAAGATCGTGAACGCTTCCGCGCCCAAGATCACGGCCCAATGCCTGCGCGTGCCCGTATCCGACGGGCACACGGCGGCGGTGTTCGTCTCCTTTGAAAACAAGCCTTCCAAGGAAGAGATCCTGCGCGCGTGGGAGAACTTCGCGGGCAAGCCGCAAGAGCTCGGCCTGCCCTCCGCGCCCAAAAAGTTTTTGCACTACTTTGAGGAGAACGACCGCCCGCAGGCCAAGCTGGACCGCATGCTCGAAAACGGCATGGCCGTATCGCTCGGGCGGCTGCGCGAGGACATCCTCTTCGATTACAAGTTCGTGTGCCTTTCGCACAACACGCTGCGCGGGGCCGCGGGCGGCGCGGTGCTGATGGCCGAACTTCTGGCGGCCGAAAACTATCTGTAAAAATGCCGCGAGGCGGCACACCCTGACGGGAGCGAGGTGAACGAAATGGTCGGATTTTTCAACGGCACGGCGACGGCGATGATCACGCCGTTCGCGGCGGACGGCGGCGTCGACTTCGGCGCCTTCGGGAAGATGATCGATTTCCAGATCGAAAACGGGACGGACGCCTTGGTCATCCTCGGCACGACGGGCGAGCCCGCCACCATGACCGAGGAAGAAAAGGAAGCGGTGATGCGCTTTTCGGTGCAGCGCGCCAAGGGCCGCGCCAAGATCGTGTTCGGCAGCGGCTCCAACTGCACCGCGCACGCCGTGGAGGCGAGCAAAAAGGCGCAGGCGCTGGGCGCGGACGGGCTGCTCGTCGTCACCCCCTACTACAACAAATGCACCCAGAACGGCATCGTCGCCTACTACGAAGCGGTCGCAGGGGCGGTGGACATCCCCGTCATCTGCTACAACGTGCCGCCGCGCACGGGCGTGAACATCCTGCCCGCCACCATGGAAAGGCTCGCCGCCATCCCCAACATCGCGGGCGTGAAAGAGGCCTGCGGCAACATGGAGCAGATCTGCGAGACGGCGCGGCGCATCCGCGGCAAGTGTGACCTGTATTCGGGGGACGACAACCTCAACCTGCCCATCCTCGCCATCGGCGGGGCGGGGCTGATCTCGGTCGCCTCCAACATCGTGCCGAAGGAGACCAAGGCACTGTACAACTTCGTCAAGGCGGGCGATCTGGCCTCGGCCAACGCCATCCAGGACAGGATGCTGCCCCTCATCGACGCCATGTTCATGGAAGTGAACCCCATCCCCGCCAAGGCGGCGGCCGAAATGATCGGCCTCGGCGGCGGCGCGCCCCGCGCGCCTTTGACCGAGCTCGAACCCGCGCACAAGGAGCAGCTCGCGCGCGTCCTGCGCGATTTCGGGCTGAACGTTTCCGCACGATAACCACCCGCCACCCCGCGCCGAAGCGCGGGGTGGCCGCACCATAAGGAGCATACGGCTATGATCAACATCCTCATCAGCGGCATCTGCGGCCACATGGGCCGCAACGTTTTGGACATCTGCGGACAGGAGGAGGGCGTGCGCTGCGTCGGCGGCGTAGACATCGCCAAAGCCGCCCTGCCCGTGCCCGTGTACGCGGGCTTCGACGGCGTCAAAGAGCCCGTCGACGTGGTCATCGACTTTTCTTCGGCGGCAAACCTGCCCAACGTGCTCGCCTTCGCCAAGGGGCGGGGCTGCCCCGTCGTGCTGGCCGCCACGGGCTACACGCCCGCGGACCTGGCCGCCATCGACGAGGCGAGCAAAGATATCGCCGTGTTCAGGACGGCCAACCTCTCCGTCGGCATCAACCTCCTGCAAAAGCTGGTCCGCCAGGCCGCCGCCTTTTTGGGCGAGAGCTTCGACATCGAGATCGTGGAAAAGCACCACCGCCTCAAAAAGGACGCACCCTCGGGCACGGCGCTGATGCTGGCCGAGAGCGCCAACGAGGCCTTCGGCGGGCAGAAGCCCTGCCTGTACGGGCGCGAGGGCATGGTCGGCGCGCGCGGGAACGAGATCGGCATCCACGCCGTGCGCGGCGGCACCATCGTGGGCGAACACGAGGTGCTGTTCGCGGGCGAGGACGAGATCGTGACCCTTTCGCACAGCGCGCGCAGCAAGCGGGTGTTCGCGGCGGGCGCGGTGCGCGCGGCCAAGTTCGTGGCCGGCAAGCCCGCAGGCAAGTACGACATGCACGACGTGATCGGCTGAACCCGCCCGCGCGGGGCGTCCTGCGCGAGGCAGGCGCCCCGCGCGGGCCTTTTTTTCGGGCAAAAACGGGATTTTTTTGCTTCACGCCAACAAAACGGGCGGATGGGTTGTTGTATATACGGGAGTTGTATGAAACGCGACGAACTCGGACAACTCGTGGAGCGGCTGCGCGCGGGAGACGGCAGCGCGTTCGATCGGATATACGCATTGACGAACAGGGCGGTGTATTTTGCCATCCTGTACATCGTGCATGACAAAATGTACGCCGAGGACCTGTTGCAGGAAACGTACATACGGGCCCTGCGCGCGCTGGACGGCTACCGCGCGGGCACCAACTTCCCCGCCTGGCTGACGACGATCGGCAAAAACCTCGCCTTCAACCACCGCAAGCGGGCGGCGCGCGAGGTCAGCACCGACTTCGACGCCGAGCCGTGGAAATACGGCGTGCGGGAAACGGAACTGCCCTACCTGTTCGACCTAGCGGCAAAGATCCTGCGCGAGGACGAATACGAGATCGTCATGCTCTGCCAGGTGGCGGGCTACAAGCGGCGGGAAGTATCGGCCATGCTCGGCCTGCCCGTGGGCACCGTGACCTGGAAAAACAACGAGGCGCTCAAAAAACTCAAACGGCATCTGCAAAAGGAGGGCGGCGCATGAAAGACGTGAAAAAGCTGTTGCGGGCGCAGGCAGCCGACGTGCTGCCCGACGACGCGCGCGTCGCGGACAACATCCGCCGCGAACTCGGCTACGCACAGGAAAACGAAGCATACGGCGCCCGCACGGCCGTGGCGGCGCGCAAAACGCGGGCGCCTTGGATCGCCGCCGCGGCCGCCGCCCTGGCGGCCTGCCTGCTCGCGGTCATCCTGCTGGTCACACTGCTGCCCGCGGGCAAGGGTGCGCTCAACCAGTTTACGCAGATCTCCACCCCCGACGACTTTTACGCCTACGGCGCGGCCTCGGTGGGCGCGCTGCTCTCCGACGGGCAGGCGGGCACGTCCGCCACGGCGTCGGCGGGCGAGGCGGGCGCGGGCTCGGCGGGCGTTTCCGCCGCGGCGCGCGGGCTTTTTGCAAACGGACCTTCCGCCGCGGAAAGGGCGGAAGGCGCGTTCACGTCCTCTCTGCGGGGGCGGGACGATGACGACGACGATGACGACGATGACGAAGCCGCGGGCGTGAGCGAGGGCGGCCTCAGCGCGCAGCAGCGGGCGGTGGTCGAAGAATACCTCGCCCTGGCCGAGGGGCTGCTGGGCGACGGCGCCATCGAACACAGCGTGGCGGCCGCGGACGAAGGGAGCGGCTACGACTTTGCCATGACGGTGACGGCGAACGCCCTCGGCGGCGCGGTGCGCTACACCCTCTACTACAACGAGCGGCTGACGGGCACCGAGACGGACGGCGGCGAGCGGGAGCAGAACTACGCCATCGAGGGGCTGCTCGTGCTCGAAGGCGGGCAAAGCTACCCCGTTGCGGGCGGCAAGGAGAGCGAGGAGGAGGAAGGCGAGACCGAGAACGAGCTTTGGTTCCGCGCCCAAACGGGGGAAAATTCCTACATCCGCGTCGAACAGGAGTCCGAACGCGAGACCGAGGACGGCGAGACCGAGACCGAGCAGAAATACGTGTACACCATCGTAAAGGACGGGCGCATGACCGAGCGCACCACCGTGGAGTACGAGAGCGAGGAAGGCGAACTCGAACTGAAAATGACCGTCGAGCGCGACCCCGAAGGAGGGCCGAAGGAGACGGACATCCTCGAATTCGAGCGCGAAGAGGAGCGCGGCAAGACGGTGCTGCGCGTGACGGCGCAGATGGGCGGCGAGCGGGTCGACTTCCGCGTCTACATCGAAAACGGCAGTCACCGCTACGTGTTCGGCGAGGGCCGCCCGTAAAACGGCGTCAACAAAGATACCCGCCGCGGGCCCTGCCCGCGGCGGTCGGCCTTTACGGGCGGCCCGATCGACGGGGGCGGCCCCGCGCAAAAAAGCGCGGGGCCGCCCCCCTTTTTCCGATTTTTCGGAAAAATTTTTCGGATCTTTCCAACAAAACGGGCGACGGCGGTGTTGTATAGGTGTCGGCGACAACAAAAAACCAAAACCGAAAGGAGAAACGACCATGAAAAAACTGCTTTTGACTTTGACGATCGTTGCGGCTTTGGCACTCGGCATCTTCGGGCTGACGGCCTGCGGCAAGGACGGCGGCCTCAACGGGACGGGCAATTCGGCCGCGGCCGAGGCCGCGGAGGCGGCCTACGGGTTCAGCGCCGCTTCGGCGGGCGCGCTGCTCACCTCCATGAACGCCCCCGCCTCCCCCGCGGCGCGCAGCCTGGCGGCGCAGGCGGACGGCGTGCAGGACGGCGCGCAGGCCGAGATCGACGAGCTCAACGGATACATGCTGCTCGTCGAGGGCATCCTCGACGGGAGCGGCGTTTCGGCGGCGGCGGAGAAATCCGACCGCGAAGGGTACGCCGTGAAGATGACGGTGGCCTACAAGGACCTCGAAGGCGACTCCATCGAATACGCCGTCTACTACAACGAGACGCTCGTTCATGAAGAGTACGACAACGACGACGATGACGACGAGCGGGAGCAGGTGTACCGCCTCGACGGCGTGATGCGGCTCAACGACGGCAGCGAATACGCCGTCGAAGGGCGGCGCAGCGTGGAGAGCGGGCGCGGCGAAAGCGAGAGCGAGGAGCAGTTCCGCGTGCGCATCGACGAGGCGCGCACCCTGCTCGTCGAGCACGAGGCCGAACAGGAGCGCGGCGAGAGCGAGACCGAATACGAATACACCCTCTATGAAAACGGCCGCACGGTCCGCCGCAGCACCTTCTCCTGCGAGCGGGAGCGCGGCGAAACGGAGATCGAGCTCAAACTGTTCAACGGCGGCGAGGGCAAGGCCTTCTACTTTGAAGAGGAAAAGGGCCGCATCTCCGTCAAGGTGGGAGATCGCAACGGCACGGCGCGCTACTTCGTGACCGTGGACGAGGACGGCAACTACCTCTACGAGACGGCGGACGGCGGAAAGTACCGCAAGCACCGCTTCGACTTCGACGATTGACGGCAGCGCGGCCGCCCGCGGGCGGCCGCGCCTCCCCTGCCGAAAGCAGCCGCCCGCGCATCCTGCGCGGGCGGCTGCCTGTTTTGACAGGCGCGGCGCCCCGGCGGGGCGCCGCGCCCGCATATACAGTGCGCGCCCCGCGAAAACGCGGGGCGCGCACTTTCATTCCTGTTCGGGGCGGAAGAGTTTGAAAAATTCGCGCACGGCGAAGGAGAGCGGCTGGTGCTTGGGGAAGGCGATGCCCACGCCGCGGGTGGGCAGGGGCGGGTCGGTGCGGATCTCGGCCAGCGTGCCGTCGGCCAGCTCGCGGGAGACGTACTCGCGCGGGGCGCAGGCGATGCCCGCGCCGCTCTTGGCCAGGCGGATGAGAAGTTCGAGGCTGCCGCTCTCGATCTCGGGCTGCAACTGCACGCCCACGGAGCGTGAAAACTGTTCGATGGCGCGGCGGGTGACGGTGTTCCCGTCCAGCATCAGCAGCGGGTAATCGTGCAGCACGCGCAGCGGCTGCACCTTTTGCGCCAGCGCGGCAAAGCGCTCGCCCGCCAGAAATACGTCGTTCAGGGGCATGACCGTGCTCGAAAATTCGATGTCCTTGTCCTCGACGGGCAGGTTCATGAAGGCGATGTCGCACTTGCCGTTTTTGAGGAGCTCCACCGTCTCCGTGGTGATGGTGTTGATGAGGTGCAGCTTGACGGCGGGGTATTTTTCGTGAAAGGCCGCGATCTTATCGACGAGGGCGAAGTGGAAGATGGTATCCGACGCGCCGATGCGCAGCGTGCCCGTGGGCGCGGCCTTGATCTCTTTGAGCCTGTCCTCCGCCTCGCCGAGCTCGGCCAGGGCGCGGGCGACGATGTCGAAGATCTGTTTGCCGCCCTGCTCGGAGAGCTCCACGCCGCGGTGGGTGCGGTCGAACAGCGGCATGCCGAGCTGGCTTTCGAGCTGTTTGACGGCCTGCGAGACGGCGGGCTGGCTGATGTACAGCTCCTCCGCGGCGCGCGTGAGGCTGCCGCAGCGGGCGACGGTGTAGAACACGCGGTACAGTTCGAGATTGACCATAAAAAACGCTCCTTGTGCTTGCAGGCGGCTTACAAAAACATGCAAACGGCACACGGGCCGCGAAAAATACGCGCGGGCCGCGGGGCGGCGGAACATGCGGCGCGGGGCTACTTTCCGACGCAGAATTTGGAAAAGATCTCGTCGATGATGCGCTCGTTCGCCGTTTCGCCCGTGATCTCGCCCAGCGCCTCCCAGGCGGCGCGCAGGTGCACCCCCCACAGGTCGGGCGGCAGCGTGCCGCACAGCGCGGCGGCCTCCGCCAGCTCCTTTGCCGCGCGTTCCAGGGCGACGTGGTGGCGCGCCTCGATGACGAAGGCGCCGTCGGTGCGCACCCCTTCCAGCCCGCGCGCGTACAGAAGTTCGCGCAGGGCGGCGATGTTCTCGCCCGTCCTGGCCGAAACGCGGATGTCGGCGGGCGGCGTTTCCCCGCCCTTTGCCGAAGGGCCGTTCCCGCCTATATCGGTCTTGTTGTAGACGACGATGCGGCGGCTGCCCTCGGTGCGCTCGTACACCTCCCTGTCCTCGGCGGACAGGGGCGCGGAGGCGTCGAGCACGAAGAGAACGAGGTCGGCGCCGCCGATAAGCGCCCGCGCGCGGCCGATGCCGATGCTCTCGGCCTCCTCGCCGCTCTCGCGGATGCCCGCGGTGTCGTAGAGGTCGAAGCGCACGCCTCCGATCTCGATGCTGCCCTCCACCACGTCGCGCGTGGTGCCGGGCACGGCCGAAACGATGGCCTTGTCCGCCCCCAGCAGGGCGTTCAGGAGGGAGCTCTTGCCCGTGTTGGGCTTGCCCGCCAGCACGACGGAGACGCCCTCCTTGATCTTTTTGCCCGCGCCGTAGCCCGCGGCCAGGCCCCGCACCTCTTGCAGCAGCGCGGCCACCTGCCCGCCCGCGGCGGCGAGATCGGTGTGTTCGATGTCCTCTTCGGGGAAGTCGATGTCGGCATCGATGCCCGCCAGGATCTCGGTCAGCTTCGCCTGGATGCCGCGCACGGCGCCCGTGAGCCGCTCGGCGTAGAGCATGCTGCCCGCGCGGATCTCAGCCTCGCTCTGGCCGTTGATCATGTCGGCAAGGCCCTCGGCCGAGGAGAGGGAGAGCTTTCCGTTCAGGAACGCGCGCTTGGTGAACTCGCCCCGTTCGGCGGGGCGGCAGCCGAGGGCGAAGATGCGCCCGAGCAGCGCGCGCACGATGCCCGTGCCGCCGTGGCAATGGAATTCGGCCACGTCCTCCCCCGTGAAGCTGTGCGGAGCCTTGAAGTACACGCACAGGCCGAAGTCGGAAAAGGCGCCGCAGTCGATGCGGCCCGGGTAGAGTTTGTAGGGCTCGAAGGCGGAAACGGGCGTTTTGCCCGCGGGGGAAAAGAGTTTTTCCGCCACCGAGAGCGCCCCCGCCCCGCTGACGCGCACGACGGCAACGCCCCCGCGCCCCGGCGGCGTGGAGAGAGCCGCGATGGTATCGTTCATGCCGCACACCTCCTGCCTATGGCTCAAAAAACGTGAACATGCGCCCGCCGCGCTCAGGAAAAGGACCCGCCGTCCCCGCCCTTGCCGTCCGACGAAGAGCCGCTCGGCCCGCCGGGGCCGTCCTTTTTATCCGAAAGGCCGCCGAAGGGGTCGTCCTTGTACTTATCCTTGTCCTCGCCGTCCGAAAATTCGCCGAAGGGGTCGGCGGGCTTGGGGCCCTCCTCGGGGCCATACGGGCTACCGCCGTACGGGCTACCGCCGTACGGGCCGCCCTCCCCGTACCGTTGCTGCATGCGCTGCAACTGCGCGGCGCGCGCGGCCATCCACTTTTCGTAATCGACGGCCCCGCGGTTGCGGTAGGCGTAGACGAGCGGCGCCGTGAATACGGGGATGATGACGCAGAGGATGACCATCCAGATGTACGACATCGGGCAGTAGACGCGGAAAAAGGCCACAAAGAGGACGGCCGCCGCGACCGTATAGAGGAGATAAAAGACCGTTTGGAGTATGGACGCCACGTCCATGAGCCGCTCGACGGAGGGGTTGAGCGCATCGGTGAATTCCAGATAGGCGTACGACCCGTCCGCCCCCGCTTCCACGATGACGGTGTACAGCTGTCCCTCTCCCTGCGAATAGATGTAGGAGAGCGGGATGTACTGCATGGCATAGGCGGCGCACAGCAGAAGTTCGAGGGCGGCGGCAAAGATGCCGAGGTGCTTGATCTTCAAGCCGCCGAGGTACAGCGTTTCCGCCAGTTCGCCCATCAAAAAGGTGCTCGCAAAGGGCACGAAGGCGCACCAGGCGATGTGTGCCTTGCCCGCCTTTTTGGCCATCGTGTACAGGCCCGCCGCTTTGAGGACGTACAGCACGGCGAACAGCCCCGCCGTCAGCACCCAGACCAGCCAGGCATCCATTTGGTTGAACCCGAGCACGAGCGCGTAGAGCGGGTTTTCAAAAATAGCGAAGATCGAATAGAGGAAGAAAAATTCCATACCATATCCCCTGTTTCAGAGATTTCCGCAAAACAGCGGAAAGCCGTAATCGACGGCAAGGAGGGTCAAGCCCTTGGCGGGCATGGTCTTGCCCAAAAGATCGCGCCGTCCCGTGCGAAGGGCCTCTTCCACCGCGGAGAGAGGGAGTTGCCCCGTTCCGCAGCCGAGCAGCGCCCCCGCCAGGATGCGCACCATGTTGTACAAAAAACCGTTGCCGCACACGTCGATGTCCGCGCGCGGCACGCCGCCTCCGCCTGCACGGGGAGAGATCTCCACCGAATGCACCGTGCGCACCGTCGTCTTGGCGGAGGAGCCCGTCGAGGAGAAGGCGGCAAAGTCGTGCTCGCCCTCCAAAAGGCCGGCGCAGGCGCGCAGGCGGGCAAAATCGGGCGATCCCCCGACGCGCACCGCGTACCGTTCGAGCAGCGGGTGTTCCCGCCGCGAAAAGTAAACGGAATAGCGGTAAGTCTTTTTCTTGGCCGAACGGCAGGCGTCGAAGCCTTCGGGCGCGGCGCGGCTTTCGAGCACCTTGGCGTCGGGCGGGAGGTGCGCGTTGAGCGCGTCGGCCACCCTTTCGGGGGCAATGTTCACGCCTTCGAGGGGGAAGGACGCCACCTGCCCCGCCGCGTGCACGCCCGCGTCGGTGCGGCCGCTGCCCGTGACGCGGACGGTGCGGCCGAAGGCGGCGGCGACGGCGCCTTCGAGCGCGGCCTGCACGCTGCGGCCGTTCGCCTGCACCTGCCAGCCCGAAAAGGCGGTGCCGTCATAGGAAAGGAGCAATGCGATGTTCATGGTCAAAACAGCGAGGCGATCTGCCCGATGATGTCGAACTTGCCGCCCAGATACAGGTTCAAAAAGACGATGCCCGTGATGAGCCCGCCCAAAAAGAGCAAACCGAGCAGGTCCCGCCAGGAAAACACGAGTTTTTTGTACTTGGTGCGCCCCTTGGCGCCGCTGTAACAGCGCGCGTCCATCGCGTCGCCGAGGTCCTCGGCGCGGCGGAAGGCGGAAACGAGCAGCGGGATGAGCACGGGCAGCATGGCCTTGGCGCGCTTGATGAGCCCGCCCGATTCAAAATCGGCCCCGCGCGCCTTCTGCGCGGCGATGATGCGGTTGGTCTCGTCGGTCAGCGTGGGGATGAAGCGCAGCGCGATGCTCATGATCAGCGCCAGCTCGTGCACGGGGAAGCGGATCCACTTCAAGGGGGTGAGCAGGCTCTCGATGCCGTCGGTCAGCGCCACGGGCGTGGTCGTCAGCGTCAGGATCGAGGTGCCCATCACGAGCAAAAACAGGCGCAGGGCCAAAAAGACCATGTTCACCACCGATTCGTAGGTGATGGTGAAGATCCACCAGTCGACGAGCGGCTCGTACGCGCTCTCCCCCGCGTAGAAAAAGAGGTTGAGCACCGCCGTGAACACGATCACGAACAGGATCATCTTGATGGAGCGCAGCACCCTGCCGAAGGGCACGCGCGAGAGGAGCACCATGAACACGAGCGCCGCGAACACCGCCGCCAGCCCGAAAAAGTTTTTGGCCAGGAAGATGGCCACGATGAAGGCGATGACCAGCACGATCTTGGCGCGCGGGTCCATGTTGTGCACGAAGGACTTGGCGGGATAGTATTGGCCGAAGGTGACGTCATTGAGCATGGCCGCCCTCCTTCGCCCGCCAGAGCGCGAGGACTTTGTCCGCAAAATCGCGGCACGTATAGTCCGTTTCGATGCCGATGCCGCGCTCTTTGAGAAGGAGCGCGCAGCGCGCCGTCACGGGGACGTCCAGCCCCAGCGCGAACAGCTCTTCGCTGCGGGCGAAGATCTCGGCGGGGGTGCCCTCCATGGCCACCCGCCCCTCCGAAAACACCGCCGCGCGGGTACAGTTTTCGGCGATCTCGTCCATGTCGTGCGAGACGATGACGACCGTTTTGCACCACCCGCCGTGGATGCGGTGCAAGAGCTCCATCAGCTCCTGCTTGCCCAGCGGGTCGAGGCCGGCGGCGGGCTCGTCGAGGATGAGCACTTCGGGCTTGGTGACGATGACGCCCGCGATGGCCACGCGGCGCTTTTGCCCGCCCGACAGCTCGAAGGGGGAGCGCCCCTCCATCTCCGCGTAGGAGAGGCCGACCGTTTCCAGCGCCTCGCGCACGGCGGCGGCGCGCTCCTCTTCGCCCATGTCCTTGCGGAAATTTTTGAGGCCGAAGGCCACGTCCTTTTCCACCGTTTCGGCAAAGAGCTGGTATTCGGGGTATTGGAAGACCATGCCCACCTTGCTGCGCAGTTCGATGAACTTGCACTTCTTGTCGGCGAGGTCGTAGTCCCCCACCCGCAGGCTGCCGCCCGTGAGGCGGATCAGCGCGTTGAGGTGCTGCACGAAGGTAGACTTGCCGCTGCCCGTGTGCCCGATGATGCCGTAAAATTCCCCTTCCTCGATGGTCAGGTCCACGCCGTTGAGCGCGTGGGACGCGAAGGGCGATTTGGGGTCGTACGTGTATGTCAGCCCCTTTGCAACGATGCGCATATCGCCTCCGCCAATTCTTCCGCCGTGAACGCATTGTTCACGGGCATGCCCGCCGCCTGCAAGGCCTTGCACACGGCCGCCGCCCGCGGCAGCGTCAGGTTGTACGTCTCCAATTCTTCGCTGCGGGCGAAGATCTCCTCGGGCGGGCCGTCCATCACCGCTTCGCCGCGGTGCATGACGATCGCGCGGTCCGCTTGCAGCGCCTCGTCCATGAAATGGGTGATGAGGATGACCGTCATGCCCCGTTCCCTGTTGAGCCGCTTGATCACTTCCATCACCTCGCGCCGGCCGCGGGGGTCGAGCATGGCCGTCGATTCGTCCAGGATCATGATTTTGGGCAGGATGGCCAAGACGCCCGCGATGGCGACGCGCTGCTTTTGCCCGCCCGAAAGGCGGGAGGGCGTGGCGTGGCGGAATTCCTGCATGCCCACCGCGTCCAGCGCGAACTCGATGCGCTTTCCGATCTCCTCGCGGGGCACGCCGATGTTTTCGGGGCCGAAGGCGACGTCGTCCTCCACCACCGAGGCCACCGTCTGGTTGTCGGGGTTCTGGAAGACCATGCCCGCGTTTTTGCGGATCTCGAAGGTCATCTTCGCGTCGAGCGTGTCCATGCCGAACACGGTGACCTTGCCTTCCGTGGGGACGAGCAGGGCGTTGATGAGCTTGGCCAGGGTGGACTTGCCGCTGCCGTTGCGGCCGAGCACGGCCACGAACTCGCCCTCCTCCACGGACAGGCTGACGCCGTTCACGGCATAGTCCTGCCCGTCCTCCTCGTAGGAAAATTTTACGTTGTCGAAACGCACGGCTTCCATAATGCAGTTATTATACCAAAAAGTGAAAAATAGCACAACGATTTTGGGGCGGGGCGGGCGCGATTTCACACGAACGGCGGAATTCTTTGACAAAACTTTCGCAGACCTGTTGACTATTCTCCCGAAAAACATTATAATGATAGAGATTTACGGGCGCGCGCCGCGCGCGCACACCGCGCGCGTACCCGCACGCCGTGAGGCTGAAAGCAAAATAAAGTATTCGGAGGTTATGAGTTTTTATGAAGAAGATGACGATCGACGGCAATACCGCCGCCAGCCACGTCGCCTATGCCTTCTCGGAAGTAGCCGCGATCTACCCGATCACGCCCTCTTCCCCGATGGCGGAAGTCGCGGACGAATGGGCCACCGCGGGCCGCGTGAACATGTTCGGCCAGAAGCTGCGCCTCGCCGAGATGCAATCGGAAGGCGGCGCGGCGGGCGCCGTGCACGGCTCCCTTTCCGCAGGCGCCCTGACCACGACGTACACCGCCAGC
This sequence comes from uncultured Clostridia bacterium, assembly GCA_944328445.1. GTDB lineage: Bacteria > Bacillota > Clostridia > Christensenellales > Borkfalkiaceae > Borkfalkia. Next base: position 67,858 of record CALVHO010000002.1, on the reverse strand, counting down.
CAGGGGCTTTTGCTCATGATCCCCAACATGTATAAGATCGCGGGCGAGCTGCTGCCCACCGTGTTCCACGTTTCGGCGCGCGCCATCGCCGCGCATTCGCTGAACATCTTCGGCGACCACCAGGACGTCATGGCCTGCCGCCAGACGGGCTTTGCGATGCTCGCCTCGGGCTCGGTGCAGGAGGTCATGGACCTCGCGCTCGTCGCGCACCTGTCCACCCTCAAAGCCAAAGTGCCCTTCCTGCACTTCTTTGACGGCTTCCGCACCTCGCACGAGGTCTCCAAGATCGACGTCATCGACTACGACGAGATGAAAGCGCTCGTCGACATGAAGGACATCGACGACTTCAAGAGCCGCGCGCTCAACCCCGAGCACCCCATCCAGAAGGGCACGGCGCAGAACGGCGATACCTACTTCCAGAACCGTGAAACGGCGAACAAGTACTACAACGCCACCCCCGCCATCGTCGAGGAGATGATGGAAAAGGTGAACAAGCTCACGGGCCGCAACTACCACCTGTTCGACTACTGCGGCGCGCCCGACGCGGAAAACGTCGTCGTCATCATGGGCAGCGGCGCCGACGCGATGGAAGAGACCATCAACAAGATGAACAAAGAGGGCCACAAGGTCGGCCTCATCAAGGTCCGCCTGTACCGCCCGTTCGTTGCGGACAAGTTCGTCGCGGCCATCCCCAAGACCTGCAAAAAGATCGCCGTGCTCGACCGCACCAAAGAGCCCGGCTCCCTCGGCGAGCCCCTCTACCTCGACGTGTGCTCGGCGCTGTTTGAAAAGGGCGTTTCCAAGATCAAAGTGGTCGGCGGCCGCTACGGCCTCGGCTCGAAAGAGTTCAACCCCTCCATGTGCTACGCGGTGTACAAGAACCTCGAACAGAAGGAGCCGAAGAACCACTTCACCGTCGGTATCTACGACGACCTGACCAACACCTCCCTCGACTTCTCCGAGAAGTACGACGCCGCCCCCGAAGGCGCCATCTCCTGCAAATTCTACGGCCTCGGCTCGGACGGCACCGTCGGCGCGAACAAGGATTCCATCAAGATCATCGGCGACCACACCGACATGTACGCGCAGGCCTACTTCTTCTACGATTCCAAAAAATCGGGCGGCATCACCGTCTCGCACCTGCGCTTCGGCAAGACGCCCATCCAGAGCTCGTACCTGATCGACAGCGCGGACTTCGTCGCCTGCCACAACCCTTCCTACATCACCCGTTACGACATGCTCGCGGACATCAAGGAAGGCGGCAAATTCCTCCTGAACTCTCCCTGGAACACCCTCGAAGAGCTCGAAAAGAACCTGCCCGCGAAGGTCAAGCAGCAGATCGCCAAAAAGCACCTCAAATTCTACAACATCGACGGCATCGGCATCGCCTCGCAGATCGGCCTCAACGGCAAGACGAGCACGATCATGCAGTCCGCGTTCTTCTACATCAACGACTCGATCATGCCCTATGACCAGGCCGCCGATTACATGAAGAAGGCCGTCTACAAGAAGTTCTCGCGCAAGGGCGACGCCGTCGTCAACATGAACTACGCGGCGATCGATTCCGCCAAGAGCGGGCTCGTCGAGGTCAAGTACCCCGCAAGCTGGGCGAATGCTACCGAAGGCGCCGCCATGGCCGCCGTTGCCGACAACGAATACTTCAAAAACGTCGTACATCCCATCCTCGTGCTCGAAGGCGACAAGCTCCCCTCCTCCGCGTTCAATGCGGACGGTTCGGTGCCCGTCGGCACGACCAAGTTTGAAAAGCGCGGCGTCGCGGTGAAGGTGCCCAAGTGGATCGCCGAAAACTGCATCCAGTGCAACCAGTGCTCCTTCGTCTGCCCGCACGCCTGCATCCGCCCCGTGGTCATCGACGACGCGACGGAAAAGCCCGCCACGTTCGAGACCAAGCCCACGACCGGCCTCAAAGGCACGCAGTTCCGCATGCAGGTCTCTCCTCTGGACTGCATGGGCTGCGGCGTGTGCGCGAACGTCTGCCCCGGCATGAAGGGCAACAAGGCGCTCGTCATGGTGCCGCTGGAAGAGGTTGTGGACGCCGACGCCAAGAACTGGGAGTATTCGCAGGAAGTCAAGCAGGCGGATACCTCCTCCATCAAGCGCACGACCGTCAAGGGCAGCCAGTTCAACCAGCCGCTCTTCGAGTTCTCGGGCGCCTGCGCCGGCTGCGGCGAGACCCCGTACGTCAAAGTCGTCACCCAGATGTTCGGCGACCGCATGGTCATCGCCAACGCGACGGGCTGCTCCTCCATCTACGGCGGTTCCTCCCCTACGTGCCCGTACACCGTCAACAAGGACGGCCACGGCCCCGCCTGGGCGAACAGCCTGTTTGAAGACAACGCGGAATTCGGCTACGGCATGAACCTCGCGTACAGCGCCCGCCGCAACAAGCTCGCTTCCGAAGTGAAGGCGCTGGCCGAAAAGTGGGCCGACTTTGCCGAAGGCAAGGCCGCCTGCGAAGAATGGCTCGCCAACATGGACGACGCCGAGGGCAGCAAGGCCGCGGCCGAAAAGCTCGTCAAGGCGTGCGAAGGCTGTGCGAAGTGCGGCTGCGACTGCGACGCGCTCTGCGAAGAAGTGCTCAAAGCCAAGGACTGCCTCGTCAAAAAATCCGTCTGGATCTTCGGCGGCGACGGCTGGGCGTACGACATCGGCTACGGCGGGCTGGACCACGTGCTCGCTTCGGGCGAGGACGTCAACGTGCTCGTGCTCGACACCGAGGTGTACTCCAACACGGGCGGCCAGGCTTCCAAGTCCACCCCGACCGGCTCGGTGGCGAAGTTCGCTTCCTCCGGTAAGCGCGTGAAGAAGAAGGACCTCGGCATGATGGCGATGAGCTACGGCTATGTGTACGTCGCGCAGGTCGCGATGGGCAGCAACAAGCAGCAGTTCCTCAACGCGCTCATCGAGGCCGAAAAATACCACGGGCCGTCCCTGATCATCGCGTACGCGCCCTGCATCAACCACGGCATCAACATGAGCAAGAGCCAGGAAGAAGAGAAGCGCGCGGTCGACTGCGGCTACTGGCAGCTGTACCGCTACAACCCCGTGCTCAAAGCGGAGGGCAAGAACCCCTTCACGCTCGACAGCAAGGATCCCACCGCGAGCTACCAGGAGTTCATCCTCAGCGAGACCCGTTACAGCTCTTTGAAGAAGACGCAGCCCGCCATCGCGGAGAAGCTCTTTGAAGAGAGCGAGGAAGAGAGCAAAGCGCGCCTCGACGGCTACAAGAAACTGGCCGGCCAGGAGTAAAGAGCGCCCCGCTCACGGCAACCAAACGCCCCCGCGCCCCACGGCGCGGGGGTCTTGTTTTGCGGCAGGAAACGGCACGAAGCAGCAAAAAGCGACAGGAACCGACACGCGGCACCCGACAAAATGCGGCATAAAGCGGCACGAAGCGGCAGGAACCGCCGACGGCAGCCGTTTCGGGGCCGCGCCGAAAAGCGGGTGGGAACGGGCAGCGCATTCCCTTGACGGGCGGCGCAAAAAGGGGTACAATGGGAGCATGTTCATCGACACGCACGCACACCTGAACTACGAAAACAAATACGGCGACATGCCCGCGCTGCTGCAAGCGATCGCCGCGGCGGGGGTGCGCGAAGTCATCAACGTGGGGTGGGATCTCCCCTCCTCCCGCCTGGCAGCAAAGATGGCCGAGAGCGGCCCCGGCGCCCTGCCGCGGCTGTACTTTGCGGCGGGCTTCCACCCCTCCGACTGCGCCAAGATGCAGGAAGGCGACCTGCAACGGCTGGCCGCGCTGCTGGCGGGCCCGCGTGGGGTGGCCGTGGGCGAGATCGGGCTGGACTACCACTACGACGGCACCGACGAGGCCGCGCAAAAGCGCGCGTTTGCCGCGCAGCTCGAACTGGCGCATTCGCTCGGGCTGCCCGTCGTCATCCACAGCCGCGACGCCGCGGCCGACACCTTGGCGCTGCTCCAAGAAAACCGCACGAAACTGGCCGCGGGCGGGGTCATGCACTGCTTTTCGGGCAGCCCCGAAACGGCCAAGGAGTACCTCAAACTCGGCCTGTACATCTCCTTTGCGGGGCCCGTGACCTTCAAAAACGCGCGCAGGCTCGACGAGGTGGCCAAAGCCGTGCCCGCCGACCGCATTCTGGCCGAAACGGACTCGCCCTACCTCGCGCCCGAGCCGCTGCGCGGCACCCTCAACACCCCCGCAAACGTCGTGCGGGTGTACGAAAAACTGGCGCTCCTGCGCGGCGTGCCCACCGCGGAGCTGGCCGCACAGGTACGCAAAAACGCGCATACGTTATTCAAAAAGATGGACCAACCCGAACCATGAAAGAAGCATACGAAAATTTCACGTACGAGATCGGCGGCAACCTCTACATCAACCTCACCAGCCGCTGCACCAACGCCTGCACCTTTTGCGTGCGCAATGAAAAGGCAGACTACTTCGGCCACAAACTTTGGCTGGCGCGTGAACCCGCCGCCGAGGAGGTGACGGCGCGACTGCCCGAAGACATTTCGCGCTACAACGAATACGTGTTCTGCGGCTTCGGCGAACCGACGCTGCGGCTCGGCACCCTGCTCGAAGTGGCCGCCTTCATCAAGCGGCGCGGCGGCGTGACCCGCCTCAACACCAACGGGCAAGCCAACATGATCGCGGGGCGCGACGTGACGGGCGAACTTTTTGGAAAGGTGGACAAGATCAACGTCAGCCTCAACGAGGCCACGGCCGAAGACTACGTGCGGCTGTGCCGCCCCGCCTACGGCGCGGCGGCCTTCGACGGCCTGCAAGACTTTGCCCAAAAATGCGCGCGGCGTGGCATCGACACCTGGTTTTCGGTGGTGGACGTCATCGGAGCGCAAAAGGTAGAGCTCTGCCGCGAGATCGCCGCGCGCTGCGGCGTGGCGCTCAAAGTCCGCCCCTACATCGGCTGAGGCGGGGCCTTCGGAATGTAGAGTGTAGAATGTAGAGTGTAGAATTTTGGACGACCCTTATGTCATCCCGAGCCACCCCACTGTCATCCCGAGCTTGTCGAGGGATCTCATGGTAGGGCCTTCGGAATGTAGAGTGTAGAATGTAGAATGTAGAATTTTGGACGACCCTTATGTCATCCCGAGCTTGTCGAGGGATCTCATGCGCGGGCTTTTTTGAATGTAGAGTGTAGAATGTAGAGTGTAGAATTGAGGACAAACCTTATATCCTCCCGAGCGCCCCACCTGTCATCCCGAGCCTGTCGAGGGATCTCATGGCAGGGCCTTCGGAATGTAGAGTGTAGAATGTAGAGTGTAGAGTTTTGGACGACCCTTATGTCATCCCGAGCTTGTCGAGGGATCTCGTGGCAGGCTTTGCAGAATGTAGAGTGTAGAATGTAAAGTGTAGAATTTTTGCTTTATTGAAAAATTATCCACAACTCTACATTCTACATTTTACATTTTACATTCGGCACGCAGAAGTCCGCGGTTTTTGTGAAAGAAGCGGAACCGCCGCCGAGGGATCTCGTGGCAGGCTTTGCCGAATGTAGCCCGCACGAAAAGCAAAACAGAAAGCCCGCTTCCTGCAAAGCAAAAAGCGGGCTTCCCTTCCTTTGTTCCGCAAACCGGCGCCATCGCGGCAAACGCGCCTTGCGGCTGTTCGCTCGGCGCCGCGTTTACAGCCACAGTATGCGCCGCGGCGGCCCCGCTATACATCGCACCTTCGAGGAATTTTATGGAAACCCTTCGCGACATCCTGGCGCGCAACCGCTTCACCTTCAAAAAGCAGTTCGGCCAAAACTTCATCAGCGACGTGAACCTGCTCAAAAGCATCGTGCAGGCCGCGGGCATCGGAAAAGACGACGCCGTTTTGGAGATCGGCTGCGGCGCGGGCACGCTCACGCGCGAACTTGCCGCGGCCGCCCGCCGCGTGCTCGGGTACGAGATCGACAAAAACCTCGCGCCCGTCTTGCAGGAGACGCTCGCGGGCTGCGCCAATGCCGAGGTCGTGTTCGCCGACTTTTTGCGCGAGGACCTTGCCGCCGTCGAGCAAAAACTGGGCCCGTACACCGTGGTGGCCAACCTGCCCTACTACATCACCTCGCCGCTCATCATGAAGTTTGTCGACGGCAGCACGCGGGCGCGGGCGCTCGTCGTGATGGTGCAAGACGACGTGGCGCGCCGTCTCTGCGCGCGCGAAGGCACGCCCGAATACGGCGCCGTCACGGCCGCGGTGGCGCGTCGGGCGTCGGCGGAGATCGTCAAAAAAGTGCCGCGGACGCTGTTTTACCCCGTGCCGAACGTCGACAGCGCCGTGGTCAAACTGACGTTTGAAGACGGGCGCATCCCCGTGCAGAGCGCCAAGGCCTACCGTGCCGCCGTGCGCGCCGCCTTTTTATCCCGCCGCAAGACGCTCGAAAACAACCTCATGAACGCATTTTCGCTCCCGCGCGAACAGGCCAAAGCGGTTTTGGCCGCGGCGGACGTGCCCGAAGGCGCCCGCGGCGAAACGCTTTCCCCCGCCCGCCTGGCCGCCCTGGCCGACGCGCTCTTTGCCCGCGGCATCGTGACGTGAACAAACTTGGCCCGCCCGCCGAGAGCTTTGCTCCCGGCGGGCGGGCGAATGTAGGGTGTAGAATGTAGAGTGTAGAATTTTGGACGACCCTTATGTCATCCCGAGCCCCTGCTGTCATCCCGAGCTTGCCGAGGGATCTCATTTCTATAAATACGACCAACTCTCTCACGAAAAATCGCAGGGCGAAGCCCGAGATTTTTGTGAACAAAGCGGCGGAGCCGAGGCGGAAGCGAGCAGCCGCCCGTATGGGCGGCCGTGAGAAACCGGCCTCGTGCGGAGCCGCCGCCGAGGGATCTCCTTGTCGGGCTTTGCTGTGGGCGGGCGAGTGAGATCCTTCGACTGCGCCTCACTTCGTTCGGCTCCGCTCAGGATGACAGAGGGAGCGCGGCTTCGTTCGGCTCCGCTCAGGATGACGGAGGGAGCGCGGCTTCGTTCGGCTCCGCTCAGGATGACGGAGGGAGCGCTTCGCTCCGTCCATCCCCCCCTTTAAAGCCTTCGGCGTTAAGGGGGGCTTTGTTTGCTCTTGAAAGGAAAAACCGTACAACAAAACCGAGCGCGGGCAACTGCCCGCGCTCGGCGTATTTTGGAGTAATTTACAGTGCAGAAATTTCTTCGGCCGGAACCAACCCGTTGTAGAACGAACAGCTTTGGATATAACCGTCAAACAAGTTCGGCCAATACGTCGCACCACCAAAAAACACTACCTTGTCAAAATCCGCATTGGTAATAGAAGCGATACAGCCAGTTGCAAGCGTACCACCCGACGTAGCAATCGTAAATTCCTTTGCTTCACCATTGACAAATACAGTCACGTTACCCGCGATAGAAATTTCCACAACGATTTCCGTCGTCTGTCCCTCAACAATCGTAGCACCAGCCACAGAGCCATCAATATAGTTGGGAACCATGTCATTGTAACGGACCCAAATCGTACCGTTATTCTGCGTAATCGTCAAAAACGCATTATTCTCGGTATTTTCAATACTGATAATGGGCGTCTCGATTTCGGAAATTGTATTTGCGTACACTTCCAAATGGATCGTTACACCCTGCGCTACGCTTTGCCCAACATACGGATTGTCTGCCATCACTGTGTCGATGGCATTGGCCTTGAAACCGCTGTTTGCGAAAGTGCCATTCTCCCCGTTGCCGACAGCCGCCGTGCCATTCGTAAAGCTTTCACCGTCTACGGCATATTTCGTTAACAAGGAATATGCAGGCTCTTCCAACGTTATAGAAACCGTTGTCTGCTTCCCCCCGTAGGAGATCGTGACGGAGTACGTCGCGGCAACCATTGCATCGTAATTCCCTTCATCCTCCACTGTGCAAGCGGATGCAGGAATAACGTCCGTCAAAGAGATGCCTTCGTAATTGACAGTGACAGAAGAACCCTGCAACGCATTCGTAACCGAAGTACCTGTCACAGCTGTCGTTGCGGTTGCAGAAATGCTGCTCACCGCGGGCACATTCTCAGGACAATACAGAACATCGCTATAATTGTAGGAACCTGTACCTCCAAGCCCGTCGCCGCCAAAGAATACAGACATCGTAACACCATTGGTTGTAGGCTCCACAAGTTTATACGCCACTGTGCTAGTACCGTCCGCAATCGTAACCACGATCTCGTAATGGTCGGTCACAAACATGCGCTCTATAATAAAGTTACCATTATGAATATACGTCCCGTTAGCGCCTTCCGTTTTCTTAAACCAATCATTTGTAAAGGCGTTGCAATCCTGGACTCTCCAACCATTCAAGATGTAATCGTCTGGCCGAAGCACTGCAATGGCTCCGTTATTAGCTGCAAATGTGATCACCCATGAATTGTAAGGTTTTGCCCCCACAGTCAAATCACTAATGGAATAAGAAAGCGTGAACTCACCTACAAAATCACCAACACTGACAGCCCTATCCAAATATGCAGCCGCAGTAACAGACCCAGCATCTATCGCCGTATCATACACCCTCACCTCGATGCTCGCGGTTTTGTCGCCGAGCTGGAATTCGACGGTGACGATGCCCGCGGTAGCGGTGCTGAGCGTGCCGATGTTGTCGGTGATCGCTGCCTCGATCGTTTCCGCATACGCGGTCACGTCGGCGCTGTACGTGTACGAAACTTCAAAATCGGCGGGCTGAATGGTCGCCCCGACGGTATAGCTGCCAACAGCGGCCTCCGCCCAATCGACGGAAAGATCGGTCAGCGTAGCGATGGTATTGACCTTGTCGCAGACGGAACAAGTCTGCTCGACGGCAGCGGTCTGCTCGTTCAAAGCCACGGCGTCGTACTGATGGTCTTTCGTGAAAGTCATCGTACCGATGGCGGCTTCTACACCATCGATCTGCGCTTGAATGGTATATTCGCAGCCCGTATCCCCTGCCTTGATCGAAACGGTAAAGGCGACATACTCTGTCACATCGACGGCCGTAGCAGTGACGCCGGTCACAGCGTCATACGCGGCCGTGACGGTAACGCCGCTCACATCATTGCCGTCCACGGTGACGTTGTCGCCCGTCAGCGTAAGGCCCGTGATCTCGCAGTCGACGGTGCCATTGCACACGCTGCACGTGAACACGACCGCGTCCTTTTCGGCGTCGTACGCATACGCGCCTTCGTGGTTGTACAACTGCTCATCCTCGTGCCCGCAGACGGAGCACGCGCGATAATGGCCTGCGCCGTTGCTTGCCGTATATGCCCAGGTATGCTCCTGCACTTCCACGGTGTAAGTGAAGGTGCTCCCCGTTACGGAGATGGTAAACACATAGGTGCCCGTCTGTTCGAAGGTGAAGTTGCCCGAAACGTTAATCAAGGGAGTGGAATTCCCGTCACCGATCGTATAAAAAGCGCTCAACCTCGCGGCAGCCGCTTCGGCAGCGACATCCGCAACGGGGCTGCCGTCCTTGGTCATGGTCACGGCGTACGCAACGGACGAGCCGACGCAAATCGTGCTGCTACCACCGCTGGTCACAGGATCTTCACCAATGTTCAGGCCGACGGTGTACTGCGCCTGCGGCGTAGGCATAGAGACGCCCGTAACGGTAACAGTGACCTCGTGCCCGTCCTTGGTAAGGGTGAACTGTACCGTTGTTTCATCGACCTGCACCGGCTCTTGCTCTATCTGGGCGTTGAGTTCGTCCTTGGTGAGGGTAAGCGTGCTGTTGCAGTCATCCCTGTCGCAAGGAACGGAAACGTCTTTAATGAACTGGTCACGAGTTTCGTCTGCCGTGCCGATGTAGTCCGCCATCGCTATCGTGACGGACGTGTAGCTGTGGCCTTTGGCGGGATCTTCTTGGTTGATAATGCCCTCGCCGTTGTTGTAATCGAACTCATTACCGAGGACGTAGTCATCCGCCGTACCCGTGACTTTGAAATACTTACGGCAGTCTTCGCAATACAGATAGGCAACGGTGCCGTCCTCGGTGCAAGTTGCATGCTTGGCGGCGTGATAGGTGCCCTCGTGTTCACTCACCTCCGCAGTGCATGTGAAGGTGGCGGGCTCGTCCACATCGTTATTATACGTGACTACGATCGTATATGTACCGACCGTAGCAAAGGTGAAGTTTGCCGCCTGTTGCGTAAAACCTACGGCGTCGCCGCCATCGATTTGATAGGTTGCCGACAAATATTGCAGAGCATCACCCGTGACGGGTTCGCCCGTACTCGTGTCGGTCACGGTCACGGTGTAGGCGACCGTCGTGCCGACGCAGTAGGTATACGTTGCGTCGTCCACCAATCCTTCTTGGCCAATTTTAACGGCAATTGAAAAAGGCGATTCCACGGGGGGATAGGGCTCATCGGAGCCGGGGCCTTCGCTCGTAGGGAAGCCCGTGACGGTAACAGTGACCGCGTGCCCGTCCTTGGTAAGGGTGAGTTTTACCGTTGTTTCATCGACCGGCTTCGGCTCTTGCTCCATCTGGGCATTGAGCTCGCCCACGGTGAAGGTGAGTTTGCCCGTGCAGCCTCTCGGACTGTAGAAGCAGGGCACTTCGAGGGGCTTTTTCCAGGTCTCATTTGCCATGTCGATGTATTCATCGAAGGAGATCGTGACCGCGTTGAAAGTATGGGTGTGCGGCTGCGTCAAGTTCACGGTGACGGTGTACTCGCCCTTGGTGACCTTGAAAGACGTGATATTGTTGCCGCCCTCCACTTTGGCCGTGTAGCCGGCCGCGTCCTCGTCTTCCATGATAGCGGCAAAGACGGCGTTGAGCTCGTCCTTGGTGAGGGTGAGCGTGCTGTCGCAATCCTCCCCGCTGCAAGGGACGGCAACGTCCTTGATGAACTTGCCGGCGTTTGCCCCTTCCTTACCCATGTAGTCCGCCATCGCTATCGTGACGGACGTGTAGCTGTGCGTGTGCTCGACGGGCGTGGGCGTGGGACCGGGCGCGGGTTCGTCGTCACAGGCGACGAAGAACAGCGACAAGCCCAGCAGCGCCGCCAGGCACAGCGCGAGCAAGCAGAGTCTCTTTTTCATTTTTCCTCCCTTTTGCGGCGGGCAGCCCATAGGCGGCCGCGCCTGCGGTTTTTTATCCCAAAGCTGTTAAACGGATCGGCGGCAAACTTCGTTTGCCGCCTGTTTTTCACAGAAAAACAGCTTTGACATTTCTTGGCTTGGTGCCCGCTTTTGCGGGGCGCGTTTGCGCGGCGCAGCGCGGGGGCACGGGCGCTTGCGGCCGCCCGAAGAACGGCAGAACGCCCCAACATGAAAGTTGTTAACAATATTATAAAACAAATTGACAATGCTGTCAAGATGCATTTGAAAAAATAAACGTTTCGCTTGAAAAAATTTTTGGGGAAAAGTGACGGAAACCGCCCCGAGCGCCCCGACGCATTCGCGTCGGGGCGCTTGGGGCGGGCTCGGGATGACAGGCGGGACACTCGGGGGCCGTACCCATTGCCCCCCTTAACGCGCAAAGCGCTTTAAGGGGGGACGCCGAACGAAGCGAGGCGCCCCCTTTCCCGTCATCCTGAGCGGAGCCGAACGAAGTGAGGCGCAGTCGAAGGATCTCACTCGCCCGCCCACCGTTGAGCCCGACAATGAGATCCCTCGACAAGCTCGGGATGACAGTAGGGCCGCTCGGGATGACAGGCGGGGCGCAGGGGGCGGTTCGCCCAAAATATACTTGACAAATTTTGCCGTATTTTGTATGATGAATGCAAGCAACAAGGACAGGCCTTTGCGGCGGTTAGCCTCTTGGGGGAAAATGCGATGAGTATTTTCTTGACAAGGGGGTGATGCTATGGATCTCGTTCTCGCCCTGCTCGAACGTTTGATCGGGCTCGGGATCATCACTTCTTTCAAAGTGACGGAGAAAGGCATCTATATAATCATAAAAAAATAACCGCCCCAGTTAGCAGCTATCGGCGGTTATTTTTTAACACATAGCAGGCTGACCGTTGAAAAGGTCCTGCCCTTGTTGTGATTTTATTGTACACCGTTTTTTCCGATTTGTCAAGGGTTTGCTCCCCTTTTTCCGCGCGGGCCGAGGCGTATAAATTGCGGCGGGCGTGCCGAAACTAAGGGCATGAAAGCGAGAACACGCCAAAACGACGGGCTGCGCGGGCGGGACGAGCGCGAGAGCCTGGTGCCGCGCCTTTCGCCCAGGGCCGCGGCGGACGGGGGCTGCGATGGCTGAGCGTTCCGAAAAGGCCCAAACAAAGCAGGGGCAAGGCGGGCATGCCGCGTTCACGGGCGGAAAGGGCGCGGGCAGCGCCCAAGCGGGGCCCGCGGGCGGGCCCAACGAAAATTACCTCGCCTACGTACGCTCCTTTGCGCCGCCGACGAAGCACTTCCACAACTGCCTGCGCGCCTTTATCGTGGGCGGGCTGATCTGCTGCGTGGGCCAGTTTTTGCGCATCGAATTTGCCACCCTTTTGGGGCTGGCGGGCGACGAACTGGCGGGCGCCGTTTCGATGGCGCTCATCTTTTTGGGCTGCCTTTTGACCGGCCTCGGCGTGTACGACCGCATCGGCAAGGCGGCGGGCGCGGGGTCCATCGTGCCCATCACGGGGTTTGCCAACAGCGTCGCCTCGCCCGCGCTCGAATTCAAGGCCGAGGGCATGATCACGGGCCTGGCAGCCAAGATGTTCACCGTGGCGGGGCCCATCATCGTGTACGGCGTGTTGGCAGGCACCGCCGTAGGGCTCGTGTACTTTTTGTTGGGGCTGTGAACGGGGCAAACGATAAGCCGCCTTGCGCATTCTTTGCAATGCGCAAGGCGGCTTTTTTTGCACGCTTCGGCCGCGGGCGGCGTTCACAAACAGCCCTACCCCGCGAAGTAGCGGAACAGGAAGTACAGCCCCACGATGACGGCGGCGATGCCCACCACCAGCGCCGTCACTTTGAGCGGGGATACGGGCGCCTTGCCCGTCACCCTGCCGTTGAGACCGTTCACGAAAAAGTTGTACACCTTTTTGTGCCACGGGCAATGGCCGACATACACGGGCAGCAGCAGGTATTTGTATGTAATGTCGTAACACTGCGTGCTGATGTTGAAGGAGGATACGACGTCGTAATCGTACTGCCGCAGGATGGCCGTTTGCAGGCGGGAGCGGATGACGAGCTTGGCCTCCTCCCAGCACTGCACGCCGCTCTTGTCCGTCTGGTTGGCGGTGTAGCCGCTGAGGTATTCGGCGCGGTATTCGCGGCTGTCGTTGGTGTTGAACGGCTGCAACTTGTTGAGCGATTTTTGGTCGATGTTGGCCGAAGCCTGGATGAGCACGTCGTCAAAGCCCATCTCGAAATGACCGCGGACGCGGAAGTAGCGGATCTTGCGCACCTGCTGCACGCGGCCGTTGACGCGGCGGGTCGTGTAATAGTACTTGCCGAGCACCGCGCTGTACTCCGACTGCGTATTGGAATCGAAGGAAAAGGCGGGCATGTAGACGGCGCTCATCTTATCGGGCTTGGCGCTCTTGCGGAAGCGGCGGGGCGCGAAGGCGCGTTTGCGCGCCCACTTGCGCACGCCGCCCACGGCCTGTTCCTTGTCCAGCGCGAACGGCACCACCGCCGTGGGGCGCAGGGAAGGCAGCTCCTCTTCCTCGACGATGTTGCTCGTGCCGCAGTACGGGCAGGTTTGGGTGATCTCGCCCTTGGCCACCACGCCGCGCGCGCCGCAGTTTTGGCAGCGGAAGGAATAGGACTCCGCCGCCCACTCGTGGCTGTTTTGCAAAAGCGTTTCAAAGGCGAGCTCCTCGCTGCGCCGCGCGTCTACGTCCTTTTCGGTGCCGCAGTGTTCGCAATAGAGCTTGCCGCGCCCGGAATCGAACACCATGTTCGCGCCGCAGGCGGGGCATTTGGTGACGTCGGTGCGGGTCTCATCCTCCCAGCCCTCGGCGGGCGGGGCCTCGTCCCCGAGGTCCTCCTCGGCGGCCGCTTCCTGCGCGCGGGCGTCCTCCTGCCGCGCGGGCGCGCCGAGCCCGAAAGGGTCCGCGGGCGCGGCCTTCGGCGCGTCGTCAAAGCCGAACAGATCGTCTTTTTTGCTCATGGTACACCTTCCCCAAAGGTTTTGCGTTTTCTGTATTATACCGCCGCCATGCGCGTTTGTCAAGGCGGCGCCAAAAAATGGCGGCGAACGGGCGGAGCGCCTTCACGCGGGCAAAACGGCCCGGTGCGGCGGGCGGAGCTTATTCGCAGGGCAGCTTCATCTTGTCCTTTTCGCCGAGGGGGCGGATGACGCGGCAAGGATTGCCCGCGGCCAGAACGCCCGCGGGGATATCCCGCGTGACAACGCTGCCCGCGCCGATGACGGTATCGTGCCCGATGGTCACGCCGCCGCACACCACCACGTTGGAGGCCAGCCACACGTTGTCCTCGATGGTGATGGGGCGGGCGTATTCGTAGTCGAACTTCTGCCCGTCGGGGCCGGGGCGCATGTTGCGGTCACAGGCCAAAAGCGGGTGAACGGGGGTGGCGATGGTCACGTTGGGGCCGATGAAGCATTGTTTGCCGATGCGCACGGGGGCGCAGTCCAAAACGACGAAGTTGAAGTTGGAAAAAAAGTTGTCACCCACGTGGGTGTTGATGCCGTAATCGAAGCGCACGGGCGGCTCGCAGTAGAAATACTCGCCGTGCGAGCCGAGCATCTGCTCCAAGAGCTCTTTGCGGCGGGGCTGCTCGTCCTCGCCGCTGCGGTTGTATTCGCCGAACAGCTTGCGCACGCGGGTGCGCATGGCCACCAGCTCGGCGTCGGCGGGGTTGTACAGCTGCCCCGCGATCATCTTGTCGTATTCGCGCACGGTCTCCTCCTCTTCGGCCAGTTCGCGCGCCATCGCTTGCAGACGCTCTTCGGAAAAGTCGTCCGTAAGCGAAGCCAGGCGCCCGTAGGCCATCTTGTCGTGATGAATGGTCATGAACGATCCCTCTCTCCTACCATTATACCAAAGCGGCGGGCGCCGTCAAGCAAACGGCGCCCGCCGCGAAAAAATTTTTCCACGCTCTCCCGCCCCGCGGACACGGGGCGAAGGGTTCGCCGCGGGCACGGGCGCGCTGCGGGCGCGGGTCCGTGCGGGCGAGCCGCAAAAGTGCTGCGGGCGAAAGTGCGCGGCGTTCATGCGGGCGGCAGACGGCGGGCGCGTTCGCGGCGGAGCATCGACGCCAAAAAGGCGAGGGCCAGCAGCGCCAGAAAGACCTGCGAGATCGGCGCCGAAAGCCAGATGCCGAACAGCCCGCAGGCGGAGGGCAGCGTGAACACCACCGCCGCCACGATGACGGGCTCGCCGTAGACGAGGATGTTGGAAAAGAGATTTTTGTCCTGCGCGTAGAAGTAGGACATGGCGATGCGCATCAGCCCGAAGGCCGCCAGCGGCAGGATCATGACGAGCAGTGCCTGCGAAAACAGCTCACGTCCTTCCTGCGACAGGCCGAACAACCCGCTCAGCGGCGCGCGCAAAAAGATGCAGAGCAGGGTCACGGGCAGGGTGATGACGGCCATGGAGACGAGCCCGTAGGCGAGAACGGCGTGCTTGGTGCACATATCCCCCCTGCCCTCGAAGTAGGAAAGGAGGGGCTGGGCGCCGTCTCCCACGCCCTGGATGAGGCGCATGGCCACAAAGGTGACATAGGAGACCGCCGTATACGCCGCCACGGCCACGGTGCCGCCGTTGAGTTCGGCCGCCTTGTTGATGAGGATGAGCACGATGTTGGGGGAAAAGAAGATGCCGAAGGGCGAAAGCCCCACGCGCAGCAGCGCGCCGAGCTCGCGCGCGCCCGCGCGGAAGGCGGGGCGGTAGGCGCGCCTGCACAGCACCGCCGCGCACATCGCGGCTGTGACGGCCTGCGCCGCAAAGGTGCCCCAGGCCGCGCCCGCGAGCTTCATGTCGAACACGTAGATGAACAGCCAGTCCAGAAAGATGTTGACGCCGAAGCCCGCGCACATCGAGCCCATGGTGTAGGCGTTATGGCCGAAGTTGCGCACGATGGGCACAAGCCCCTGGCCCAGCACCTGGAACAAGGTGCCGTAGAGGATGACGTCCGTGTACTCCTGCGCGTAGGCGAGCACCACGCCCCGCGCCCCGAAGGCGCGCAGGATGTGGGGAGACGTGAAGTATAGCGAAGGAAAGAGCACGAGCGAGACCGCCAAAAGCGCGAGATAGGTGTTGAAGAGGAAGCGCGCGGCGGCCGCGCCGTCTCCCCTGCCCCGCGCCAGCGAGATGCACACCGAGCCGCCCATGCCGATGCCGAACCCGACGGCCTGGATGAAGGCGGTGAGCGGGTAGGCAAAGTTGATGGCCGATAGGCCGTCGTCGAACACCTTGTTGCCGATGAAGAGCCCGTCGACGATGGAAAAGGTGCCCAAAACCACGCTCGAAAGGAGGGCGGGCAGGACGCTGCGCAAAAAGGCGCGCAAAAGCGGCCCGCGGGCGGGGCCCGAAGGCGCGGAAGTTTCCGAAAGCGGAGCCGAAAGCGCCGCGGTTCCCGCGGGCGCCGTTTCGTTCACGGACGCGGGTGCGGGCGCTTCGTTCGCGGGTGCGGGCGTTTCCGAAAGCGCGGCGGAAGATCTCTGTTCGTTCATGGCGTGCAAAACTTACGCGAGGGGCGGAAAAAAGCCCCGGCGCGCGGCCGAGGCTTTTTGATCCGCCTTGCGGAATGGATCACTTCTTGATCTTGGACACGACGCCCGAACCGACGGTGCGGCCGCCTTCACGGATAGCGAAGCGGAGACCTTCTTCCACGGCGACGGGCTTGATGAGGGACACGTCGATCTTGACGTTGTCGCCGGGCATGACCATCTCGACGCCGTCTTCGAGCTTGATGGAGCCGGTGACGTCCGTCGTGCGGATGAAGAACTGCGGGCGATAGTTGTTGAAGAACGGGGTGTGGCGGCCGCCTTCTTCCTTGGTCAGCACGTACACCTGCGCTTCAAACTCGGTGTGGGGATGGATGGAGCCGGGCTTGGCGATGACCTGGCCCTTTTCCACGTCCTTGCGGTCGATACCGCGCAGGAGGGCGCCGACGTTGTCGCCCGCCATGGCGGAGTCAAGCAGCTTGCGGAACATTTCCAGGCCGGTGATGACCGTGGAACGGGGCTTCTCGATGAGGCCGACGATCTCGGCGGGGTCGCCGACTTTCGCCACACCGCGCTCCACACGGCCGGTAGCGACGGTGCCGCGGCCGGAGATGGTGAACACGTCCTCGACGGGGAGCAGGAAGGGCTTGTCGTCCTCGCGCTGCGGGTCGGGGATGTAGCTGTCGATGGCGTCCATCAGGTCGAGCACGCACTTGCACTCGGGAGCGGCCAGGATCTCGGCATCGGGAGCGCCGGAAGTCGCCTTTTCAAGCGCTTTGAGGGCGGAACCCTTGATGATCGGGGTCTTGTCGCCGGGGAAGCCGTACTTGGTGAGCAGGTCGCGGATCTCCTCTTCGACGAGCTCCAAAAGTTCGGGATCGTCGACCTGGTCGGTCTTGTTCATGAACACGACGATGTAAGGCACGCCGACCTGACGGGCGAGCAGGATGTGCTCACGGGTCTGGGGCATGGGGCCGTCCGTCGCCGCGACGACGAGGATCGCGCCGTCCATCTGGGCAGCGCCGGTGATCATGTTCTTGACATAGTCGGCGTGGCCCGGGCAGTCGACGTGCGCGTAGTGGCGCTTGTCCGTCTGGTACTCGACGTGCGCGGTGTTGATCGTGATACCGCGGGCCTTCTCTTCGGGGGCCTTGTCGATCTCATCGTATTTCATCTTGGCGGCCTGACCTTTGGCAGCCATAACCATCGTGATAGCTGCGGTCAGAGTCGTTTTGCCGTGGTCGACGTGGCCGATCGTGCCGACGTTGACGTGGGGTTTGCTTCTGTCGAATTTAGCCTTAGCCATTTTCGTTCCTCCAATAAAATTTCGATTTTTTTAATGATAACTTGTGCGCCGTGCGAAACGGCCCTTGCAGCTATCTATCATTAAACACGCTTGTGCGGCCCGCAAACGGGCCTTGTGCCGAAGAGGCGCCGCAAAAGGCTCCCTCTGCATACGGCCAAGTACCATTATATAGGAAAACCGCAAGAATATCAACCTTTTTGCGGAACATTCCGCAAAAATTTTTGCAGGCGGGGTGCCCTGCCGCGCGGGTGCGCGGCGCGGGCGGCTTACTCCGCCTTTTTGCCGCGCTCGCCGATGATCTTTTCGCCGATGGAGCGGGGCACTTCGGAATAGTGCGAGAACTGCATCGTGAACTGGCCGCGGCCCTGGGTGCGCGAACGCAGGTCGGTCGCGTAGCCGAACATCTCGGACAGCGGGATCTGCGCGTCGATGACCTTGGCGCCGTTGCGGTCCTCCGTGCCCGTGATGGTGCCGCGGCGGGACGAAACGTTGCCCATCAGGTCGCCGAAGTAATCTTCGGGGGTGACGATCTCCACCTTCATGATCGGTTCGAGCAGGACGGGGTTGGCCTTCTTCAAGCCGTCTTTGAAGCCCATGGAGCCCGCGATCTTGAACGCCATTTCCGAAGAGTCGACTTCGTGATACGACCCGTCGTAGACGACGGCGCGGAAATCCACCACTTCGTAGCCCGCGAGGAAGCCGTTCTTGGCCGCCTCCTGGATGCCCTTGTCGATGGCGGGGATGTATTCCTTGGGGATGGAGCCGCCGACGGTCTCGTCGACGAATTCGTAGCCCTGGCCGGGTTCCAAAGGTTCGAGGCGCAGTTTGCAGTGACCGTACTGGCCTTTACCGCCCGACTGGCGGACGTATTTGCCCTCGGCGTCCACGGCCTTGCGGAAGGTCTCGCGGTAGGCAACTTGCGGCTTGCCGACGTTGGCTTCCACCTTGAATTCGCGCAGCAGGCGGTCGACGATGATCTCCAGGTGCAGCTCGCCCATGCCCGCGATGATGGTCTGGCCCGTCTCGTTGTCGGTATAGGTCTTGAACGTGGGGTCTTCCTCGGCGAGCTTGACAAGCGCCATGGTCATCTTTTCCTGGCCGGCCTTGGTCTTGGGCTCGATGGCGACCTTGATGACGGGCTCGGGGAATTCCATCTGTTCAAGGACGATGGGATGCTTTTCGTCGCAGAGCGTATCGCCCGTGGTGGTCTCTTTGAGGCCGACGATGGCGCAGATATCCCCCGAATAGATCATGGGGATCTCCTCGCGGTGGTTGGCGTGCATCTGCAAGAGACGGCCGACGCGCTCCTTTTTCTGCTTGGTGCTGTTGTACACGTACGAGCCCGATTCCAGCACGCCCGAATAGGCGCGGAAGAAGGCGAGCTTGCCGACGAAGGGATCGGCCGCGATCTTGAAGGCGAGGCCCGCGAACGGCTCGTCGTCGGAGGTCTTGCGCTCCTCCTCTTTGCCCGTTTCGGGGTTCACGCCCTTGACGTGATCGACGTCGAGCGGGCTGGGCAGGTAGTCGACGATGGCGTCGAGCAGGAACTGCACGCCCTTGTTGCGGTAGGACGAGCCGCAGAGCACGGGCGTCACGGCCATCCTGATGGTCGCGATGCGCAGGCCCTTTTTGATGTCCTCGACGGACAGGTCCCCTTCCTCGAAGTACTTTTCCATCAGCACGTCGTCCTGTTCGGCGACGGCTTCGACGAGTTCGGCGTGGTACTTTTTCGCCTCCTCCATCATGTCGGCGGGGATATCCGTCTTTTCAAATTCCTTGCCGAGATCGTCCTTGTAGATCTCCGCGTTCATGTTGATCAGGTCGACGATGCCCTTGAAGGTGTCTTCCTTGCCGATGGGCAGCTGGATGCGCACGGCGTTGGTGCCGAGGCGCTCGCGCATCATCTTGACGGCGTTGTCGAAGTTGGCGCCGTTGATGTCCATCTTGTTCACGTAGGCGATGCGGGGCACCTTGTACTTGTCCGCCTGGCGCCAGACCGTTTCCGACTGGGGTTCGACGCCGCCCTTGGCACAGAAGGTGGCCACGGCGCCGTCGAGAACGCGCAGGGAGCGCTCCACTTCGACGGTGAAGTCGACGTGGCCCGGGGTGTCGATGATGTTGATGCGGTGACCCTTCCACTCGCAGGTCGTGGCGGCCGAAGTGATGGTGATGCCCCTCTCCTGCTCCTGGACCATCCAGTCCATGGTGGCGGCGCCTTCGTGCGTTTCGCCGAGCTTGTGCGTCTTGCCCGTGTAGAACAGGATGCGCTCGGTCGTCGTGGTTTTGCCCGCATCGATATGCGCCATGATACCGATGTTTCTTGTAACGTCAAGACCGTATTGTCTGGGCATAGTTTTCTCCTTTTACCAGCGGAAATGCGCGAACGCCTTGTTCGCCTCCGCCATGCGGTGGGTATCTTCTTTCTTTTTGACCGAACCGCCCGTGTTGTTGTAGGCGTCCATGAGCTCGGCCGCGAGCTTTTTGCTCATTTCGCGCTCGCTGCGCTTTCTCGTATTGATGACGATCCAGCGGATGGCAAGCGTCTGGCGGCGTTCGGGACGGATCTCGATCGGCACCTGGTAGTTGGCGCCGCCGACGCGGCGGGCCTTCACTTCGAGCATGGGCATGACGTTGGCCATCGCCTGGTTGAAGATCTCCAAGGCGTCTTTGCCGAGCTTTTCCTGCATCGCCGAAAATGCGTCGTAGACGATCTTCTGGGCCGTGGCCTTGTTGCCGTCGAGCATGATCTGGTTGATGAGTTTGGCCACGACTTTATTCCCGTATACGGGATCGGGCAGAACGTCTCTTTTGGGAACATTGCCTCTCCTGGGCATGGTGATTACCTCCTCCGAATTTTTGTTGCGTAAGGGCTTTGCCCTCAGTACAGCTATCGCTTGCTCTTTGCCTGCGCAAACAGTAGCGAACCTTCTGCCTTGCGGCATACTGCCTACTTTCATCGGGCTAAGATATATTCCGACAAGTAGGTTTGCGGCTTTGCGCCGCGCGTTGGGACTGTGGCTGCCTGCTTATTTGGGGCGCTTGGCGCCGTACTTGGAACGGGCTTGCCTTCTCTTGGCGACGCCTGCGGTATCGAGCGCGCCGCGGATGATGTGGTAACGCACGCCGGGGAGGTCGCGCACACGGCCGCCGCGGATGAGCACGGAGCTGTGTTCGTTGAGGTTGTGACCTTCGCCGGGGATGTAGACGGTACCTTCCTGCTTGTTCGTCAAGCGCACGCGGGCGATCTTGCGGAGCGCCGAGTTCGGCTTTTTGGGCGACGTCGTGGAAACGGAAAGGCACACCCCCCTCTTCTGCGGGCACTGGGCCATGATCGGGGTCTTGCTCTTTTCGACGCGGCGTTCCCTGCCGTGCTTGATGAGCTGGTTGATGGTAGGCATTGTTTACCTCCTTGTAAAATTTGGAATATATCTTGCGGACCTTACGCGATCCGGAAGAACCTTTTTTGTGCGTCCGCGCAAACCGCCTGCGGGCGTTTTTGCCGCGGTTTTTGGGCATGCAAAAAAATATGCGCCCACGGTCGCGAAGATTATTGTACCATTGTTGCGGGGCATTTGTCAAACATTTGCGCAAAATTTTTCGCCGCGCGGCGGCATTTTCGCGCAAATTTGCGCGAAAATGCCGCCCGTCGGCCCCAAACCGCCGCCGCGGCGGGAAGGCGGACGGACAAAGAAAAAAAGGCGCAAAGGCGGACGCGGGCTCACGCGCGCGAAAAAGAGCGGGCGCGGGACCGCCGTGCGGACCCGCGCCTTTGGGTTTTGCGTTGTATGCCCCGCGGCTCAGCCCTCGGCGGGCGCGGCGAGGTCGAACTCTTCGCGCGTCTCTTCGACGAGGTCGTCGCTCTCGCGGTGGCCGGAAACGAACTGCGGGCTGACGTTCTTGTAGTCGCGCACGCCCGTACCGGCGGGGATGAGCTTGCCGATGATGACGTTTTCTTTCAGGCCGATGAGCGGGTCCACCTTGTTCTTGATGGCGGCCTCGGTGAGCACGCGGGCCGTTTCCTGGAAGGACGCGGCCGAGAGGAAGGAATCGGTGGACAGCGCCGCCTTGGTGATGCCGAGCAGCACGCGCTTGGCGGTGGCGGGGCGGCCGCCGTTCTGGATGGCCTTTTCGTTCTCGTCCTCGAAGGTGAACATATCCACGAGCTCGCCCGGGAGCATGCCCGTATCCCCGCAGTTTTCGATGCGGACCTTGCGCATCATCTGGCGGACGATGATCTCGACGTGCTTGTCGTTGATGTCGACGCCCTGCGAACGGTAGACGAGCTGCACCTCCTGCAAGAGGTAGTCCTGCACGCCCTTGACGCCGCGGATGCGTAGGATGTCCTGCGGGTTGACCGAGCCGCCGTTGAGCTGCGTGCCCGGCTCCACCTTGTCCCCCGAGCGCACGATGAGCTCGGCGTTGAAGGGCAGGAGGTATTCTTTTTTGGCCGCGCCCGTGAATTCGTCGCGGATGACGATGTGCTTCTGGTTGTCCTGTTCGGAGACGTACGCGATGCCCGAAACTTCGCACAGCGTGGCAACGCCCTTCGGCTTTCTCGCCTCGAAGAGCTCTTCGACGCGGGGAAGACCCTGGGTAATGTCCCCCGTGGCGGCGATGCCGCCCGTGTGGAAGGTACGCATCGTGAGCTGCGTGCCCGGTTCGCCGATGGACTGCGCGGCAATGGTGCCGACGGCCTCGCCCACCTGGATGGGACGGCCCGTGGCCATGTTCTTGCCGTAGCACTTGGCGCACACGCCGTGGCGGGACGCGCAGGTGAACACGCTGCGGATGGAGACCTCCTTGACGCCCGCCTTTTCGATGGCCTTGGCCATGTCCTCGGTGATCATCTCGTTGGTGTGGACCATCACTTCGCCCGTCTGCGGATCGACGACGTCCTCGGAGACGAAGCGGCCCGCGAGGCGGTCTGCCAGGCTCTCGATCTCGCCGCCCACACCGACGAGGGCGGAGATCTTCATGCCGCGCGGCTTTTTGCCCGCGCAGCAGTCGTCCTCGCGCACGATGACGTCCTGCGAGACGTCGACGAGGCGGCGGGTCAGATACCCCGAGTCCGCCGTTTTCAGCGCCGTATCGGCCAGGCCCTTGCGGCCGCCGTGCGAGGAGATGAAGTATTCGAGAACGGTCAGGCCTTCGCGGAAGCACGATTTGACGGGGATCTCGATCATTTTGCCCTGCGGGTTGACCATCAGGCCGCGCATGCCCGCGAGCTGCTTGATCTGGTCGATGGAGCCGCGGGCGCCCGAGTTCGCCATCATCCAGATGGGGTTGAAGTCGTCCGCGTCCTTGCGCAGCTCCGCCGTCACCGCGTCCGTCGTGTCCTTCCAGACCGAGACGACGGCGTTGTAGCGCTCCTCTTCCTTCAAAAGGCCGCGCGCGTACTGCTTTTCGATGACCTCCACCCTGTGCTCGGCGTCGGCGATCAGCCCCTTCTTTTCGACGGGGATGTGCATGTCGAACACCGACGTGGTCAGCGCGCCGATGGTGGAATACTTGAAGCCGAGGGCCTTGATCTTATCCAGCACCTCCGCCGCCTTGGGTGCGCCGCCCGTCTTGAAGCAGCGGTCGACGATCTTGGAGATCATCTTTTTGTCGACGGGGACGCTCTTGCGGCGGCCGTTCTCGTCCGTCTTGTAGCCCGAGATCTCGTATTGCAGGAAGTCTTTCTCGGCGTCGCGCGGGACGAAGCCCAGATCCTGCGGGATGGCCTCGTTGTAGATGATGCGCCCGACGGTGGTCATGACGCGGCCGCTCACTTCCTTCCCGTCAAACTCCTTGCCGGGGGCGGCGATCTTCACGGTGCGGCGCACCCAGATCTCGTCCTGCAAGGTGATGTGGCCGGTCTGGTAGGCCATGACGGCCTCGTCCTCGGAGGTGTACAGGCCGGCGCGGTAGAGCTCGCCCCCCTCGGTTCCCTCGGGCACCTCGTTGTGGGCGGCGTCGTACCAGCGGCCGTCGTAACGGCGCACGATGGTCAGGTAGTACGCGCCCAGGATCATGTCCTGCGTGGGCGTCATGACCGGCTTGCCGTCCGAAAGTTTCAAAATGTTGTTGGAGGAGAGCATCAGGAAGCGCGCTTCCGCCTGCGCCTCGATGGAGAGGGGCACGTGCACGGCCATCTGGTCGCCGTCGAAGTCGGCGTTGAAGGCGCCGCACACCAGCGGGTGGATCTTGATGGCACGGCCCTCGATGAGCACGGGCTCGAAAGCCTGGATGGAGAGGCGGTGCAGCGTCGGGGCACGGTTCAGAAGGACGGGATGCTCTTTGATGACCCCTTCCAGCACGTCCCAGACGTTGGATTTGGCGCGCTCGACGGCGCGCTTGGCGCTCTTGATGTTGTGGCACTGGCCGCTCTCGACCAGCTTTTTCATGATGAACGGCTTGAACAGCTCGATCGCCATCTCCTTGGGGAGGCCGCACTGGTAGAGTTTGAGTTCGGGCCCTACGACGATGACCGAACGGCCCGAATAGTCCACGCGCTTGCCCAGAAGGTTCTGGCGGAAACGGCCCTGCTTGCCGCGAAGAAGGCCCGAAAGCGATTTGAGTTCGCGGTTGGAAGGCCCCGAGATGGCCTTGCCGCGGCGGCCGTTGTCGATGAGGGCGTCCACCGCTTCCTGCAACATGCGCTTCTCGTTTTTGACGATCATGTCGGGCGCGCCCAGCTCCATCAGCCTCTTCAAGCGGTTGTTGCGGTTGATGACGCGGCGGTACAGATCGTTCAAGTCGGAGGTGGCGAACCTGCCGCCGTCCAGCTGCACCATCGGGCGCAGGTCGGGCGGGATGACGGGCAGCACCGTGAGGATCATCCATTCGGGGCGGTTGCCGCTCTTGCGGAAGGCCTCGATGATCTCGATGCGCTTGACCGCTTTGAGGCGCTTGGCGCCGCTGGGGTTGTTTTCAATGATCTCGCGCGCCTCTTTGCTCTCTTTGTCGAGGTCGAGGGCCATGAGCAGCTCGCGGATGGCCTCGGCGCCCATGCCCACTTTCAGGCCCGTGACGCTCTCGTCGCCATACTGCTCTTCGATGTCGCGCAGGTCCTTGTCGGTGATGACCTGCTTATAGGTGAGCGTGGGCACTTTGCCGGGGTCGAGCACGACGTACGCGGCGAAGTAGATGACCTGTTCGAGGTTTTTGGGGCCCATGTCCAGCAGCAGGCCGATGCGCGAGGGCACGCCGCGGAAATACCAGATGTGCGAGACGGGCGCCGCCAGTTCGATGTGGCCCATGCGCTCGCGGCGCACCTTGGCGCGCGTCACTTCGACGCCGCACTTTTCGCAGATGATGCCCTTGTAGCGGATGCGCTTGTACTTGCCGCAATGGCACTCCCAGTCCTTGGTCGGCCCGAAGATCTTTTCGCAGAACAGGCCGTCCTTTTCGGGCTTTTGGGTGCGGTAGTTGATGGTCTCGGGCTTGGTGACCTCGCCGTACGACCATTCGCGGATCTTTTCGGGAGAAGCCACGCCGATCTGGATGGAGTCAAAATCGTTTAATTCAAACATACAAACCTCCCGCTTGCTTACTCTTCGTCGTCGACGATGTCGTCGAGGCCGTCCTCGTCGTCCAGGTCGTCGAGGTCCTCGTCACCGAACAGGTCGGAGGCGCTGAAATCTTCGTCCTCGGCGTCCTCTTCAAAGATGGAGCCGACGTCCATGTCGTCCTCTTCCTCGTCTTCGTCGTCGAAGTTGAAGTCGATCTCCTCGGTCTCCTCGTCGCGGCGGCTTTCGCGCTCGTCCTCCTCCATCTCGGCGTCGGAGAGGTCTTTGAGCTGCAACTCGTCCTTGTTTTCGGTCAGCACCTTCACGTCCAGAGCCAGAGACTGCAATTCTTTGAGCAGGACCTTGAACGCTTCGGGGATGCCCGGTTCGGAGATGTTGTTGCCCTTGACGATGCTCTCGTACGTCTTGACGCGGCCGACGATGTCGTCCGACTTGACGGTGAGGATCTCCTGCAAGATGTGCGCCGCGCCGTAGGCTTCGAGCGCCCAGACCTCCATTTCGCCGAAGCGCTGGCCGCCGAACTGCGCCTTGCCGCCGAGCGGCTGCTGGGTGACGAGGGAGTACGGGCCGATGGAACGGGCGTGGATCTTGTCGTCGACGAGGTGGATGAGCTTGATCATGTACATCTGGCCGACGGTGGTGCGGTTTTCAAACGGTTCGCCCGTGCGGCCGTCGTAGAGCTGGATCTTGCCGTCCACTTTGCCGTTGGGGCCGACGATGTTGTTCTCGGCGAACAGTTCCTTGATGTCCTTTTCGGTCGCGCCGTCGAAGACGGGGGTGGCGATCTTCCAGCCCAGCTGCTTGCACACGTGTCCGAGGTGCACTTCCAGGACCTGGCCGATGTTCATGCGCGAAGGCACGCCCAAGGGGTTGAGCACGATCTGCATCGGGGTGCCGTCCGCCATGAAGGGCATGTCGCTCTCGGGCAGGATGCGGGAGATGACGCCCTTGTTGCCGTGGCGGCCCGCCATCTTGTCGCCCACCGAGATCTTGCGCTTTTGCGCGATGTACACGCGCACCAGCTTGTTCACGCCGGGGGAAAGTTCGTCGCGGTTTTCACGGGTGAAGATCTTCACGTCGACGACGATGCCGCCCTCGCCGTGCGGGACGCGCAGGGAGGTATCGCGCACCTCGCGCGCCTTTTCGCCGAAGATGGCGCGAAGGAGCCGCTCTTCGGGGGTGAGTTCGGTCTCGCCCTTAGGGGTGACTTTGCCGACGAGGATGTCGCCGCTGGTCACCTCGGCGCCGACGCGGATGATGCCGTCTTCGTCGAGGTCTTTGAGGGCCTCGTCGCCGACGTTGGGGATGTCGCGGGTGATCTCCTCTTCGCCGAGCTTGGTGTCGCGCGCTTCGGTCTCGTGCTCTTCGATGTGCACGGAGGTGAACACGTCCTCACGCACCAGCTTTTCGGAGATGAGGATGGCGTCCTCGTAGTTGTAGCCCTCCCACTCCATGAAGCCGATGAGGATGTTTTTGCCCAGGGCCAGCTCGCCGTTGTTGGTGGAAGGCCCGTCGGCGATGATCTCGCCCTTTTCGACGCGGTCCCCCGTGCTGACGATCGGGCGCTGGTTGAGGCAGGTGCCCTGGTTGGAGCGCTCGAACTTTTTGAGCTTGTATTCGTCCACGAACCCGTCGTCGCGGCGGACGCGGATGCAGTCGGACGCGGCGCCGATGACGACGCCCGCTTCCCTGGCCTTGACCATGACGCCCGCGTCACGGGCGATAGCCGCCTCGATGCCCGTGGCGACGATGGGGCTCTCCGTTTTGAGCAGCGGCACCGCCTGGCGCTGCATGTTCGAGCCCATGAGCGCGCGGTTGGTATCGTCGTTTTCCAGGAACGGGATGAGCGCCGTCGCCACCGAGACGAGCTGCTTGGGCGAAACGTCCATGTAGTCCATCATCTCTTTGGGCAGCTGGGTGATCTCCGCCTGCCTGCGGCAGGAGACGCGGTCGTTGACGAAGGTGCCGTCCTCGTTGAGGGGCTCGTTGGCCTGCGCGACGACGAATTTATCCTCTTCATCGGCGGTGAGGTAGTCCACCTCGTCGGTGACGCGCACCAGCGAAGGATGGCCGTGCTCGTCAAACCCCTCCTTGTGCACGCGGCGGTACGGGCTCATGATGAAGCCGTACTCGTTGACCTTGGCGAAGGTCGCCAGCGAGGAGATGAGGCCGATGTTCTGGCCTTCGGGCGTCTCGATGGGGCACATGCGGCCGTAGTGGCTGTGGTGCACGTCGCGCACGTCGAAGGTGGCGCGGTCGCGGTTGAGGCCTCCGGGGCCGAGCGCGGAGAGCTTGCGCTTGTGCGTCAGCTCCGCGATCGGGTTGGTCTGGTCCATGAACTGCGACAGCTGCGAAGAGCCGAAAAATTCGCGGATGACGGCCGAAACGGGGCGCACGTTGATCAGGCCCGACGGGGTGACCTCGTTGGGGTCCTGCGTGGCCATGCGCTCCTTGATGAGCCGTTCGAGGCGGGCGATGCCCACGCGCAGCTGGTTCTGCAACAGTTCGCCCACGCTGCGCACGCGGCGGTTGCCGAGGTGGTCGATGTTGTCGACGGTGCCGATGCCGTAGCGCAGGTCGAGGTTGGTGGAGACGGCCGCGACCACGTCGTCCACGGTGATGTGGCGGTGGTTGAGCTTTTCGACGAGCGGGCGGATGGCCTTGCGCTCTTCGGGCGTGACGGTCACCTCTTCCCTGTTCAGGATCTCGTGGAAGGCCTTGCAGGCGGCGACGAACTTGATGCGGTCCTCCCGCCTCTTTTCGCGGTTTTTGCGGTCTTCCGCCTTTTCGTCGTCGGTGCGGCGCGGCTCTTCGGTGAAGTACACCTTGTTGATGCGGTCGGCGTAGTGCTCGGCCACCTCTTCGATGCCCGCGTTGTCGCAGGCGGCGGCCAGCTCCTTGGAAAAGACGAAGTTGGGGTAGTAGATGGTCGGCAGCAGGCCGAAGCTCTTGTGGTTTTTATCGGAAACGGCGGAGAAATCGGCGGTGTTGTTGCCGATGATGCGGTGCTTGATGCGGCCCGCCTTCTCGTCCGAGACGACGACCTCGACGACGTTGATGCCCGCGTTCTGCACGGCGCGCGCGGAGGCGTCGGTAAACTTCTCCCCTTTGGCCACGAGCAGTTCGCCCGTTTCGGGGTGGAAGATGTCCTCGGCGGAAACGCAGCCGGGCAGGCGGTAGGCGATGTTCAGCTTTTTGTTGAACTTATAGCGCCCCACCTTCACCACGTCGTAGCGGCGCGGGTCGAAGAAGAGGTTGTGCATGTGCTGGCGCACCGAATCGTCCGTCGGCACTTCGCCGGGACGGAGGCGCCTGTACAGTTCGATGAGGCCGTCCTGCTCGCTCTTGGCGGTGTCCTTTTCGATGGTGGCGTTGATCATGCGGTCTTCTTCGCCGAAGAGGTCGCGGATGGCGGCGTCCGAACCGAAGCCGAGGGCGCGCAGGAGCGCGGTGGCGGCGATCTTCTTTTTACGGTCGACATGCACCCACATCACACCCTGGCTGTCCTGCTCGAATTCGAGCCAGGCGCCGCGGTTGGGGATGACGGTGGTCTTGAACATGTCGCGCCCCGACTTGTCCTTTTCGGACTCGTTGTAAGCGCCGGGGGAACGCACGAGCTGCGAGACGATGACGCGCTCGGCGCCGTTGATGATGAAGGAGCCGTTTTCGGTCATGAGCGGGAAATCGCCCATGAACACTTCCTGGTCGATGACTTCCTCTTTGATCTTATTGACGAGGCGCACCTTCACGCGCAGAGGGAGGGCGTACGTCGCGTCGCGGTTGCGGCACTCCTTCTCGTCGTACTTGGGCTTGGAACTGAATTCGTGGCTCAGAAAGTAGAGCTCGAAGTGGTCGGAATAGTCGGTGATGGGCGAAAAGTCCTCGAACACTTCGCCGATCCCCTCTTCGATGAAGGTCCTGTACGATTCCTTCTGGATCTCGACGAGGTCGGGGATCTCGATCACTTCGTTGATGCTGCCGAACTTCCTTCTCTCTGTTTTGCCGTACCTTTGGATCGGTAAATTCATCAGACAAACGCTCCTTACATTTTGCTTACCCGCCGCAAAGGGTCCCGCGAAAAAAAATCCGCGCTTTTTTCTCCCCGGCCTTTACAACGCGCCGAAAATTTTGTATAATGGTTGCCGTACCGCGAACGTGCGCCGCACGGCCCGCCGCCGCGCTTTCATTATTATAAAAGACGCGGGGCGCCCTGCCGCCCCCACGGGCGAGGAAAGACCCGAAAAAGGGCAGAAAGCACATTATACTCCATAATGATACATTTTGACATTATATAAAATCGCGGGAAAATTGTCAATGATTTTTTGCGCGTCTTCGGACGATTTTCGGGAAAAATCCGAAAATTTTCCGCGCCGCGCCGAAAGCGGACAGATCGGGACAAAATACGACAAATTTTTTCAGGGCGCGGCGACGCGCCCGCAAAGGAGAAGGCATGCGTCTGGACAAGTTTTTGAAGGTTTCGCGCATCCTCAAACGCCGCACGGTGGCGGCCGAGGCCTGCAAGGCGGGCAAAGTGAGCGTCAACGGGCGGGACGCAAAGCCCTCGTGCACCCTCAAAGCGGGGGACGTGGTCACTTTGCACTTCGCGGCGGGGGAACTCACCTTCCGCGTGCTCGCGCTCAAAGAGACGGTCAAAAAGGACGAGGCGGCCTCGCTGTACGAGGTCTTGCCCGGCGGAGCGGACGCATGAAGGTATTCGCGGTCCTCCCCGCGGCGGGCACGGGCTCGCGCGCGGGGTTCAGCAAAAACAAAGTGCTGCAAAAGATCGGCGGCGCCAGCGTTTTGCGGCGCACGGCTTCCGCCTTCGCCCGCCACCCGCAGGTGGACGGCGTGCTCGTGTGCGTGAACGCGGCCGACCGCGCGGAAGCGGAGCGGGAGCTGGCGGGGCTGGCGGGCACCGCCTGCTGCGAAGGGGGCGCCACGCGCACCGCGTCGGTGAAAAACGCCCTCGAAGCGCTGGCCGCCCTCCCCTGCCCGCCCGACCTCGTGCTCGTGCACGACGCGGCGCGGCCCTTCGTATCGCAAGAGCTCATCGGCCGCTGCATCGAGACGGCCGCGCGCTGCCAAAGCGCCGTGTGCGCCCTGCCCTGCACCGACACCGCCGTGCGCGCGGCGGACGGTTTCGCCGTGCAGCGGGTGGAGCGCGAAGGGCTGTTCACGTTGCAGACGCCGCAGGGCTTTTCCTTCCCCGCGCTGCTGGCGGCCTACCGCAAGATCGGGCCCGATGACCGCTTTACCGACGACTCGGGCGTGTGGGCGGCCTTCGTGGCGCCGCCCAAGCTCTTTGCGGGCGAACGGGGGAACGTAAAACTGACTTTCGCGGAGGATTTTGCCATGGACGGATACCGCACGGGCGTGGGCGTGGACACGCACGCCTTCTGCGAGGGAAACGAAGTCGTGCTCGGCGGCGTGCACATCCCGCACGGGCGGGCGCTGCGCGCCCACAGCGACGGAGACGTGCTCTGCCACGCGGTGATGGACGCCCTGCTCTCGGCGGCGGGGCTTGCCGACATCGGGCACTTTTTCCCCGATACCGACCCGCGGTACGAGGGCGCAAACAGCCTGGCGCTGCTTGCCGAGGTGCGCGCGCTCGTCGAGGGCGAGGGCTTTGCCGTGAACAACGTTTCCGTATCCGTCGTCGCCGAGGCGCCCAAGCTGGCGCCGCACATCGCGAAGATGAAGCAAAATCTTGCAGACGTATTGCAGATCCCGCAACACGCCGTCGGCATTTCGGCGGGCACGAACGAGGGCTTGGGCTTCCTCGGCCGCGGCGAAGGCATCGCCGCGATCGCGAGCGCGACGCTCTGTTCACGGAAAAGCCTTTGAACAAACCGCCTTGCCGCAAGGTCCCCTTTTGCGGGTCTTGCGGATGCAGAATGCAACATTGAGGAACGCCATGGCAAAGAGTAAAAGCGTATACGTATGCTCCGAATGCGGAGCGCAGAGCGCGCAGTGGCTGGGCCGCTGCCCCGGCTGCGGCAAGTTCGGCACCCTCGTCGAGGAAGTGGCCGAGGCGCCCGCGCCCAAAAGAGAACCCAAGCGCGAGCGCTCCGCCCTTTCCGCACGCCCCGTGCCCCTGTCGCTCGTTCACGAAACGAAGACCGAGCGCGTGCCCTCGGGCATCGCCGAACTGGACACCGTGCTCGGCGGGGGCATCGTGCCCGGCTCCCTCGTGCTCATCGGCGGCGACCCCGGCATCGGCAAGAGCACCCTGCTGACCGAGGTGGCGGCGCACCTGGCCAAGGAGCACAGCGTTTTGTACGTTTCCGCCGAGGAGAGCTGTTCGCAGGTCAAGATGCGCTGCGCGCGGCTGGGGCTGGGCGCTTCCGGCCTGCTGCTGCTCAACGAGACCTGTCTCGAAGACATCGAAGAGGCCATCGGGGACGAGCGGTTCGTCGTCATCGACTCCATCCAGGCGGTGTACACGAGCGAGCTCTCTTCCGCCGCGGGCAGCGTGGCGCAGGTGCGCGAATGCGCGGGCAAGTTGCAGCGCATCGCCAAGAGCCGCGGCATCACCTTTTTCATCGTCGGGCACGTGACCAAGGAGGGCTCGCTCGCGGGGCCGAAGGTGCTCGAACACATCATGGACACCGTGCTCTACTTCGAGGGAGAAAAGGAGGACAACTTCAAGATCCTGCGCGCCTACAAAAACCGCTTCGGCTCGGTGCAGGAAGTGGGCGTGTTCGAGATGACAGGCGAGGGCATTTACGGCGTTTCCGACTACGCGGACATCTTTCTCTCGGACGCGCGCGGGCAGGCCGCGGGCAGCTGCGTGACCCCCGCCGAGACGGGCAACCGCTGCATGCTCGTGGAGATCCAGACGCTGATGGCCAAGACGGCTTACGGCCTGCCCCGCCGCATGCCGCTGGGCATCGACTACAACAAGCTCGTGCTGCTCATCGCCGTGCTCGAAAAGCGGTGCGGGCTGCCCTTTTTCAACCAGGACGTGTACCTCAACGCCATGGGCGGCATCCGCCTGAACGAGCCCGCCGTCGACCTCGCCGTGTGCGCGGCGCTGGCGAGCGGGTACAAGAACATCCCCGTCGGCAAGGCCTGCGCCGTGTTCGGCGAGGTGGGCCTGACCGGCGAAGTGCGCGGCGTGACCTTTGCCGAAAAGCGGGTCAACGAATGCGTGAAGATGGGCTTCAAGCGCGTGATCTTCCCCGCCAAGAACTTCAAGAGCGTGAAAAAGTTTGAAGGCAAGATCGAACTCGTGCCCGTCACGAGCGTGAGCCGCGCCATCGAAAAGCTCTTTTCTTCTCCCGAAAACGGATAATGTACCCTAAAAACGGATGACGTACCCTGAAATAAGGAGCCACCGCTCCCCTATCCTTCCCGCCCGCGCGCAAGGCAACGCGCGGGCGGGAACTTTTTTTCGGCAATTTTCAAA
The DNA here is from genome assembly GCA_944328445.1 of uncultured Clostridia bacterium. GTDB lineage: Bacteria > Bacillota > Clostridia > Christensenellales > Borkfalkiaceae > Borkfalkia. Next base: position 35,096 of record CALVHO010000002.1, on the reverse strand, counting down.
AAAGGGGGTTGACAAAACCGGCCTTGCATAGTATAATATAGACAGATAATACAGTTAATACAGATGGAGAGGGCGATGCAGATACGGCTGCCGGGCATCAAAAACGTCAGCGAAGAGCTGGCGGACGAATGCGAAAAGTACATCCGCGCGGGGGCGCTGCGCAAGGGGGAAAAGCTGCCCTCCTGCCGCGCCATGGCGGGGATGCTGGGCATCAACCCCAACACGGTGGAGCGCGCCTACTCCATCCTGGAAAGGCGGGGGCTGGCGGTCACGCTGCCAAAGAGCGGGGTGTTCGTGGCCTTCGAGGCGCAGGACGCACGGCCCGCGCAAGGGCCGCAAGGCGACGCGCCAAAGCCGCCGCCCGCGGAGGCGACCGCTTTTGCCGAGGCCGCGGCGCGGGCGCACATCGAGGAGATGAAGCGCGCGGGGCTGACGTTGGAAAAAGCATTGGAGCTCGTTCATGCCGTGTACGGCGGGGGCGGGCAAGGAGCGGCGGAGGGGCCGACGGATCGGGAGGAAGAGCGATGATCGAAGTCAACGGGGTATGCAAGCGCTACGGAAAGGACGAGGTGCTCGGCGGCGTCACCTTCGCGGTGCCGCAAGGCAGCGTGCTCGGGCTGGTCGGCGTGAACGGCGCGGGCAAATCGACGCTGCTGCGCATCCTGGCGGGCGTGATGCGCGCCGACGCGGGCAGCGTGCGCTACGACGGGCAGGAGGTGTTCGAGAATACGCAGGTCAAACGCGGCCTGTTTTTCCTGCCCGACGAGCCCTACTTCGCCGCGGGCGTGACGGCGGCGGACCTTTGCAGGCTGTACGCCGCCTTTTACCCGCTGGACACGGCGGCCTACCGCGGCCGGGCGGAGCTGTTTTCCCTGCCGCAGAAAAAGCCCGTGCGCAACTTTTCCAAGGGCATGCGCAGGCAGCTGTTCCTCTCCCTCGCCCTCTCCTGCCGCCCGCGCTGGCTGCTTTTGGACGAGGCGTTCGACGGGCTGGACGCGCAGTCGCGCCTGGAACTGCGCCGCGAACTGGCGCAAAGCTGCGGCGAAGGGGGCATGACGGCCGTCATCGCCAGCCATTCGCTGCGCGAACTCTCCGACATCTGCGACCGCTTTGCCCTGCTCGGCGGCGGGCGGGTGCAAAGCTGCGGCGAACTGGCGCAGCTGCAAGAGCATACGCATAAGTTCACGGCCGCCTTTGCCCAAGGGATCGCGCGCGAGGCGCTGCCCTTCCCCTGCCTGACCTTTGAAAGCAGCGGGCGGCTGGCCACCTTCGTTGCCCGCGGGGACGGGGCCGCGCTGCGCGCCGCCATCGAGGCGCTCGGCCCGCTGTTCGTCGAAGAGCAGCCCGTGGACCTGGAAGAATTTTTTATCGCCGAAACGGAGGGCACGAACGGCCCCGCCGCCCGCAGCGAAAAGGGCGAAAAGCAGCGCGCAGGTGACGGGCAAAGCGCCGCGCAAGGCGAAAAAGACGACGGGAGGGACGGACGATGAACAAGCTGTTACGCTTTGAATTCAGGCGCATTTTGCTGCCGCTTTGCGTGCTGACGGGCATCGCCACGCTGCTGTTTTTGGCCCTCGTGTTCTACACGGACTACGTCGGATACACCCAAAGACCGCTGCTCGGCGGCGGCTTCGGCCTGGCCGAAGGGCCCAAAAACTCGATGGTCTGGTTCCCGTGCGTCGCCCTGTGCCTGCTGTGCACGCTGGCGCCCGCGCTGCAATTTTCCTACCGCATGAACAAGCGCGGCACCGACCTTTGGTTCAGCCTGCCCGTGCGGCGGGAAAAGCTGCTCTTCGCGCGCGCCCTCGGCGGGCTGGCGCTCATCTTCGTGCCCTACACCGTCAGCTTCTGGGCGGGGATCGCGTACATCGCGACGCAGCCAAACTACTTCGACTTCGCGCTGTACGCAGAGCTGTACGCGCTTTCGCTGCCGCTCGGCGTGTGCTTTTACGGGGTACAGTCCTTCCTGTTCACGCGGGCCAACCGCGTCGGCGACGGCGTGGTGTTCATGCTCGGCTGGCTGCTGCTGTTGGCGCTGCCGCTCATCTACCTGCAAAACCACGTGACCCCGTACACCGAGATCGGCGCGGAAAACTCCCTGATCTACTTCACCTGCGGGCCGCTGGCCATCACCTTCGAGCAATTCGACAAGATGCTGCTGGAAATTGTGTTCACCCTGCCCGACTGCGTGGCGATCGCCTACCCCCTGGCCGCCGCCGAGGGCATCGCGGCCTGGTGCGGTCTGTTCCTGCTCGAACGCCGCCGCAAGGCGGAAAACGCGGGACAGACATCGGACAGCCCGTTCGGCTACCGCCTGTTCGTGCCCGCCTATGTGGCCGCCATCGCCGCCGTCGACGTGCTCTTTATCCTGTACGTGCCCGCCGCCGTATTCGGGCTGGTGCTGCTGTTCGTGTACCGCCGCTCCTTCCGCCTGCACTGGCAGGACCTCGCCGTACTGGCAGGGGCGCTGGCGATCGGGATCGCGCTCGGGGTCGTCGGCAACAGACTCTGACCCCGCCGCGATGCGGATCAATCAACCAATTTACTGCCAAACCACCGCACAAAACGCGAACATGCGCGAGCGGCGCCGCCCCGAAAGGGCGGCGCCGCTCGTTTTTTCCGTGCGCTGCACGGCGTTCGATTGTTCATGCCGTTCCTGCCGCGGCGCTTTTTCCGCGGCGCACGTTCACGCCTTTGTTTTTGCCTCCGAATAGAGGAAGGAGCAAAGCCGCGCGCTCTCGCAGCCCTGCGCGCCCGAAACGGTGACATCGATCACGTCGTAGCGGCGCCCGTTGGCCGCCTTGGGGCGCGCGGCCGCGACGACGCCCGCGGGCAGCGCGATCGGCACGGCGTACACCGCCTCTTCCCCCGCGTAGGCGAGGGCGGCGGACGCGAACACCTCCGCGCCGTCCGCCGCGATGTGCAGCGGCTTGCCGTTGTCCGCCGCGGCGAGGTGGATGACGAGGCGGTTTTCGGCGCCCTTTTTCACGGCCACGGTGTAGGTGAAGGAGCCGCCCGCGCGCGCATGGCGGGCGGTGCCGAGCGCGGGCAGGTTGGGGGCGCCCACGGAGGCGCCGCGCATGGCGTGCAGTTCGTCCGTCTCGTACTGGCCGTAACCGGGCTGCACGGCGTCCGTCCGCTCCCAGCGGCAAGCGGGGGCGGCGGCCGCCCCGCCGCGGGGCACGAACGGGATGTAGAGGGCGTAGCGCTGCGTGCTCTGGCGGAAATGGCAGGAGAACACGAGCGGCGGCTCCGACGCGGTGCCCGTCAGCGTGAAGGTGCCGTCCGCATTCCGCACGAGGTGAGAGGCGATGTCCCGCACGAACGCCGCCACAGGCTCCGGCCCCGCGATCTCCTGCGGGCGGACGGGCACGGGGGAAGCGGGGACGGAGACGTTGACGCCCGTCACCCCGCGGACCATATTTTCGCGGCCCAGCTCCGCCGAGAGCGCGAAGGGCCCGTACTTGAAGGCGAACACGTTCCCGTTGTCGGGCAGGCCGTGGGCGGTGACCGTTTTTTGCAGTTCGACGCGGACCTCGTCACCCGCCTTCACGCCGACCGAAACAAACCCGCCCTCCTCTTCGCTCGCCGCGGGCGCGCCGTTCAAAAAGACGCGGAAGGCGGCCGTCCAGGCGGGCACCCGCAGCCGCAAGAGGGTGGCGCCCCCGTTCACGGCGATGCGCACGGTGTCCGAATGTTCGAGGTCGGCCTGCACGGACAGCGAAACGGCGCCCGTATCGCAGCGCGACGAGAGGTACATCGCCACGTACGTGGCGCCTTCCCCGCCGTAATAGATACTGTCGTTGAGTTTGGTGAAACTCTCCATGCCGCTGCCCGTGCAGCACCAGAAGTGCCCCTCCTCCGACGAATACACCTTGAAATAGCCGCCCGCCATGGGCTGGAAATAGGTCGTCATGCCCGTTGCGGGGTCCTGCGAGGACCAGATGGCGTTGTAGTAGGTGTTCTCGTAATAGTCGAGGTATTTTTTCTCCCCCGTGACGGAAAAGAGGGCGCGCGAAAGTTTGAGCATGTTGTAGGTGTTGCACGTTTCGCAGTTGCAGTTGGTGCGCTCCGCGTCCAGGACGTAGTCCTTGCCGAAATGCTCCCACTCCGAATTGCCGCCCGTAACGTAGGTGTGCCGCTCGGTCACGCACGTCCAGAACTTTTCGGCGACGCGCAGGTAGTACGATGCGTCCACCCGCCGCCCGTGCAGCGTTTTTCCGTGCAGCGTCACGTAGCGGTTGAGCGCGCCGATGACCTTGGGGATGGTGGTGTTGGCGTGGCGGCCGTCCAGGTAGTCCTTCCCCTCCCCGTCGATCAGGGCGAACAGCGCCTCCTCGTCGAACTTGTGCGCCGCGTCGGCGAACCGCTCCTCGCCCGTCGCGGCGTAGAGGTTGTAGAGGGCGTCGTTCATGCCGCCGTACTCGACGGCGAGCACGGCCGCGCGCGTCTCCTCGCTCCATGCAAAGACGCGCCCGCATACCCAGCCGCCCAGCGCTTTGGCGACGGCCAGCGCCTCCGAACTGCCCGCCAGCGCATAGGCGTCCAAAAGCCCCGCCAGGATCTTGTGCAGGGTGTACCAGGGCACCCACGCTTCGGTGACGATGTCCGTGCGGCCCTGTTCGACGTTGTCAAACTGGAATTCGGCGTTCTCGTTTCCACGCCGCGCCGCGCCCCACAAAAATCCAGCCTTGGCGGAGGGATCGGGGGCGTTTTGGCATTTTCGGAGCTCGGAAACGATGTACGACAGTTTGGTTTGCAGCGCGGCACGATCGCCCGCGGGCGTGCCCGCGTTGGAGACGGCCTGCGACAGCGCCGAGAGGTAGTGCCCCATCGTGTGCCCGCCGATGAGCGCGCCCTCCCAGCCGCCGCCGTACATCGCGTGCCCGTTGCTTTGCAGCGCGGAATTTTGGTAAAAGCCCGCCAGGAGCCTGTCCGCGTCCAGCTTTTTTAGGTACGTCAGCTCCTTTTGCAGACCGTTCACGGCATAGGGCTCGGTGACGACCACGTCCTCGGGCCTTGAAAATGTCCTCTCCATACGATCTCCTCCCTCCTCTTTGCGGGGCGGTTTGCCTCGGCCCCCGCGGCGGGGCGGCCCTCCGCGGGGATGTTCAGTCTTCCTTTTTCACGCCTTCGCCCGGTGCGGGGCGCTGCGAAAATTCACAGCCGCAATAGCTTTGGCGGTACAGCCCGTAGCGCCCGGCCAGCCGCACCGAACGCAGGTAGCCGTCCTGTTTTTTGAAGTCGTTTTGCAGCCAGCGCACGCCGCACTGCCGTTCGAGGGCGGCGCCGATCTCGTTGAGCAGGGCCGCGTTTTTGTGCGGGCTGACCGAGAGCGTGGAACAGAACCAGCCGTACCCGCCCTCCGCGGCGGCGCGGGCGGTGCGGCCCAGGCGCAGGGCGAAGCAGGCGCGGCAGCGCTCGCCGCCCTCGGGCTCCCCTTCCAGCCCCGCCGCGGCGGCGTAAAATTCGCCGGGGTCGTAGCCGCATTCCAGGACGTCCGCCCAGCCCGTTTCGCGCAGCAGCCGCAGCTGTTCGCTTTTGCGGTGCGCGTACTCGGCGGCGTCCGTGATGTTGGGGTTGTAGTAAAAGACGGTGACGGAAAAGGCGTCCTTCAACAGTTCGAGGCAGCGCGAAGAGCACGGCCCGCAGCAGCTGTGCAGGAGCAGCCGTTCCCCTTTCGGCACCGCTTGCAGCGTTTTGAGCATCTCTTCGTGAAAGTTGACCCTGTTCATGCCGCCATTGTACCACACAAGACGCGAAAAAGCAAGGCCGCAGCCCTGCCCCGCACGCCCGCATTGCGGAAACATTCAGCTTTGCCCGCGGGTCCGTTCAGCCCTCGCCCGCGGGGTGGTCCCGCCCGACGAGCTCGTCCAGCGTGATGCCGTAAAAATCGGCCAGGCGCACACAAAAATCGATGTTGGGCAGACCCTTGCCCGCCTCCCACCAGCTGATCAGCTGCTGGCTCAGGCCCGTAGCCTTGGCCAGTGCGGACTGCGTATAGCCGTTGATCTCCCGCTGGTAGCGCAGCGCTTCGCCATAGTTCAACATATCGTCACCTCTGACAATATGCTACAAAAATTTATGTGACACCACTTGATTTACAAAAATTTTTGTTATATACTGTCTTTGTGAGGTGAACGACATGGAAAACGGGAGCGAACGAGGCAAAGCGTGCCGCACCTGCGCGCATTTCGAGCCGCTCTACCGCCGTTGCGGCGACGGGTTTGCGCAGGCGGACGCGGGGCGCTGCACGGAGCAGGGCGGAACGTGCGAAGGCGGAGGGCTCTGCTACGGGTGGGAACCGCAGGCCGCGCGCAAGGAGGGCGAAAGCGCGCTCGCGCAGCTGCGCGGGCAGTTGCAGGAAGCGCGGGCGCTGCTGCAAAGAGGGAGCGAAAGCCTGGCAAAGGCCGAGGCCTTCGCCGAAGAACTGCAACGGTCCTTGCGTTGACCGCTTTTTTGCAAGGCAGGCGCCCGCGGCACAGCCGCGGGCGCCTGCCGTTCGGACAAAGAAAAAACGTTCACGGCTTCCCCGCATGGCGTACGCCCTCCCCCGCCGCAAAAGGCGCGTGCGCGCGGCGGGCTATTGCGGGCGGAGGAGGCGCTTGCACGTCCAGCTGTCGGCGTCGAGACGCACCACCTCGGTCATGGCCAAGACGCGCGCGTCGAAGGCGGAGGGGGCAAAGCGCTCGGGCGTGTAGTGAGAAAGCAGCACCCGCAGGCCGTGCAGGCGTTCGGCCTCGTCCTCCACGACGTGCGCGCGGCCCGTGCCGCACACGCTCTCGTAGTCGGCGGTGTAGCCGCAGGGCGCCGTGCCCTTGTTGAACACGCGGCGCATATCCGCCGCGCAGAAGGACACCGCCCCGCCGCGGCGGAGGAAGCCGAGTTTGGCCCCCTCGCGCGCGCAGTGAAAGTACAGCGTGAGCGCGCCGCCCGCCAGTTCCGCGCCGAAATTCAAGGGCACCTGGTAGGGAGCGCCCTCCCCTTCCATGGCCAGAACGAGGTAGCCGCAGCGCATGAGCGCGGCGAATTTTTCCCCTTCGTCGGTGACTTCGCGTTCAAATTTTCGCATAACGTACCCCTGTTTTTACGACATTTTTCGCCCCGCGGACGGGCGCGCGTTCGCGGCCGAAAGCGGCAAGTGCGGACGCTCAGCCCGCATACGGGCGCGGCGCGCGGCCGCGCAGGCGCTCTACACACGCGCAGACGGCGGCGGCGGCGCGGGCCGCGTCCTGCGCGGTGTTGCCGCGGCCGAAGGAGAAGCGGACGCAGGAGCGCGCCTCGCTTGCGGCAAGGCCCATGGCGAGCAGCACGTGCGAGGGCTCGGGCGAGCCCGACGAGCAGGCCGCCCCCGCCGAGGCGGCGACGCCCGCGAGGTCGAGGCTGTACAGGAGTGCCTCGCCGTCGACGCCGTCGAAGCGCAGGTTGGCAAGGCCGGGAAGGCCGTTTTGCGCGCCGTTGCGGTGCACGCCGCCGAGGTTGCGCGCGATCTCGGCACAAAACCCGTCGCGCAGGGCACGGAGGCGGGCGGCGTTTTGTTCCCGCTCGGCGCAGGCGATGCGCAGCGCCTCCGCAAGGCCCACGGCGCCCGCCACGTTGGTGGTGCCGCCGCGCAGGCCGCGCTCCTGGTGCCCGCCTGCGATGAGCTTGCCGAGGCGGATACCCGCCCGCACGTACAGCGCGCCCGCGCCTTTCGGGCCGTAGAACTTGTGCGCCGAGATGGACAGAAGGTCGACGTGCGGCGCGTTCACGCCGAGCGGGAGCGCACCCGCCGCCTGCACCGCGTCGCAAAAGAGCACGATGCCGCGTTCACGGCAGAGCGCGGAAATTTCGCCGAGCGGCTGCACGGTGCCCACCTCGTTGTTGGCCGCCATCACGGCGGCGAGGACGGTATCGGGCCGCAACAGCCGCGAAAACTGCTCCACGTCTACGGCGCCTTCCGCGTCCACGGGCGCGCGGGAGACGGAAAAGCCCTCCCCTTCGAGCAGGGCGGCCGCTTCGAGCACGGCGGCGTGTTCGACGGCGGAGACGACGACGTGCCGACCCCTGTCCGCCAGCGCGTGTGCAGCGCCGCGCAGCGCCCAGTTGTCCGATTCGGTGCCGCCCGACGTGAAGAAGATCTCGTTCGGCTTGGCGCCGAGCAGGGACGCCACTTCGTCGCGCGCGGCGTCGACGGCGGCCACGGCACGGCGGCCGAAGGCGTGCGGCGAATCGGGGTTGCCGAACACCTCGCAAAAATACGGCTGCATTTTTTCCAGAACGCGCGCGTCGAGAGGTGTGGTGGCGGCGTGGTCGAGGTAGATGCGCTCCATGCTCCCCTCCTACGCCCCGCGGGCGGCGCACGCGCAGCCCGCGCGGCCGCCTTCCGCGCCCGCTTCGTTGGCCGCTTCCTTGCCCGCGCCCGCCGCGTGCGGCGACGCATGGCCCTGCCCGCAGGTGCAGTCTTCATGCCCGCAGCCGCACACGCCGACGCCGCCGCTGTCGTCGAGCATGGTCTGCAAGGTCATGGAATCGAGCACGGCGTTGATGCCGTCGTACAGCTTGCGCCAGACCGCACCCGAAGCGCAGCGGTCGCACATGGCGGTGATGCAGTCGGCGATCTCCATGTTGTCTTCGAGGGCGCGGGCGATGTCTCCGATGGTGACCGACTGCGGCGCGCGCGTGAGCTTGTACCCGCCCGTGACGCCGCGCTCGGCCGCGACGATGCCGTGCCCCGAGAGCATGCGCATGATCTTTTCGATGTACTTGCCCGAAACGGCGATCTCCTTTTCGAGCGCCGAAGCGCTGACGCAGCGCTTGGGATAATTTTGCGCCAGGATGAAGCAAGCCTTCAACCCGTATTGCGATTTGGAAGACAACCGCATGAAACCACCCTCCTCGTTGCCCGCCGCCCGCAAGCGCGCGGCGCCTTTGCACCCGCCCCCGCTTTTGTGCGGCAACGCCCGCACGGCCGCGACGGCTTTGGGCGGAAACGCCCGCCCGCACCCCGCCCGCGCGTATCGGCGGACGGCCGCTGGACAAATTGCAACTTGTTTAGTTGCATTTATTGTAACGCAAAGGCGCCCCCGCCGTCAACCGTTTTGCCCCCGCCCGCGCAGGAAATTTCCCGCAGCCGCCGAGCTGCCCGCTCCGCGAACGCACCTCCACACCGCCGAGCACACCTGCGCCGCGGGCCACCCTGCTACACGGTCACCCCGCCACACGGGCGCACCGCCGCCCGCGCAGACGGGCTGTTCAGCCCCTTCCGCGCGGGCGGCGAAGGAATGCCTTGCCTGCATTGTTCACGATGAAAAATAAGTATTTTACATCGCCATGCGCGCGGCGTATAATGGGATACGAAAAAAACATGCGGAGGAAAACGGCATGGACAGGATCCAAAACTGCCAAGAAAAATTTGAAAAACTCTTCGGCGGCAAGCCGACGCAGAACGAGGGAAACGACCCCGAATTCATGCGCATTTTACAGCGGTTCATCTTCGGCGAGGTGAGCTACACGGGCCCGCTCGACGATAAAATGCGCGAACTTGTCACGATCACCGTTCTGACCGTCAACCAGACGCTTCCGCAGCTCAAAGCGCACGTCGCCGCCTGCCTGCATATCGGCATTGCGCCCGTCGCCATCCGCGAAACGGTCTATCAATGCGCGCCTTTTATCGGCTTTCCCAAAACGCTCAACGCCATCGCCGCGACGGACGAGGTGTTTGCCGCAAACGGCATTGCCCTCCCCCTCGAAAGCGGCGAGACGGTGACGGAAGAAAATCGCTTGGAGCAGGGGCTCGCCCTGCAAAAGCCCGTATACGGCGACGAGATCAAGGAGCGCTACGCATGGCTGCCCGCGGCGTTTGCCGAGGCGGTGCCGCGCTTTTTGACCGAGCTCTGCTTTTCCGACTTCATGACGAGAAAGGGCTTAGACAAAAAGACGCGCGAACTTTTGACCGTCGTCCTTTTGGCGGCGCTCGGCGGCGCGGAAGCGCAGGTACGCTCCCACGTCGAGGGCGCGTTGAAGACGGGCAGTACCAAGGAAGAAATCGTCTGCGCGCTCGTTCATGCCATGCCGTACATGGGCTTTCCGCGCCTTTTCAACGCGCTGGGCTGCGCCAAAGAGCTGTTGCGCGACTGACCGCCCCGAACGCCCTCTTGCCAAGCGGCCGCGTTCATGGTATAATCATTTTGCATGAAAAAGGCTCTGCCATGCCCAAAAGGAGAAACAAATGGAATACCGCATCTTAAAATACTTTTTAACGGTCGCGCGGGAGGAGAACATCACGCGCGCGGCGGACGTTTTGCACATTTCCCAGCCCGCGCTCTCCCGCCAGATCATGCAGCTGGAAGAAGAGCTCGGCACGCAGCTCTTTGTGCGCGGCAGGCACAGCACCACCCTCACCGAGGAAGGGATGCTCCTGCGGCGCCGTGCGCAGGAAATCGTCGAACTCACCGAAAAGACGGAGCAGGAATTTTTGACGGGCAAAGAAGAGATCGGAGGCTTGATCTCCATCGGCAGCGGCGAAGGCGCCGTCATGCGCTTTTTGGCGGGGATGATGCGTGAATTCAGCGGGCGGCACCCCGCCGTCCGCTTTGACATCTATTCCAACAACGCCGAACACGTCAAAGAACGGTTGGAGCGCGGCACGCTCGATCTCGGCGTCATCATCGGAAACAGCGATCTCTCCAAATACGAGACCATCCCCCTGCCCGTCATGGAGCGCTGGGGCGTGCTCGTGCCCGCCAAATGCCCGCTCTCGCAAAAGGAGCACGCCACGCGCGAAGACCTCGTAGGTCACAGGGTATTTGTGTCCAAACAGGGCGTTTCGCACGGCGTTGCCGATTGGTTCGGCGAATATTACGGCAAGCTGGACATTTACGCCACGTACAACCTCGTATACAATGCCGCCGTGCTCGTGGACAGCGGGATAGGCGCCGCGCTCTGCATCGAAGGCGCGGTCTCCCTCTACAATTCGCCGAACGTCATCTTCAAGCCATTCTACCCCGAACTGACCGCAAAAAACACCCTCATCTACAAGGCGCAGCCGATGACGCGCACGGTGAGCAAATTCATCGAATTTGTCCGTGAACGCTGCAAGGAGGCTTGACCTTTCCTCCGCCGCCCGCCGACGCAGACATAATTTTCTCGCATAACTTGAAATAAAAAATATGTATTTTACATAACAAAACGATTGCGGTATAATGCGTGTGCAAAGACGGACAAGTCTTGGCACACGTATTTTTTGGGAGGCCGACGCGGATGAAAGACATTTTGGAACGGGACCGGTCGGGCGAGCCCGTCTCCTGCGACGATCCCGAATATTTCAAGATCAAGGCGGTCATCGACAGGGCGAAACGGCTGACGCAGCAGCTCAATACGCAGGTCTTGGGCGAAGAAGAGATACGGCGGCTGTTTTTTGAACTGACAGGGCAAAAGGCCGCAAGCGGCTTCACGCTGTGGACACCATTTTACACCGACTTCGGCAAAAACATCCGCGTCGGCAAAAACGTGTTCATCAACCACGCCTGCACCTTTATGGACAGGGGCGGCATTGTAATCGGCGACGGCGTGTTCATCGGCCCGAAGGTCTGCCTCATCACCGAAAACCACGGATCAGAGCCTGCGCAGCGCCGCACGCTCACTTCCAAGCCCATTCATATCGAACGCGGCGTATGGATCGGGGCGGGCGCCATCGTCCTTCCCGGCGTGACCGTGGGAGAAAACGCCGTCGTCGGCGCGGGAAGCGTCGTCACGCACGACGTCCCCGCCAATACCGTCGCGGCGGGAAACCCCGCCAAAGTCATCAGAAAAATATAAGGAGAACGGATATGAAACACAAGTGGTTTCTCGCCCTTGCGGCGTTGGTGTGCGCGCTCGTATTTGTCTTTATGGGTTGCTCCGATCCCGAAGGACAGCAGGGGCAAAGCAAAGCCACGGCGCAGCGAATGCCGTGCCGTGGCTTTGGAAAATCACATGCAAATTAAAACCGTTGTCCCCTCTTCTATACCGCCGGAACAATGGTCGCTTTCATGGATCGCCCCGCTCCCGTCAGTCTTTTCTCAAACTCTTATAAAGTTCCCGCGCCATTGCATCCATAACTTTTTGGTAGAATTCGGTGTCGCTGAAAAGTTTCTTATAAGAATCCGCGTTTTCGAGATAGCATTGCGTGGCGATCTCTTTGAACTTATCGGGGAACAGAGACGTCACAAACATTTCGGGTGTGGTATCGTGCGCGTAACGACGGAATTTTTTCACTTCCTTATCGGACATGAACATCTGATAAATGCTCTCGATGATCACGCGGTCGCTTTCGCTGAAATCGCCGTCGAAACGCTCGTTTACCTTGTCGATGATATTTTGCAGCGTGTCTTTTTTAGAAATTTTCGGCTTACTTTTTTCCGACGAAGGCACCAGATCCGTATCCTTTTTATCCAGCAGGATCGCACCCGCGAAGGACTCCTTCAAAGACGTGTATTCCAGCTTGATCTTATCCAGAATATCCGGCTGAAAATGCTCGTCGACGGGCAAAAGCGGCAGCAAGTTGGACAAAAACACGTATTCCTTAAACAATTCTTCGTCGTGAAGCCGTACAAGCTGCGTGATATAGGCATAGCATTTCACAAAGTTTCTGATCGCGAACCTGCAATGAAAGCGTTCTTCTTCGGTCGCGAGATCCGCATACCGATCCACGACGGGTTTGATGATGCTGCTCAGCCTTCCCAAATCAGCGGCGTTTTGTTTTTCGGCTTTGTGCTTCGACATGAAATCGTAATAGGCTTCCACGTCTTGAAAATTATATAGCATATACGGCTGAATTTTTGTCCGCAAGTCGTAGATCTTATTAAAATCCGTTCTGCCGTCTAAAAGAGTCGTCTCGTAATAGGGCTGAAAACTTTCCTTGATCTGCTCGTCGGTGTTCTCAAAATCGAGGACAAAGGTATCGTATTTTTCTTTGCAAGTTCTGTTGAGCCGCGAAAGCGTCTGCACGGCGTTGACGTCTTTCAGCTTTTTATCCACATACATGGAGTGCAGCAGCGGCTCGTCAAATCCCGTCTGATACTTATTGGCAACGACAAGGATATTGTATCTTTCGCTGTGGAACGCCCTGCGGAATTTTTTATCCGAAGTGACGGGCGCGCCGTTTTCGTCCGTATTCAGCCCCGCCTCGGTGTATTCAAGCCCGTCGATTTTGACGGTACCGGAAAATGCCACCATCACGCCGCACCCCTTGCTCTCCGCGGGGTGTTTTTTCATGTACTCTTTGATCGCGAAATAATACCGCACCGCATTGGCGCGGCTGTCTGCAACGACCATGGCCTTCCCCTTGCCGCCGATCTTAAACCGCCCGCTTTCCAGGAAATTGGACATGATCATTTCCGTTTTGTCGGCGATGGTATAGCCGTGTTCTTTGTAATACTTGATCAGCGTCCGCATGGCGGGGCCTTCGACGAGTTCGGGATTATCCGCAGAAATTTTCACCAGCTTGAACGCCTCTTTGATGGTGGTATAACTCTGCAATACGTCCAAAATGAACCCTTCTTCGATGGCTTGGCGCATCGAGTAGATATGGAACGGGCGCATTCTTTTGCTTTTCTCGTCATACGTCCCGAAAAGTTCTATCGTCTTATTTTTCGGCGTGGCGGTAAACGCAAAGAAGGATTGGTTCTCATGTTTTCCCTGCGCCAAGATCGAACATACGATATCAGACGAAACATCCACTTCGGATTCGTCGATGCCCTCTTCTTCGGCGTATGCCTTGATCGCCTTATCCAGGTCGAGCAAAGATCTGCGCAGCGTCTTTGCGCTCTCCCCGGATTGCCCCTGGTGCGCCTCGTCGATGATGATGGCAAACTTCCGCCCGACAAGGCTGTCGAAATCCTTATACGCGAATAAAAACTTCTGTATCGTGCAGATGATGATGCGCTTTTTATCGTTGATCGCCTCCACCAGCCCGCGCGAACGCTTTTTATCGTCGATCGCTTCCACAAGTCCCGGCGTATGCTCAAAGCTGTTGATGGTGTCCTGCAACTGGCTGTCCAAAACGACGCGGTTCGTCACGACGATGACGGTGTCGAAAACGGGGTCGTTGTCTTCGTTATGTAAAGACGCCAGCCGATAGGCGAGCCACGCGATGGAATTGGATTTGCCGCTGCCCGCCGAATGTTCGATAAGATAGCTTCTGCCCACGCCGTTTTCCCTGACGTTGGAGATGACTTTTTTCACGACGTCGTATTGATGAAAGCGAGGAAACAGAAGTTTTTCCCTTTCCACGATGCGCGTCGCGCCGTTTTGGGCGACCTCCTCTTTTTCCTTGACGTGGCAGAGAAAGCGGTGGATCAGGTCCAAAAGGCTGTCGCGCTGCAACACCTCTTCCCAAAGGTAAGAAGTGGGATATCCCCCTTCGCGGTTTGCGGGGTTGCCCTTGCCGCCCGAATTGCCCGCGCCTTCCGATCCCTGGTTGAAGGGCATAAAGGAAGTATCGCCGCCTTTTAACTGCGTGGTCATATACGCCTCGTAAAGATCGACGGCGAAATACACGAGGAACCTGTGATTGAAGCGGAAACAAAATTCCTTCGGGTCTCTGTCGTTTTTGAATTGCTTGATAGCGTGCTGAACGGTCTGCCCCTTGTATTGGTTTTTGAGTTCCAGCGCGACGACGGGGATGCCGTTGAGCGACAGCACCATATCGATCGTGTTGGCGTTTTGCTTGGAATACGAAAATTGGCGCGTAACGCCCAAAATGTTGCTTTTGTACAGCGCGTTCTGGTTTTCGTTCAGTTCCGATTCGGGCTGAAAAAAGCAAAGTTTGATGTTGATCCCCATGTCGTCCACGCCGTGTTTGAGGACGTGAACAAGCCCGTGTTCGGAAATGCTCTTTTCCAAACGGAGATAAAATTTTTCGGGCGCGTTATCGCCGTAATAGCGCACATATCTCGCCCACTGTTTGGGCTGGGTGCGCTCGATAAAATAGAGAAGCACTTCCGGGTAGAGCGCCTTCTCCTTGTCGTAAACGTATTTATGGATCCTGTGCCCGTCCGGATTGAGGTAAGAAAACTGCTCGTACCCGCCCGCAGGGCTTATTAAAAAACTTTCGATGTCGCTTTCAAACCGTTTTTCGGATGTGTCCATGGTTTTTCTCCCCTTATAAATGGCTCTTCTTTGATAACTCAAACGCGAATGCCAAATTATCAAAATAACTTACATCGCATATATATGCAATATCCTGTAAAGAACCAACGTGTTTAAAAAGAGTTTTATCGCTATTCTTTTCACCTTGCGTCACAAAACGCAATTCTGACTCCAAAGAGTATTTTAAAGGTTTTTCAAATATTGTTTGCGGAGTATTCGTATATACTACTCTTCCTACTTGAACCTGAGGCAATACAGACTGAACACGTGACAAAAATTCTTGGCAATTTTTAATTACAACGGCATAAGGACCAAACTTCTTTATTTCCGCAAACCTTGCTTGGATATCGTCATAAAATTCTACAATAAAAGCCGCAGAATAAATAAAAACATCGGCTGTGTAAAAATTTCTTAACTTTACATTCTTCCCTCGAATATCTAATCCGTCAGCCGCCATTTTTTCTAAATCAAGAATATGTTTATCTCCGATCCGAACGAACGGGAGATTTTCTTGAATGTTGACAGCATAACTTTCTTGCAGCTTTCCTTCTCTTTCATCATTTCTTGCCGCGTCTTCAATTTTTTGCATGACCGTTACATGACTGAATTTCATTTCTCCTTGATTAAGAAAATTCTTTGCCCATCGGATGTCATCAAAAACTTTTATTATTGTGCCAAGCATAGCTTATCCCACCTCTTTTTTTCCTGTAACGTATTCGTATATGAGAGATTTTTTATATTCGGTCAAGGTTTCGATTTTCTGCTGCTTGATAGAAATCAATTTGTCTATCTCCGCGCACTTTTTATCGAGATGATCGGCGATTTGTTGTTGCTCGGTAATTGAAGGCATTGCAATGTATATATTGCCTATTTCCGCTGCCGAAATATGCACAACTTTTAGTTTTGCTTTACCGCGACTTTTTTGCATTTGCGAACAAGTTGCGTATAAGGCATAATTCAGGAAAGCAGGGTTTTGTTTATGTCTTAACACAACAATATCTCCTCCCGCCAAACATTCCTCTTTACCTAAATAAACAATATTTTTGCCTATTTCTTCTACTAATTCTCCGGTTCCGGCAAATAATATATCTCCATAATGAAAATATTGCAATACTATTACATTAGATTTATTTGTTCTTGTTTTGCATTGACTGAACGATATATTGTATTTGGTATATATTTCGCCATAACGCACACAGGGAGTATCACCATCAATTACAATATCTTCTTTCGTTATACCATTGCCTTTGAAAATGGAGGTTGCAACATATTTTGTCCGCTTTACTTTCCATTTTTCGGGAATTTCCCCGATCCATTCGACGCCGCTATCTTTCATGGGGGCGGAAGGATCAAGCCCGCGGGTCACCGCCTCGGCAATAACGGACTGCTTGTACTCTTTCAATTTTTCAATCTGCGCCCGCTGGTTTTCGATCAATCTATCCACCGCCGCACACTTTTGATCCAAATAATCGGCAATTTTTTGTTGAATAGCAATAGACGGGATAGGCAAAACTATGCTTTTCATTTCCTGCCAACGAGTAGTCCATAAATCAGCAACTATGCCATGTCCCCACCGATAAAACTCTTCTGCAAAACCGTAATTTTTCATTAAATAATCGGTATAGTATGGCAATATAATCTTATCGTTTATTGTATAGAGTACAGTATTTATTAAGGATACGGAGCCTTGCAAAGTAGAATAACCGCATGATTGTTTTCTGTCAGAGCGAGAATTTATAACAAAATCATTTTGCAAAACCAATTTTCGGTTGTCGTTCGCGTCCGATTTGGCAACCGAATCCATTTGCGGAACAACGCCGCCCTTTGAAACAGATAAGGGAGGATAATCGGTATCATTTACTTTTTCATTTCTGCATTGAAAAATCGAACCGACCTTTATTAAATTCCAATCATCGGGAATTTCCCCGATCCATTCAATTCCGCTGTTTTTCATTGCTCTTGCCTTTTGTCATTGTTCCGTAATTCTCTATTTCTTTAAAATTATCTTCGACTGTTACGCTGTCGTTTTCGCTCAAAGTATATAGCTGATAAATATTTCTATTCTTTAATATTTGAAACCAATTAAGCACTGTTTTATTCTTTCTAAAACGAACGCTATTCATAAAAGAAGTAAATTTATTGCTAAAACTATTGTTATACCAAGGATAACTTGACCCTACTTCCCCATAGGGAAAAGAATACTCACCCGATAGCTGAATTTTATCTCCGAAATTGAAAGTTTCAAACGGAGTATTGTTCCATCTGCCTTCTTTGTACGCTTGATAGTTTGTTTCGTCATATTGCTTGTAAAGGACCATAAATAATAAAAAACTGATAAAAACAATATCCAAAGGTTTGTCTTTCGTCCAAATTCTATGGAACTTATCAAAATAATTTTGGATATCTCTGTTGCTATAAGAAAATTTATAGATTAAAGATATTCTGCGAAATTCATTTAACAAAGCAGAAATCAAAGGTTCGATTTCTTGTTCCGTATAAACGTAGTTTTTCCTTTTTGAATTATTGATATCATCAATAAAATCTTTGATGAGATTGCGTAAAAAAGTGCTATATTCCGTTTCCACAACGAAATTATATGAAAAAAATTTTCGTAGATATTCTATTCCATTGCCGCCATATTGATTGTCAAAAGTCGAGTATATTGCTTTTTTGTTAAGGGCAACAATTACTGCGCAATTTTTAACAGCAAATAGGTGGTGTAAGCGTTCTAAAACAATCAACTGTTCATTTGGCAGGCATCGGTCGATTTCATCGACCATAATAATGAGGCGACGTTGCTTGCCGTCGGCTATTTTTTGTGCCGTCAACGCATTCAAAACGGCAAGACTTTCATTCAGCAATGTTTGATATGATTTGTAGTCGTCAAACAATTTATTATCTAAAATCGAACTCTTTGCTTGTTTAATTACAAATTTGATAATTTCCATTGCAAAAGCGCAAACAGAAGACCAACCTTTTTGATAAAGTTTGCATATAAAGCAATCCACTCCATTTACAATTTTATCTTTTACTACTTGTTTTACCGCCCGCAATACAAACCGCAAATCCTTTTTGGCAAGGTGTTGTTTTGGTATCGAATCTAAAACGCAATATAAAATAGCAATGAGTGGATCGGGATAAAAGTTATTCTTCCAAGCGTCGTAATCTATTACAATATATTCGGAATGCTCTTTCAAACTCTTCCGCAGCATTTCCATTACAAACGTTTTACCGCTCCCCCATTTGCCGTCAAGCGCAAGGCAAAAATGCTCGTCTTGCGGCAGATTTTCAATCAGATATTTTATTTTGTAGACAAGCGGCTGCCTGCCGATTTTATCTTTTGATAAATCATTCATTCCCCCAAAATCTCCTTCATCAGATCGGCTTCTTCGTGGGTCAACGCCTTAAATTCGGCAAAAATTTCGTCGGACTTCCGCGGCGGCGTAAACTTGTAAAACAGGCGGGTAAACGGGATCTCATAGCCGATTTTGTCCTTGCTCCTATCCATATAGGCGACGGGATTGTAAGGAAGGACGTTTTTTGCAAAATAGTCGTCGATATTTTCGCAAAGCGGGATCATTTCGGTATCGTTCTTGGCTTTATCGGGCTGCGGCTTGCCCTTTTTCAAAACGGGGTTGCCCGTCTCGTCGGTCACGGGCGTTTCCACCGTCACTTTGGTGTAGCCGAAAAATTCATTTTCAAACACCTTGCTTTCGGCAAAGAGCGATCCTTCGGTATATGCCTTATTTTCAAACTCGTTATACGCCCGTATGATCAGCGCAATGCAGTCATCATCCAGATCCACGCGCTTGTTGCCGATGTTTTTGCGGCGCTTAACAAAGCATTTGCTCGCGTCGATGAGCTGAACTTTGCCGAGCCTTTCGGCCTTTTTATCTTTGCTGATCACCCAAATGTACGTTGCGATGCCGGTGTTGTAAAAAAGATCGGTGGGCAGCTGCACGATCGCCTCTACAAGGTCGCTCGTGATGAGGTAGCGGCGGATCTCCGAAGGGCCGCTGCCCGCGTCACCCGTGAACAGCGAAGAGCCGTTCTGAATGATCGCCATTCTGCCCGAACCTTCTTTCAGCTTTTTCACGCCGTTGAGCATGAACAGCATCTGCCCGTCGGAAATGCTCGGGAGCCCGGGCCCGAACCTGCCGTCGTAGCCGAGCTTTGCCTCCCGCTCCACGGCGTCCTTTTCGCGCTTCCAATCGATGCCGAAGGGAGGATTGGAGATGATATAATCGAATTCAAACCCCGCGTAGGCGTCCTCGGAAAGGGTGTCGCCGAACTTCATGCCGCTTGCGTTGCCGCCCTTGATCAGCATATCCGCTTTTGCGATGGCGTAAGTTTCGGGGTTGAATTCCTGCCCGAAGCAGGTGAGGTCGGCTTCGGGATTGATCTCTTTGAGGCGTTCGGTCAGGCACCCGAGCATCTGGCTCGTGCCCATCGCCATGTCGTAAGCCGTCTTAAAACAGCCGTTTTGTTTGATCTCCTCCTTTTCGGGAGAAATGAGGAGTTCGGTCATCAGATAGATGATATCGCGGCTGGTAAAGTGCGCCCCTGCTTCTTCGTTGTAACTTTCGGAAAATTTGCGGATGAGCTCTTCAAAGATGTAGCCCATGTCCGTCGATGTGATCTTATCGGGGGACATATCCGCCTTTTTGGAGTTGAACTCTTGTATCACGACGTAAAGGACGTTGCCTTTGACCATGTTCTTTACTTCGTCGGCGAATTTGAAGTTGGCGAGGATATCCTTGACATTATCCGAATATCCTTGCAGATAATCTTCAAAATTGACGTGAATGTTATCGGGGTCGGCAAGCAGACGGGCAAAGTCGAATTTGCTCGTATTGTAAAAGGAATAGCCCGAGGCGCGGCAAAGGGCGCCGTCGCGGATCGCGCCCTCATAGCCCTGCTCGTTCAGCGTCTGATAGGCGGCTAAAACTTTGTCCTTCGTCGCCGCCAGAGCGTCGTCAAAACGCTTTAACACCGTCATGGGAAGGATGACCTTTCCGTACTCGTGCGGTTTGTAAAAACCTACCAGATGCGTCGCGATCTCCCAAATAAGGTTGGCTTTTTCCTGAATGTTTATATTTGTTTGCTTCTGCAATTCGTTGATCGCCATCAGTTTTTATCCTCGAACGTTATCCCGTTATTTTTGCAATAGTCGTAGAATTTGCGTTGGAGCGCATAGGTGGGTTTGCGAACGCCCAGCTCCCAACGGTTCAGCGAGGAGTGCGCCACGCCTATGGCCGCCGCAAATTCCTGCTGACTCATGTGGACTGTTTCTCTGGCATATTTGATCCGATCCTTAAATTCCATAGAGTTCAACCTCGTTGCAATGCTATTGCAACCATTATAGCACGTTTGGTCGCGGAAATCAAGCCTCGTCCCGAAACACCTTCGGCCGGGTTTTCCGCGCTCCCCTTCTTTCCTTTTGCCGCGTGTGTTTTATTCAGGGGCAGCCAACGAAAAAAGAACCGCTTATGCAGTTCCCTTGCTCTTCTTCTTTTGCCCCTGACAGGGCTTGCGCCTGCGGCGCAAAGCTCTCCGCTTTCGCTCCGAGCACGAACTGACATGCCCGCGCCCTCGCGCCCCTGTTCCCATGTCTTTCTTGCGCGGGCTTCATTTCTCCTCAATTGTCAGGGGCAGCCAACGAAAAAAGAGAGGTAACACCTCTCTTTCCGTTGGCTGCCCCTGACAGACTCGAACTGACGACACTTCGGTTAACAGCCGAATGCTCTACCAATCGTAGAGGTTTATGAAGAATAATCAATATTCAATCTTTACCTATATCGTCAATATCTATAATATCATTATTATTTATTTTCCCTTCTTTCAAGTGAATATTCAATCCTACTTTTTTACAATACCGATTGAAAAGAGAAACTATCTGAATCGAGTAATCATCTTCGTATGCACGTTTTATCTCTTGTAAATTATGAACTATAAAGTCCAACTCGTCTTGTGATGGTATTGTATTTTTTATATTAAAATATTTAATCATCATGTCAGTATAACTGTGCACAGAATAAACATAGTATCTTCTCGGAGAATTAATTATCAAATTTTTTAACATTTCCTGTCCTCTTTCGAATAGTTCTAACGAATCATAAACATTATGGCTTAATAGCCATAACCCCCATGCCATATAGTTTTTTGCTTGCGCATGCTCTATATTATAGGATACTCGACCGCGTACAGATACGGCTTGCATAAAATCATTATTCGCTTCTTCGAAGTTGTCTAAATTCCTATTAGCTATGCCTCTCTGAATCCAATAATAACTTAAATGTTTTGCTTTACCTTCTAATTCAATCAATAAATTTAAAATTTGATCGTTTGAAAGAATCTTTTCACGCAATATAGTTTTGACTTTAATTAGCATTTGGAATATCTTATCTGGAATAGAACTTCTGTGATCATCTAACAATGGAGCGTAATATCCTGCTGCTTTTAAGATTATTTGATATTTTTCCTGATTTGTTATGCCGCACAAAACTTTCTGATTAATGATTCGTAAGCACCTTACTCTTAAATAACCTTTCTCCAAAATGAGATAATCCCCATATTCTTGAATAAAATTATCAAAGCCGACCCTAAATCCAATTTCGGATCCAATTTCCATAAAAAATTGTAACGGAACCTCATTTATCCCTAATCCACCTAAAAAGCAGAGCATTTGAAATAATTTTTCATTAACCGAATTTTTCCCTTTTTGATCTACCCATGCAGCAAAATGCGCACTAAACTTTCTGCCTTCATGTACTAAAAAGAGCACTTCAATTATATCATTAAGCTTTTTAATATACTGAATGCACTTAGTTTTTCCGTCTACATATTTCAATAAATTATTCAAATGATTTTTCTGTTCTAATTTACCATAAATATTGTGGGCAAATTTATTGTTTATTTTATAACTTATTTTATGCTCCTCAAACCAATCAACACTATCAAATATATAGCGTTTTACAATATGCTCTTCTTTTTCTGCTGTAACAATAATAATTAGATGAGAAATATTTTTTGGACAATTTTCCACGATATATTTTAAATTCGAATAAAAGTGCGCCATATTCTCTGCCAAAATTGCGCACTTTGCTCCTGTTGGCAATGAAGATAGAAATTCAATTATTAATCGAGAATATTGAATAGCGTCCACGTCAACGCTAATTGAATATTTAAAACTAAAATATCCACTATTATATAAATCAACCAACATTCTCATCGCTACACATGATTTTCCACAATACGGATCTCCGTATAATGATAGAACAGTATGATTTTTTGCATCAATGGTTTGTTGAATCCACAAATCAGCTTTAGGGTACCTAATATCCCAATCGCCAAAAAAATCATCGAACTGTGGTATATCCCCCTGATAAAGTCTACCTACATCTAAAAATGATGGACGATAATTTTTTTTCTCATCATCTAAAAAAATAGCACCTTGACTAGTCAATAATCTTTTCTGCGTTCTCTTCTGAACAACATCAGCAACTATAAATTTAAAAAATTCTTCCGTAGTCATTCCAATATGATGGAAATTATAATTATGGTCAATCTGCATCTCTAAAATTTCATCGTTAAGTTTAGGCGTAACAAAAAAATAATTATGTGCACGCGTTGCCGCTCCTGCATCAGAAAATTTATTTATAATATTCCGCAAATCATCTTCCTGAAATTCTGTCCCCAAAAAAATAATATCATTGCGAAAATACTCTGTCGCAAAAGCATTAATAGCCCATGAGGCCTGCGATAAATAGCGATCATATTCTTTTTGACTAAATACATAGCCGAGTTCAGAACTTAATACTGATCCATGTAGTTTAATCAATGTTGGATACCCTATTTCCCCTGAATCTCCTCCCAAAAGCTGAACATTTATTCTATTCTCGTAAATATTCTCCACCAGGTCATCAATATTTAAAGAAAAAATATATCTCCAGTCATAATCTTTTATAATCCCATGATAATCATTATTACAATGACACCCTTTAAACCTTCCTGTTAAGAACTTATCCCGCTCATTATTTAATTTTTTTAATTCTAAAATATCACAGATATACTTCAAATCTATTTGGGCCCGTTCAGCATCAAGCTTTGTCATACTTTTATCATTATTAATATTAGGTTGAAGAACCTTCTCATATAACTCACGAGCCAACCGATTACCCACAGGAAGCTCTTTCCCTTCCCCATTCATTGCTCCACATGAAAAACCTGCCCCTATAAATAAAGCAGGATTTCGATTTCTTAATACATCCTTAAGTAATTCTTCCGATTTCATAAATTTTCTCCTATTAAAATTATTACCATACATATGTTTCGTATATTATACAGCACATAACGTAAAAAAGCAAGGGACTACAAAAAATAGCCCCTTGCTTTTTTATTCTCCCACAAACTGCCCGTAGTCCATATTCAGAACAATGTTTACTTTATAGCCCCTCCCAACTTCAATACGGCTGATGAGTTTGCAGATGATCATTTTCTTTTCTTCATTGGTCGCTACATCAAACGATTCTGCCCAACCTTTGAACTGATCGTAATATGTGTCAAGATTCTCTATTATCGACTTCTGTTCATTCAACTCTTTCAATGTCTTGGGTATTTTTTCATCGAACTCTGCAAGTTTTGCTTTCGTCAGTTCTATCGCCCTGTTCAGAGTTTCCAAAGAAAAACTTGATTCGTTCATCAATACGTTACCCACTTCTGCAAGCAGACGATTCAACTTCTCTTGTTCTTTTGCCTGTTCTCGCAAAAGTTCCTCATAGATCGCCTTTTTGCTTTTCAAAGTTTTTTCATAACTCTTTTTTAGAGATTCATCCTTAACGCTTCCCTGCATTTTCTGTAAAACGGCATGAATCGCTTCTAAAACGACACCATCAATCTTTTTAGACGCGTATTACGTCTGCCCGTCACAAGGGCCTCTTTTATGTATTCTCTTTGAGCAAATGTATTTTATTCCCTTGTATTTCTTTTTTGTCCCATCTGCAAGCGTGACCGGATCAGAATAAGTAATTGCATATAATTTTGCTCCGCAATGCGCACAGAAGATATTGCCGCTCAATAGCGAGGCTCCTCTCGTGGTATATGCGATATTCATCCGTTCCTGCCTTTCGCCCTGCCGCGCTGCGACAATTTTCTGTACTTCTTCAAATTCGCTGTCCTCCACAATTTTTAGCGCTTCTATGACCTGCGATGACTTTCCCCCGCGAACAAATCTTCCCGTAAAGATACGGTTGTGCAGGATACGGTTTATGGTATTCGACTGAAATTTAGCACCACGGTGCGTCTTATAACCGAGCGCATTGACGGCATCACTCAACCGCCAAGTTCCATATCCTTCTGCCACCGTCTTATGAAAAATGAATTGCACAATTGCGGCTTCTTCGGGCACAACTTCCAACGCAACCAATTCTTTCCCTTTTTTGTTACACATGCCGCTCTTGACAAAGCGGTATCCGAACAGACATACCCCACCCGTGAACTGCCCCGCCTCTACCATTTGACGCATACGGGTTTGAACACGCATGGAAGTTTTGCGGCTCTCCCCGCCCGCCTGCCAAAAGCGGATATAATTCATGAGATAATCCACGTCTGTTTCAAAGGTCTGTTGCCCCTCTTTCGCACTCCACACCTCTACACCTGTTTTCACGAACCACTCAAGGACAAACGGCGTTTCGTTAGGAATACGCCCGAGCCTGTCAAACATGAATACGAGCAAAATGTCAAACTCTTTCTTCTCTGCAGCCACTTTCAAATCTTGAATGGCATCACTATCTTCGGCGGAAGTCTTATAACCAGAAACACCCTTTTCCAAAAACTCTTTACAAATTGTCCAGCCGTTTCTTTCCGCAAATGCTCGGCAAGCCGTTCGCTGCATGGGGATATCGTCATGATCCACTTGCCCCTTCGTCGATACACGATACAGACAATATACTCGTTTCATATTTTTCTTCTCCTTTTCGCATCTTATCTTTTACTGCACGCTCGAACACACTTCCCAATATCCGTTTCGTCCCCGCGAACGCATCCGCTGCATTGGTCGAATCAAAACGAATTGTTGCCTGCGCACCGTCTTTTTCAAATTTTACAAATTTGCCTTTTTCATCTTCCCCGATTATATAATCCAATTTCCCCTCCAATGGAAGATGAAACCTGTCGGCATAAGTCCGTTACGCTCCATCTTCCCGATGTTCGTTTCTTCCTTATGCCGTTCGGCATGATTATTCAGTTGTCTATAAAAGCAGGAGCGCAAGGGCCGTAGTCCTTGCGCTCTCAAACTTATTCTTGATTCTGTTGTTTGTTCGGGCCGTAGTGACCCCGCAGGGCTTGATACCCTGCAACGATCAGCTCCACCTTTGTAAGGTTATGCCTTGCGAGGAACTCGTCTATTTCGTTCGCATATTGGCGGTCGATGCTCGTTCCCCACACCTTGTTCTTTTCCTTCCGTTCGTCCTTGTTCCGCTCCTCGTACTTCCTGCGGCTCTTGCGAACGGGCGTATCCGGTTTGCGCTCCATGCTCCACCTCTCAGTTTCCCGCTATCGCGCAAATGATCGCGCCGATAATGTTCATGATACAAGTTCCGATCAACACGACGCCCATGAACAAAACTTTCAGCAAGCCCTTTCCGATCCCTAAAACAGCTCTCATCTTGCACCTCCGTCAATCCACATACACAAGTTCATTGAGTATCTCTTCCTCAATCAACTTTTGAATTTCCGTCTGTCTGCGGTAGTCCTCCATGAAGTTGCCCGTCCGCTTATACCGTTCGTCTTTGGAGAGCCTCGCATACATGGTTTCGTACAGTTCGTCCGCCTGACGGTCTATGCCGTGTAAGTATTCGGGAAAGTTTTTAATCGCCCAATACTTGCCGACATTCTCCTCTTCCAGATACTTCTTGGCGAGCGTTCCGTACTTACCGTAGGTGTGCTTGACAGGCTTGACTGCTTGCCGATAGACCTTGATCTCTTCTTCGGTCAGCCCCTCTCCTCTGTCCGCATTCGCAATGATTTCCTTTGCGTTCATGATTGCGTCTCCTTTTCTCTTTCTTCGTGTTAATACGAATATCACATTTTCTCCCGTTTGTCAAGGGGTTCGGGGCATTTTCCCGAAAAAATTTTTACGTCACCAAGGCGGCGATCCCGCGGATAAGATACGGGCAGGCAACGAGGATACAGAAGATAACGACCAGCCCCACAAAGTAGTTCACGAGCATCCTCTTTGCTTTCTCTTTGTCCTCGTTCTTTTGGGCGATCGCAAAGAACACGCCCATCACAATGCTCCAAACGGCGGCAGTCGCAAGGAACACCCATATCATGTACGGGCGGTATTGCTCGAACAGATCTTCCACATACGACGTTACCTCGTCGTACTGATCGCCAAGTTCCTGCGTATAGGAGTCGCCGCAAACGGTACAGGTATATACCCGCGTCGTCTTGCCGTTTTCGGAAGCCGAATCGGTGATCGCATAGCTATGCCCCGGCGCGGCGATGACTTCCGTATATTCGTCGCCGCACTTATCGCAGACATATTTGTGTTCTCCGTCCTCCGTGCAGGTTGCCGCTTTTACGATAAAGTTAGAATAATTATGCCCCGTAGGATACGCGCCGGTTTCTTAGGTACGTTCGTACCCGCACACCTGACAGGTATAGACCGTCATGCCAAATTCTTCGCAGGACGCTTCCTTTGTCGTCATAATGAAGTTATGTCCGAGCGGCTGGCTTTGATTATCCGTATAGCTGTCCCCGCACCTCGAACAAGTATGCTTGGTATAGCCGCCCTCTTCGCAGGTCGCCGCCACCGTTTCCGTCACATACACATGACCGAGCGGCTCGCTCTGGCTGCCGTTATAGCTTACCCCGCAGCGGGTACAGGTATATTTGATCCCCCCATGCTCCGTACAAGTCGCCGAAACCGTTTCCTGCACATAGTTATGCCCGATCGCCGCCGTTTCGTTGTCGCGGTAACTGTCCCCGCACTTTGTGCAGGTGTAGATGGTATAGCCCCGTTCCGTACAAGTAGGCTCTGTGATCGAAGCGACATAGCTATGCCCCGTTGCTCCAGTCGGGTTGCCCGTATAGCTATCTCCGCATCTCTCACAAGTATATCTCGTATATCCGCCACTCGTGCAGGAAGCCGTCATCGTAGATGCCGTATAACTGTGTCCGAGCGCCTGCGTCGCATCGCCCGTATAACTGCTGCCGCACACCGAACAAGTATATCTCGTGTACCCACCCGCCGTACAGGTCGGCAGCGTCACTTTCGGAACATAAGTATGCCCATCCGCGCAAGGGTGTATCGTCGTGATGGTATAAGTCGAAGTATTCCCCGCTTTATCCGTAGCACGGAAATAGAACAGCCCCTGCGCCTCTGTGGGCTGAATGTATGTTCCCGACGTATATATTTTCCATACCGAGGAAGACGGCGTTCTGTATTCGAGTTTGCTCACACCGCTGCCGCTATCTGTGGCGGAAAAGGAAAACTCCTCTTTTGTCGAGCCGCCTGATGCAATCGTATTCCCGTTTCGCAACGAGAAAGTTCCGGACGGAGCAACCGTATCAAGAAACACATAATACGTCAACGACTTGTTTCCGTACTTATCCGTTGCATAAAATCGATACAAACCGTTCGCCGAACTTGCAGAAATGGTTTTAGTGGTCGAAGTCGTAGACGAATAGCTCCCGCTGTTCGGAGCCATCCAATAGAGTTTATCAATGCCGCTCCCTATATCGCTCGCCGTAACCGTAAACGATTGATTTGTATACTTGCCCGTTGAAGAAATCGATGCCCCGCTGATTGTCGGTATCGTGTTATCAACGTATGTATCGACCACAAATGTAAACGAAATCTGAGTAGAATACGTTGCATACGCTCTCGGATTCGGGTTCCAGCCTCGTCCATATCCGGTTCCGCTAAATGTATATTTCCCGTCTGCCAGATTTGATAACGTCAAAGTTTTATTTGAACTTTTGCCGACCTCTGTTCCTGAGCTGTTAGTGACAGTCATCGTATTCCATTCATAGCCGGACGTAAGTACAATGTTGACGGTATTTGATTTTATAGTTCCGCCATTTGCAAGAGTACCGCTTCCCGATGCCGCACTACCATACATTGCAATAGAAATTGTGGTCGAACCGCCCGCTGAGTTTGTGACCGTTGCAGACGTGGCTCCCGTTCCCGAACTGCTTACCGTTTTTGAAGTGTTATACTGATAATAGCAGGTGTAGTCGAAACTGACGGCATAGCGCGGAGTTGTAGCCGCTTCTGCAACCAAACCGCCGGTACCCATTGAAATGCACAATATCAATAAGGATACAAGCAGAGCAATAAGTGTCGTATATATTGCTGTTTTTTTAATGTTTTCTTTCAAATCAATCCCTCCCCTGTTTTTTCATCAAACAGCTTTTGCGTATAATCTCCCGCTTTGATAAGCACGCAGCTTCTCAGTTCCGTAGAGCCGACAAAAAAAGTCTGTCCCGTAACCGCCGAGATGATCATTCTCTGTTCTTCGTCATTAAAGCTGTCGCCCGCCTTGTAAACGTCGAGCACGTCCTTCATATCGGGCGCGGACAGCTTGAAGATAAAGCTGTACTGACTGTTCTTGATAATCGCCGAAGTCTTGCCGCGAAGTTCCTCGTTCGCGTTCCAATCCGCGATATTCTGCGTTGCGGGAATGAACGAGCCGTTGTACTTTCGGATTCTCTTGCTCATCGAATAGAAGAAATCGAGAGCGATCGGGAATTTAGGGTCGATATAGAGGTGCGCCTCATCCGCAATGATAAGCGTATGCAGGTTTGCTCCGCCCTTGTTCTTTTCCCTCGCATTGATAACTTCCTGTTCAATAAATCTGAAAACGAGCAGCATCTGCGCGTTCGCCACCGTATTGTTCTTGTTGGCAAACAGGCTCTGAAAATCGAAGTCTATAAGGTCGGCATCCGTCTTTAACGTTGACGGCGCGTTCCAGATGTCCGAATACCTGCCCGAAACAAACTTCTGCAAATACAGCTCCGCCGTGCGCATATCCCTCTTGGTAAGCTCATCCATGCTCCCCTTATCCTTTGCTTGCAACGTTTCGAGAAGATCGGAAAACAGCGGGAAGTAGTCCGCGGGAAACGCCGAACAGTCGGTATTCTCCGTAATGCCCATCCGCTCGTATGTTTCCACGACGAGATTATTGATGAGTTCTATGACATCGACGGGTGCATCCGCAAGCACGATCTTGAAAAAGCTCTCCAACATTTTAAGATGAGTATTGAACGTGACCTTCGGGTCGGCAGGCGTGCCGTCCTCCGTGAGTATTTTATAAATATGAAAAGGATTGATCCGCCCTTCCTTTGCATTGCCCACGTCGATGATATTGCCTGCAAGGTTTCGTGTGAGCGTCAGATACTCGGCTTCGGGGTCTAATACGATCACCCGCGTGCCGTTCGCCCATTCGTTGGCGATGAGTGTTTTCAAAAAGTACGACTTCCCCGAGCCCGATTTGCCGATGATCATGGCATTGCTGTTCTGATACAGATTGCCGCGCTTCCATAAATTGAGGATAAACGGGTAGCCGTTCGTCTTGTTCTCGCCGAGAAGAATACCGCCATTATCGAGGACGCAAGTCCGCACAAACGGAAACACCGCCGCGAGGCTTGAACTGTTGATGCCCCGCTCATGGTTTTTGAGCGTGCTTACGGGCGATACCGCCGCTGTCTTGAAGCCTTCGATCTGCAAGCCGTACAGCGTGGACGGTTTGAAGTTTTCCGTAAGCATTGCTCTACGCACCGCCTTTTTGTAATTTTCATTTTTGAGATAGTTATAGGCGGTGACGGTCAGCGTAACGTCCAAAAGGCTTTCGTTTTCCGTCTGCAAACTATCGAGGAGCGCGTTCATCGTTTCCTGATGCGTTTCCGCGCTGTTTGCCTCGCTCGCCTTGTCCGCCACGATCTGCTTAGTTTCCATCTCGCCGATGCACTTGTCGATTCGACGGATCGCCTTATACTTATCTACGGGCTTGACGTGCATCACGACCTTCGTGTTGGGAATATTGAACAACTTTGCTCCCCAAGCGTTTTTGACGCGCAGAGGATAGTCCGCGACGGCAAGCACGCTCGCCTCCGTACCGTCGATGACGTACCTGTTGCCGTGGAACACGACTTCTTTCGGCCTTACCCATGCGAGCAAGTCTTCGTCTGCAATCTCCTTTTCCTCGCGCTCGTCAAAATTGCGAGAAAAACTGTATTTCAGAAACACAGCCGCCTCTCTTTGACCTAACAGCTTCGTGGACAGTCCGCTCTTTCCGACCTCGCCCGCGATATTGATCGCCGTACTCTCTAAATCAAGTTCGCTCCTGCCATACACTACAATATAATAGTCGGACAGGTACTGCTTTCGGATATTGTTGAGCTTGTCGATACGGTCGATGCGTTCCTGCAAAATGCCGCGGCGGATGTCTTTGACGTCGGAATATTCGCCGCTTTCGCGCAGCGCGGAGAGCTTGTCGAAGATGTCCTTTGCAAAGCCGTCCAAGTTGACGGGGCGGTCGATCTTGATGATGTCCGCGCTTTGGTTGGCATCGAGCAGTTTCAGGGCGTTTGCTATGTAGCCGATGTCGATATTCTGCTGCACCACGTCCTCGATACCGAAGTTCTTTTGCCCCACCTTGATGACCCTGCCGTACATTCCGCCGTTGTACGCGAGCAAGCCGTTTGTCCTGATCTCTTTCAGTCCCAAAAGCGTGTCGATATTCTCTTTCGGGTTCTTTGCGTCCGCCGTATATCGCTTTTTGGCGAACAGGAATTTTACATTCTCAAAGATGCAAGTATAGAAAATGCCGTCCGGCGTGGGCATGAACATAACGACCGCTATAAGCCCCATGATAATTGCAATCGCCCAGTTCCCCGCCGTGACCGCGATGAAGATGAGCGCAAACACAAACAGCGCGACCACAACGTCCGTCATGGAATAACACTTCCAGACCGTATTTTTTACTTTGATTTTTTTAGGGATAATTCTCATTTTATTTCTCCAAGAAAATTGTACGATTTCTATTGACAAAATCGTACATTTTGATTATAATAATAGTACAAAGAATAGGAGGTAAGATTCATGTCGATCACTGCTACCGAATTGAAAGCCAATTTAAGCAAGTATCTGTTGCTGTCGGCAACGGAAGACGTCTATATCACCCGAAACGGAAAAGTCATCTCCAAACTCACCAACCCCTTTCAGGAACGGGTAGCCGTAGCAAAGTCCCTGTTCGGCATTTTACCCGACGACATCACCGAAGAAGAAGCACGCGAAGAGAGGCTGAACAGAATATGAGAGCATTGCTGGATACCTGCGTTATCATCGACGCCATGCAAAACAGGGAGCCCTTTTGCAAAGACGCGCAAGAACTTTTTTTGGCTGCCGCTAACAACCTCTTTGTCGGCTGCATTACGGCGAAGGCTTCCACGGATATTTATTATCTCATGCACCGCCATACCCACAGCGATAAAGCCTCGCGCGAAGTCCTCAATAAGCTCTTTTCCCTCTTTGAAGTTGCCGATACCGCAGGTATCGACTGCCGAAGAGCGATCCCCTCTCCCGTTTCAGACTTTGAAGATGCCGTTATGATCGAAACGGCGGCGCGGACGGAAGTAGATTGCATCGTCACACGCAACGAACAGGATTTTGTAAAATCGACCGTTCCCGTACTTTCCCCCAAAGACTTTTTAAGTAAACTCATGACCGAATGAATCCTGCGCACCCTTCCCTTCCGGAAGGGTGCTTTTCTATGTACTTTCCCCTCCTTCACTTGTTTCCGTACCACCGTCCGGTGCGCTCGCACTTTCGCCGCCGTCGCTGTACTTGTCGCTTTCATCTCCGCCGGACGAACTGTCGCCCGAATCGCCGCTATTATGCGATTTATTACTTCTCCGCTTTACGGCATGGGCAATCCCTCTGATGCCCTTCGCCGCAAGCCCTATCGTCATTGCGCTTGCAATGCGTCCGCCGTAGAACGCGCTTCGCAGCCACCCGCCGCCGGCACGCATATCATCCGCCTGCCCGAACAGCCGAGCAAACAACGTCTGCCCTGCGGGAATGAGCATTGCGCCGCCAACGATCATAAAAATCGTAAACATGGAATTGGCAAACCCGCTCACGCCGTCTATATGCATACCGTTGATAATGGGCAGCACAAGCACAAAGATATTGACCGCGAACACCGCGCCATACGCGAGAATGATTTTTGTCACGAACATCTCGCGCCAGTTCTTGAACCGTGCGCCGTCGTCGAGCGGCAGCGTGGACATTGCCACGGGCATCGTGAAATATGTAAACACGATCTCGTACACCCTCTTTGCAAGGTTGAGTACCGCCATGATGAGCGCGATCGCCAACGCGACGCCTGCAATGAGTGCGGGCAGATACATGAACGTGTTCGGATTGACCATGCCGTTACACTTCCACGAAGTGGGCCAAATGCCGAACAATGCCGCGTTGTATCCGCCGAGGATCTGCCCCACCGTAAGTGAAGTCACGTCGATATTCGAAGCGGAATACCCGTTCAGCCATTCGCCGACGCAGGCATTAAAAATTGCCGTCGAAAGTTTGGTCGTGTTGTTCACTTGGAATATCCGTGCCAAAAGCTGTAAGAACGAATTGGCGATGAGGATACCGAGGATCACGACCGCGAGCATCGCCATAGCACCTAAAAGCGCAAAAAAGAACTTCCCGACTATCGTCGATACATTCCTGTTGTTGGCGATCATTTTTTTTACAAGCCCCACGATCGTGGAGATACAGGTAAGCCCCACAGCCGTTATAAAAATACACCAAAACACCGCGCCGATCGTCGAATCGCCCACGATAAACTCAACGATATTCACCTGCTGCCCGTGGTAGTTTACGTTCGCAACGCCGGAGATCGCGGAGAATATTTCCATAAGTCCGTCGATAAGCTGCAACAGCCATAAAAAGAGCTGCAAGCCTATCTCCTGAATAAATATCAGCATTTCACCCCTCCGTTATCTGAAAATGAAAGGCGGCGAACAACACGCCGCCCTCATTTTCCTTTCATGAAAAATCGGATAAGATTTTGGGCTCAGACGAGGAGGGTGCGGAAACCGCGAGGGCGCATACAAGGACGTATGTAACCGAGCGGTCCCGCAAGCCCGACAAAGTATCAGCCCAAAAGATATCCGATTTAAGCGCCGACCCAAGCGGACAAACCGTTGATGAGCAAAGGCGCGCCCATTGCGACGACGAATATAATGACGATGCCGATGACGAGATTTTTGATCATGTCGCGGGCGTTGATTTTTTCCTCGTTGCGGTGCGCGATGGCGATTTTAATGCCGATATACGCACCCCATACAACGACGACCGCCGCGAGAGCGATGACGATATAGATCCAAAAACTGTCGATAAGGCTTTGGAGCTTCGCCACGATCTCGGCAAGGCTGCCGTCCAATCCTTCTGCCAACAAATTGATATTCATGTAGTATGTATTCCTCCCTCTTTATCAGTTTTGATTTTTGTTCTTTCTCTTCTTCAAGAAGATGACCGCGCCGATGCCGCCCGCAACGAGCAAGATAAACACGATGAGCAGTACGACCGCCGTACCCGAACCGCCGTTCTCTTTTATTTCGTCGGGCTCTTCGGGCGTTTCCCCTTCGCTTCCGCCGTCAGGGTTTTCGGGTGTTTCGGTCTGCCCGTCATCAGGGTTTTCAGGCTCGGAAGGCTCTCCGCCCTCGTCGGGGTTTTCGGGCGTATCGCCGCCGTCATCCGGCACTTCCCCTTCGTCGGGGTCTTCCGGTCCCGTCGGCACATCGGGCGCTTCACCCGCCGAGAGATCGAACATGGTAAGCTCCGTTCCGTCATTGTCCGTGATCGTTACGAGCCACTCCCCATACAGATCGGCATAGTCCGCCTGCCCGTATTCGTTGGGAACGAGCTGCAATGTTTCCCCCGCGGCGTTGGTGAGAAGGATATTGAGTTCTCCCGCCTTGCTGTCGCCGCAGATACAGACGCGAAGCGCCACGAAATACTTGTCCGCTTCAAAGTCCTGCACATGAAGTTCATACTTATGCTCGTGTTCGGGCTTCGGCTCTTCGATATACCCATCGTCCCCGCTCGTCACAAAGTCGGAAAGATAGCTGTAATTGCAGACGATGCAAAGATGCCTCGTATAGCCAAGACTGTCTTCCGTCGCCTCCACTACGATGTCGGTATAGGTATGCCCCGTTGCGTTCACATAGTCCGTCACATACCTGTCGCCGCAATCGGAACAGATATGCTCCGTATAGCCGTAGCTCACGCACGTTGCGGGATGCAGAGTTTCGGTGTATGTATGCCCCGTCGCAGCGATAAGGTCGCCGATGATCACTTCGCCGCACGTTTCGCAGGTATAGATGGTGTACCCGCCTTCCGTGCAGGTCGGAGCCGTCACTTCTTCCGCGTAGGTATGCCCCAACGCCTCCGCATAACTGTCTTTATACGAATAGCCGCAGGTGTTGCAGGTATGCGTCGTATAGCCCTGCTCCGTACAGGTGGGCGCGGTCACTTCCTCCGTATAGTCATGCCCCGTTTCGTCTACGAACGTGTCCGAATACTCATAGCCGCAAGCCGTACAGAAATGCGTGACGTATCCCTTATGCGTACAGGTCGCAGGCACGGTGATGTCTTGAAAGGTATGCCCCTTTGCCGCCACGAAATCGTCCGTATAGCTGTCGCCGCAATTTGCACAGGTATAGACGGTATAGCCCTGCTCGGTGCAAGTCGCCGCAAAGGTCTGCGTCGCTTCATAGTCATGCTCGCAGGAGCCGTCGATTGCGGCTGCATATGCTACCGCTGTACGCCTCACTTCCGCGGT
The DNA here is from genome assembly GCA_944328445.1 of uncultured Clostridia bacterium. Classification (GTDB taxonomy): domain Bacteria; phylum Bacillota; class Clostridia; order Christensenellales; family Borkfalkiaceae; genus Borkfalkia. The sequence continues at coordinate 129 of CALVHO010000002.1, read as the reverse complement.
CTCCGTTTTTGCCGGCTCTGCACTTTCCGTACTTGCACAGCCGACCGATGCAAGCGCCGCGATAAGCCCGATTGCGAGAACGGGGATAAGTTTCCATAGTTTCTTCAATTCAGATCTCCTTTTTCATGT
>CALVHO010000001.1 GCA_944328445.1 uncultured Clostridia bacterium | reverse complement strand
ACGAGGCCGCATGGTTTACAAAAACCGCGGACTTCTGCGTGCCGAATGTAAAATGTAAAATGTAGAATGTAGAGTTACGGAATAATTTTTAATAAAGCCAAAATTCTACATTCTACACTCTACATTCTGCATTCGCTCCTCTCCTGTCATCCTGAACGGAGCCGAACGACGTGAGGCGCAGTCGAAGGATCTCATGCCCGCCCGCAGGAAAGCCCGACAATGAGATCCCTCGACGGCGGCTCCGCACGAGGCCGCATGGTTTACAAAAACCGCGGACTTCTGCGTGCCGAATGTAAAATGTAAAATGTAGAATGTAGAGTTATGGAATAATTTTTAATAAAGCCAAAATTCTACATTCTACACTCTACATTCTACATTCACAAAAGCCCCGCAACGAGATCCCTCGGCGGCGGGCCAAGGCGGCCGCGCGGGGGGGGGTGCCGCGCGGGTTTGTTCATTTTTCACGAAAATTCGGTAAACGTTCCCTTAAACCGCGTATTTTGGCCCAGCGGGCACCATAATTTGTTATATGTGAACGATAATTGGGCAAAACCACCAAAAATTGTCGGAAAAACATGCCTTTTTTCACAAAAAAAATAAACCGAAGTATTGACACCGCGCAAAAAGTGTGTTATCATTAAAACATTCAAAGGGGGAAGGAAGAGGTCGTGCATTCGCCGCAGGGGCGCCCCTGCGCTTTCGCATTCTGCGAAAGCGCAGTACAAGCACCTTGCCGGGCAGCGCTGCCGTATTCTTTTCGGCCGCGTTCCCGCGGCGGGTGCTTTTTGTTTTGCCTATGGAGCAGACAGCACCTCCGCCCTTCTTCCCGCCATCGTTTTTTACCGTCTGAGCGCAGCGCGCCCGGGCGGCCGCTGTGCCTTTCCGCAAGGGCGGGCCGCGGCCATCCCGCAATATCGGCAACGCGGGCCCTTCCGCGGTGCGGCGGGCGGAAAAAACAAAAAATCAAAAGGAAAGGGGTTTCAAGAATGAAAAGATTTTTGAAAAAGCTGTCGGTCGTGGCCGTGGCGCTTTTCATGACTTGCGCGTTGTGCCTCGGCATCTTTGTCGGCTGCGGCGGAAAGGGTGACATCACCGTCTACATCTTCTGCAGCGCGTCGGATGCCGACACCAACCAGCAACTCATCGACGCCTGGGCCGAGGCCTACTATGCCGAAAACCAGGCAGAGCTCGAAGCGCTCGGGGTGAACGACATCTCCGTCGGCTTTGAGTATGACACGGACACCAACAACTACTTCAACAATTTGCAGCTGCGCCTCTCCGCGGGCAGCGCGCAGGACATCATCTACGTTTCGCCGAAGTACATCAAATCGTACGCCGCCGCCGATACGGTGCTCGATCTGACGAACTACGTCAACTGGGACAAATACCCCGCCGCCGACGTGTGGCAGGGTGCCCTCAGCTCCTACGCCTACAACCCGAAGACCAAGATCGCCGGCAACGCCATCACCTACGACAAAGAGGCGAAAAACTTCAAAGACGGCGCGGATGAAGTGAACGGCGTGTACGCTCTCCCGAAAGACTATTCCTCCTTCGGCCTGATGTACAACAAGATGTTCTTCACCGAGGAGTTGACGAAGTACTACACCGAAACGAAGACCACCGACGGCAGCGCGTATTACGTCAATGCCAACGGCGAGAAGGGCGAAGCGGCTCCGTACATCGCCATCGGCCGCACGGTGCGCTACTTCCCGTACAACTTCTACAACTATGACAACTTCCAAGCAGCGCTCGACGCGAAGGATCCCATCGCGGTCCAGGCGGATAAAAACGGCGGCTACGACGTGACCATCACCGGCTGGCCGGGCGAAACGTACAAAACGGGCGTCGCCGACGATCCCAACACCGCGTACGACGAGTCCATCGGCTACGTCACCTACACCTACAACGAGTACAGCGCCATGACCTTCGCGGTCTGCCTCGCCGCCCAGAAAGACAGGGGCTCCGACGGCAAGCATACGCGCATGGAATGGCTCAACGACACGGCCGCCTACAACGGCGTCAACTACGTGTACGGCAACGACCAGTACGAAGGCTCTCTGTATCTGACCGCCTGGCTGCTGGGCAACGATGCCGACGTCATCAACGACACCTATACTTCCACCGACGCGGGCTACGACTATGTCCTGAACGAGGCCGGCACCAAGTACGAACAGGTCAAGAATCCTGACGCGGTCGCCCAAGAGATCGCCAACGGCGTGACCATCTACACGGGCACCGACTACGGCATCAACAGCGAGGCCTACATCGAAGCGTACGCGGCCTTCCTCGCCTACGGCTCCGACTGGAACAACCTCTCCTACTTCTCGGGCAACAAGGGCGAAGGCGTGACCACCCGCGGCGGGTGGGGCTGCGTGACCTCCGGGCGCCTCGTCTTCTACGGCATCGGCACCTGGGACCTGCAGAGCATGAACGCCACCGCCATCGACAAGCTGAGCGTCGGCATCATGCCCGAACCCGTCAGCGAAGATTTTGCCGTGTATTCGCGCGTCAAAGATTACAACTATCAGCAGAAAGTGTACGGCGAGAAGACCGACATCAAGACGACGGCCATGACCGACGAAGAGCGCTACGCCGAACAGGCCGACCGCCAGGATCAGTGGTTCGCCCGTATGGATACCGTCGGCTTCGGCGTCAACGCCGACGTGTTGGAGCGCTACGGCCAGGCTAACAAGGACGGCGTCAAGGAAGACGAATGGAAGATCGCGGCCGCGGCCGACCTCTGCGCCTGGCTGACGATGGGCGAAGGCATCCAGACCGCCCTCACCTACGCCGGTTCGCAGGTCACTTCCCTGATCTCGCAGAACAGCGACTACGTCAACTACAACACCACCGCGGGTGAAAAAGGCGCCTTCGCCAAGATGATCACCCCCGAGGGCAACCGCGAAGGTAAACTCACCGTCACCGCCGAAGAAGTGGAGCTGGCCAACAGCTACCTCTCCACGCTGACCACGCAGGAGGGCATCTCCTACACGCTGAGCGGCACCGAGCTCACGGGCGAGGACATCTGGCACTTCGCCGTGGCGGCAGCCAACCTCATGTACAACGATTACAGCAGGAAGCGCGCCGGCGACTGGGTGGAAGATAACTTCCCGTCCCTCGTGCCCTACATCAACCCCTACTTCTCCGAGCTGCGCACCAAGGAATTCGCGGGCGCGAACTTCGGGTACAAGGTGCTGAACATGGTCTCGCTCGACCGCGCTTCGCGCAACTTGCAGGCCAAGATGCCCGCCGTCAACGGCGCGGCCGACTCGGGCACGTTCACCTATGCAACGTCCTGGTACGATACGTTCGGCACGCCGAAGGGCAACGCGCTCATCGCGTACGAGGCTACCCGCGCTCCGGGCGGCGCTTCCAGGATCAAGTATGAAGCGCAGAACTTCTCCGTCGGCGACCTCGCGACCATCGAGATCGGTGGCGCGGACGGCAACGGCTGGGTCGGCAACTTCTACACGCCGCTGTCCTACTGCGCGTCCGTCGTGGCGTCCGTGCAGCAGACCTTGTTGACGTCTTCGCTCGAAGCGGAACTCAACTTCCTGGCCGGCCTTGAAGCGCCCGCAACGCCCGCCGAATAAGCGCGCGCAAAGGAATAAAGTAAGCAAAGCAAAAACGGGGGCGGCAGCGCCGCCCCCGCTCTTGCAGCGGCCCGCGCCGCGCGCCGCCTCGGCGGCAAAAATCTATACACAGGGGGTTTGGGATGGAAGAACAAGTTTTGGCCGCCGAGCAAACGGCCGCCGAACAGGCCGTCGCCGTCGATCCGCCCAAAAAACGCAGGGTCAACCGCGCCGTATTGGCCGAAAACCTGTGGGGCTGGTTCTTCGTCATCTTCCTCGTCATCGGGACCACGGTGTTCATCTACTTATCGCTCGTTTTGTCGATCTGGATGTCCTTCACCGATTATTCCGCCGACGGGCGAACGCTTTGGGATGCCTTGGGAGACATCCACAGCGACGGCTTTTTGCATTGGTATAAGTACATGTTCAGCCCGCAGTACAACGCCGCGGGCGACGTGACGGGCACAGGCATCTCGCACGATTTCTGGACGACGCTGGTCAACTCCGTCTTTTACATGATCGGTATCCCGATCGGCATGGCGCTGAGCTTGTTCTTCGCGGTGCTGATCTCGCGCGATATCAAGGGTTCGGGCGCGTTCCGCGTCATCTACTACATCCCCACCGTTTCCAGCACCGTCTCCATCGCCATCATGTGGACGAACCTGTTCGGCGCCAACGGCTTGTGGGAAACGTGGTTCGGCAAAGGCCTCGTCTCGGGCACGGGCTCCACGGTCTGGTCGCAGAAAGTGGCCGTCGTCATCATGACGACGTGGAAGGGCCTCGGCGGCTCCATCCTGCTGCTGTGCGCCGGCCTCAACGGCGTCAACGAGAGCCACAAGGAGGCCGCCTCCATCGACGGCGCCAACGCCTGGACGACGTTCTGGCGCATCTCGATGCCGCAGCTGTGGCCGACCATCTTCTACTGCATCGTCACGTCGGTCATCGGCGGCATGCAGATCTTCGCCGAGCCGCAGCTCATCTACGGCTACTACCCCGGCACGGGCGCCGTTTCGGCCTCGGTCGACGTCACGCCGTTCGTCGGGCTCATCTACGGCCATTACTACACCAACCACAACTTTGCGCTGTGCTCTGCACTGGGCTTCATCCTGATGATCATCATCCTCTTGCTGACGCTCGTGCAGTTTGCGATCGATTCGAGGAGGGATGCGTAACATGACGGAAGAAATTCGCGTGGATAACATTCCCGCCGAGGAAGAGCAGCTCAGCTTTTTGCAGAAGATCCATAAGGGGCTGTGCAAGTTCACGTCCTGGCTGGGCTTCGGCAGCAAGTACTACAAGTCGAGCAAGCACCGCAAAAAGATCTTTCTGGATGTCGTCACCTATGTCATCCTGATTTTGGTGGCGATCGTCATGATCTACCCGTTCTGGTGGATGATCGCGGCCTCGCTCGCGAACAACATGCAGAACATGCTCTCGACCTTCGTCTGGCCGAAGACGACGGCGACCGTCCTCCGCGGCGGAAACCTGTTCTACCATTACAGCAACATCGTCGCCCTGGCGCAGAGCCAGCAGCTCGATTACTGGCGCTCCGTCGGCGTCTCGCTGCTGTATTCGCTGGCGCCGGTCATCGTCGGCCTCATCACTTCGACGATGGCGGCCTTCGCCTTCGCCAAATTGAACTTCAAGGGCAAAAACGTCGTCTTCTTCTACTGCCTGGCGGCCATCATGGTCCCCGGCCCCTCCATCATGATCGCGCAGTACTGCATCTACGACGCGCTCAGCTGGACGGGCAACGGCCTCGCCATGATCATCCCCGGCATGTTCGGCGCGGTGCTGACGGCCTTCTTCATCCGCCAGTACCTGTACGGTTTGCCGACCTCCATCATCGAGGCCGCCAAGATCGACGGCGCCGGGTATTGGAGAATTTTCTGGACGTTTATCATCCCGCTGGCCATGCCCGCGATCGCCGCGCAGTTCATCCTCAGCTTCATCGGCTGCTGGAACAACTACCTCGGGCCCCTGCTCTTCGTTTCCAGCCGCGACTGGTACCCGCTGGCGCTCGTCGTCGCGGCGATGGATACCTCGTACGGTGCCGACGTGAACAATGCCCCCGCCGTCATGGCGATGGCCGTGCTCGCGCTCATCCCCGTGCTGGTGCTGTTTGCGGCGTTCCAGAAAACGATCATCGGCTCCATCATGCTCACGGGCTCCAAAGAGTAATTTTCGGCCCGCGTTTGCAGGAATTTTTCGGGGCAGGCCGCGTGCCTGCCCCGCACATCCCCGCCACCTTGCCCCGCCTCCGCGGGGCGGGGAGGGAACGGGCCCCCGGGCGCAACGCCCTGCGGGCCGCGCCGCGCGGGGCGGCGCATAAAAGCGGCTTTGCGCCGCAATCTATGAGAAAAGGCCGCCGCGGCGATGGGTGCGCGGCGGGAGGCGGGCTGTCGCCGCGCCAAGTGAAAAAATATTGCGGGGGCGCGCTGTCGCTGCGCCGAAGGAGCGCCGCGGGCGAGTCTCGCCCGCGGCGCTCCTGCCCCGCAAGAATCCGCAAACGGCGGAAACCGCGCAAAAACGCGCAAAAACCGCGCCGCCGCAAGCCGCGGCAGGCGCCGCGGGGCGGGGGAGCCCCGCGCGGAACAAGAGGGGGAACCATGAAAAGACCGTTCATGAAAAAACTGTGCGGCGCCGTGCTGGCATCGCTGCTGCTGCTCTCGCTCGCCTTCTCGGCGGCGGCCTGCGGCCGCGGCGGCAAGTCCAACGCATTGGGCCGCCTCGCCGAAGCGGGCGTGCACGTCTCGGAAGTGCCGTCCGTCTTTTTTGACGGCTCCGCGTCGCCCTTGACCGACGCCTCCATCCGCACGGGCACCCTCGCGTTCACCGCCGAGGAGGGCGTTTCGGTCGATGTCACCCTCGCCGACGGCGCCGACGCCGTCACCCTGTCCGATCCCACCGTCGCTACCGATGACGCCGCGGGCGGCTCTTCTTACGCCTACACCGTCACGGCCAAGGCCGTCGGCGATTATACCCTCGCCTTCTCCGTGGGAGGGGAGAGTTACGAGCTCGCGCTGCGCGCCCGCCCCGCCTACCCCGAGGACCCCGATTTCGACGCGCTTTCCGGCTACGGCCGCCCCAACACGGGTTCGACCACCGCCAACGTTCATGACCCCGTCATCATCGAAACGGACGAGGGCTATTACACCTTTTCCACCGACAACATGGGCCCCGACTTCGGGTACCAGGTCCGCAAGAGCGCGGACCTCATCCATTGGGAGTACGTGGGCGCCGCCATCGAAGATTGCGGCGGGCCCGATTCCGCGCAGTCCGTCTACGAAAAGGGCCGCGGCGGGTTGCAGAAGGTGTACGACCTGCTCTCGGAAGACGAAAACTGGAACGACAGCTGCTGGACGCTCTGGGCGCCCGACGTCTACGAGGGCGCGGACGGCAAATACTGGCTGTACGGCTGCTGGACGGCGGCCTTCGGCCAGGGGCATTCGGCCATCTTCCTGTGCAAATCGAACGACATCGAGGGCCCGTACAAGTTCGAGGACGTCATCGTCTACTCCTACGACGGCTGGGTGCAGGGCCCCAACGCCATCGACCCCTCCGTCTACACCGACCCCGAAGGCAACCTCTACATGGCCTACGGCTCCTTTGCGGGCGGCATCTACGTGCTCCCGCTCGACGCCGAAACGGGCCTGCGCAAAAAGGACGATCCCTATTATAAGGCGGACTGGGCGGCCGCGCGCAAAAATGACGTCGGCCCCGCCACCGCGGCGGCGCGCTACGGCACCCGCCTCGTCTCCACCAACGACACGGAGGGTCCCGTCGTCGCCTATCATGAAAACGTGCCCCTGTACAGCGGCAGCGTGAACGAGTTTTCCGCCTCCGCCGTGACCTATGAAAACAGGTACTACCTCATGGGCTCGGCGGGCAGCCTCTCTTCCACCTACAACATGCGCTCCTTCCACAGCGCCTCCCCCACGGCGGGGTACGAGGCCGCGGGCGGGGCGGTGGGCAGCCGCGTATCGGGCTCGTTCACCTGGAACAAGGACGAAAACGACGACGCCGTCGGTTTCGACTTCGCCTACCCCGGCCACAACGACATGATCACGACCTCCGAGGGCGTGAACCTGCTCGCCTACCACGACCGCACCTCCTTCCCCAGCGGCAACATCAACCACTACCTGATGCTGAGCATGTACGGCTTCAATTCGCAGGGCGAGCTCGTGATGAGCCCCAACCGCTACGCGGGCGAGGCGGCGCGCAAAGTCACCGTGGCCGAGGTTTGCGGCTTGGCGGGCGGCCAATACACGTTTGCCTCGGTCACGTCCAACAACTACGGCAACTCCTTCAACAAGGGCTACGCCATGGAAGGCCTGTCCTTGCACGAGGACGGCAGCGTGCAGTTCGGCGGCCAAGCGGTGGGCACGTGGGCGGTGTACGGCGAAAATTGGGTGTACATGAACCTCACTTCGCCCGTCGCCGCGGCCCAAGGCAGCGCGCAGGCCGAGGGCGAATACTACGGCGTGGCCTTCCCCGCCTGGATCGAGGCGGAAGGCCGTGGCGGCCTGACCCTCTCGTTTTTGAGCAAGGACGGCACCGACACGCTGTATTTGAACAGCAATTTTTAAGCGGCACGAAAGGGCGGCAACCGCCCGTGCGGGCTTTGCCCAATGTAAAATGTAGAATGTAGAATTGTGGAGCGTTCCACAATTCTTTGCGCGCGCAAAACCAAAGGTTTGCGGCTTTGCCCGCGCGCCCCATCGTTACCATCGCCTATGGGCGTTGCAGTAAAATCAAGCAGGAGGAAAAAGTTTTGAAAGCGAAATTCCGTTTGGCAGCCGTATTGCTCGCGCTGCTGATGGTATTGTCGGCTTCGTCGGTGTTGCTCGTCGCCTGCAACAACAACTCCGAGCCCACAACGCCGCCTTCGGCGGGCACAACGGGCCCGGGCAGCCTGGTGACGGCGCAGTCGCTCGTCGACAGCGGCAAGCTGAAAGTGATGTACCCGTTCGAGGACAGCGGGCGCGGCCGCACGGCGGCAGTCGACCCGTACACGGGCGAAACGCTGTCATCCAACCGCGGCGAGTACATCGACGCAACGCTCGTGGACAACCCCGACGCGGAGACGGCCTCGCAGTCTGCCAAGGCACTTTCGGTGCGCGAATCGGGCTTCAACGTCGGCAAACTCAGCGCCGAACAGATGCCCTCCGCCGACGGCGGCTTGTCCGTCTCGTTCTGGGCATACAACGACGGCATCGACGCCACCCAGTCGGACGAGACGGCGGGCACCCTGGCCTTCGACTTCATGAACGTCGTCACCAACGGCACGACGACGGTCACGTGGGGCAACATCCGCTCGGGCGGCTCCGACTTCTACCCCGGCCTGGATGGCATGCAGACGACGATCACCGTCGGGCGCGGCGCCTATTCGGACGCCATCTATCCGCGCGCGCAGGCCAACCGTTCGCAGACCAGCCTTTCGCGCTATGCCATGAACTACACGGGCTACAACGCCATTGCGGGCAACGCGCAGACCAAGGACGCGCGCGAGTCCGTCACCTCGCTTGCCGAAGAGATGGAAGGCAAATGGCGGTACGTGACCATCGTGTTCGATAAAGAAGTTGGCATTTCCTTCTACGCCAACGGCCGGCTGGCCTATTGCTATTCTTCGCAGCTGTTCACGGGCGCGGCCACGGGCGGCGACTGGGATACGGTGTACACCAACTTCGTTTCGGCCGCTATGGAGGACGAAGACAACTACGAGCTGAGCATGTTCAACGACACGCTCTACGGAGAAGCGGAAGTGTACGTCGACGACGTGATCGTGGGCCTTGCCCTGACGGCGGCCGAGTGCGAGGCGCTGTACGAGGGCCTTTCGGGCACCGAGGTGGACGCTTCGCTGACATCGACCATGTCGGACGAAGACGCCGCCGAGGCCGACGCCATCACCGCGGAGATCGATAAGCGGAAGGCCGAGCTCCCTGTCGAGGGCGACTCCTACGGCCCCGACGCGAGCGGCGCGGCGGTGGGCGGCGCGGACCTCAACGGCGACGGCAAGATCGACGACGTCGTCGGCGACGCAAAGAAAGCGTTCGTGGAGCAATTCAACAAGCTGAGCAGCGAAGAAAAAACCGCCAAATACCTCGACGTGATCGGTTCCGTCGATTGTGGCGGCGGCGTTTCCCTCGGCCGGGGCGGCTTCTACAAGCCGGCCATCGGGGAGGACGGCACCTTTGAGATGACCGTTTCGGGCATCCAGCTCGCTTCGGGCGTGAACAACTTCAACGCGACGTACGTCACCCTCTATTCGGGTTCCGAGCAAAAGGCGTCGGTGCGCGTCGACTGGTCGGCGTCCGACAACCTTTCGGGTTTTGAATGGGATACCGACCGCCTCAACGTCGTCGGCGACGGCGGCGGCATCGACGGCGACCTGTGGTGGAAGGACAGCGCGGAGGCTTCCAACGGCCTGTACCTCAACGTCGTTCAGCGCTATTGCCTGCTCGACATCGTCTTTGCCTACGACGGCGAGGACCTCACCATCACCTACAACATCTATTACCACTTTGTAGGCGACACCTTCGAGGCGGACGGAAAGACGTATACCATCCCCAAGGACGATACGACGCTCTTCAACACCGTCACCTACACCATCGGGGCCACCAACGGCCTGGCCATCGATGAAGTGTTCGACATGAACAGCCTCAGCATCAAGTTCGGCTCCGAGGACTCCGCGTTCCTGATCGAGCGCGCGCAGAGCGCCGAAAGCGGCGACGCGGCAGAAAGCGCGGCCGGCGACGCTGCGGAAGAGCCCGCGGCCCCCGCTTTGAGCAACAAGGTGGCGGGCGGCGAGCGCCTGGATACCGCGCCTGCGGCGGGCACCGTGTTTGCGGCTCCGCAGGGCGAGTATACCTACGCGAACGCCTGGTATACCTACGATACCCATGCGTATATCGAGCTCCCCGAAGGCGAGTACACCGTCAGCTACGAGGCCGACGTGTACACGACGGGCAGCGAAACGTATTACGGCCCCGGCATCAGCCTGGTCGCGACCGATGCGGAAAGCATTGCGGGCAAGCAGGGCGCAAATGCGAGCGTCATCTACGTGGCGCTCACCCCCGCAGGAGATTTGCTGGGAGAAAACTTTGCCCATTTGACGGATGCAAACGCATTCAGCAGCCGGGCGGTGCAGAAGCCGATTTCCAGCGCCTTTGAATACACCTTCGGCGAAGCGCTGTACAAAAAGGACGTGGGAACGGGCTATATTTACAGCGTGCAGGCGCTGCATATGATCTGCACCATCATGCTGCGCGGGGACAATTATCTCTTCACGTATTATCGTGACAGCGTCGATGAGGACAACATCATCGCCCGTTACGCGGTTACCTTCAAAAACACGAAGGAAAACCTGTTTCTCACCATCGGCGGCGATTACGTGTATATGGAAAACATCAAGGTGAGCGGCTTCGGCGAGGCGCAGTTGCAGCGCAACGACGGCGCAGCCGCCACCACGAGCGGCAGCAAAACGAAAACCGATACCGCAGGGTATACGGCCATCGCGGCAGCCTGAGGCACCAAGGCCCCGCGCGCATTGCGCGCGGGGGAACAGCAGAAATTTTGTGAGGTAAATTCATGAAAAAGAGAAAATTCGGCCTTGCGGCCATCATGCTCGCGCTGCTCCTTTGCCTTGCGTGCGTGTTTGCCGCCTGTGACGACGACCCCGTCACGCCGACGCCCCCGCCCGAAGGGACGGAGGGAGAGGAGACCGTCGTCGAACAAGTTCCCGTTACGGTTACGCCCGTCGATCCCCCTGCGGGGGCGGCCCGCGTGACCTTCGCCCGCGGCGCCGTGCAAAGCGCGCCCGAGGCCGACGGAAGTTATGGCGTGACCGTTTCGACCGATCTCCCCGGAGACGGTACCCTCGTGCTCACCGCGGCCCAGGGCGAAAATGCAGGCATCGGCATTTCCGCCGCCGACGACACCGATAAAGCCGCCAACACCGTCACCCTCGCCTTTACGGCGGCCAGCCAACCTACGTTTTCGGCTACCGTCACGGGGGCAAAGGTGGGCAAATTCAGCGTTTCGGCCGTCTACACGGCCGCGATCGACGGTGCCACGGCGGGCCCCGCTTCTGTCAGCGAGTTGGATATCCGCCACACGCTCGACGTTACGCCCGCAGCAAGTTCGCAGCCCGTCGGCGTAAAAGAGGCGGTCACGCTCACGGCCAACGCATCGCTCAGCGGCGCCACCATCGCCTGGGCAACGAGCGGAGATAAAATCGGCACGTTGTCTGCCACGAGCGGCGTGTCCGTGAACCTGACGCCGGACGGCGAAACGAAGGGCACGGCCACCGTCACCGCTTCTTATTCGTACACCCCGTACGGCGAGACCGAAGAAGTCACCGTTTCCGACACGGCGACCGTCACCATCAACGAGCGTGCCCAAGCGCCCGTGCAGGAAGGGCTCATCGCCTTCGCCGACTTCGATTACGACAAAGGAACGGACGTCTATTTGCAGACGGGAACGAACGCCAACGTGACGGCAACGTATTCGGCCAACACCACGCAGAGCGGCACGGTGCATAACGGCAAAGCGTTTGCTGTTACGACAAGCGGCGATCAGTACATCGATATGACGTTTGACGGAAGTTCTCTGCTTTCCGATTCCGATACGTTGACGATCGCTTTCTGGTACAACCTCGCGGCAAAAGGCGGCGATTGGAGCAGCGTCGCGACAACGCAGGGGGCGACCGAAACCAGCGTGCGTTTCGACAACCTGAATGTTGGCGGGCAACAAAGCGGAAACTTCTATCCTACGCATACAGAAGTTACCACTGCCGGCGGCGGGGTGCAAAATGGTGCGTCGGTAACGGCGGCGGTCGATGTTGCCAATACCTGGCGTTATTATACCGTCACGTTGGATAAGACGAACGGCGTATATATTTACGTCAACGGCAGCAAAATTTGTTATTACCCGTATTCCATCGATGGGGTACAAACGGTTGTCGATACGTTTTTCTCGACGATCAACGATACCGGTACGGTCCGTTTCTTTGGGTATAACGTAGGAGGCGGCACGCACTACATCGACGATTTGCTGATCTGCAAGGGTATTACCGGCGATAACGGCGTCGCTGCGCTGTATGCCGCGGTCAGCGGCACGGCCGAGGCCTAAGGAGGGGAACATGAAAAGCAAAAAAATCACGCTGCTGGCGCTCGTATTGGCGCTGCTCATGAGCCTTTCGCTCGTGTTCGCCGCCTGCGACAGGGACGAAGAGACGCCCACCCCGCCTCCTTCGCAAAACGAAGGGGACGAAGGCGATGGCGATGGCGATGGCGAAACAGAAGCCCCCGCCGAGCCCATCACGGCGAACGTAGACTACACCGTCGTTCATGCGCCCAACCTGGCCATCGACGGCACGAACAGCGGCTATGCCGATGCGTCCATCAAGCAGGATATTTTCCAAGTCAGCTATCCCGCGTCGGAAACGCTGACGCTGTACGTGGAAGAGCCCTCCGTAGTCGAAGTGACGAACGGGCAGACGTACACCATCGGCAGCGTCAAGACGGATACCTACACCGTCACCGCCAAGGAATCGGGCGAGTACGTGTTCCGCCTCAAAAAGGGCAGCGACCTCGCGGCCAAGCTCGTGTACAACGTCGTCGAGGCCTATCCCGAGGAGCCCAACCTCAACCCGATGGCGGGCTACGGCACCAACGGAGACCTCTCCATCGCCTACGCGCACGACCCCTCCGTCGTCGAAGTGGACGGCGTGTACTACGCCTTCTCCACCGATAACACGGGCGAGTACGGCTACCAGGTCCGCAAGAGCAACGACATGATCCGCTGGGAATACGTCGGCGCGGCCATCCAGGGCTTCGGCAACGGCGGAGACGGCGTCGAGGCGAACTGCAAGGCGGGCACCAGCCCCTTGCAGGATGTGTACGAGATCATCTCCCGCGACCACGATTGGTCCTGGTGGGGCGGCGGCACGAGCGAGGGCGACAACTGGACGCTCTGGGCGCCCGACGTCGTCGAAGGCGCGGACGGCAAGTACTGGCTGTACGGCTGCTGGACGGCGGACTTCGGTTCGGCGCACTCCATCATCTTCCTGTGCAAGGCGGATGAAGTGACGGGCCCGTACACCTTCGATACCATCCTGCACTACTCCTACGACGGCGGCGGTTCCAACCCCAACGCCATCGACCCGCAGATCTACTATGTGGGCAACCGCATGTTCATGGCGTACGGCTCCTTCGGCGGCGGCCTGTGGGCGATCGAGCTCGACCCCGCCACGGGCAGAAGGCTCGAAAGCGATCCCTACTACGGCGTCGATTGGTCCCTGTGGGAGCAGGCAGGCGTTCAGGGAACGGACAATAAAGTCATCTTCCCCAACGAACGGAACGCCCGCTACGGCAAGCGGCTCGTAAACAGCCGCACCATCGAGGGCCCGACCGTCAACTACCACGAGGGCGTGGAAGTGTACGAGGGCAACGTGGCCGACTATACCGACGCCGCCGTCCTGCGCGAAAACCGCTACTACCTCATGGGCTCGGCGGACAGCCTGTCCGAAACGTACAACATGCGCTCCTTCGTCGGCACCGACGACGGCGACGGCAACATCGCCTTCGGGCCGGGCACGCTCGGCAACCGCGTATCGGGCTCGTTCACGTGGAAACTGGACGAAAACGACAAGGACGTCTCTTTCGACTTCGCCTACCCCGGCCACAACGACATGATCACGACCTCCACGGGCCGCAACCTGCTCGCCTACCATGACCGCGTCAACTTCACCAGCGGCAGCGCCAACCACTACCTGCTGACGAGTTTGTACGGCTTCAACTCCAAGGGGCAGATGGTCATGAACCCCAACCGCTACGCGGGCGAGGGCGAGCGCGTCGTCACCGCCGCGGAGATCGCCAACGTCTCGGGCGGGAACTACCGCTTCGCCTACGTCACCAACAACGATTACCGCAACTCCTACAACATGGGGTACGCGATGGAGGGCATCAGGCTCACGCTGGACGGGGAAAACGCCTCGGGCGGCGACATCGTCTTTACCGCTGCAGACGGCACGACGGCCGTGTGCGGCCGCTGGCAGCTCTACGGCGATAACTGGGTCTACATGAACATCTCCACGCAGATCAAGGCGGAAAACAACACGCAGATCCTGCTCGGCGAGTTCTACGGCATGGCCTTCCCCGCCTACATCGAGGCGGAGGGCCGCGGCGGCCTCGCGCTCTCGCTGTTGAGCGACGACGGCGCCAACACCCTGTACCTGAATATGACCTTCTGATCGGGCCATGGCAACCCCCGCGGGCATCGCCCGCGGGGGCATTGCTTGGCAGGCAGACCCGCAAGCGGTGCAAATTGGCGGCCAAAGCCCGTGCGGGCTTTGGCCAATGTAGAATGTAAAATGTAGAGTGTAGAATTGTGGAAGTATCTTATGTCATCCCGGGCGCTTACCTGTCATCTCGGGCGTCCACCTGTCATCCCGAGCTTGTCGAGGGATCTCATGGCGGGCTCAACGGTAAGCGGGCATGAGATCCTTCGACTGCGCCTCACTTCGTTCGGCTCCGCTCAGGATGACATGAAGGGGCGAATGTAGAATGTAAAATGTAGAGTGTAGAATTGAGGACAAACCTTATGTCATCCCGGGCGCTTACCTGTCATCCCGAGCGTTCGCCTGTCATCCCGAGCTTGTCGAGGGATCTCATGGCGGGCTCAACGGTAAGCGGGCATGAGATCCTTCGACTGCGCCTTACTTCGTTCGGCTCCGCTCAGGATGACATGAAGGGGCGAATGCAGAATGTAAAATGTAGAGTGTAGAATTGAGGACAAATTCCATACCCCCCCCCGCGAAAGACCGCAATGCGCGCAAACGATCGTATGTTCCGTAAACTTTATAACATCCGAAAGGCCGCTCTTTTGGCGCTCGCCCTGGTGCTGGCACTGAGTTGTAATATTTTCTTTTCGGCCTGCAACAAGCCGTCCGCCGAGCCGCCCGCCGTTTCCGCCCCCGCGGGAGGGGAGACCTCGGGCGAGGGCGCCGAAAACCCCGGAGAGGGCGGCGAGCCCTCGGGCGAAGGCGCCGAAAATCCAGGAGGAACGGTCCCCGGCGGCGAAACTTCGGGCGAGGGCACCGAAAACCCCGGCGAGGGTGGCGAAACTTCGGGCGAGGACGGCGAAAACCCCGGCGAGGGTGGCGAAACTTCGGGCGAGGGAGGGGAGACCCCGGGAGAGGGCGAAGGGGAGACCCCTGTCGGCGTTCTCGGCGCGGGCACGGTGGCCCTGTTCGATTTCGATGCGGATCCCGCCGCGGGCGCTTTTTCCGCCCGCACGGCCGATCCGTCCTTGCAGGTCACGGCCAAATACAGCCGCAACACGGCGCAGGCGCAAACGTCCGTTCACGGCAAGGCCTTTGAGGTCACGGCCGCGGGCAACGAGTATTTTGACGTGACCGTGCCCGCCCTCTCCGCCTGTGCGCAGGGGCTGACCGTCTCCTTTTGGACGTGCAACGAGGGCGGCAGCGAGTGGAGCCACATCGCACGCGCGCCCGTCTCCGGCGATACCGCCAGCCTGCGCTTTCTGAATTTGAACTTTGCCGATTCGACGGAGCAGGGCGGCAACCTCTACCCCCAAAACGCGGGCGTGTACGACCCCGCCTTTGCAGGGGACTTCGACGCCCTCGTCTCCGACGGAGGAACGTGGGTGCACGTCGCCGTCACCGTTTCGGCGTCGGGCGTCGTCTTTTACAAAAACGGCGCGCCCGTCTGCCGCTACAACGCTGCCACCAGCCAAAACATCGCCACCGTCTGCAACGCATTTTTGAACGTGGCGCAAAACGGCGGCACGTTGCGCTTTTTCGGCAACAACGAGGGCGCGGGCAGCCTGTTTGCCGACGCCTTGCGCCTCGGCGCTTTCTGCGCGGACGATCGGCTCCTCGCTCTCTACCAAGACGCGCTCGGCGACTTCGGAACGCAGGAAAACCCTCCCGCCGGGGGCGGCGAAACTTCGGGCGAGGGCTCCGAAGGCGATACGGGCGGCGGCTCCGCGGGCGCGCTCTACCCCGCGGATCCGAAATTCGACGCGCTTGTCGGCTACGGCAGCCCCAACACGTATACGACCACCGCCAACGTTCACGATCCCTCCGTCATCGAAGTGACCGAAAACGGCCGCAGCGTCTACTACGTCTTTTCCACCGACAACATGGGCCCCGCCTTCGGGTACCAGATCCGCCGCTCCGAGGACCTCATCCATTGGGAGTACGTGGGTTGCGCCATCGAGGGTTTCAACGAGAACGGCGCGCCGCCGTCGGCCGCCAACCCCGTCACGCCCGCCAACGAGCTGTACGAGGTGTACGCGCTCCTGCAAAACAGCGGTTGGAACGGCATGTATACCCTCTGGGCGCCGGATGTCGTCGAAGGCGCGGACGGCAAATACTGGCTGTACGGCTGCTGGACGGCGGCGTTCGGCCAGGGGCATTCGGCCATCTTCCTGTGCAAGGCGGACGCCGTCACGGGCCCGTACACGTTCGAGGACGTCATCGTCTACTCCTACGACGGCTGGGAGCAGGGCCCCAACGCCATCGACCCGCAGATCTACTACGCGGACGGCCGCATGTTCATGGCGTACGGCTCCTTCGGCGGCGGATTGT
Organism: uncultured Clostridia bacterium; assembly: GCA_944328445.1. Taxonomy (GTDB): domain Bacteria; phylum Bacillota; class Clostridia; order Christensenellales; family Borkfalkiaceae; genus Borkfalkia. The sequence goes on along the minus strand of CALVHO010000001.1, from coordinate 155,309 downwards.
GGGCCTTGGAGCTCGACCCCGCCACGGGCCTCCGCCCGCCTTCCGACCCCTGCTACAAGGCGGATTGGGCGCAGCTCGCTTCGCAAAACAGCGTTCCGGCCGCCGCCCGCTACGGCACGCGGCTCGTCTCTTCCGAAAACATCGAGGGCCCCGTCGTCGCCTATCATGAAAACGTGCCCCTGTACAGCGGCAGCGTGAACGAGTTTTCCGCCGCCGCCGTGACCTATGAAAACAGGTACTACCTCATGGGCTCGGCGAACGACTTGGCCGCAACGTACAACATGCGCTCCTTCCACAGCGCCTCCCCCACGGCGTGGTACGAGGCCGCGGGCGGGGCGGTGGGCAGCCGCGTATCGGGCTCGTTCACCTGGAAAACGTCCGCAAGCGATGCCGCCATCGGGTTCGACTTCGCCTATCCCGGCCATAATGACATGTTCACCACCGCCGACGGCGTGAACTTGCTTGCCTACCATTGCCGTACTTCCTTCCCCAGCGGCAACATCAACCATTATCTGATGCTGAGCATGTACGGCTTCAATTCGCGCGGCGAGCTCGTGATGAGCCCCAACCGCTACGCGGGTGAAAGGGCGCGCAAGATCGAGGCCGAGGAGATCTACGGCCTGGCGGGCGGCAAGTACACCTTCGCCTGCGTGAGCGATAACGCTTACGGCGCTTCGTTCAACGGCGGCTACGCCATGGCTGGCCTGTCCCTGCGCGAGGACGGCAGCGTGCAGTTCGGCGGCCAAACGGTGGGCACGTGGGCGGTGTACGGCGAAAATTGGGTGTATATGAACCTCACGTCGCCCGTCGCCGCGGGCGGCGGAAACGGTCGCGTGGAAGGGGAGTATTACGGCGCGGCCTTCCCCGCCTGGATCGAGGCGGAAGGCCGCGGCGGCCTGACCCTCTCGTTTTTGAGCAAGGACGGCACCGACACGCTGTATTTGAACAGCGATTTTTAAGCGGCTCGAAAGGGCGGCAACCGCCCGTGCGGGCTTTGCAGAATGCAGAATGCAAAATGTAGAATGTAGAATTGTGGACGGGTCTTATGTTATCCCGTGCCTGCCGTGAGCGGGCATGAGATCCTTCGACTGCGCCTCACTCCGTTCGGCTCCGCTCAGGATGACAAAGGGGGCGCTTCACCCACCTGTCATCCCGAGCTTGTCGAGGGATCTCCTTGTCGGGCTTTGCCGAATGCAGAATGTAGAATGTAAAGTGTAGAATTGTGGACGGGTCTTATGTTATCCCGAGCCTGCCGTGGGCGGGCATGAGATCCTTCGACTGCGCCTCACTTCGTTCGGCTCCGCTCAGGATGACAGAGGGGGCGCGGCTTCGTTCGGCTCCGCTCAGGATGACAGAGGGGGCGAATGCAGAATGTAGAGTGTAGGATCGAGGTGCTGCACACAAAGCGCCGTTGCGCTTGCGGTCTGCGGTGTAAATCGTGTTCGCAAAAGTCGCAACGTTCATTCATGGAGACTGCGCAAAAAAGGCCAAAATGGCGCGGCGATTTGCTTGCAAGCCATTCGGCAAAGTTGTATAATGCCATTCGGCAAAACGGACACGGGGCAAAAGGTCCGTTTTGAAAAAATATTGCTCCGCGAAGGAATGCTATGAAAAAGGATTTCCCGAACGGCGTCCGTTTTGACGCGCTCAACCAAAACTGGGAAGCGACCCCCGACAAGTGGGGCGTTTTCGGCGTGCACGACCCCTCCATGATCGAGGCAGACGGCTACTATTACGTGTTCTCCACGGGTACCTTCCGCCGCGACATGTACCAGATCCGCCGCTCCGAGGACCTCGTCCATTGGGAGTTCGTCGGCGAGGCCTTCGAGGACGGGTTCAGGGAACTCAAACCCGTGGTAGATGTCCTCAAACAGATCTACGGGGGAGACGTCCGCACCGAAAACCTGTGGGCGCCCGACGTCGTCCACGCCAAGGGCGGGTACTGGCTGTACGGCTGCTACACGGGCGTGTTCGGCAACAACTATTCGGTCATCTACCTCGCCCGCGCCGACAAGGTCACGGGCCCGTATAAATATGTCGACATGCTCGTCGTTTCGGGCGGGGACTGGGGCCTGACGCCCAACGCCATCGACCCGCAGATCTTTTACGACGCCGAAGGCCGCATGTGGATGACGTACGGCTCGTTCTACGGCGGCATCCGCATCCTGGAACTGGACCCCGCCACGGGCCTGCGCAAGGACGGCTACACCTTTGAGGACTACCGCGCCAAAAAGCTCACGCGCGACGAGTACTTCGGCAAGCGCGTCGTCTCCACCACCAATGCCGAGGGTTCGGTGGTGGCCTACCGCCGCGCCGTGCCCGTCTACACGGGGGATATCTTCGCCGCCGAGGAAAACAAGGCGCTTTGGACCAAAAAGGATCTCTACTACCTCATGGCCTCGTCCGATTCGCTGTCCATGGACTACAACATGCGCCTGTGGGTGAGCGAAAAGCCCGACGAAGGGTACATGAACCAGCCCTACGGCTTCGGCGGGCAGAAGGTGGCCAGCTCCTTCTCCTGGCGGTACGGCGAGGACGATCTGCGCGTTCCTTACGATTTTTACGTACCCGGCCACAACGACCTGTTCACGACCAAAAAGGGCGTCGACCTCGTCGTCTACCACAACCGTACGCCCTACACTTCGCAGCGCATCCCGCGCCGCCACTACCTCTTTATCAGCATGTACGCGGCCAATTCGGCGGGGGACCTGGTCATGAGCCCCAACCGCTACGCGGGTGAAAAGCTGCGCAAGATCGCGCGCGACGAGCTCGCGGGCCACACCTTCGACTACGTGAAGGTGGGCACGGGCAACTTCGACTGTGCCTTTGCCAAGCCCGGCGTCGTGCTCGGCGAGGACGGCTCCTTCCTTTTGAACGGCGAAAAACTGGGGGAGTGGAAGCTCTACGGCGACAATTACGTCGCCTTCACCTTCGACGGCCTGCGCTACCTCGGCGTGGCCATGCCCGCCTGGATCGAGGCGCAAAACCGCGCGGGCATCACCGTTTCCGCCCGCGGCGAGGACGGCCTGCCCTTCTTCCTCAACGAATGGTTCGTATGACGCGGCCGTTGGCCGCAGCGGCGCGCCGCCCCTTTCGGGGCGGCGCGCTTTTTTATGCCCCGTCATCGCCGCCGCGGGCGGCGGCGATGACGGGCGCGGCCGAGGCCGCGTCAAAAAAGCGCACCGCGTCGCCGTAACTTGCCAGCAGCTGCTTGTCCTCGGCGGAAGGATCTTTTTTGCGGCGCAGCCAGGCGACCAGCATGCGCATCATGAGGCGGTGTTTGGCGCCGAGCACGGCGTAGTCGAGGTCCCCGCGCAGGCAAAAGACGGGCAGCGTTCCTGCCGCCTCGGCGGGCAGCCGCTTGTCGAAGAGCATGCGCGCTTCGCGCCACGTCTTTTCCTTGGAGGGGTCCGCCAGCCCGCAGACGAACAGCACCCACCGCTGCCCGTTTGCGCCGCCGCCCTTCGCGCGGCGCAGTGCGGCGCGGCAGTGCCGCGCGATCTTTTTCCAGCCGCAAATGCTGCCCGCATAGGCGCCGCCGCCGAAGACGACGGTCTTGTACCCGCCGAGCTGCCCGCGGCGCACCTCTTCGGCGGGGACGGCCGCGCAACCGAGGGCGGCGGCGATGTGTTCGGCGTACCGTTTTGTGCTGCCGTAGCGGGAGCCGTATACGACGACGGTTTTTGCGTTTTCGGTATCCATGCCTCTATTGTAACGCGCCGCGGCACAAAAGAGGGCTGTTTTCTGTCATAAAATTGTAATAAATCGCCGCGGGGCGCGCGGGGGCGCCGTTGCGCTTGCCAGCGGGCGGCCGCGTGGTGTATAATGGGAAGAAAAAAAGGGGGCTCGTTTATGGCAGAGATCATTCGCGCGGAGGGCCTTGCCAAGGCGTACGGCGCCGTGCAGGCCGTGCGGGGCATCGATTTTGCGGTGGAGCAGGGGAGCCTGTTCTCCTTCCTCGGTGTGAACGGCGCGGGCAAGAGCACCACCATCAACATTTTGTGCTCCATCCTGAAAAAGGACGCGGGCCGCGTGACCGTCGGCGGTTACGACCTCGACGCGCAGCCCGGCAAGATCAAGCCGCTTTTGGGCATCGTGTTCCAAAACACCGTGCTCGACGACTTGCTGACCGTGCAGGACAACCTCACGGTGCGCGCCTCCTTTTACGGCCTGCACGGCAGGGCCTGGGCGGCGCGCCTGGCGTACCTTTCTTCCCTGCTCGGCCTCGAAGACATCCTGCGCCGCCCCTTCGGCAAGCTCTCGGGCGGGCAGCGGCGGCGGGCAGACATCGCCCGCGCCCTCGTGCACAGCCCCTCCGTGCTCGTCTTGGACGAGCCGACGACCGGCCTCGACCCCAAGACCCGCCGCACGGTGTGGGAGATCGTGCACGGCCTGCAACGGGAGGAGGGCATGACGGTGTTTCTGACCACCCATTACATGGAAGAGGCGGACGGATCCGACAAGGTGGTCATCATCGACGGCGGGCAGATCGCCGCCTGCGGCACCCCCGTGCAGCTCAAAAACGAGCATTCGCGCAACTACCTGCGCCTGTACGGCGACGGCGCGGCCATCGCCGCCGAACTGCGCGCCCACGGCTACGCGGCCGAGGCCGAGGGCGGTGCGTGCGTCGTCGTCACCCCGTCGGCGGACGAGGCCCGCGCCATCCTCGCGCGGCACCCTCAACTTTGCCGCGATTTCGAGTTCGTCAAGGGCAACATGGACGACGTGTTCCTCGCCGTCACGGGCAAGCGCCTGGAAGGGGGTGCGGCATGAACGCGCGGCAGGAACAGGGCATGAACGCGCGTGGCGGCTTTGCCGCGCTTTGGCAGCTGACGCGGCGCAACCTGAAAATATTTTTGAAGGACAAGGCCAACATCTTCTTTTCCCTGCTCTGCCCGCTTATCGTGCTGGCTCTGTACGTCCTGTTTTTGGGGGACACCCAGGCCGACGTCGTGCTCGCTTCCCTCGCCGCGCAGGGCGTGACGGGCGCGGAGGACGCGGTCGGCGCCTTTTGCGACAGCTGGATGGTGGCGGGCGTGCTCTCGTCGGCCACGGTCACGGTGCCGCTGTGCGCCTGCGGGGTGATGGTGCAGGACAGGCGCCGCGGCATCGCGGGGGACCTGGCGGCCTCGCCCGTGCCCGCCTGGGCGGCGCCCGCGTCCTATTTTCTGTCGGCAGCGGCGGCGGGGCTGGTGCTCTCGGCGGCGGTCACGGCGCTCGCCTTCGCCTGGCTGGCGCTGGCGGGCAGCTGGTGCCTTTCGGCGGCGGACGTTTTCGCCTGCCTCGGGGTGACGGTGCTGTCCGTCGTCTGCTCCACCGCGCTCTTGGTGTTCGTCGTCGGCTTCATCAAGTCGGAGGGCGCGTTCACGGGCCTCAACGTCATTTTAGGCACCGTCATCGGCTTTCTCATCGGCGCCTACATGCCGCTTTCGATGTTCCCCGCGGGGGTGCAGTACTTTGCGGCCTGCATCCCGGGCACGCACGCGGCGGGCCTGTTCCGCAACTGCCTCATGGGCGGCGCGCTCGACGGGCTGACGGAACTCTCTTCGCCCGCCTTTGCCGAGGCCCTGGCCGATGAATTTGCGCTGCGGCTCAACTTTTTCGGCCACACTGCGGGCATTTTCGCGATGCTCGCCACGGTGGCGGGCGCGGCGGTGCTCTTTTTGGCGCTCCTCGTCCTTACGCGCGTCCTCGCGGCGCGCCCCGCGCGCAAGGCGCGCACATCCTTACGGGAGGAAAAGCAATGATACGTTCCATCGCGCACATCGTCGGCAACACGCCGCTTTTGCGCCTTCACGGCTATGAACAAAAGCACGGCCTCGGCGCCGCCGTCGCGGCCAAGCTCGAATACTTCAACCCCACGGGCAGCGTCAAGGACCGCGCCGCGCTCTACATCCTCGAAGACGCCGAGCGCGCGGGCAGGCTCAAAGCGGGCACCACCGTCATCGAGCCGACGAGCGGAAACACGGGCATCGGCCTGGCGGCGCTGTGCGCCGTCAAGGGCTATCCGCTCGTCTTGACCATGCCCGAGACCATGAGCGCCGAGCGGCGCAGGCTGCTGGCCGCCTTCGGCGCGAAGCTCGTGCTCACCGACGGCAAAAAGGGAATGCAGGGCGCCATCGAAGAGGCGCGGCGCCTGCACGCGGAGAACGAGAACAGCATTATCGCGGGCCAGTTTGAAAACCCCGCCAACGTGCGCGCCCATTACGAGACGACGGGCCCCGAGCTTTGGAAAGACTGCGCAGGCAACATCTCCTTCCTGGTGGCGGGCGTGGGCACGGGCGGCACCCTCTGCGGCGCGGCGAAGTATTTGAAGGAGCAGGACCCCTCCGTGCGCGCCGTCGCCGTCGAGCCCGCGGGCTCGCCCGTGCTCTCGGGCGGCAAGGCGGGCCCGCACGGCTTGCAGGGCATCGGCGCGGGGTTCGTTCCGTCCATCCTCGACCGTTCCTTGCTCGACGAGGTCATCCGCGTGACCGAGGCCGAGGCCTATGCCGCCGCGCGCGAGGCCGCCGTCACCGACGGCGTCTTTGCGGGCATTTCCTCGGGCGCGGCCCTGCACGCGGCCCGCCTGATCGCCGCCCGCCCCGAAAACGCGGGCAAAACGGTGGCCGTCATCCTGCCCGATACGGGCATGCGCTACCTCTCGTGCGATCTGTTCGCGCAATGAACGGGCCCCGCGGCTGTGCGCGGAGCAAGGTCCGCGCGCGCAACGGGCGCGCGGCGGGGGAGGAGGGCCCCTTGCGCGGCAGAACGGGATGCGCGCGCGGCAAGCGCCTGCGCGGCAGGGAAAGGCGCGCGCGCAGAGAACACGTGCGGGCGTTGCGGGTGGCGGCGCGGCGGGCCGTCTTTGCGGGGCAGTGCCGCGCCCTCGCCGCCGCGGGCTATGCCGCGGCGGATAAAACGGTCTCTTTCGGCAAGGCGAACGGCCTCGGCGCGCTGTGCGCGCTGCCCTTCGTTGCCGCCGTGGCGGCGGCGCTTTTCTTTTTGCCCCGCCCCGTCTTTGCCGCGTTCGGCGTCTTTTGGGCGGACGTCTTGCTGTATCTGGCGGCCGCCGTGTTGAGCGTGCCCGCGCACGAGGGGCTGCACGCCCTCGCCCGCGCGGCCGCCAACGGGAGCTTCGGCGGCATTTCCTTCGGAGTGGCGCACGGCACGCCGTACTGCGCCTGCGCGCGGCCGACGGGCCGCCTCCGCTACGCGGCGGGCGCGCTGGCGCCCTTCGCGGTGCTCGGTTTGGGGCTGTCGGTTGCGGGGCTGTGCCTGGGGCACGTTCCGCTCGCGCTGCTCGGTGCGTTCAACCTCTACTGCGCGGGGGCAGACGTGCTCGTGGCCGCCCGCGCCCTCTTTTCCCGCGCGGCGCTCGTGCTGGACCACCCCGTGCTCTGCGGCTTTTACGCCTTCGTCCGCCCGCCGCAGGCGTGAACGCCCGCGCGGGCGCGTTTGCAAGGGCATACCGCTGAACGCGCAAAGCATGCAAAAGGCACCCCGCAGGGTGCCTTTCATGGAAAATGAATCAAAAACATTTAATTAAATAAAAACACATCTAAAAGTGCGATGCGTCGGCAGGCGCGTCGCACTTTCGTTCTATATAAGCGAGAATGTTTTACGGTACGCACAATTATATCGTCAATCAATTGGTAAGTACAATTAAATAGGAAGGTTGAGGATCGTCGGGGGTTGTCCGACGACTTTCTTTTATGTCTAAAAAGCAAAACAAAAAATACGATCTATAATTTTTAAGGAGGTAATTGATGAAAGAACAGAGGAGTATAAAATACGGCGGATGGCTGGACGAATGGATGATACACTATGTGAAGCCTTCCGTTAAAGCGCGGACTTACGAGCGGTATAAGCTTATCATCGAGCAGCATATCAAGGATAAGATCGGCGGCATAGGGTTGGACGGTCTGTCGCCGATTGTTTTGCAATCATTCATTACGGGCCTTTTGCTAAGCGGCAATCGCAGGACAGGGAAAGGCTTATCGGCAAACAGCGTCAACGCCGTTATCTCCGTCATTCAGAGTTCTCTTAAAACGGCGCGCCTGTTGGGATTGACAAACGAATACACGGCGGACAAACTCAAACGCCCGAAATTGAAAGAAAAACCCGTGGAATGTTTTACCCTCGCCGAGCAGAAGAAGATAGAGCAAGCAGTTCTGAACGGAAAGAAAGATAAGCTGAACGGCATTATTCTCTGCCTGTACAGCGGCTTGCGCATTGGGGAACTCATTGCCTTGCAATGGAGCGATATAGACTTTGCAAAGGGAATTTTGACCGTTTCCAAGTCTTGCCATGACGGCAAGGACGAACTGATCATTGACGAACCGAAGACAGTCGCTTCCCGCCGCGTGATACCGTTGCCGAAACAGTTATTGCCTATCCTTAAAGGCATAAAGAAAAGAAGCAATTCGCCCTTCGTGGTGTCTGCAAACGGCAAGAATGTTTCCGTCCGCTCCTACCAGCGAAGTTTTGAATTGCTCCTGAAAAGACTTAATATTCCGCACAAGGGATTTCATTCCCTGCGGCATAAGTTCGCTACCCGCGCTCTTGAATGCGGCATGGACGTAAAAACGCTCTCCGAGATCCTCGGTCACAGGAATTCAACCGTCACGCTCAACCGTTATGCCCATTCCCTTATGGAGCATAAAGCCGGCATGATGAACAGGCTTGGAAAGCTCTTGCGATAAACCGAAGGAACGTACATAAATTACCATATTCGGTGAACAAATCAAAGTAAAGAGCACATGAAACACTCTGCTTATAAATATTTAAGAAAACAACTTGCATGAAAAATGCCCAATTATATTGCTGTTTCCTGCGCGTTCTGCTATAATATAGAAAAAGAACGTACATCGAATATGGTATTTAATGAACATTTTGAGCTATGGAATGTACACTGAAGGAAGGAGGCGAATATGAGAAAAAAAAGGCTTATAGGTTTGATCGGCGTTACTTTTGCAACAATGATTTTCTGTTCAGTGTTTCTGAGCGGCTGTGGCTTTTCAGGCGACAGTGATGATAATAATATCCACTATCAGCCGCAGGAGCATCCTTTTACTGTATCCGCACCGTATATAATTTCTTTGGGCAACATTATTAAGTGGGACGCCTGTAAAAACGCTGATGAATATTTGATATTTCAGGACAATGTAAAAATTTTAACGACATCAGAAACTCAAATAGAAATAGAAGACGCTTCCGTCGATCATACCTACACGGTCATTGCACGAAACATAGAAAACAATGTAGAATCTGAAAAATCAAACATTGCTCTTGTTAGCAAAAGCTTTGGGTTTGATCAGAAAGAGATCTTAGAACTTGACCCTCAGAATATCGGCACATATTATACAATTGCTCCTTCCATACGAAAGGTCGTCTGCAAATCAGAAGAGCAAATGGTGGTTGAATCAAATTTTATTATACATGACAGAGAGCACGATTTGTTTTTTGAATTGGAAAATGTAACGATCCGCTCTATGGAGAAGGCGGTCATTACGACGCGGGATGGTACGTATTCTCGTGCCGACCAAAATTGGAATCTGATATTTGAAGTGGCGGGCAAATGTGGTGTAATCGGAATGGATCAAACTTTTGTGCCGGCACAGCCGTCTGACAATACAGAAAAACGCGGATCAAATGGTTTGTCCGGGACGGATGCGATCATTGCTCCTACCGTAGTTGTTCGCGGAAGCGGCGAGTTCACCGTCAGCGGGGGCAACGGCGGAGCCGGAGGCAGAGGGGCGAATTCCACCACGTGGGCAACAAATTATTATGGGGATGGCGGCAATGGCGGCGTTGGAGGCGATGGGATAGTAAGTCAATTTTTTGTTCTGCAAATGGAAACAGACGGTGTGGTTTATGTGAGCAACGGGAGAGGAGGAGCGCGCGGAGCGCCGGGTGTCAACGGCAGCATTTTGACAGGGCCTTGGAGCACGTCTGACTATAATGAGCATTATGGAATTGCAGGTAAAGACGGAACCGCTCTTCGCGGATCGGTAATTACTTTGGGAGGAACGTTGTATGATTAAACGCAGCATTGTGGCAATATGCGCAACTGTTTTTTGCATGATAATGATGATAACGTGTTTTTCGGCGTGTTCTTCGTTGGAAAGTCCTTCTATTGAAGAGTATACAGCTGTAACTACAGAAGAAGAGCTATATGCAATGCAGAGCGGTGGCTTTTATCGTTTGGAGAATGATATCGATTTGCACGGCAACAGTTGGCAGACAAAAAACCTTGGCGGTTTTGATGGAGGGGGGCACACGATATCGAATTGTATTGTGACCGGGTCCGGGTTTTTCGGTGACATTGAATATAAATTATCGAATGTTAAATTTGATTCGATTTCGGTAATTGGCGGTGTAAGCATTGCTGTCGGCGATCGCGTAGGTGAGGTTCAGGGAGTGACGATACAAAATTGTACTCTTACGGTTACAGAATCAGAATATGATTATTTTTGGGTCGGCAGTGTTGCGGGTTGTGTGCAATCTTCGGCAGGAAGAAGCGGTAATATTACCAATTGTCATGTAAAGGAAACAACGATCATCTGCGCCCAATTAAACGGGCTATCTTATATAGGGGGGCTTGTTGGAAATTCGTTTGGAGCCGGAAAGATCATGAATTGCTCTGCTTCAAACGTAGAGATAACGGCTAATTGTCCGAATTATGGCAGGTCTGACAACTTTTATGTCGGGGGCTTGTTTGGCGTAGTGAATAACGAACCTATCAGCAATTGTATGTCTTCAAATATTACCATTGACGTGAATAGTAAAAGCGTTAACGTTGGCGGGATCGTCGGAAAAATCGACGGAAAGGAGGAGACTATAACTCAATCTGTCGCTGAAAATAATATTATCTCGGTAACGGCGGAATCGTATGTTCGTATCGGTGGCCTATTTGGAGTCAGTGAAATTGCGGTAGAAAACTGTTATGCGCAGGGAAACACGTTGGAATGCGCGTCTAAAATTTCTGACAGTTGTTATATTGGCGGGTTAGGAGCAACGGCAATAAATTATATTACTTCTTGTTATTCTGCAAACAATCGGCTGATAGGGAATGTTTCCGATGAGGATTGCTTTGTCGCCGGATTTAGTCCGAACATTAGAGAAGCTGTTCGCTACTGTGCGGTGTACGAAAATTCAATATCCGGTGCAAATTCCGACGAGTTCTCTTTCAAATCTTCCATGCTGTTTAATTGCTATATCACAGATACGGCTGAAACAGAAAATTGCAACAAACTGGATATGCTTTCTTCTGTTGATTGGTATTCTCCTTCAACAATTTCCGAACGGCTGAATTTGGATGAGGCGGTTTGGACTTTCACGGCGGGGAATCTTCCCACAATTGTCTTTGAATAACATCGGGAGGAATTATATTATGAGACAACAATTGAAAAAAATAACGGCGGTGTTTGTTTCTATTTTATTATTTCTTACCGTTTTGGGCACGATGGCCGGATGTTCTATGCTGGAATCGCTTTTTGGCAATAAACCGTCCGACATGCCGGTCACCGAAGTGTCTACGGCGGATCAATTACAAAAAGGCGGTTCCAATATCACGCTGACGAATGATATAGATTTTGACGGAGATGTTTTCGATCCAATCTCGGTCAATATTTTTGACGGAGGAGGGCACACCATTTCAAATGCGGTGATAACATCTTCGCAGCTGTTGACGCCCGCGTCTTTTTTCGCATGCGTAGGCAATACGGTTAAAAATGTTACTTTTAAAAATATCTCCGTCTCGGCGGAGGGCATTCCTTATGCGGCAATTGTTTTAGCCTATCCTACGGTATCTTGTTATTTTGGCGGTGATTCAATCAAAGTTGATGAAATTGTGTTTGATAATGTACATATAATAGATTGTACAATCAAGTTGCAGCAAAAAGGGAATGAAAGCACGACGTATGCAGGAGGGATCCTTGGCTCCGGAACGGCGGTGCGGCAAAGTAGTGGCGATAATTCATTTGGGAACGAATCGGACGACATGAAAAAAATAATCCGCAACAGTTCTGTGCAAAATTTGCAGATGACCGTAAGCGGATTTGATCCGGAAAAGGACGGTACATATGTCATAGGCAAAGATATATATGTCGGAGGATTGAGCGGTTCTGCTGATGAGATCACGAATTGTTCCGTCACAGATTGTAATATTTCAGTCACTTCTCATCAGCGTTATAGCGATCCTTATGTTGGCGGTGCCGTGGGATTGTTAAGCAAGGCCGGAGAAGCTTTCAGGTGCACCATCAAAGATAATACCATAAATGTAAGGGCATCAAATTATAGGCACATCTCTTTGACGAATCAATATGAAACCTCTACAATTAATTTAGGAGGATTGTTTGGAACAAGCGGTAGCGAGGGCAATGTGTCGTATTGCAATGTTGACGGAAACTCTCTTATCGCATATTGCGTCGGTGAATATTTTCTTGGCGGAATAGGTGGGTCTGTTTCCAAAAATGTTTCACAATGCCGAGTCGTGAATAACACCATGAACGGCGTTGGGTTGTTGGACGGTGAGGACAAATACGGGGATCCTTGGACAAGAAATATTGGCGGGATCAGTGCGTCCGCCGGAGTGGTGACGTTTTCATCTTCCTTTTCGTACGGAAATGTCATGAAAACAATTTTATCGCTCGATACAGGTGAAAGTAAGGATCCTACGGGTTCTTGTGTTGGTTTTTCAAAAACCGATCCGTCTGCAATTTTTATGAATTGTGCAACAGGCATCAATGAAATGGAAGCCGGAACCACGGATGAATTCGCAACAGCGGCACTTGAAAATATCACGCAGTGCTATGTCACGCAGGATATATATGGAAATGAAAGGCAGCTGACAATGATTAATGAAAGCGACTGGTTGTCGCAGGATTCCATCGTTTCTCTATTGAAATTGTCGGGAGATTATTGGCAGTTCCGTTCAGGAGAATTGCCAGATATACAGTAATGCATTGGCGCATATAATTTTAGAAAAATAGCAATTTGCGGACAGAAAAGGTAAAGAATGTGGGTAGAGGCGCCCTTTAAGATGGCGCCGCATAGAAAAGGCAGACATCCTTTAAGGAGTCTGCCTTTAACTTGTGTCCGTTTTGCGCCCGGATCGGCTGCGCCCGTTCAATATTTGGAAAAGATCTCTTTCACGGCGGCGTAACACAGCTTGGGGCGGCGGTATTCGTCGACGACGCCCTTGTTGTTCATCGTGCGCGGGCGGGTCCCCCACCACTCTTCGCTGATGCGTATGTCGCAGAACTGCCAGATGTACACCCCCGCGCAGGAAGGGAAGGAGAGCACCGCTTCGAGCTGTTCGCGCAGCGCCTGCGCCTGGAATTCTTCGCTCCATTTGGAGGCGTAGGGGCTGCGCCGCCCGTACAGCCCGCCCGCGCCGATCTCGGTGACGAGGAAGGGCTTGCCCGCGCCCTCCGTGCTTTGCTGCACCCAGCCGTACAGGTCGGCCAGGTATTCGCCCGCGGGCGTATCGTGGTACCAACGCGGATAGATGTTGTAGGAGACGACGTCGGGCAGGCCGAAGCAGATGTCCGTCTTGAATTTGCAGCTGGCAAAGGAGAGGGGGCGGGTGCCGTCGAGGGTGCGCAGGATGTCGAATTGGCGGCGGTAGCATTCTTTGCCGTATTCGCTGTCGCTGGCGCATTCGTTGAGGATGCCCCAGATGTAGATGCAGGGGTGGTTGTAGTGCTGCAACACCATTTCGCGCGTCACGCTGCTCTCGGCGGACGGCATTGCCGTTGCAGACAGCGGCGGAGAGGCGGGCGAAGACTTTTCCGGCCGCGAAGAGGTGGCTGCCGCCGTCGAAACGGGCGAGGGCAGGGCGGAAGGGCCGGAAGGCGGCGACACCGTTCGACTCTGCCGCAAAACGGGGCAGAATGCGCTCGTGCTGCTCGCGGCGGATGCGCCTTCGTTCGGCGCCGCGTGGGGCAGCGTGTTCCCCGCGTTTGCCGGCGCAATGGCGCTCATTTTGCTCTGCGGGCTGGCAGTGGCCTGGATGACGGCCTCGTTCGCGCTCAAACCGGTGGAAAAACTCACCCGCGAGGTGGCCACCGGCGCGGGCAGGGAGATTCATACCGACGCGCCCCCGCTGCAGCCGCTGGTGAAGATGCTCAACGAAATGAACGCCGACCTCGGCTCGAAGGTCGCCAAAATGAAGGAAGACCGCAGCATCGAAAAACTGATACTCAACAGCATGGAGCACGGCATCGTCATTTTCCGCAGCGCGTCAGACGTCATCCTCATCAACCGCACGGCCGAGCGCCTGCTCGATTACGAAAAGAACGAGCCGATACGCTGTTTTTCCGAGGATAGGGAGATCGCCGCCATCCTCGAAGAGGGCGAGGCCGCATCCGTTTCCCGCCGCATCGAAGGGCGCGATTACAGTTTCCGCTTCACTTTCAAAAAACAGGGCAGCGTGCTGCTCATCACCGACGTCACCGAAACGGTGGCGGCGGCGCGCTCGAAGAACGATTTTATCGCCAACGTCACGCACGAAATGAACACGCCGCTCACCAGCATCCGCGGCTTTGCCGAACTCATCGCGGCGGACGGCGTGCCGCCCGAGCGTATCGGCCACGCGGCGCGCACCATCATCCGCCAGAGCGACCGGCTTTCTACCCTGATCCGCCGCATCATCAACTTTTCCGCCATCGACAGCGACGCCCTGCCCGATTACGAGGTAGACCTCTCCGTTCTGCTGGCCGAGGTTCTGCCGTCGTTCGAGCCGCGCATTGCCGAAAAAAAGATCGCTTTCACGCAGGAAGTGGAAGAGGGCGTAAAGGTGATGTCGCGCCGCGAGCGGCTCATCGAAATCGTCAACAACATGGTTTCCAACGGCATCCGCTACAACAAAGAGGGCGGTTCGCTCTCCGTGCGGCTCATGGGCGGCGCGCACCCCGTTCTTTGCGTGCGCGATACGGGCGTGGGCATTGCCGAAGAGGACAAAGCGCGTATCTTCGACCGCTTTTACACGGTCGATAAATCGCACGGCGGCGAGGGCGGCGGGTTCGGTTTGGGGCTTGCCATCGTCAAAAAACTGTGCCTGCGCGCGGGCTGGAAACTCTCGGTCGAGAGCACGCTGGGCGAGGGCACGGAGTTCAAAATCGAATTTGCGCCGGAAAAATAGCGGCATTGCAAAACCGCCGCGCGCGGCGCGCAAATTTTACGCAAAAGGCCTCGGTGAAAACCGAGGCCTTTTGCGTGATGGCGCTTCATTGCGTAACGTGCGCGGTATGCAAAGTTTAGTTTATTCTTTTTACTTTACTCGCACTATAAGGGATTGAAAATTTTTAGGACTTATGATATAATAAATTTAATAAATATTTTTGAAATGTACTTATGAAGGAGAATGGCTATGTCAATAATATTAATAATATCATTAATAATTGTGGTGGCCATTGTTGTGGTAATTGCAGTAATTAATTTTATAAACGCGAAGTATAAGGAATTAGAATCCGAAGTGTTAAAAAAATTAAACTTTTCAAGTTGGAATATCGTTCCTTATTTTGATGAAAGGGTAATTGTAAAAAGTCGTCAAGCATTAGAAAAATATGATGATATAAAATTTTTTAAAGAAAATAAGGAAAAGCTTGCTCAGGCTAAAGATGTTATAGAAAGGAAAAATAAAATAGCAACTGTTTTAAGCGACTTTCTCAAAGATAACGAATATAAAGAACATTCACAATACTATAGACTTGTAAAGCAAATTAATACTGTTATTGAAAAAGCAAAGGCTTATAGAATTTGTGTTACATATATATCTTATGCAGGGAATAATTTGGGTTCAAGAGAACTTGTGTTAAGTCAATATGATATAAACAAATTCGACAATGACCCGTCATTGCTTATGGGGAAAGGAGAATATAATAAGTTTTTAAAAGAACAAGAAAAGGAAGCATTAAATCAAAAGCAACATAAATATTATGAACGGGTCAACAAGCTTATTGATTATGCAAATGAAAATAAAAATTTTTTATTTATAAAAGGTAGTGTAGAGCAATTAGATAATTTAATTGCTCGATTATTTGATAGAACAGTTAATGGTATTAAAAGGATAAAAGATATTAACAGCGAAGAATGGGGGATTATTGAAAATTTCATAACACAAATTGAGAAAGAAGTAAAAGAGGTTGTAAATAGAAATCAAAGAATTCTTAAATATTATGATTCTCCTGCGTTCTTAAAAATTAAAGAAACCTGTGAAGTATTAATGAGTTCGCAAAGAGAATTTAATGAATATATTAAAGAGAAAGTAGACGCTATTTCACAACTCTTTGGAACAAGAGTTATCCGAGATGAAACAATCAATGAAGATAAATACCAATATATTCGTCCGTATAAAAAGACCATAACTCCTTTTACGGCAGAGGTATCAGCCGCCGTATTTGCAAGTGCGGAAAATAATCCTCTTGAATATGTAATAAAATATTTTTACCCCAATAAAAATTTATATCCTGAACAAATACGCAAACTGCATCTGCTTGTAGAAGAACTGGCCACGTTAAAAGAAGCAAGACTTATTATTGATAACTATAAAAAAGAATATCAACAGTATATTAAAGATGTTCCGGATTATGTTATGATGGAAGATGAAACTGGTTTCTATTCCAAATTAGGATTTGCGAATATCGACGAGAGTGTGCTTGTTGTCGAATATACATTTTCCTATACTTCGGGAGGAGGAATGGCTAAGAGGAAATTCTCTGTGCCGATGACCGAAGAAACCATTGTAGAGTTGATTAGAGCGTTAGAAAAAAGGCTTACCGTAAGTGCTTTTACAAAAGAGCAAAGAGCCTTAATGACTAATAAACTTCGTGAATTTATTAAAAAACGCGACAATTACACTTGTTGTAGTTGTGGAAACTCTGTTCATACAGAACCCAATCTGCTTTTGGAGATAGACCATATTATCCCAGTGTCAAAAGGCGGCTGTACGATAGAAGAAAACCTTCAAACATTATGTTGGAAATGTAATAGAGCAAAAAGCAATAAAATGCTTAATGAAAATCTGACTTTGAATTAAAAGAAAAACAACGTAAACCAAACCTTTCGGTTCAATTTATGTTGTAAATAGAGCATCAGAATTTTGTAGTAAACACATCACAAATAAAAACGCGGCGGCTGCCCGAACGGGCAGCCGCCGCGTTGCGTTTGCAAAAACTCCCCCGCGGCGATCGCGGGGGAGTAAATCTTGCCGAAAAACCGGCAAAAATTCAGTTTTTCAGACTTTCCAAATACAGCGATGCGTTCGTGGCGGCGATCGCCCCGTCGGAGACGGCCGTGGAGACCTGGCGCACCGCCTTGGTGCGGCAGTCGCCCGCCACGAACACGCCCGCCGTCTTCGTCTTGCAGCTCTCGTCGGCGACGATGTAGCCCGCCGCGTCGAGGTCGGCCACGTTCGCAAACGCCGCGTTGTCGGGTTCCTGGCCGATGGCGATGAACACCGCGGGCACCTCTTTTTTGTGCCGCTTTCCTTCCTTGTCGGTGTATTCGACGGCCGTCAGCTCGCGTTCGCCCGCAAAGCCGACGACGTTCGTTTCGGGCAGGACCTCGATGTTTTCCTTGGCGCGCAGCGCCTTGACGAGGCTCGCGTCCCCGAAAAATTTGTCGAACAGGGTGAACATGGTCACCTTTTTGCAGTAGCCCGAAAGGAGCAGCGCGTATTGCAGGGCGGAGTTGGCGTCGCCGACGACGGCCACCTCTTTTCCCTTGTAAAAGGGCCCGTCGCACACGGCGCAGTAGTAAATGCCCTTGCCCACGAGCGCCTCGTGCCCGCGCTCGGCAGGCAGGTGCTTGTGCTTGACGCCCGCGGCGACGATCACGCTCCTGCCTTCATAGCCGCCGAATTCGGTCTGTACGTAAAAATCGCCCTCGCCCCGCTTTTCAACGTGAACGGCGCGTTCGATCTCCACCTCGGCGCCGAGGGAAGTGATCTGGTCGAACAGGTTGTCCGCGAACGCCTCGCCGCTGATCTCCTTGATCGAGGGGAAGTTTTCCAGCCGCGGCGACGTCGCGATCTGCCCGCCCAGGCTCTCGCCTTCGAGCACGAGCACTTTTTTTCCGTTGCGCAGCGCGTAGAGCGCGGCGGTCATGCCCGCCGCGCCCCCGCCGATGACGATGATGTCGTACATATCAGCCGATGCTCTCGATGTATTTGCGGATCTCGCTGGCGTTGTCGTAGGTCTTGAACCCGTCGCCGTCGGGCACGAGCAGCGAGGGCGCCTTCTTCACGCCGTACTTTTTGGTCGCTTCCACGTCCTCTTCGGCGTTGACGACGCGGTACTTCACGCCCGCCTTGTCCAGCATGAGTTTGCTGGTCTTGCAGTTGGGGCAGCCGCTGCGGGTAAACAGCACCGGCCCCGCGAGCGAGAGGGAGGCCTTGGGCGCCTCGGCCTGCGGCTTGCAGGCGGCGTGGCCTTTGAGGGTGGAGTGCTCGATGTTGTACACCTTGCGGTCCTTGAATTCCTGCGCCTTGCCGTCGTTCCAGTTCTGCACGGGGCGGTAGTAGCCCGTGATGCGGCTGTACACTTCGGTCTTGGCGCCGCAGTGCGGGCAGGTGAACTGCTCGCCCGCCAGGTAGCCGTGGTCCTTGCACACCGAATAGGTGGGCGAGAGGGTGTAGTAGGGCAGCTTGTAGTTGTCGGCGATCTTCTTGACCAGCGAGGCCGCGGCCTTCCAGTCGGGCAGCTTTTCGCCGAGGAAGGCGTGGAACACCGTGCCCGAGGTGTACAGCGTTTGCAGATCGTCCTGGATGTCGAGGGCATCGAAGATGTCCTCGGTGTAGCCGACGGGCAGGTGCGAGCTGTTGGTGTAGTAGGGGGTGCCGTTTTCGTTGGCGGTGATGATGTCGGGGAACTGCTCCTTGTCGTGCTTGGCGAAGCGGTAGGTGGTCGACTCCGCGGGCGTCGCTTCGAGGTTGAACAGGTCGCCGTACTGCTCCTGGTAATCGGAGAGGCGTTCGCGCATGTGGTTCAATACGCGCTTGGTGAACTCCTGCGCCTCGGCGTGGGTCATGTCGCAGGCGATCCACTTGGCGTTGAGCGCCGCCTCGTTCATGCCGACGAGCCCGATGGTGGAGAAGTGGTTGGCAAAGGTGCCGAGGTAGCGCTTGGTGTAGGGGTACAGCCCCTCGTCGAGCAGCTTGGTGATGACGGTGCGCTTGGTGTTGAGCGAGCGCGCCGCGATGTCCATGAGCTTGTCGAGGCGGCGCATGAACTCGGCCTCGTCCTTGCTCTGGTAGGCGATGCGCGGCATGTTGATGGTCACGACGCCGATGGAACCCGTGCTCTCGCCGCTGCCGAAGAACCCGCCCGACTTTTTGCGCAGTTCGCGAAGGTCGAGGCGCAGGCGGCAGCACATGCTGCGGATGTCGCTCGGCTCCATGTCCGAATTGATGTAGTTGGAAAAATAGGGCGTGCCGTACTTGGACGTCATCTCAAAGAGCAGGCGGTTGTTTTCGGTATCCGCCCAGTCAAAGTCCTTGGTGATGGAGTAGGTGGGGATGGGGTACTGGAAGCCCCTGCCGTTCGCGTCGCCCTCGATCATGATCTCGATGAACGCCTTGTTCACCATGTCCATCTCTTTCTGGCAGTCCTTGTACTTGAAGTCCTGGTCCTTGCCGCCGACGATGGCGGGCAGCTCGGCCAGGTCGTTGGGCACCGTCCAGTCCAGCGTGATGTTGGAGAACGGCGCCTGCGTGCCCCAGCGGCTGGGGGTGTTCACGCCGTAGATGAAGGACTCGATGCACTTTTTCGTCTGGTCGTAGGTGAGGTTGTCCTTTTTGACGAAGGGCGCCAGATAGGTGTCGAAGGAGGAGAAGGCCTGCGCGCCCGCCCATTCGTTCTGCATGATGCCCAAAAAGTTGACCATCTGGTTGCACAGCGTCGCCAGGTGGCTGGCGGGGGCGGAGGTGATCTTGCCGGGGATGCCGCCGAGGCCCTCGCGGATGAGCTGCTTCAAAGACCAGCCCGCGCAGTAGCCCGTCAGCATCGAAAGGTCGTGCAGGTGGATGTCCGCGTTGCGGTGGGCGTTCGCCACTTCCTCGTCGTAGATCTCCGAAAGCCAGTAGTTGGCCGTGATGGCGCCGCTGTTGGAGAGGATGAGCCCGCCGACGGAATAGGTGACGGTGGAGTTCTCCTTCACGCGCCAGTCGGTCGCTTTGACATAGCTGTTGACCAGCTCCTTGTAGTCGAGGATGGTCGACTTCATGTTGCGGATCTTTTCGCGCTGTTTGCGGTAGAGGATGTAGCACTTGGCCACGTCCGCATACCCCGCTTCCGAAAGCACGCTCTCCACGCTGTCCTGGATGTCCTCGACGGCGATCTTGCCGTCCTTGATCTTGGGCTCGAAGTCGGCCGTCACTTTCAGCGCCAGGAGGTCGATCACCCCGGGGTGATACTGCTTTTCCTTGGCTTCAAAGGCCTTGGTGATCGCCTTGGCGATCTTTTGGATGTCGAACTCGACGGTCTGCCCGTCCCGTTTGATGACGCGGTACATAACTCTCTCTCCTTTTTCCCCCTGTCGGGTCGTTTCCGTTGTCGGTAGGGCTCCATTATACCACCCCCGTCGGCGCTTGTCAACATATTGTGCCGAACAAAATCCGTGAAACACAAGATATTGTGTGTTCCACGGATGTGAACGATGTCCGCCCGTTCGGCGGGGAAGGGGCGGGTTCAGTTTTCCCCGCGCAGTTTTGCGGCGGGGATGAAGGGCAGCAGCAGCTTTTTGAAGGTCTGCATCTCCGCCTCGGAGCAAGGCGAAAGCCCGCGGCGCAGCACGCTGTCCCCGTCGCGGAAGGTCTGCAAAAAGTACCGCTTTGCCCCGCGCAGCCAGCGGCCGATGTTCACGAAGTCCTCGCCGCGGTGCAGCTCCTTGACCACCGTGGTGCGGAATTCGTAGGGGACGCCGCCCTCCATCAAAAAGGCGGCGCTCTCGCGCACGGCGTCCATGTCGACGGGCACGCCCGCCGTCACCGCGTACCGCTCGGGCGAATTTTTGATGTCCATGGCCACAAAGTCGCACAGTCCCGCCGCGCACAGCTCTTTGAGCCGCGCGGGGAAGGCGCCGTTGGTGTCCAGCTTCACGGCGTAGCCCGCGGCCTTGATCTTTTGCAGGAAGGCGGCAATGTCCGCGTGCACCAGCGGCTCGCCGCCCGTCACGCACACGCCGTCGAGGATGCCCCTGCGCTTTTGCAGGAAGGCGAAAAACTCCTCCTCGCCGATGCCGTCTCCGCCCCCTTCGAGCAGCCCGCTGTTCTGGCAAAAGGGGCAGCGGAAGTTGCACCCGCACAAAAACACCGTGCAGGCCACCCTGCCGGGGAAATCCAAAAGCGTCGTCTTCTGCAAACCGCCGATGCGCATAGCCGTCCCTCCGATGCCCCCATTATACGCCTGTTTTTTGCAAAAGTAAACCGCCGCGCCCCGCCCGCCCGAAAAAATTCCGCAAAGGCCCGCGCGGCTTTTTCCGCCGCCGCGGGCAAGCGGGGCGCTTCGGGCCCGCGGCGGGCGCTTCGGTGCAAGTCCCCGGGCGCGCGGGCTTTGGCGTGCGGGCGGAGGAATTTTCACAAACAATTCACGCGGCCGCCCCCGCCGCGTGACGGAAGGTGTGGTATACTGTGTGCGCAAAGAGCAAACAAACGGCGCGCCGTATGCGCGCAAGGGGGCATGTTCATGAAAAAACCCGTACGCTTTTTCCTTCTTCTGGCGGCGGTGCTGGCGCTCGCGCTGTCGGCGCTGTTCGTCGGCTGCTCGCACGATGACCCGTACGTCCTCTCCATCGAGCAGACGGCGCAGGGAGAGGACGGAACGGTGTTCACCGTCACCTATTCGGACGGCAGCACGAGCGAATTCACCGTCCGCAACGGCGAGGACGGCGAGGACGTTTCCATTCAGGACGTCTATGAGTACTACAAACAGACGACGGGAGAGGATATCTCCTACGCCGACTTTTTGGAGCTGTACCTCGACCTGACGACGGACAACGCCGCCGCCATCGGGCAGAGCCTGCTCTCGGCGGTGAACGTGTATTCCGAGTTCGTCGTCACCTCGGAGGACGGCGGCGCGTGGATCCCGGGCTTTCCGCATTGGGGCAGCAGCGGCACGAGCACGCGCAACAGCGCCGCCCTCTACACGGGCGCGGGCGTCATTTGGAGCATGGATACGGCCGCGGGCGGCTACACCTACATCGTCACCAACTACCACGTCGTCTACAACAGCTCCGCGGCCGCGGTCAACGGCGAAACCAGCGAAACGGGCGGCGGGCAGTACATCGCGCGCAAGCTGCACGTCTACCTCTACGGCAGCGGGCAGACGCCGGGCTACCTCGACGAGAACGGAGATAACATCGCCGATACGGATGAGGATGGCTACACGAAATACGCATACGGCAGCAGCGCCGTCGCCTGCGAGTACGTCGGCGGTTCCGTTTCGTGCGATGTCGCCGTGCTCCGCGCCGAAACGGCGGACATTTTGGCCGTGAACGAGGACGCCTGCCCCGTCGACGTGGCCGATGACTACTACGTCGGCGAATCGGTGTACACCATCGGCAACCCCGAGGGGGACGGGTTCAGCGTCACCGAGGGCATCATCAGCGTCGACAACGAGTACATCACCCTCAACATCGACGGCACCGAGCGCAGCTACCGCTCCATCCGCACCGACGTCGCGCTGTACAGCGGCAATTCGGGCGGCGGCCTGTTCAACAACCGCGGGCAGCTCGTCGGGCTCTCCAACGCGGGCAAAGGGGACGAGGAGAACATCAACTACGCGGTGCCCCTGCCCGTCGTGCGCGGTGCGGTGGAAAACATCCTGCACTACCACCGCGCGGAAGGAACGCTCGGCGTCACCGCCCGCCGCCTGACCCTGGGCTTTACGGGCACCGTGCAAAATTCCAAATACGTGTACGACGCCGCCACGGGCCGCGGCCGCATCGTGGAAACGGTGCAAGTTTCCTCCGTTTCCGCCTCGTCCATCGCCGACGGCATGGGCATCGAGGCGGGAGACGTGCTCACGCACCTCGTCGTGAACGGGCAGGCCTACGCCATCGAGCGCGATTTCGACATCTACGACATCCTCCTCTCCGTCTTCGCGGGGGACGAGATCTCCTTCCGCTACACCCGCGGCGGCACCGCGGGGGAGGGCACGGCCTACACCGTCGAGGCGGGCGCCCCGCAGGCCGTTTGAGCGAGCGGCGGGGCCGCGCCTTCCAAACGCCCGCCTGTTCTTATAATAGAATTGAAAACAGGACCGCCACGCAAAAGCCGCGCGGGAGCCAGGCTCCCGCGCGGCGGTTTTTTGGGTACGTACTGTCTTTTTGTGTGCGTGCGGCCGTCGGGCGCGTTCACGCGGGCTCGTTCTCGGGCTTACAGCAGGCCCAGCGCGATGACCTGCGCGAACACGATGGCCACCACCGAGATGAGCTTGATGAGGATGTTGATGGAGGGGCCGGACGTGTCCTTGAAGGGGTCGCCCACCGTGTCGCCGATGACGGAGGCCTTGTGCGCGGGGCTGCCCTTGCCGCCGAAGTGCCCGTCCTCGACGTATTTTTTGGCGTTGTCCCAGGCGCCGCCGCTGTTGCTCATGAACACGGCCAGCAAAAATCCCGTCACCGTCGAGCCGAGCAGCAGCCCCGCCACGCCGTTCGCGCCGAGGATGAGCCCCGAGAGGATGGGGGAGAGCACCGCGATGACGGCGGGCAGGATCATCTGCTTCTGCGCCGATTTGGTGCAGATGTGCACGCACTGCGCGTAGTCTGGCTCGCTCGTCCCCGACAGGATGCCCTTGTTCGCGGCGAACTGCCGCCGCACTTCCAGCACCACGCGCTGCGCGCTCTTGCCCACGGCGGACATGGTCAGCGCCGAAAAGAGGAAGGGCAGCATCGCCCCCACGAACACGCCCACGAGCACCGCGGGGTTGTCGATGGAAAGGTCGATGGGGTAATCGGGCACGAGGATGCGGATCTGCGCGATGAAGGAGGAGAGCAGCGCCAGCGCCGTGAGCATGGCCGAGCCGATGGCAAAGCCCTTGCCCGTCGCGGCGGTGGTGTTGCCCAGCGAGTCGAGCGCGTCGGTGCGGCGGCGGACCTGTTCGTCCATGCCCGCCATCTGCGCGATGCCGCCCGCGTTGTCGGCCACGGGGCCGTAGGCGTCGGTGGAGAGGGTGATGCCGAGGGTGGAGAGCATGCCCACCGCGGCGATGCCGATGCCGAACATGCCCATTTCGGGGTCGGCCGCCCCGCCCGCCACGAAGTACGAGCCGAGCACCGCCGCCGCGATCAGCAGCACGGGTGCCACCGTGGAGAGCATGCCCAGCGCCGTGCCGTTGATGATCACGGGCCCCGCGCCGCTCTCGGCCGAGGCCGAAAGTTTTTTCGTCGGGCGGTACGTCGCGCTCGTGAACAGTTCCGTGAAAAAGCCGATCAGCACCCCCGCGGCCAGCCCGAAGAGCACGGGCCCCACGAGCCGCATGTGTTCGGGCGTGACCAGCCATATAAAGAGCACGGCGGCCGCCGCGGTCGCGATGGCCGCAAACCACGTCCCCGTGCGCAGCGCGCGCAGCAGGCCCTTCTGGTCGGCTGTCTCCTTCGTCCGTACGAAAAAGGTGCCGAGGATGGAAAAGAACACGCCGATGGCGGCGATGCCCAGCGGCAGCAGCGCGCCCTTGAAGTCCAGCCCCGCGGCCACGCCCAGGGCCATGGCCGAGAGGATGGAGCCCACGTACGATTCGTACAGGTCGGCGCCCATGCCCGCCACGTCGCCCACGTTGTCGCCCACGTTGTCGGCGATGACGGCGGGGTTGCGCGCGTCGTCTTCGGGGATGTTTTCCTCCACCTTGCCCACGAGGTCGGCGCCCACGTCGGCCGCCTTGGTGAAGATGCCGCCGCCCACGCGCGCGAACAGCGCCATGCTCGAAGCGCCCATGCCGAAGGTGATCATGTTGGTGGCGATGAATTCGGCCTCGCTCAGCGCCGTTTCGCTGATGCCGTAAAAGCCTTTGAGCACGAAGTACCAGATCGAAAGGTCGCAAAGCCCCAGCCCCACGACGACGAGCCCCATCACGCTGCCCGCCGAAAAGGCGGCGCGCAGACCCTTGTTGAGGCTCTCCTTGCAGGCGGTGGCGGTGCGCCCGTTGGCGGCGGTGGCGATCTTCATGCCCAAAAAGCCCGAAAGCCCCGAAAACACGCCGCCCGTCACGAAGGCGAAGGGCATGAACGGGCCCACCGAGCCGATGAGCGCGAAGATGCCCAAAACGACGAACACCGCCCCGAAAAACACGGCCACGACCAGGTATTGCCGCTTCAAAAAAGCATTCGCGCCCTTGCGGATGACGGCCGCGATGCCGCGCACTTCCTCCCCCTCGGGCATTTTCAGCACCTTGCGGGAAAAGAAAAATGCGCAAGCCAGCGCGAGCGCCGCCGCACAGGGCGCGATCAGGATCGCCAGTTGCATAATTCCCCCTTGCAAAAAGGCGCCGCACGCAAGCCAGCCTCCTCGTCCCGGAAAAAAGCGCCTTTTTTTTCATGATAGCACGAAAACGCCGCACGGTCAAGCCAAGTCGGAAAATTTTTGCCTCCTTTTTTGGCCCGCCCGCCGCGCGTTTTTGTTGAATATCCGCGCCCGCCGTGGTATACTGTATGCAAAACGGAGCAAAAACGGGAACAAACGTATGCGATTTGAACGGCTGGAAGAGCAGGACATTTACCGCCTGCTGCCTTATTTCCGCGCCCAGAACACCCGCCTCGCCGATTGGTCGGCGGGGTACCTGTTCATGTGGCGCAAGTACCAAAAGCCCTTTTTTGCCGAGGCCGAGGGCTGCCTCGTGCTGCGCGAGGAGTTCGTGGGCAGGCAGTATTTTTACTACCCGCTCAGCCTCGCGGGCGACGCCGCCGCCGAAGCCCGCGCCGTGGAGGCGGTGGAAAAATACTGCCGCGACGAGGACGTGCGCCTGCACTTTACCAACGTGCCCGCCGAGCGCCTGCCCGCCCTCGTGCTCCGCTACGGGGCGGACGTGCACGTGGCGGATATCCGCCGCTGGCGGGATTACCTGTACGCCGCCGAGGACTTCAAAAGCTACGCGGGTTCACGGTTCAGCGGCCAGCGCAACCACGTGAACAAGTTCAAAAAGAGCTGCCCCGATGCCGAATTCTGTGTCTACCGCGAGGAGGACAGGCCCGCAGTGGAGGCCTTTTTGCACGAGGTGGAGGGCGGCCAGCGAAGCAAGGAAGAGCTGCTGGCCGACGAGGAGATGGGAGCGGTGTTTTCCGTCCTGCCCCACATGGGGGCGCTCGGCTTCTGCGCGGGCTTCGTGCGCGCGGGCGGGCGCATCCTCTCCTTCGCCGCGGGCGAGCGCTGCGGCGATACCCTCATGGTCCACATCGAAAAGGCCGTGCGGGACGTGCCCGGCGTCTACCCCGCCACCGCGCAGATGTTCGCGCAGGCCTTTGCGGGGGAGGGCGTGAACTTCATCAACCGCGAGGACGACGCGGGGGACGCGGGCCTGCGCAAATCCAAGCTGCAATACCTGCCCGTGCGGCTGGTGGATAAGTACAACGTCACCCCGCGGCGGGCCATCGACGCGCTCTCGCACTTTCCCGAGATCGAAACGCCCCGCCTTTGCCTGCGCGCCGTGCCCGATGAGGACGCCCCCGCCTACGCCCGCCTCGCCCGCGACGGAGAGCTCAACCGCTATTGGGGGTACGACTGGCGGCAGGACGCCCCCGAAGGGGTGGAGGACGGCTGGTTTTTGCGCTCCGCCCGCGAGGACTTCAAGCGCAAGAGCGAGCTCTCCCTCGGCGTGTACGCGGGGGAAACGCTCGTCGGCGAGGCCGTGCTGCACCGCTTCGGCTACGCGCAGGAATGCGAGGCGGGCGTGCGCATCCTGCCCGAACACCAAAACAAGGGCTACGCGCGCGAGGCGCTCTCCGCGCTCATGAACTACGCCTTTTTGAAGCTCGGCATCGAGCGCGCGGAGGCCAAGTGCTTCCGCCCCAACGCGGCCTCCGCCCACGCCCTGCGCGGCGCGGGCATGCGCCCCTGCGGGGAGGACGATACCTATTTCTATTTTTATAAGACGCCCGCCATGTAGCGGAAAGCGCCCGCAAACGCGCGGGGAGGAGGGGAACATGAACAAGCAGGAAAAGCCGCGCGGCGGGGCGGAGGAGCTGCCCGCCGCCGCGTACAGGAGCATGATCGCGGGGCTGAGCGGCGCCTTCGCCGTCGTCGGCCTGCTGTTGCTGGGCGTGGCCGTGTACCTGTTCGCCGTCCGCCCGCAGACGCCGCTGTACGGCGGTATCTTCCTCGGCGTGTTCGGCGTGTTCGCCGCGGTCTACGCCGTCCTCCTTTGCGTGCTTTTGCGCGGCCTGCGCGCCGCGCGCCGCAGGGAAGGGCCGCCCGTATCCCCCCGCCGCGGCCCGAAAAAGCCATAAAATTAAAAAAACGTATGCCGCGCGCGCAGAAAGCGCGCGCGTCGCTTTGCAGGGCTCCCCGCCGCGGGGAGCCCTTTTCCGCGCCCGTGCCGCGCCTTGGCGGTGTGAGCGTATAAATCTTTTCGCCGCGGGCCATAAACGGGGGCGTGCGTTTTCCCGCGGCGCGCGGCAAAAGCCGCGCAATGCGGCGCGCACGGTTTTTTGGCGGAGGTTTCGTTCATGAAAAAGACCTGCATAGTTTTTGCGCTCATCCTCATACTACTCCTGGCGGCGGTGGCCGCGGCGAACGCGGGCGGGGCCGCGGGCGTGCCCGCGGGGCAAACGGTCACCGAACCCGCCGAACAGGCCCGCTACCTGCGCCTGCACGTGCGCGCCAATTCGGACGCGGCGGCCGACCAGGCGGTCAAGTACGCCGTCAAGGACGCGGTCACGGAATACCTTTTGCCGCTGGCGGCGTCCTGCCGCAGCAAGCGGGAAGCCGTCTCCGCCCTCGAAGGGGCGTTGGCGGGGATCGAGGGCGCGGCCGACGCGGTGCTGGCGGCGGGCGGCTTTGCCTACACCGCCCGCGCGAGCCTGCGCAGGGAGTCCTTCCCCGCCCGCGTGTACGAGGGGCTCACCCTCGGCGCGGGCGTGTACGACGCGCTCATCGTCGAGCTGGGCGCGGGGTCGGGCGCCAACTGGTGGTGCGTCGTCTACCCGCCGCTGTGCTTTTCGGGCACGGAGGGCGGCGAGGGGGTGCGCTACCGCTCCCGCCTGTGGGAGATCGTGCAAAACTTTTTCGCGGACTGAACGGGCGCAAGCTCCTTTTGCCGCGGAAGTTTGCGGCATGCCGCGGCGCGGCGGGCCCCGCCCGCCGTCCGAAGCAAATTTTTTCAAAGCAAGAGGAGGAAGCATGAAAAAGATCATACGGCTGAGCGCGCTGTCGCTCATCTTGTTTGCCGTTTTGGCGGGGGCGACGGCGTTTGCCGTTTCCGCTTATACCCGCCCCGAGGCGCCCGCCGCCGCGGCGTCGGCGGAAGCGGAGGCGGCCGCGCTGCGCCAGGGCAGCCGCGGGCAGGACGTCAAAACGGTGCAGACCAAGCTCCGCCGCTGGGGGTATTATGAAGGCGCCGTCGACGGCATCTACGGCCCGCAGACCAAGGCCGCGGTGGTGCGCTTCCAGCGCAAAAACGGGCTGACGGCCGACGGCGTCGTGGGCAAACAGACCTTCGCCGCGCTGGGCATGATGCAGCAGGCGGGCGGGGGCGGCCAGCAGGGCGGTACCGCCGATGCGGACACCTATCTCTTGGCGCGCTGCATCTACGCCGAGGCGCGCGGGGAGAGCTACACGGGCCAGGTGGCGGTGGGGGCGGTGGTGCTCAACCGCGTCAGGAGCCCGCAGTTCCCCAACACCATCGCGGGGGTCATCTACCAGCGCCACGCCTTCACGGCGGTCAGCGACGGGCAGATCGACCTGACGCCCGACCGGACGGCGATCAACGCCGCCAAGGACGCCCTCGCGGGCTGGGACCCGACGGGCGGCTGCCTCTACTACTACAACCCGGCCAAGGCCACCAGCGAGTGGATCTTCTCCCGCGAAACGGTCATCACCATCGGCAAGCACGTGTTCGCCATTTAAGGAGGGAAGCATGAACGAAAAAGAGATCTCGGCAGGAGCCGAAAAAGTGGAAGCCATCGAACGCGCCCGCGAGGAGCGCGCCCGCGCCGCGCAGGGAGCCTTCGCGCGGGAAGAGGGCCTGTACGGCGCCGACGGAATGCCCGCGCGCAGCGAAGAGAACGCCGCCCGCCAAGGCGAGGCGGCGTGCGGAGGCGCCAAGGAGGCCGCCCGCAGGCAGGAGGCCGCCCGCAAGCAGGCGCGGCAGCGCGCCGCGGAGGCGGAGAGCCGCCGCGCCGCGCGCCGCGTCGAGGCCGCCAAAAGGAAGGAGGAGCGCGCCCGCAAAAGCGCGGAGGGCAAGGCCGCCCGCGCGCAGAAGGAGGCCGCGGAAGAACACCGCAGCGAAAAGCGCGGACGCGGCGGGGAGCATAAGCGCGCCCCGGGCTTCGGCGGCTGGCTGGCGGCCGTCGTCTCGCTCTCGGTGGCCGTGCTCGCCCTCGGGGCGATCGTCACCGTCGGCTATTTCGACCTGCAAAATTCCAAAACCGAGCTGGCCGCGACCTACCGCGCGCACGCCTGTTCGCTGTGCGAGCACGTCGGCTCCCTCGGCACCGCCCTGGCCAAGGCCCGCCTGGCGGACGGCGGCTACGAGCTGCAAAAGCTGCTCGCCGAGGCGCGCGTGTACAGCGAACTGGCCGAGGCCGACCTGGCCGCGCTGCCCTGCGACGGGCACGAAACGGCCGAACTTTCCGCCTATTTCAACCGCGTATCCGCCTTTTCGCGCCACGCGCTGAACACCCTGGCCGCGGGCCGTTCCCTCGGGGATGGGGCGGCGGAAGCCGTCGAGCACTTCTACGGCACCTCCGAAAAGGTGCGCGCGGCCCTGCCCGCGCTGGCCGAGAGCACCGAGGGCGGCCTGTCCGCGCTCGCCGATGCCGAAGGGGGATTCGTGCAGGCGCTGCGCGCTCTCGACGCGGCCGCCCGCAGCGAACGGCCCCGCCCGCAGCCGCGCGAGAACATGCTCTCTTCCATGCCCGCGCTGAGCGAGGAGCAGGCCGCCGAACGCGCGAACAGCTGGTTCGCGGACTACCGCCCGCGCGAGCTGCGCGTCGCGGGCAAGACGGAGGGCCCCTTCGCCTGCTACGACGTGCAGTTCGTTTCGGAGGCGGGAGATGCCTATACGGCGCGCATCACCGAGCGCGGCGGCATGCTGGCCATGCTCGAAAGCTACCGCCCCTGTTCGCAGAAAAACTTCGACCTTTCCGCCGCGGAAACCATCGCCTCCGCCTTTTTGGAGAAGTGCGGCTACGCGGGCATGGCGCCCGTGTGGGTCAGCGAGTCGGGCAGCGAGGCAGACGTGCAGTTCGCCTATGAACAGGGCGGCGTGCTCGTCTATCCCGACCGCATCACCGTCAAGGTCTGCACCGAACGCGGCATCGTCACGGGGATGGAGGCGGGCGGCTTCCTGCGCTGCCACCATGCGCGCACGCTGCCCGCGCCCGCCGTTCCCCGCGGGCGCGTCGAGGAGAACGCCGCCGCCAAAATGGACGAAGTGCGCGGCATACGCCTGGCCGTCATCCCCGAAGGCGGGGAGGAACGCCTCGTCTACGAGGTGCACGGGGACCACGGCGGGCGCACCTACTTCGCCTACGTCGACGCGCAGACGGGCGTGCTGTGTGACATCCGCGTCGTCTCCCCGAGCGACCGCGGCAACATCCTGCGCTGAACGCCCGCAAAAGGCAGGGCGGGGGAGGCTCTTCCCCCGCCTTTTTGCGCCCCGCGCCCGCCCGAAGGCGGGCGCGGGGCGCGTTCGGCGTTGACAAACGCGCGCGCAGGCGGTATAATGGTAAAAACGTCCGCCGCAGGCGGAACGTACGCGCCCCCGCGTCCGGGGGAGGAGAACGCCATGCCGAAGCTGACGCTGCGGGCCATCCGCACCGAAGAACTGCACTTCCGCCTCACGGGCGCCCGCCCGCAGGCGGGCGACAAGATCGACCTCAAACCCACCTTCTCGCGCAAGGTGCGCCGCGCGCAGCAGGAGGAGGGCGCCTTCGCCCTCACCCTCTCCGTGCGCCTCGGCGGGGAGGAGGGTTCGCGCTCGCCCTTCGACGCGGGCGCCGCGCTCACGGGCTTTTTTCACGGCGGGGAGAGCGAACGCGAGGCCGTTATCCGCGCCACCGAGGTGCTCTATCTGCACCTGCGCGCCGTCCTGGCGGCCGCCATGTCCGCGGCCATGGTCGCGCCCGTGCAGCTGCCCCTGCCCACCCGCCCGCTCTTTGCCGAGGACGCGCCCGAAGGCGGCGGCCTCGTCAGCTGAGCGTGCCGTTTCCGCCGTCCGCGCCGCGGTAAGGCGGCGGAACGCACCCGCCGCGCGCCCCCGTTTGCGCCGCCCGTTTTCGGCCGAACGGTTGACAGCGCGGCCGAAAGTTGTTACAATATCTGCAAATGCGGCGCCCGCGCGGGAAAGCGCGGCCGCACGAGGGCCATCATGAACAGAGACGAGATCAAAAAGCTGCTTCCCCACCGCGAACCCATGCTGTTGCTCGACGAGGTCGAGATCGACGCCGAGGGCCGCTCCGTCGCCCGCTACACGGTGCGCGGCGACGAGTTTTTCCTGCAAGGGCACTTCCCCGGCAACCCCATCGTGCCCGGCGTCATCCAATGCGAGATGATCGCCCAGGCCGCCGTGGCCCTTTTGCCCGATTGCGCGGGCAAAACGCCGCTCTACACCGGCCTGAACAACGTCAAATTCAAGAACCCGCTCCTTCCGGGGGATACCGCCGTGATGACGGTGGAACTGACCAACCGCCGCGGCATCTTCTGCTTTGCCAAGGGCAGGCTGGAAGCGAACGGCAAACTCTGCACCTCGGCCGAATTTTCCTTCGCGCTGCTGGCCAAGCCGCAGTGACGCCCCTCTGTGCCCGCATTTTGCGGGCGCGTTTTTCGTTGTGCGCGGCCGCCTGCGCGCCTTGCGCCTGTGCGCCCCGTCCGCTCCCGTTTTCTCCCGCGCATCCCGCCGCGGCCGCGGCGGGCGGGGGTTTTGCGTTCCTTTTTCAAAATAAGGCTTGACTTGTGCGCGCAAATCTCCTATAATGGTAGAAAGGCGGGGCCTTGGTGCGCCGTGACGGAGTTTTCATGAGCTTTTTCATTGCCGGAACGGGCAGAGCGATGCCCGAAAAGATCGTCACCAACGATGACCTGGCGAAATTTCTCGATACGTCGGACGAGTGGATCTTCACCCGCACGGGCATCCGCCGCCGCCGCGTGCTCACCCACGAACGGCTGGACGATCTGGCCGTCGCTTCGGCGCGCGCCGCCCTGGCGGACGCGGGCACGGCGGGCGCGGACGTGGACCTCATCCTCTGCGCCACCATGCGCGGGGATACGTACACGCCCTCGCTGGCCTGCACCGTGGCCGAAGCCGTCGGCGCCACCTGCCCCGCGTTCGACCTCAACGCCGCCTGCGTCGGGGTGCTGTACTGCATGGAGGTGGCCGATTCCTTCATCGCCGCGGGCAAGGCGGAAACGGTGCTCATCGTCTCGGCCGAGGCCATGAGCAAACTGCTCGACTGGACGGACCGCGCCAGCTGCGTTCTCTTCGGAGACGGCTCGGGCGCCATGGTGGTCAAAAAAGGGGAGGGGCGCCTGGCGGGCGTGCTCTCCACCAAGCCCGATTCGCACGTCATCCGCATGCCCAACTTCGAGGGCCTCAACAGCCCGTACAACGCCGTGGAGCAGGAAAAACAGGCCATGCACATGGACGGCGGCGAGGTGTACAAGTTCGCGGTCAACGCCATGGGCAGCCGCATCGAGGACGTGTGCGCCCGCGCGGGGCTCACCCCCGCGGACATCGACTGGTACCTCCCGCACCAGGCCAACATCCGCATCATCGACGCCAGCCTGAAAAAGTTCAAGATCGACAAGAGCAAGGTGCTCACCAACATCGCCGATTACGGCAACATGAGCGCCACGTCCGTGATGGTGCTCTTGGACGAGTTCGCCAAAAAGGGCACCTTCCGCAAGGGGGACAAGCTCCTCTTCGTCGCCTTCGGCGCGGGGCTGACCAGCGGCGCCGAGATCGTCGCCTGGCAGCGCTGAACGCGCACGCCGCGCACGCCGCGCTGCAAAAAAGCGGCGCCCCCGCGGCATACCTTCCGCCGTGCGGGCAAAACAATGTCAAAAATTTCAAGTTTTTGAATTTTGAATAAACATCAAAGGAGACAAAAACCATGACTACGCTTGAAAAGCTGAAAGAGATCCTCTGCGAATGCAAGGGCGAGGACATCGACATCACGCCCGAGACCAACTTCGACGAGCTCGAATTCGACTCCCTCGACAAAGTGGACATCGTCATGCAGATCGAGGAGGCGTACGACATCTCCCTCGGCGAAAATTTGCAGCTTTCCACCGTGGGCGAGCTGATCGCGAAGATCGACGAGGCCGTCGCCAACAAGTAAAGCCATGCAGACCAAACTCACCCGCCTTTTGGGCATACGATACCCCGTCATCCAGGGCGGCATGGCCTGGATCGCGGACGCCTCGCTGGCGAGCGCCGTCTCCAACGCGGGCGGCCTGGGCATCATCTCGGCCATGAACGCGGGTGCGGACTTCGTCCGCGAAGAGATCCGCAAGTGCCGCGCCATGACCGATAAGCCCTTCGGCGTGAACATCATGCTGCTCAGCCCCCACGTGGAGGAGGTGGCGCAGATGGTCGCCGAGGAAAAGGTGCCCGTGGTCACCACGGGCGCGGGCAACCCCTTGCGCTTCGTCAAGCTGTGGAAGGAGGCGGGCACGCGCATCCTGCCCGTCGTGGCCAGCACGGCGCTGGCCAAGATGGTGGAGCGCGCGGGCGTCGACGCCGTCATCGCCGAAGGCGGCGAGAGCGGCGGGCACGTCGGCGACCTCACCACCATGGCCCTGGTACCCCAAGTCGTCGACGCGGTGCACATCCCCGTCGTCGCGGCGGGCGGCATCGGGGACGGCCGCGGCGTGGTGGCCGCCTTTGCCCTCGGCGCCTGCGGCGTGCAGATGGGCACGCGCTTCCTCGTCGCCAAAGAGTGCACGGTCAGCGACGCCTATAAAAAGAAGGTGCTCGCCGCCAAGGATATCTCCACGATGGTCACGGGCCGCCGCCTCGGCCACCCCGTGCGCGCCATCAAAAATTCGTACATGAACGCCTACGCCAAGCTCGAAGCGGACTCCAACGTGCCCGACGAGGAGCTGGAAAAATTCGGCGTCGGCTCGCTGCGCAAGGCCGCCAAGGACGGAAACGCCGAGGAAGGCTGCTTCCTCGCGGGGCAGATCGCGGGCATGGTCAGCCGTGAACAGACCGCCGCCGAGATCGTCTCCGAAGTGATGGAACAGGCCGAGGCGATGATGGAGGGCGTCAAATGGGACGTGTAGCCTTTTTGTTCGCGGGGCAGGGCGCGCAGGTGCCCGGCATGGCCGCCGACGTGAAGGATCTGCCCAAGGTCAAGGCGCTGTTCGATATGGCCGAAAGCATCCGTCCCGGCGTCGTCGGGGCGATGCTGCACGGCACGCAGGAGGAGCTCAACCGCACCATCCTGACCCAGCCGACGATGTTTCTGGCCGACCTCGCCTACGCCTACGCCGAAGAGGAGGCGGGCACGCCCGCCTGTGCCCTCGGCTTTTCGGTGGGCGAGGTGCCCGCGCTGTGCTTTGCGGGCGCGCTCTCCGAGGAGGACGCCTTCCGCGCCATCGTGCGCCGCGCCGAGCTGATGGAGGCGTATACGGAGCGCGTTCACGGCTGCATGATCGCCTGCGTCAAACTTCCCGCCGAC
The DNA here is from genome assembly GCA_944328445.1 of uncultured Clostridia bacterium. Lineage (GTDB taxonomy): Bacteria > Bacillota > Clostridia > Christensenellales > Borkfalkiaceae > Borkfalkia. Next base: position 120,494 of record CALVHO010000001.1, on the reverse strand, counting down.
AAGGTGGAGGCGCTGTGCGACGGCGTGAACACCCACCCCGCCAACTACAACGGCGCCTTGCAGACGGTGGTCGCCTGCCGCGCCGAAGCGGAGGAGGCCTTCTGCGCCAAGGTCAAGGAGGCGGGCGGCCGCGCCATGAAGCTGCGCGTTTCGGGCATGTTCCATTGCCCCGAGCTCGCGCCCGAGGCCGCGGCGTTCGAGGCGTTTTTGCGCACCCTGCATTGGCAGGCGCCGCGCATGGACGTGTACGCCAACCTCACCGCCGCGCCCTACGCGGGAGACTTCGCCGCCACCCTCGCCAAACAGATGTGTTCGCCCGTGCGCTTTACCGAGAGCATCGCCAACATGCGCGCCGCGGGCGTGGATACGTTTTACGAAGCCGGCCCCGGCAAAGTGCTGACGGGCCTTGTACAGCGCGGCTGAGCGCCGCGCGACGGAAGAGGTATTTTTCATGCCCGATAAGAGAGTTGCCCTCGTCACGGGGGCGGGGCGGGGGATCGGCGCGGCCATCGCGCTGACCTTGGCCAAAGACAATGCGGACATCGCCGTCGTCGACTACGGCGAAGAAGCTGCCGCGGCCGAAACGCTGGCCGCGCTCACGGCCGCGGGGGCCGTCGCGCGCTATTATAAGTGCGACGTCTCCGATTTTGCCGCCACCAAGGCGGTGGCCGACGCCGTCGTCAAGGACTTCGGCAAGATCGACATCCTCGTCAACAACGCGGGCGTCACCGCGGACGACCTGCTCATGCGCATGAGCGAGGCCGCGTGGGACCGCGTGCTCGGCATCAACTTGAAGGGCTGCTTCAACATGATCAAGCACGTCACGCCCTACATGATGCGCAAGCGCTACGGCCGCATCGTCTCCATAAGCTCCGTCGTGGGGCTGATGGGCAACGCGGGGCAGGCCAACTACGCCGCGTCCAAGGCGGGCATCATCGGGCTGACCAAGTCCGTGGCCAAGGAATTCGGCGCGCGCAACATCACGGCCAACGCCGTGGCGCCGGGCTTTATCAAAACGGCCATGACCGACGCGCTGACCGAAGAGCAGAAACAAGCCATGTACAAACTCATCCCCCTGGGCGCGCTGGGCGAAACGCAGGACATCGCCAACGCCGTCAAATTCCTCGTCTCCGACGACGCCCGCTACATCACGGGCGTGGTCTTGAAAGTGGACGGGGGGATGTATATATAACGGGATTTCGCGCAAATCTCGCAAAAGAGATGCTGCGATTTGCGCGAGTTGGAGAGACAACCCGATGTTCGCTTTGCTTTGGCAAAGCTCGGCATCGTGTTTTCTCTCTGCGGCGCGCCTTTTGGGGCTCTCGTCTGTAACGCGCGCCGCATTCACTCTTTCCCCAAAGCCGAAAGTTTTCGGCAAATTGGGTGCGCTTGCAAAAAGTGTGATTTTTGCGCGCGCAGGGTATTAAAAAAACTTTTTATAAAAACTTTTTGTCCTCAGCCTCACGAAAAATCGCAGGGCAGTCTAATCGGTTAGAAACTTTTTCTCGCCCACAGTAAAGCCTGCAATGAGATCCCTCGGCAGGCTCGGGATGACGGTGGGGTGGAGCGCCCACCCTGTCATCCTGAGCGGAGCCGAACGAAGTGAGGCGCAGTCGAAGGATCTCACTCGCCCGCCCACGAAAAGGCTTGCAATGAGATCCCTCGGCAGGATCGGGATGACATAAGGTTTGTCCAAAATTCTACATTCTACATTTTACACTCTACATTCCGAAAAGCCCGCCAGGGCGCCTTGTGTCGGGCTCGGGATGACATAAGTTTTGTCCGCAATTCTACACTCTACATTCTACATTCTACATTTTACACCCTAAACTCCGTTATTCAGTTTCACGAAAAATCGCCGGCGCAAGCCGAGGAGAATTTGACCATGAAGCGAGTCGTAGTCACGGGCCTTGGGGCCGTTTCGCCCCTCGGCAACGACGCAAAGACCACCTGGGAGAACATGAAAAAGGGCGTCTGCGGCATTGACACCGTCACCGCGTTCGACGCCTCCGAATACAAATGCACCCTCGCGGGCGAGGTGCGCGGGTTCGACCCCACCCTCTACATGCCCCGCGGCGAGGTGCGCAAGACCGACCTGTACACCCAGTACGCCGTCGCCGCGGCGACGCAGGCGTATGAAGATTCCGGCCTGGAAGAGGGCGCCGTCCCGCCCGAGCGCTTCGGCGTCTACATCGGTTCGGGCATCGGCGGGGTGCACACCCTCGTTTCCGAACACACCAAACTCATAGAAAAGGGCCCCCTGCGCATTTCGCCCTTCTTCGTGCCCATGATGATCTCCAACATCGCCTCGGGCACGGTGGCCATCAAATACCACGCGCAAGGCCCCAACATCGGCATCGTCACCGCCTGCGCCACCTCGACCAACAGCATCGGCGAGGCCTACCGCGCCATCAAGCACGGCTATGCCGACGTCATGCTCGCGGGCGGCAGCGAGGCGGCCATCCTGCCCCTGTGCTTTGCGGGCTTCATCAGCTGCCAGGCCCTCTCGCAGAGCACCGATAAAAACCGCGCCTCCATCCCCTTCGACAAGGAGCGCGGCGGCTTCGTGATGGGCGAAGGCGGGGCCGTCCTTTTGCTGGAAGAATACGAACACGCCAAGGCGCGCGGCGCGCGCATCTACGCCGAGCTCGCGGGCTACGGCTGCACCAACGACGCCTACCACATGACCGCGCCCGACCCCGAGGCCGTCGCCTCTTCGCGCGCCATCGAGCTGGCCGCCAAGGAATGCGGGCTCGTCCCCGGGCGCGACGTGTACGTCAACGCCCACGGCACGGGCACGCCCCTCAACGACAAGACGGAGACGCTCGCCCTCAAAAAGGCCTTCGGGCAGGACGCCTACAAGCTGCGCGTCTCGTCCACCAAGTCGATGACGGGCCACATGCTCGGCGCGGCGGGCGGCATCGAGGCCATGGCCTCCGTGCTGGCGCTGTACGAGGGCGTCGTTCCGCCCACCGTCAACTACCGCGTCCCCGACGAGGAATGCGATCTCGACGTCACGCCCAACACCGCGGCCGGGGCGCCCCTTGCCTACGCCCTCTCCACGTCTTTGGGCTTCGGCGGGCACAACGGCTGCCTCGCCTTCAAAAAGATCTGAAATACACACAGCGGCGTTTATACCATCGTGTTATAAGCGCCTTTTCGTCATATTTGCAGGAAGAAAAGGAGGTACGGAATGGATAAAAAGCAACTGCGCGAATATATACGGCTGTTCAAGGAGAGCGGCCTTTCCAAGATGGAACTGTCCGAAACGGGCGGTGACGGCTCGTTCACCGTCAAACTCGAAAACGCGCCCGCGCAATACGTGCAGGCGGTGCCCGCGGCCCTGCCCGCGGCGCCCGCGCAGAGCGCCCCCGCGGCGCCCGCGGAGGAGCCTTCCTCCGTCAAGGATTTCAACAAATACCGCGACGTCAAGTCGCCCATGGTGGGCATCTTCTACGCCTCGCCCTCGCCCGACGCGGAACCCTTCGTCAAGGTGGGCAGCAAGGTCAAAAAGGGGGATACCCTCTGCATCATCGAGGCCATGAAGCTGATGAACGACGTCGTGGCCGAAGAGGACGGCGAGATCGTGGAGATCTGCGCGGAAAACGGCGCCCTCGTCGAGTTCGGGCAGATCCTGTTCAAACTGTTCTGAACGGGGTTGACAACGAAAAATGTTCAGTAAGATATTGATTGCCAACCGCGGCGAGATCGCCGTGCGCATCATCCGCGCCTGCAACGAGATGGGCATCCGCACCGTGGCCGTCTATTCCGAGGCGGACGCGCAGGCGCTGCACGTCAACCTTGCCGACGAGAGCTATTGTATCGGCCCCGCGCTGCTCAAAGACAGCTACCTCAACATGACGGCCATCATCGACGTGGCCACCGCCACGGGCTGCCAGGCCATCCACCCCGGCTACGGGCTCCTCTCCGAAAACCCGCGCTTTGCCGAGCTTTGCGAAAAGTGCAACATCAAGTTCATCGGCCCGCGCTGGCAGGTCATCGCCAAGATGGGGGATAAGGACGAGGCGCGCCGCACCATGAAAAAGGCGGGCGTGCCCGTCGTTCCCGGCCTGGACGAGATCACGGACATCCGCGAGGCCAAAAAGTTCGCCGCGGAGATCGGCTACCCCGTCATCGTCAAGGCGGCGGCGGGCGGCGGCGGGCGGGGCATCCGCATCGTCTGGCAGGAAGAGGACTTTGAAAACGCCGTCCTCACCGCCTCGGCCGAGGCGCAGAACGCCTTCGGCAACGGCAAATGCTACCTCGAAAAATACCTCACCGACGTCAAACACGTCGAGATGCAGATCGTCGCCGACGAGCAGGGCAACGTCGTCTGCCTGGGCGAGCGCGACTGCTCCATGCAGCGCAAAAACCAAAAGCTCATCGAGGAGAGCCCCTGCGTCACTCTCCCGCCGGACGTGCGCAAAAAGATGTCCGAGGCGGCCGTGCTCGCGGCCAAAACGGTGGGGTACACCAGCCTGGGCACCATCGAGTTCTTGCTCGACAAGCAGAACAATTTCTATTTCATGGAGATGAACACCCGCTTGCAGGTGGAACACCCCGTCACCGAGTACGTCACGGGTATCGACATCGTCAAGTGGCAGATCCGCATCGCCGCGGGGGTGGAGTTCATCTATTCGCAGGAGGATGTCGACCGCATGATCCGCGGCTGCGCCATCGAATGCCGCATCAACTCCGAGGACGCGCGCGCGGGCTTCCGCCCCAGCTGCGGGCAGATCTCGTTCATGCACATCCCCGGCGGGCCGTGGGTGCGGTTCGATACCGCCATCTACCAGGACTACTTCATCCCGCCCTATTACGACAGCATGATCGGCAAGCTCATCGTCTACGCCCGCGAGCGCACCGAGGCCATCCGCAAGATGCAGGCCGCCCTGTGCGAGCTGGTCATCGACGGCGTCAACACCAACGCCGAGCTTTCGGGCGAGATCCTGGCCCAGCCCGCCTTCAAGGACGGCACCTACTGCACCAATTTCCTGGAAAAATTCCTGAAAAATTACCAATGAATCCGGGGTTCGCCCCGTAGCCTTTCCCCGCGAAGGGGAGGCCGTGCCCCGCGCCGCGGGGCCGAGGAGATCGGACATTGAAATTCGATTTGAAAAAGTTTTTCTCGCGTAAGCCGAAAAACGAACTGGAAGGGGAGGCGGCGCCGCAGCCCGCGCCCGAAGCGCCCGCCGAGGCCGCCATCCCCGAAAAATTGGCAGAAAAATGCGAAAAGTGCGGCCAGATCGTGCTTTCCGCCGACATGGAAGAAAATTTCGGCATCTGCCCCAAGTGCGGGCACTGCAAAAAGATCGACGCCCGCGCCCGCATCCGCCTTTGCGCGGAAAACTTCGAGGAGCTGTTCGCCGACGAGGCGGGCGGGAACATCCTCGGCTTCCCCGGGTATGACGAAAAGCTGGCCGCTCTGCGCGCCAAAACGGGGGAAAAGGACGCCGTCGTCTGCGGCACGGCCGACATCGGCGGGGTGCGCTGCGCCCTCTTTTCGATGGACTACCGCTTCCAGATGGGCAGCATGGGTCATACCGTGGGCGAAAAGATCACCAAGACCTTTGAATACGCCGCCGAAGAGCGCCTGCCCGTCGTCGGCTTCATCCTCAGCGGCGGCGCACGCATGCAGGAGGGGATCGTATCCCTCATGCAGATGGCCAAAACGAGCGCGGCCGTCGCCTGCCACGGCGAGGCGGGGCTCCTGTACATCGCCGTGCTCTGCGACCCCACCACGGGCGGCGTTTCGGCGTCCTTCGCCTTCGAGGCGGACATCATCATGGCCGAAAAGGGCGCGCTCATCGGCTTTGCGGGGCCGCGCGTCATCGAACAGACCATCCGCCAGACCCTGCCCGAGGGTTTCCAGCGCGCCGAATTTTTGCAGGAAAAGGGCTTTGTGGACCTCATCGTGGAGCGCAAGGAGATGAAGGACACGCTGGCTGCGCTGTTGAAGCTGCACGCCGCGCCCGAAAAGGAGGCCGAGCTGTGAACGCATACGATATCGTGCTCAAAAGCCGCGAAAAGGGCCGCCCCACCGCGGTGCGGTACATTTCGCGCATCGTCGACGGCTTTATCGAGCTGCACGGCGACAGGCGCTTTGCCGACGACGCCGCCATCGTCGGCGGCGTGGGCTTCGTCGGCGGCATGCCCGTCACCGTCATCGGCATCGAAAAGGGAGAGGACACCAACGACAAGATCGCCCACAACTTCGGCTGCGCCCATCCCGAGGGCTACCGCAAGGCTGTGCGGCTGATGAAGGAGGCCGAAAAGTTCGGCCGCCCCGTGCTCTGCTTCGTCGATACCTCGGGCGCGTACTGCGGCATCGGCGCCGAGGAGCGCGGCCAGAGCGAGGCCATCGCCTCCTCCATTTTGGAAATGATCCGCTTGAAGACGCCCACCCTCTCCGTCGTCATCGGCGAGGGCGGCAGCGGCGGCGCGCTCGGCCTGTGCGCGGCCGACGAGGTGTGGATCACCGAAACGTCGACCTATTCGGTCATCTCCCCCGAGGGCTGCGCCTCCATTTTGTGGAAGGACAGCGCCAAAGTCGCCGAGGCCAGCGAGTGCCTGAAAATGACCGCGCCCGACCTCGAAGCGCTCGGCGCGGTGGAAAAGGTCATCCCCGAGCGCGGCTTCTGCGACGAATTTTTTGAGGACCTGAAAGCGGACATCGCCCGCTTTTTCCGCGGCAAGCGCGGCGTCTGCCTCGACGAGCTCGTGCGGGCCCGTTACGAACGCTTCCGCAAATTTTAACGCAGCCCGCGCGCCCGCCGCGCCCCGCGGGGCGACGGCCGCGCACGGCCGCCCCGTGCGGCCGCACAACAGAGGAGGAAAGATATGATCGCCATCGTCACCGATTCGTCCGTCGGCTATTCGAGCGCCGAGATCGCCGCGCGCGGCATCGTCTGCACCGTGCCCGTCAATTACCAGATCGGCAGCGAGACCTTTGAAGAGGCCGCGTCCGACCGCAATCCTCCCTTCATGGAACGCATGGCGGGCAAGGTATGCAAGACGGCGCAGCCCGCGCTCGACAACTTCATCCGCACCTTCCGCAACCTCACCGAAAAGGGGTGCGACGTCGTCTGCATCGTCCTCTCGGCGGCGCTTTCGGGCACCTATTCCTCGGCCTGTTTTGCGGCGCGGCAGGTGGGCGGCAACATCCGCGTCGTCGATTCGGAGACCATCGGCGCGGGCATGCACCTGCTGGTGGACGAGGCCGTGAACATGGTCAAGGGCGGCCTCGCCTTTGCCGACGTCGTCCGCCACCTCGAAGAACTGAAAAAGAAGATCGCCGTCGTCTTTTCGGTGGAAACGCTCGACCGCCTGATCGCGGGCGGGCGGCTGGCCAGCGGCAAGGCCAACGCCTCCCTCAACCTGCGGCCCGTGTTCGTGCTCAAAGGGCGGATCTTGTTCAAGATCAACGCCCGCGGCCAGCGCGAGCGGCTGGAAAAGATGTGCGCGCTGCTGCCTGCCAACACGCGGCGCATGTTCGTGTGCCGCTGCGGCGCCGAAACGCCCGTCGCGGAGTTCACGGCCATGCTCCAAGCGCGCTTCCCCGCCGTGAACATCCACCAGCGCGTGGTCGGCCCCGTGCTGAGCATCCATGTCGGCCCGGGCGCCTTCGGCGTGGCCTACGTGACCAACGGCTGACGCAGCATCCGCGGGAGGGCGCAACGCCTTCCCGCTTTTGTTTTTCCCGCCGCGCCCGTTCATGCTTGCGGCGCGCCGCACCCTTTTGTTTTTTGCCATGCAACGAAAACTTCTGTACCTTCGCAAAACGCCCGCCCAGAGCGCGGCCATCTTCTATGTCCTCATCGTGGGCCTCGTGCTCCTGCCCTGCGACTGGCTGGGCGGGTTCTTTTTCGAGGGCGAAAAGGCCGCGCACTTTTTCGGCACGGGCGTTTTGCGCCTGGCGATGTTCGCCGTCATGCTGGCGCTGTCCTTCCACGCGGGCATTGCGGGCACCGCGCTGCCGCAAAAGGGGCGGGGCGTTGCCCTCCTTTGGGGCCTGCCCGCCTTCGCGGTGGCCGTCAACAACTTCCCGCTGGTGGCGCTGGCGCAGGGGACGGCGGTCATCGGCCGCAACGCGCAGCTTTTGGCGCTCTACGCCCTCTATTGCCTCGGCATCGGTTTGTTTGAAGAGCAGGCCTTCCGCGGCGTCATCTTCCCCCTCGTGCTCGGCAAAACGGGCACGGGCAAGAAGGGGCGGGTGCTCGCCGTGCTCCTCTCCTCGGCCGCCTTCGGGCTTTTGCACCTGGTGAACCTGCTCGGCGGCGTTTCGCCCGCGGTGTTTTTGCAGGTGGGGTACAGCTTCCTCATCGGCGCCATGCTCGCCGTGTGCATGTTCTGCGGCACGGGCACCCTGTTTTGCGCGCTGGCGCACGCGCTGTTCAACTTCGGCGGCAACGTCGTCGTGTACTGCGGCATCGGGGCCTTTTCCGACATCTGGTGCCCCGAAGAGATCGTTTTGACCGCCGCCGTCGGGCTGGCGGCCGCGGCCTACTTCGTGTGGCTGTGCCTGCGCTCGCCTTCCGCCGCGGCGGAGGCCTTTGCCGTGTACCCGCCCGCTTCGGGCGGCAAAGACGCCCCACGCGGCGAAAGCGGCGGAAATGCAACGGGTGGCGGAGAAAGCCCCGCGGAAGCGCTTCCGCGCGGCGGGGAAGAAGGCCCGCGCCACACAAACTGAACGAATAAAAAGGCGGCCGCGCCCTCCTTCGGGGGCGCGGCCGCCGTCATGCCGTCATTTTTTATTCGGATCTTGTCCGCGGGGTCGCCCCCGCGGCCGTTTTTTTGCCGCCGCGTTCCGCGCGCCACCTCGTTCTGCTCCCGCAGGAGACTTACAGGAAGCGGTTCTGCGCGGGGGAATACGTGTAGCCGATGACCGCGAGGCGGGCGCAGAGCTCCGCCTCGTCGCAGCCGAGGTCCTCGCACAGCGCCGCCAGCGTCTCGTAGCGGTCGCGCAGCTTCATGTTCACAAAGCTCAGCAGCATGTATGCGTCCTGCGGGAGTTCGTTCATGTCCTTATTTTTCCTCCGAAAGGTGTCGTTTTTGGGAGAAAGCCGTCCGCTCATTCGCCCGTGCGGTAGGCGCGGCGCAGGCGCAGGGCGGTCAAAAACACGAATACCGCCGCAAAGGCCGCCAGCAGCAACAGCGAGAGCAGCGGCGGCGCCTCGTACATGGCGCGGCTGTACCATTCGATCTCGGGGTGCCAGCCGTTGATGCCGCACAGGTTGCCGAACACCGCCGCGCCCCAGGCCGCGGGGGTCACGTAGCAGAGCTTGCTTGCCGCGCCGTCGAGTTCGAGCAGGCAGTCCGAAAACACCACCTGCATGATGATGAGAAGGAGAACGGGCAAAATGGCGCTCTCCGATTTTTTCAGCAGCGCGGAAACAAACAGCCCGACGGCCGCCGCCGCGGCGTTGGTCAGCACCATGGCCAGCCAGCCGCAGAGGTACCCCGCCGCGTTGGGGAAGGAGAAGTCGGCAAGCAGCAGAGCCCCCGCGTAGAGGAATAGGCACTGCGCCGCGCCGATGGCGAGCAGCACCACGAACTTGGAGAGCACGTAGGCCGTCACGTCCAGCCCGCCGAACACCTCGCGCGAGAGGATGTCTCGCTCCTTGCAGATCTCGCGGTAGCTGTTCAAAAGCCCCGTCAGCGCGCTCATGACCACGAGCAAAAATATGGCCAGGTTGGCGCCCGTCACGTCCCGCACGGCGAAGGCGTCCTCGCGGCACACCACCGCGAAGATGAGCAAGAGCACGGGCGCTTGCAGCGCCAGCGGCAGCGCGGTGGCGAGGTTGGTGAAGATCTGCCGGAAATAGCGGCGCACCAGCACGCGGAAGTGCTGGATGTTCATGCGGGCGCCGCGCCGCCTGCTCCGCCTCATGGCCGCACCTCCTTGCCGCCCGCCTTGGTTTTGGCGGGCTTTGCGGGAACGGGCTCCGCCTTTTTCGCGGCGGCGTTTTGGAGAGGAACGGGCTCCGCCGCCCGGGCGGGCGCCTTACGGGCGGGGCGCCGCGCGCGCTCGTTTTGCGCGGCGGGCAGGGGCGCGGGCGGCTTTTCCCAGGCGTCGGCGGCCGCCGCCTCGGCGGGCGGCGGGGCCACGTCCCCGTATTCACGGCAAAATTCGCGGTACAGCGCGCGGTACCCCGCGCTCGCGCGGTACTTTTCGGCAAAGGCCGCGGCGGTCTGTTCTTCGCCCAGCGCCGCAAACACCCGCGAATAGCTGCGGCGGCGGAACCACGCCTGCGCGCCCTGCGCGGGGCCGAAGTAGCACACCCTTCCGCCCCGCCCCAAAAACAGGACGCGGTCGCATTTGTCGAGGTTTTCCATGGCGTGCGTCACCGCCACGATGGTGCGGCCCTTTTTGGAGAGGTCCTTCAAAAGTTCCATCATCTCCATGTCGAGGTCGGGCGAGAGCCCGCTGGTCGGCTCGTCGAGGAAGATGACTTTGGGGTCGGACAACAGCTCCATGGCGATGGAGGCGCGCTTGCGCTGCCCGCCCGAGAGGGAGGAGACGCGCAGTTTTTCCTTGCCCGTCAGATGCACGTCGGCGATGGCCTGCGCCACCCGCGCGGAGAGCTCTTCGCGCGAAAGGTCGGCGCGCACCCGCAGCTGCGCCGTGTATGTAAGCGCCCGTTCGAGGGTCAGATCGTCGTGCAGGATGTCGCGCTGGGGCACGTAGCCGACGATGGCGCGGTAGGTGTTGAGGTTTTCGTAATAGTCGTTGCCGTCGAAGTAGATCTTGCCGCCCGTGGCGGGGCGGGTGCCGTTGAGGCAGTCTAAGAGGGTGGACTTCCCCGCGCCGCTGCCGCCCACCACGGCCACGAATTCCCCCGCCTCGATGCGGAAGGTCGCCCCGTCCACCAGCGTCACCTTGCCCCGCCCGCCGCGGTCGGAGACCCGCCTGGTCACGCCCGCCGCGTCGATGCGGATGCCCCCTTCCGCCGTGGAAAAGAGCAGGCGGCCGCGGTAATAGATGTAGGCCGCCGAGGGGATGGAGATGCGGTCGTAGTCCCCGAGCTTGCGCCGCCGCACGCGGCGGTTGTTCACGAAGGTCCCGCCGAGGCTGTGCGTGTCCTCGATGTAGCAATCCTTCCCGTCGAACACGACGATGAAATGCTTGTCCGAAACGAGCGGGCTGTCCACGCGGATGTCGCAGCCCGCGCCGCGCCCCACCGCCGTCACCGTCCGCTTGGTCAGGTCAAAGCCGCTGCCCGCGTGCCTCTTCCCGAACTGCCGCACGCTGCCGATGCGCGCCAGCTCCCCCTTCTTTTCGTCGGCGGGGCGGAAGGTGAGGTCCCCGTCCAGCTTCTGCACGGGGCGGCGGAACTTTTTGCCGCCGAGCAGGGTCAAACAGCGCCCGTGCCCGCCCGAGAGGTCTTCGGCGAACCAGCCCCCGTCCTTGTAAAAGAGGCGCGCCTGCACGGGCAGCAGCCCCTTGACGGCGATGTCGGCTTTGCGCCCCGCGCCGATCGTCACTTCGGTCCTGTCTTCGGTGTCGAAAAAGCGGAACAGCTCGCCTTCGGTGATCTTCAATATCAGGTTTTTCAAGCGTTCGCTCCTTGCGGCCGTTGCCGCTTTCTCAGTATACCACAAAACCTCTTCGCCCGCAATCGTTTTGCCCCGCCGCCCGCGGCGGGGCGGGGCAAAGCGCGGGGGCGCGTTCCCGCAGCGCCCGCTCTCTTGCGGGCGGAGGAAAATAGGGGGCGCAAAAAGTTTACTTTTGCCGCGCAATGCGGTATAATAGGCAGGAACCCAAACAAATCCGGGGCCGCACCGCGCCCCGCCCAAGGAGGGACTTAATAGGTATGAACGCAACCAAGGCTCTGACCGACAACCAAAAGGTGCTCAAATTCATCGATGAGGCCGCCTGCCTCTGCCGCCCGGACAACATCGTCTGGATCGACGGCAGCAAGGAACAGCGCGACGAACTGCGCGCCGAGGCCTGCTCGACGGGCGAGATGATCAAGCTCAACGAGGATCTTTTGCCCGAGTGCTACCTGCACCGCACCGCCGTCAACGACGTGGCGCGCGTGGAGGACCGCACCTTCATCTGCTGCCGCAACAAGGAGGACGCGGGCCCCATCAACAACTGGATGGACCCGAAAGAGGCCTACAAAATGGCGTCGGATATCTTCAAAGGCTCCATGCAGGGCAGGACGATGTACGTCATCCCGTACAGCATGGGCATCGTCGGCAGCGAATTTTCCAAGATCGGCATCGAACTGACGGACAGCATCTACGTCGTCCTGAACATGGAGATCATGACGCGCGTCGGCACCGACGTTCTGAAAGCGCTGGGCAAGGACGGAGACTTCGTCAAGGGCCTGCACTCCAAGTGCCAACTCGATGAGAGCAAGCGCTACATCCTGCACTTCCCCGAGGACAACACCATCTGGTCGTGCAACAGCGGCTACGGCGGCAACGTTCTGCTCGGCAAAAAGTGCTTCGCGCTGCGCATCGCTTCCTACCAGGGCAAAAACGAGGGCTGGATGGCCGAGCACATGCTCATTCTTGGCTTTGAAAACCCGAAGGGCGAGGTCAAGTACATCGCGGCGGCCTTCCCGTCCGCCTGCGGCAAGACCAACCTGGCCATGCTCATCCCGCCCGAAGTGTACCGCAAAAAGGGCTACAAGGTCTGGTGCGTGGGCGACGACATCGCCTGGATCCGCGTCGGCGCGGACGGCAGGCTCTGGGCCATGAACCCCGAAAACGGCTTCTTCGGCGTGGCGCCGGGCACCAACGAAAAGTCCAACCCCAACGCGCTGCACACCACGCAGCAGGGCACCATCTTCACCAACGTCGTGCACAATTTGGACAACAACACCGTCTGGTGGGAAGGCCTGGATAAAAACCCGCCCAAAAACGCCGTCGACTGGAAGGGCAACCCGTGGGACGACGCGGCCAAAGCCGCGGGCGTCAAGGGCGCGCACCCGAACAGCCGCTTCACCGCGCCCGCCAAAAACTGCCCCTGCATCAGCAAGGAGTTCGACAACCCGAAGGGCGTGCCCCTGTCGGCCATCGTCTTCGGCGGCCGCCGCGCCAAAACGGCCCCGCTGGTGTACCAGAGCCGCGATTGGGACAACGGCGTGTTTGTGGGCTCCATCATGGCCAGCGAAACGACGGCAGCCGCCACGGGCGCCGTGGGCGTCGTCCGCCGCGACCCGATGGCCATGCGCCCCTTCTGCGGCTACCACATGGGCGACTACTTCAAGCATTGGATCGAAATGGGCAAAAAGGTGAAAAACCAGCCCAAGATCTTCAACGTCAACTGGTTCCGCACCGACGACGAGGGCCACTTCCTCTGGCCCGGCTTCGGCGAAAACATGCGCGTGCTCGAATGGATCTTGAAGCGCTGCGACGGGGAGGTGGACGCCGTGGAAACGCCCATCGGCTACGTTCCCGACCCGAAGGACCTCTTCATGGAAGGCTGCGACGTCTCCGAAGAGACCCTCAAAGAGATCCTCACCGTCGACAAAGAGACCTGGAAAAAGGAAGCCGACGGCATCGAAGAATTCTACAAGCAGTTCGGCGACCGCCTGCCGAAGGAACTTTCCGCCGAGCTTGCCAAGCTCAAAGAAAACCTCAACGCATAACGCTTGCGCAAAAATGGAGGCCCGCCCGCAGTGCTCTGCGGGCGGGCCTTTCCGTCCCGCCCCGCGCCCGCCCCGCGCCTGCGTCCGCCCCCCCCGTGCCCGCGCGCGGCGCTTCGCGCCCGAGGCAAGGAAAAAAGGGCGGGCAAAAAATTTATTACAAATTTATTACAAGTTTTACAAGTGTATTATACAACTTTCCCGTACAATGGGAGGGCAGGGTAAGATCTGCCCCCGCGGTCTGCGCGGGAGGGGAGGGCGGCGCAGGGGCGCCGCGGCGGGCGCCTGCCCGCGCGTACATAGGAAAAAAGGAAAAAGGAGAAACACTGTATGAGCGCAATGGACTACGTGCTTGCAGTCGTCGCGCTGCTGGCGGGCCTGGGTGCGTTTTTGTTCGGCTTCAAAGTTTTGTCGGACAACATCGAAAAGCTCGCCACCAACGAGCTGCGCCGCTGGTTCGATAAGACGGGCAAAAGCCGCCTGGCGGGCGTGGGGATCGGCGCCGGGGTGACGGCCATCATCCAAAGCTCGTCCGCCACCACCGTCATGGTCGTCGGCTTCGTGAACGTGGGTCTGATGTCCCTCTTCCAGGCCACCACGGTCATCATGGGCGCCAACATCGGCACCACCGTCACCGCCTATTTTTCGGTCATCGCCGACATCCCTTTCATCGAGTTCATCACGGTGTTCACCTGCGTGGGCATCTTCATGGACATGCTCTGCAAAAAGGACAAGGCCAAGACCATCGGCATGATGCTGGCGGGCCTGGGGCTGGTGTTCCTCGGCTTGCAGTACATGGGCATGGCCATGGACGAGTTTGCCAAGCAGCAGGCCATCAAGGACTTCCTCGTCAGCGTCGACAACCGCCTGATCCTCCTTTTGGCGGGCGTGATCATCACGGGCATCGTGCAGTCGTCCTCGGCGGTCACCACCCTCATCGTGCAGATGGTGGGCGCGGGTCTGGCCATCGGCAACCCCGCCAACAGCGGCGTGCTCTTTTTGGTGCTCGGCACGAACATCGGTACCTGCGTCACGGCGCTGCTCTCTTCCATCGGCGCCAACACCAACGCCAAGCGCGCGGCGCTCATCCACCTGATGTTCAACGTGTTCGGTACCGTCATCTTCTCGATCTTCCTGCTGTGCTGGCCGGGCTTCATGAACGCTACCCTCGGCAAATGGTTCGGCGACGACCCCGGTTTGCAGATCGCGCTCTTCCACACCTTCTTCAACGTGGTGTGCACCTGCATCTTCCTGCCGTTTGCGCAGGTGTTCGTGAAAGTTTCCACCAAGCTCATCCCCGAGCGCAAGGCGGGGGCGCCCGCGGGCGAAGGCACCCTTTTGGACGACCGCTTCATCAAGTCTCCATCCATCGCCGTGAGCCAGGCCAACAAGGCCGCCGCCAAGATGGCCGAGCTTGCCATGCAGTCTTTGAATGCCGCCTTTGAAGGCTTCGTCAACGGCGACGAGACCGCCAAAGAAAAGGTGGACGAGATCAACGCGCACGTCTCCGAGATGGAAAAACGGCTCATCGAGTACCTTATCAAGGTCTCGTCGACCGACCTTTCGTACGCGGACGAAAAGATCATCTCCGCGCTGCACCACGCCGCGGGAGACATCATCCGCATCAGCGAACTGGCAGACAACATCACCAAGTACACCCGCAACTGCCGCAGGGACAACATCGAATTCTCGCCCGGGGTCATCAAGTCCTTGCAGGCGATGCTGGGCAAGATCGACGTTCTGTACCAAAACACGATGAAGGCCTTCGGCGAAAAGGACATCACGGCCATCAAGGCGGTCGACGCCGCCGAAAACGAGGTGGACGCCGCCCGCAAGGAGATGGTGGCCGACCACATCCGCCGCCTGAACGAGGGCAAATGCAAGCCCGAGTCGAGCGGGGTATTCATCAACCTCGTCGGCAACCTCGAACGCGCGGCCGACCACTTCGTGTACGTGGCGCATGCGTTCGACGGCGTGTAAACAAGCAAGATCTTCAAACATTCGGGGCCGCCAAAACTTGGCGGCCCTTTGCCGTGCCCGCGGCCCCGCGGCAAGTGAACGTTTCCGCCGTAAAATCACAATATTATCTGCAATATATTTCAATAAAATGTGCGATAAATTTTGCCGCAAGCCTTGACAAGCCGAAAATCGGGTGTATAATAAAATCATCCAATTATCCGTGCAGCAGCTGCGCCGCGGGAGCGGGGCGGTCTGTTGTGCCTTTGCGCTTTGGCGCGTTCCTTCGCGGCGCGGTGCGTTTCCGTCCGCCGTGCGGGGCCGCGCGCGGGCAGGGCGGAAAAGCGGCCGCTTTTTGTTTTGCTGCGCAAAACAAAAAGGCATTTGACGGCATAAAACGGCATGACCCGTGCGGTTTGCACGGTCCATACACACAAATATTTTAAGGAGGGAAGCAAACATGAATGTACGCAAAAAGGCATTCTGCCTTGCGGCCGTGCTGCTCGCGGTGGCGGTGCTGCTGACGTGCCTCGCCTGGCTGCCTATGGGCGGCCGCGACGCAACGCCCGCCATCGCCCTGGAAACAGCCGCGCAAAGCGATGCCGAAAGCGGCGGAAGCGGCGGGCAGGCAGAAACGCCGCAGGTCACCGCGCCGACGGCCGTCGCCTCGTACGACTTTACTTCGTCGGGCTTTGACGCCACGGGGTGGAGCGCTCTCAAAGGAGAGGCCGCCAAGGCCGGCGCAACCGTTACGGTGGGCAACGGCTTGTACGTTCCGGGCGGATTCCAAGGAGCAGGCGGAGCCATGGGGGAAAGCAACTCGTACGGCCGCGCCAACCCGCTCAAAGGGAAATTGAAGGATGGCTTTTCCGTTATCGTCTATCTCTATACGGGAACGGACAAGATCGACGAATATACGGGGCTGTTCGGCTTTACGAAGGACTCCACACCCAGCCTTTCGCACGGGGTGAACAACTTCTTCTTTGCCGCGGCCGATGGCGTCTCGTTCCGCCTCAACAAAAAAGGCTCGACCAATGTAGAGGATGATTTTTATGACATCATCGGCGGCAGCAGCGGCTATGCCGATCTGGCTCTGACCGAGCTTTCGCAGTACATCCTTACCGTCGACGGCGCGGCGATCACCGTATACAAAGACGGCGATCGGGTGGCTTCGTATGACTGGACGGCGGGCGGCGCTGCGGGTACATACCGCACCGATACCGTCAGTTTCGTCAACGAGGCAGACTGGTTCATGTTCGGCCGCGCGAACAACATCTGGGGCAATCCGGACATCACGGTCGAGCAGGTGGCATTCTATTCTTCCGCCCTCACCGCCGACGAGATCGCCGCCATCAATGCGAGCTATGCCGACCTTACGGAGCGCGACGCGCTGTTGGAAGAGTTGGACAACAACTTCGTGCGGAGCAATTACGACAGGTTTGCCGACGGCTGGGCTGCGGCGTACGCCGCCTTCATGCAGGCGCGCGCGAATGCCGAAGCGCTCAGCTTCCTCACGTCCGCACAGGAGGACGTCGACGAAACCGTCGCGGCGTTGCAGGCCGCGTATCAGGCGCTGGATCCTTTCAAGATCGAGCCCGACCTGACCGACGGGCTCGCCGCGGCCTTCCCGCTCGACAGCGAACACGGCGGGCAAAACCTCGTCGCGGGTGCGACGGGCGAAGTGCTGTACATGACGTCCTCGAACGGCACCGAGGAGCTCTCCGCCCAAAACGACAGCTTTGTCACCCACCAGGGCGTCAGCGCCGCCAAACTGTACGACGCCGAAGGGCTGAGCTCGACCAACGACCCCAACCCCTATGCCGACCGCAAGCCCACGAGCGGCAGCATGGGCCTTTCCATCCCGCAGGGCGCGTTCAACGGCGTCACGAAGGAGAGCGGCCTGTCCGTCACGGTCAGCGCCTACATCGAAAACTTTAACCTGAACAACAGCACGAAGCGCAACGACTGGGGCCGCATCTTCCAGCTGGGCACGAGTTCGTTCAGCGGATCGGCATTCACGGGGCAGCAGATCTTCGTATCCGCCAACGGCCACGCCGCCTGCGACGTTTCGGGCAAGGCCGTGTTCCTCAACAGCACCGCCGTGTGCGAATTGCTGTTGCGCCAGTGGTATGGCGTGACCATCACCGTCGACCGCGACGGCTTGATCTACGTCTATGTTTCGGGTTATCTGCTCAAAGACGGCGCCGTCTGCTATACCACCGCCAGGTACGAATGCGAGACGACGCCCGCGCTCGCACAGGGCCTCATCGAAGGCATCATCGGCACGAACGCCACCAACTGGATCGGCCGCTCCTTCTGGGCGGCGGACAGCTCCGTCATCGGTGCGGCGAGCAATCTGAGCGTGTACAGCCGCGCGCTTTCGGCCGAGGAAGTCGGCATGCTGCACGCCACGGGCGATCTTTCCACGCTCGTCGCGGCATAAGGAGGGGACAGGATGAAAAAGAAAATGTTCACGCGCCTTACCGCGCTCTGCTTTGCTTTGGTCATGGCCCTCTCCTTCGTTCTCGTCGGCTGCGGCAAGGATGACCCCGCACCCACCCCTCCGCCCTCTTCCGAGGCCGTCACGTACACCGTGACCGTCGTCGGTGGAACGGGCGGCGGCGAGTTCGAGGAGGGCGAAAACTGCACCCTCACCGCCACCGTGCCCGATGGCAAGGTGTTCGTCCGCTGGACGGTGGACGGGCAGCAAGTCTCTACCGATAACCCCTATACCTTTGCCGTCACCAAGGACGTAACCGTCACGGCGGAGTTCTTAGGCGAAGGCGATGCGGTCTCCCTCCAAAAGAGCGTGGGCGGCAATCCCATCGGCGGCTTCGGCATCGGCGATTCGACATACGACGACAGCTGGACGACGGGCAGCGAACCTTGGCAGAAGGGCGACGCCGAGTATGCCGACGTCATCACCTACGGCGGCGATCCCGCGGTCATGGTCGTGGAAAAAGACGGCGTCGAGACGGCGTACCTCTACGTCGGGCACGACATCACCGAGGACGCCGTGACCTCTACCTACACCATGCCCGAATGGATCTGCTATTCCTCCATCGACCTCGTCAACTGGACGACGGAAGGCATCATCATGGACATCGAGGACATCCCTTGGGCGCGCGGGCAGGCGACGGGCAGCGTGGAACCTTCCGCCTGGGCCTCGCAGGTCATCGAGTACAAGGGGTACTATTGGTTCCTCTTCTGCTCGTGGTCCGAAAACACGGTGGGCTTTACCACGGCAGGCAACAACGGCCACATGTGCATCGGCCTCGCCGTCTCCGACGACCCGACCGGCCCCTTCGAGTGCTACGACGAGCCCCTCGTGTACAGCAACTGGACGAACAGAACGACAGACTACGTGTTTGATGAGGCCACAAACACGGTAACATCGGGTGTTGACGCGGCCGACGCGGGCTGGAACGACATCGACCCCACCGCGTGGGTGACGGACAATGACGAGATGTACGTGGCCTGGGGCAACAGCAATTCCTTTATGTGCCAGGTCGCGATGGTCGATTCTGATCCGGCAGAAAACGGCACGGGTTATAGCGTAGAGTTGGAGATCGTCGACCAGAGCGCGAGCACGGACGGCAACATCGTAACGACGGACGAACCCACGTTCTACTGGTTCGGCTACAACAACATTGAACAGGTTGCCGACATCATGCGCATCGACCTGTACACCAAAAACACGGCGGACAACACCTTTACAGAGGCGCCGTACCTGTACCGCCGCGAGACGGATACGGGCTACCGCTACTACATGTTCTACGCCGCGGGCTGGCGCGAGGCGCTCGCGTACAGCTATATCGATGTGACGGATGAGGACGGCCTTTGGGAGGACGAGTGGAACTACGGCAACCGCCTGATGGACCCCACCGCCACTTCCAACACCAACCATCCCGCGGTGTTCGACTTCGGCGGCAGCACCTACATGATCTACCACAACGGTTCGCTGCCGTACGGCCTCGGCTACCGCCGCGTGGCCTGCATCGCCGAATTGGAATTCAGCGACAACGGGTTCGTCGATTTCGTTCATGAAAATTCGACGGGCATCAGCGGCGTGAACAGCAAGATCACCCAAAACGACGTCCCCATCGGCCATCTGTACACCGTCAACCCGCACAGCGATGCGTACTATCCGTTGGCGCTGCCCACCTTCTACAAACCCGCGAACATGTTTGAAAACGAAGAAGACGCCCTGTGGGAGATCGAGGCGGCCAAGTACGTGCCCGAAAACGCGGATGCGGACAATTACATCTCCATCCAGGCCTACAACATGGCGGGGCTGTACCTGTGCTACGACATCGCGACGGGCAAGGTCGTCATAACGCAGGATTCGCACGTGCTCGGCAGCGCCGAGGCGCTCGCCCAGCAAAAGAACATGTCCTTCAAGACGGTCGCGGGCGAAAACGGCGCGGGCGTGATGTTCCAATGCGCGGCCGACGAGGACTATTACCTGGCCATCGTCGGCGGCGAGCTGGTCGTAACGGACAGCGTGACGGCGGAGCAGTGCACCTTCCGCGTGCAGACCGAAACGAGCAACCGTTCGGGCCAATACCGGTACAACGAAGGCGTCGCCGTGTAAGCCCGCGGGCAGACCTGTAAAAAACCAAAACGCAGCGCCGCGCGAGGGCAAGCCCTTGCGCGGCGTTTTGCTGCCCCCGTCATCCCGAGCCGTCCCCGTTATCCCGAGCCGTCCCCGTCATCCCGAGCTTGTCGAGGGATCTCATGGCGGGGCTTTTGTGAATGTAGAGTGTAGAATGTAGAGTGTAGAATTTTGGTTTATAAAATATTATCCGCAACTCTACATTCTACATTTTACATTTTACATTCGGCACGCAGAAGCCTGCGGTTTTTGTGAACCATGCGGCCTCGGGCGGAGTCGCCGCCGAGGGATCTCATTGTCGGGCTTTCCTGTGGGCGGGCGAGTGAGATCCTTCGACTGCGCTTCGCTCCGCTCAGGATGACGGTAGGGGAGCGAATGCAGAATGTAGAGTGTAGAATTTTGGACAACCCTTATGTCATCCCGAGCTTGTCGAGGGATCTCATGGCAGGGCTTTTGTGAATGTAGAGTGTAGAATGTAGAGTGTAGAATTTTGGTTTATTCAAAAATTTTCCATAACTCTACATTCTACATTTTACATTTTACATTCGCGACGCATCCGTCTGCGGTTTTTGCGGGCCCGAAAATTTGCCGCGGGGCTTGACAGCTTTCGCGGCGTGGTATACAATACAACCAACCCCACCCCGCCAAGGAGGCATCCCATGTTCACCGTCGAAGGCAACGCACTTGTCTTTTCCCGCCGCGGCGAAACGGTACGCATCTGTGCGCAGGGGCAGGACGCCCTGCGCGTCTGCGCCACCCCGTTCCCCGTCATGGACCAAACCGACTGGGCGCTGGAAGGCGCGCCCGTCCTGCCCGCCCGCATCACCGTCGGCGAGGCGGGCGCGTCCGTCGCCAACGGCCGCATCCGCTGCGATGTATCCCCGCTCGGGCAGCTGCGCTTTTTCAAGGACGGCGCGCCCGTGCTCTGCGAGTACTACCGCATGTACGAGTACGACATGCCGCACACCCCTTCCCTGCGCCTGCTCGCCCGCGAGTTCGTGCCCGCGCGCGGGGGAGACTACCGCCTGACCGCCCGCTTTGAGGCCTGCGAGGGCGAAAAACTGTTCGGCATGGGCCAATACCAGCAGAGCTGCCTCGACCTCAAAGGCTGCCTGCTCGAACTGGCGCAGCGCAATTCGCAGGCCAGCGTGCCCTTCGTCCTCTCTTCGCGCGGGTACGGCTTTTTCTGGAACGATCCCGCCGTGGGGCACGTTCATTTCGCCAAAAACGTCACCGAATGGGTGGGCGAGAGCGTGAAAAAGCTCGACTACTGGGTCACGGTGGGGGATACGCCCAAACAGCTCCTGCAAAACTACACCGCGCTCGTCGGCCGCGCGCCCGAATTTCCCGAAAACGCCCTCGGGCTTTGGCAGTGCAAGCTGCGCTACCGCACGCAGGATGAGGTGCTCTCCGTCGCGCGCGAGTACCACCGCCGCGGCATCCCGCTCGACGTCATCGTCATCGACTTCTTCCATTGGACCCGCCAGGGGGACTGGCGCTTTGACGAAAAATACTGGCCCGACCCCGCGGCCATGGTCAAGGAGCTCAAAAGCTACGGTACCCGCTGCATGGTCTCCGTTTGGCCCACCGTCGACAAAAAGAGCGAAAATTTTGCCGAGATGAACGAGCGCGGCCTGCTCATCCGCCCCGAACACGGCTGCCAGTGCTTCGACTTTTTGGGGGATTCGTACATCTACGACGCGACCTCGCCCGAGGCGCGGCGGTATATCTGGGAAAAGTGCCGCCAAAACTATTACGGGAGCGGCATCGACATGTTCTGGCTGGACGAGGCCGAGCCCGAGTACACGGTGTACGATTTTGCCAACTACCGCTACCACAGCGGCACCGCGTTGCAGACGGCCAACATCTACCCCGTCTGCCACGCCAAAGCCTTTTACGAAGGGCAGAAGGCCGCGGGGCAAAAGGACATCTGCAACCTCATCCGCTGCGCCTGGGCGGGCAGCCAAAAGTACGGCGCCGTGCTCTGGTCGGGGGATATCCAGGGCAATTTTGAAACGCTGCGCGATCAGTTCGCCGCGGGGCTCAACGTCGGGCTGGCGGGCATCCCGTGGTGGACGACGGACATCGGCGGATTCTTCGTCGACGTGACCGCGCCCGGGCACAAGGAGCTGCTGCTGCGCTGGTTCGAGTGGGCTACGTTCTGCCCCGTCCTGCGCATGCACGGCGACAAGGGCCCGAGCACCATCCCCCCGCTGGACGAGCGGGACTGGGGCGGCGGGTTCTGCCACACGGGCCTGCCCAACGAGATTTGGAGCTACGGCGAGGAGGTGGGCGCGGTGCTCGAAAAGTACGTGCGCCTGCGCCTTTCGATGAAGCCCTACCTCAAACAGCTCATGCGCGAGGCGAGCGAAAACGGCTCGCCGCTCATGCGCACGATGTTTTACGAATTCCCCGAGGACGAGGCCTGCTGGGCGTGCGAGGACCAGTACATGTTCGGCAGCCGCTACCTCGTCGCGCCCGTGCTGTACGCGGGCATGACCGCGCGCAGCGTCTACTTCCCCGCGGGGGAGTGGAAAAACATCTTTACGGGCGAAACGGTGTGCGGCCCCCTCCGCGCCGAAGTTCCTGCCCCGCAGGACGTCATCCCCGTCTTTGAGAAATTGTGAACGTGCCCCGCGCTTGGCGCCGCGCGTCAAAAGTATGGCGCTTTCGCCCCGCACCCCGCCGCTTCGGCGGGGTGCGGGGCTTTTGCCGCCGTCGCGGACGGCGGCCTGCGGGGGGCAGCGGCGTGCGGCGGCGCGCAATATTGTTGCTTTTGCAACAACAGCAAGCAAAAATCGGACAAAATCTGAAAAGTTTTTACTTTTTTCGGAAAAAGGTATTGACAAACCGCAAAAAGGCGGTATAATGTTGTTGACGCGATGATATCGATGTCATATTTTTTTGAAGGATATGATATCGATATCGCATCGGCATTCGGGCCGCCACCGCGCGCCGCTTACGGCGGGCCGCCCGCGCGTTTGCGGCCGCTTGGTCCGTTTCTGTGAGGGGAGATCTTTCCGTGCGGTATGATATCGATATCATTCCGCGCGGGTGTCGTTTCATTGTGATAAGGAGAAAGCGATGAACAAATTTCTGACGGCGGTGCTGTCCGTGGCGTTCGGCGCCCTTCTGCTCGGAGGGGCGGCGGCGTATGTTCCTGCCGCGGCAGCCGAAGAGGAAAAAAGCCCGCTTTCCGTCGCCTGGGATTTTGAAGGCGACGGGCAGGGCGGCAAGATCACGGATAAGTCCGGCAACGGGATCACGGGAACGGTGCTCAAAGCCGATATCGACTTTGCCTTCGGCAGCGAGGAGGCCAGCGAGGGCTGGGGCTACGCGCGCTGGGAAACGTTCTCGGAAGAGATCCCCGTCATCTACGACGAGGCGCGCGGCTCCGACGTGTTTTTCACCAAAGGCCTGTACGAGATCTCCTACGACGACGTGAGTTTTTTCAACGATTTTGACGATTACAGCTTCGCGGCCTGGGTCAAGTTTGCCGATGTCCCTGCGCCCAACGTCAACCCCTACGTGCGCAGCGCCTGGCTGTTCAAGGCCGACCGCAAGATGCCGCTGGACAGCTATTGCGGCATCGGGTTCGACTTCGGCTACGCGGGCCAGCAGACCTTCTATTCGCCGCCCGGCCGCGCCAACGAGTGCATCCATACCTCCGATTACGCGCTGACCGAGAGCCGCTGGACCCACTTTGCCATGACCATTACCGACGGCATGTACCGCATCTATGCCGACGGCGAACCCATCGCCGTGGTGCGCTCGGGAAAGGGCTCGGACGACGGCGTGATGTACCTCGACGCGGGGGAAACGCCCGTGCGCTACGCCGAAGATTTCGACGTGATCACCGTCGGCGGCGGGCAGCAGACGGGCGTACAGTTCGGCGGAAATTTCCGCCCCGCGAACATCTATCTCGACGACGTGTGCTTCTACGACCGCGGCCTGACGCCCGAAGAGGTGCGGGAGGTGGCGGCGGGCAACTACGCCTTGCAGGCCGATGCGCAGGCCGGCGGCGGGCAGGAACCGCCCGCGGAGGAAGGGGGCTGCAACGCCGCGGCGGGCATCGCGGGCGGGCTGTTCGCGCTCCCGCTGACCGTCGGCGCGGCCGTCGCCCTTGCGGCGGGGAGGAAAAAACATGATTAAACGCCTCGCGGCGCTGTGCGCCTGCTGTCTTTTGTGCTTTTCGGCCGTGCTGACGGCCTGCTCCAAGGACCCCGAGGTCCCCGCGGAGGGGAACGGCTGGACGCTGCAAAACGTCTCGCTCGGCGAGGACGGCGTCTACCGCGCCGCGGGAGAAAACGCCGTGCTGAAAACGGACGGCTCCGCCCCCGCGGGCAGCGTTCTTTCCTTTGACGTGCGCCTGACGGGTGACGGCGAGGTGTTTTTCGCCGCGCAGAGCGAGCGGGACGGCTACTCCGTCTCCTACGACGCGGCCGCAAAGAGCCTGACGCTGAACGAACTTTCGGGCGGGGAGCGCACCGTGCTCGGCACCAAGAGCGCGTCCATGCGCGCCGAAAGCTGGTACACCTTCAAGATCGAGGCGGCCGAAGGGCGCGCCGCCGTCTACCTCAACGACGACCTGTCCGCCGCCCCGCTGTGGGCCAAGTTCGAGCTTGCCACCGGCCGCAAGGGCAGGGAATACCTCATCGATATGCGCAACGCGGAAGTCAAAAACCTCAAACTGCAAGAATACGCGCCGCCCGCGGCGGCGGAGGCCGAAAGCGTCTACGTCAACCCCGTCGACTACGCGGCCGCGCCGTCCGTGATCTATTACAAGGGCGTGTACTGGATGTACGCCGAGAGCGAGACGGGCCGCGGCATCGACGTGTACCGCTCCTACGACCTCATCGAATGGAACAACAACGGCCCCGTGTTCGGCGAGGGGGCCCTCGCCGACCCGTCCGCGGCCGTGTGCGGGGGGAAGATCTACCTCTCCTACATCGAAGACGGCACCGTGAAGCTGGCCGCATCCGCCGCGCCCGACGCGGGCTTTGCGCAGGCGGCCGCCTTCGGCGGCGCGGAGCGTGCCTCCCTCTATGCCGAGGGCGACGCGCTGTACCTGCTCTCGGCGGCGGGCGGCGTCCTCACGGGCGCGGCCGTGAACGTGAACGAAAGCTACGCCCTCGGGCAGGCCGAAACGCTGCTGACGGGCACGGGCGGAGACGCGGCCCTTTGCAAACAGGGCGGGCGCTACTACCTCTTTTACACCGCGTCCGCGGGCGAGACCGAGCAGATCGGCGTCGCGCAGGCGGACAAGGTGCTCGCCGCCTACGGCAGCGCGGCCATCCTCGTGGGGGCGGGCGAACGCAGCGAGGGGGCGGCGTCTCCCTCCGTCGTGCTCTCGCCCGACGGCAAGGAGCCGATGCTCGTCTACGCGCAGAAGGCGACGGGCGGCGTCTGCGTGGACAGGCTGGCCTTCGACGGGCAAAAGGTCTCCACGACCGCGCCTTCCCACACCAAGCAGGCCGTGCCCTCGGGCGTCACGCGCATCATGCTCACGGGAGACATGGGCGCGGACGAGCGCACCCGCAAAAACGACCTGATGTTCGCCATCGACCTGGCGGCGCAGAACGTTTCGGGCTCGCTCAACTTCGACAACAACTACTTCCCCGTCTGGAATGCCGACGTGACCAAAAACGGCACGGCCAAGTTCATGGACAACTGGCACGGCCACAACATCGGGCGGTGGATGGACGCGATGTACCGCTGGCAGGCGCTCACGGGTAACGAGATCGATCCCTTCCTCAAAAACGTCATGCTCAACAACACGAAGTGGTTCTTCTCCAATGAAGACAGCGTCTGCTTCCAGCCCGTGGTGGAGGGCATCGGCAAATTCTTCGATTTGCACTCCCTGCGCGAGGGGATGGCCGCGCTCAACGCCATCATCGAGTACGAGACGGGTGAGTGGCAGGCCTGGGCCATCGAAACGGCCCACAAGATGGTGCAGACCGTCGACGAAAAGCTGAAAGGCGGAGAAAGCGGAGAAAGCGGAGAAAGCACTGGCAGCCTGGTCTGGGACAAGACGGCGTTCGATTATTACGAGCCCGGCATGGCGGACCTGAACAACTACTACGACTCCTGCGGTTCCAACGGCCGCTTTACCGAGTCGCTCATGCGCTACTACAAGCTGACCAAAAACCTGCTCGGCGAACCAGACGAGGACGCCTTCGCGCTGGCGGGGCGCATCGTCAACTACAACTACACCTATTCCATCAAGGACGACGGCGGCATCAACTACGCGAGCGGCCCCAACCACACCCATTCCTACCAGAACATGTTGCAGGGCATGCTGCAATACGGGCAGGAACTGCGCGATCAGGGGAAGAATGATGTGACGGGGACGGGCCGCAGCGGGCAGGACTACATCGACCGCGTGGCGCTCTCGTACGGGGTCACCATCATGCGGCTGGTCACGCCCTCGGGCGTCGTGACGCACGACCTCGAATCGGGCGCGCAGGGCTGGGAAACTTCTTCCACCACCGACGCCTTGCAGCTGGCGATGTGGCTCGTCGAAGAGGGCTACACCGAGTTTGCAGATGTGCCCGAGCGGCTGCTGCGCGCCAGGCTGCTGCCCGCGCAGTTCGTCGAGGGGGACACCCTCTCCTACACCGAAACGGGCGCGGCGGCCACCTGGAACATGAAGGACCGCGTCAACGGCGGCTATTCGATGATCTTCGATTCGCCGTACAGCGGCAAGTTCTGCACCACAGACGTCACCTGCCACGTCATGCAGGGGCTGATCGACGCCTACAAGCGCACCGTCTACGAAAGCGAAAACGCCTCGTACGTCATGATGCACTTCGACTACGAAACGGAGGGGCTGTCGATGGTCTCCGAGCGCGGCGAGCGCGGCACGCTGCGCATCGAAGTGAAGAGCGACCGCGACGTCTACCTGCGCCTGCCTTTGTTCAAGGTGGAGTCCCGCGCGGAAAAAGATCCCGCCGCGCACGAGATCTCGGTCAACGGCAAGGCCGCGGACTACACGCTCACCGAGGACGGGTACTTCGCGCACCTGACGGGCCTCAAAGCGGGCGATACCGTCGTCCTCACCTACGACCTGCCCGAAGAGACCACGCAGGAGACGCACACCAACGGCGTCACCTACACCATCCGTTGGAAGGGGGACGAGATCGTCAAGGTCACGCCCGCATCCACATTCTACCCGATGTTCCGATAAGGAGGAAAGATCATGAAAAAATGCCTCAGTTTGGCCCTCGGCGCCCTGTTGGCGCTCTCGGCGGCGGCCTTCACCGCCTGCGACAAGGACGAATACCCCGTCGAAGAGGGCGCCACGTCGCTGATGTTCTATGCACAGGACTTTGAAGATTGGAGCAACGAGCACCTGTACGAGAAGGTGCGCGAATTCAACTCCAACCTCGAAGACGGCATCCAGATCGAAATGGTCATGTACGAAGATGCCGACTACACCAACGCCATCAAGGCCGCCCGCGACGGCGGCTACGCGCCCGACATCTACATGGTCTCCTACGGCAACCTGGCGGGGGACATCAAGCGCGGCTATCCCGCCCCCCTGAACGACCTGATGCCGCAGGCCGCCTTCGACGACATCGTCGACAACGTCAAGGACATGGTCTGTTACGACGGCGTCTATTACGGCTACCCGCAGCAGACGGAGCCTTCCTCGCTGCTGTTCTACCGCAAGAGCATGCTTCAAGCGGCGGGCGTCACCTCCGATCCCGCGTCGTGGGATTGGGAGGCCCTCGTCGCGGCCTGCGCGCAGATCAAGCCCTCGCTCGAACGCAACCGCTACGTGCTCGGCCTGCCCACGGGCCTGCCGTTGGCCTGGTCCACCGTCGGCCTGCAATACAACACGGCGGGCTACCTGCCCATCAACGACAGCTGGGACAGCTGCACCCTCAGTTCGGCCATCAACACGCCCACAGAGGGCTACGGCAGCGAAAACGGCTACGCCAACCTGGCGCGGCTTTGGTGGGACCTGTATTCCAACGGCTATATCCCCGCGGGCAACGTCAGCCCCACGGGCTACAACGACATCATCCAGGGCCTGTGTGACGGCCGCGTGGCCATGACCTTCGCGGGCTCGTGGTCGGTGGCCGAGATCCTCAACACCTATCCCGACATCGCGTCCGACATCGGCGTCGCGCCCGTGCCCACGGTCACGGGTTCCAAGGAAGGCGCCACCGCCACCAACGGCGGGTGGGTGTACGCCGTTTCCGCCTCCTCCTCGCCCGAAAAGCAGCAGCTGGCGGCAAACTTCATCCACTGGCTGCTGGCGGCCGACCCCGCCCGCACGGCGAGCTATTTTGAAGTGGCCCATTACAGCAAGGCGGCGGTCACGAAGAGCGTGCAGGCCTACATCGAACAGCAGACGGCGGACAACCCGTACCAGGATTGGCTGGACGTGATCAACGACGTCGCCTCCAAGGCCATCAGCGAGCCGCTGTACTCCTTCGATATCTCCCTGCGCTATGCGGCCGTGCTCGAATGGATCTCCATCAACGCCGACCCCGCGAACAACGCGCGCGTCGACGCGCTCCTGTCCGAACAGCTCGCCGACGCCGTCGGCAGGATCACCACCGACATCGCCATCAACGAACTGGCGGGCACCAACCCGAAGAAAGAGGGGTGAGCGGGCGTTGTTGGGAGAAAGCAAAAAATTCCGCTACCGCTATAAATGGGTCGCCTATCTGATGATCCTGCCCGCGCTGGGCATGCTCTGCGTGTTCGTGTTCACGCCGCTGGTCATGTCCATCGTGCGCAGCTTCCTCGATTCGACGACGGGCGAGTTCCGCGGCCTGTTCAACTTCCGTTACATCCTCAGCGACCCCGTGTTCCTGCGCTCGCTGCTCAACGTGTTCGTCATGTCTACGATCACCACGCTGCTCGTCGTGGTCACGGGGTTCCTCTTCGCCAACGTGTTGGTCAACCTCAACAAGATGGTGAGCGGGGTGGTGAAGGTGCTCATCTTCCTGCCGTACCTGCTCTCGGGCATCGTCACCTCCATCATCTTCCTGTTGATGCTCAACTACGGGGGCGGCCTGTTCACCTCCATCCTGTACACCTTCGGCAAGCCCGCCGTATCCTTCGCCACCGAGGGCCTGTGGCCGTACGTGTGGATCATCATCCCCTCGTGGTGGATGGGGTTCGGCTACAACACGCTGGTGCTGTTTGCGGGTCTTTTGAACATCCCCCGCTCCTATTACGAGGCTGCCGAGCTCGACGGCGCGGGCGGCTTCACGCGGATGGTGTTCATCACCATCCCCAACATGAAAAACTATTTCGTGTTGCTGCTGATCAACCTGACGGCGGGCGGCTTGCAGATGTTTGAAGTGCCGTTGATGATCACCCAGGGCGGGCCCACCAACAACACCACCACGCCCGTCTTGTTCCTGGTCAACAACTTCAAAGGGGACAAGCCGCAAAACGCCATACTGGCGGGCGCCCTGATGATGATGGTCGTGATCGCGCTCGTGAACTTTTTCGTCTTTAAGATCGTGCGTTCGGAAAAGTCGCAGGACGCATAAAGGAGGGGCGTATGCAAACGGATAACGGAATCGCCGCGGGCGTACGGCCCGCCGCCGAAGGCCTGCCCGCCCGAAGCGGACAGCCCGCAAGCGGAAAAGCCCCCGCCCGCCGCGGCAAGCGGCGCAAGCTGGCGGCCAAAGCGGGCTTCATCGCCATCGGCGCGCTGGTCGCCCTGCTCGTCGTGTTCCCCATCGTGTGGATGATCCCCTCGGCCTTCAAGGACAAGCGCGAGCTTTTCAGCCTTCCCAACCACTTTCTGCCGCAAAAATTTTCGCTCGACAACTTCCGCGAAGTTTTTGAACTGTACAACATCGACTTCATGACCACCATCGGCAGCACGCTGGCCGTGGCGCTCACGGCGGTGGCCATCTCGCTGGTCATCAACATGCTGGCCGCCTACGCCTTCGCCCGCCTCGAATTTCCGGGCAAGGGGCCGCTGTTCGGGCTGGTCATGCTCTCGATGTTCATCCCCGGCGTCACCATCCTGCTCACGTCCATCAAGCTCGTCTCCGACCTGCACCTTCTGGATACCTTCTGGGGATTGGTGCTGCCCGGTGCGGCCGGCGCCTACAACATCTTCTTTTTCCGCCAGTTTTTCCTGGGCATCCCCACGAGCGTGGAGGAGGCGGCCATCCTCGACGGCAGCAGCCAGTTCGGCATCTTCGTGCGCATCTTCATCCCGCTCTCGGTCACGCCCATGGTCATCATCGGCATCAGCACCTTCATGGGGTACTGGAACAGCTACCTGTGGCCGACGCTGACCATCATCAAAAACACGCAGTGGCAGCAGGTGATGCAGGTCTTGCGCATCCTCAACGGCTCCAAGGCGGGAGACTACGGCGTCGTCGTGGCGGCGGCGCTGATGGCGCTGGTCATCCCCGTCACCCTCTTCGCCGTCTTCCAAAAGTACATCATGCAGGGCATTGCCATTTCCGGTATCAAATAAACGCAAGGAGTTTTTCGCATCCATGAAAGCAGGCAGCAACTTCAACTCTTTGGAGGGGATCGCCCGCGCCCGCAGCGGCTGGCGGCGGCGCGTATCCAGTTACGACCGCACGGGCGGGAACGACGACCGTATCTACATAGAAAAAGGGCAGACGGCCGTCGTTGCCGACATCCGCGGCGCAGGCATCATCACCCACGTCTGGATGACGCTCATGAGCACGGGCACGGAGGGCTGGCGGCCCGAAAAGGACGGCTTGCGCAACGTGATCCTCCGCTTTTATTGGGACGGCGAGGCTTCCCCCAGCGTCGAGGCGCCCATCGGCGACTTCTTCGGCATGGGCCACGCCATGAGCAAAAACTTCGTCTCGGCGCCGCTGCAAATGAGCCCCGAGGACGGCAAAGGCTTCAACTGCTGGTGGCCGATGCCCTTTTCGGACGGGGCGAAGGTGACGGTGGAAAACGACGGGGACAGCACCCTCATCCTCTATTTCTATTTCGACTACGAAGAACACGACGGCATCCCTTCCGACCTCCTTCGCTTCCACGCGCAGTTCCGCCGCGAATGCCTCACCGAAGGCAAGCCCGAATCCGCCTTCGCCTCGCACGACGATTGGTGCTTCGGCGGCAAAAACCTCGGCGGGGAGGACAATTACGTGGTCATGGAGGCCAAGGGCCGCGGGCATTACTGCGGCTGCAACCTCAACATCCACAACCTCGACGGCGGAGACGGGTGGAGCTGGCCGGGGGAGGGGGACGACATGATCTTCATCGACGGAGACAAAGAGCCCACCCTCAACGGCACGGGCACGGAGGACTACGTCAACATGGCCTGGTGCCCGCAGCAGGAATACTGCGCGCCCTACCACGGCCTGCTGCTCGGCGGCCGCGAAAACTGGAAGGGTAAGATCACCTATTACCGCTACCACATCGCCGACCCCGTCATGTTTGAAAAGGACATCCGCGTGACCATCGAACACGGCCACAACAACAACCGCAGCGACGATTGGAGCAGCACGGCCTATTGGTACCAGACCGAGCCGCACGCTCCGTTCCCCGCCTTTCCCGACCGGGAAGGCCGCAAACCCCTCGAAGAAAAATGAGCGCCGCCCCGCGAGGCGCGGCGCCGAAAAATAATCCGATCTATGGAGGAAAAAGATGAAAAGCACCCTGAAACACACGCTCGTATACGGCCTGCTGGCGGCGCTGCTGGCGTCCGTCCTGGCCCTGTTTGCCATTCCCGCCCGCGCCGAGTCCGTCGTGCCCGACGACGGCACCTTCGTGGCCGAAAACACCGTTCTCGGCGGCACCTTCGACGAGTTCGAGGCGGGCACCGTGTTCGGCAATTCCTCGGCGGCTTCCTTCCAGTGGGGCACCAACATCACCTATGACGATCCCGCCAAGGTCATCGACCTCGACGGCAACCACGTTTTGGAATTGAAGCAGAGCTCGGGTAAAAAGCGCCCCTATTCGAGCGCGTTCGTGTTCATCAGCAACGAATTCAACGTCGGCGACTACATGACCGTCGAATTTGAGTACAAGCTCGAAGTGGCGAGCATGGACCCGTACGCCGCTTCCGCCCTGTCGCAATACGAGGGCAGGAAGGATTACGGCTCGACCATCAATTTCAGCTTTGCCCCCGCCACGGGCGCCGATCACCACATCATCGCCCTCGACGGCACCGACCCCGCCACCACGACGCCCGGCGCCAACCCCGCCACCTGGCCTGTGGAGTGGTCCGAAGGCGCCAACGGCGCAGGCTGGAAAAAGGTCTCGCTGACCCTCGAAGTCAACCCCGGCACGCTGGTGGCCAACAGCATCCGCTGGCTCATGCCCGTGACGCCCGAAACGGACCCGAACGACCGCATGCTGATCGACAACGTGAAGATCATCAAGTGGATCGATACCACCGTCGAAGACCTTTCGCCCGAGCTCGTCGATCCCGACGCGGCGCTCACCTTTGATACGAAGAACCCCGCCGACGTGACCGTGAAGATCAACACCAAGGGCGAAACGCTCAACACCATCCGCCGCGGAGACGCCAACGTCAATGCCACCGCGTTCACCAAAACGCAGGAAGGGGAGATCTGCACCGTCGTGCTCTCGGCCGACTATCTCGCCACCCTCGAAGCGGGCGAACACACCTTTACGGCCAACACCCTCGAAGGCTCCGTCTCCTTCACGATCACCGTGGGCGAAGGCGCGGGCGAAGAGGGCGGCGGATGCCGCGGCGCGGCCGTGGGCAGCATGGCCGGCGTGGCTGCCGTCCTGCTCGTGGCGGGCGGACTGTGCCTGACCCTGCGCAAAAAGAGCGCCAAACGGAAATGAAAAAACTGATAGCGATCCTGGCCGCGGCCGCGCTGGCCCTCGCCTGCGCGGGCTGCGGCAGGACGGACGTGCCCGCCCCTCCCAACCCCTACGAGGACGGCGGCTACGAGAGCGAGATCACCATCGAAAAGCCCGAAGGCGCCATCGAGCGCGGCGGCAAGTACATCGATTTCGTCGCGCGCGTGGGCACCGCCACGGGCGAGGACGCGCTGCGCGGCAGCACCTTGCCCTACGGCATCGGCGGCACCGACCTCGGCATACCCTTCTATTCGCCCACGCAGGAGCGGCTGTATTTCTGCTTCGGCGATACCTACGCGGGCAGCGATATGTCCTGGCCGTGGAACAACAACGCCATCCTCTACACCGAGCTGTTCGAGTTTTCCCGCGGGATCCGCTTTGACGGGGCCGTGGAGGGGATCGCCACCGCCAACAACTACGGGCGGAACAAATTGCAGATCACGCCCGATACCGAGCTGGAAGCCAACTATACCTCGGGCGCGCTCACGCGGGCCTGGCACCCGGGCACCGAGCTCGACGCCGAAGGGCAGGTCATCGACACAAACACCTGCATCCCCACGGGCGCCATCGAGCTCGGCGGCAGCATCTACATCTTCTACATGGAAGTGGCGGGCTGGGGCTTCGGCGGCACGGGGCAGTGGTGCGTGCATTCCAACCGTGTGATGAAGTCCTCGGACGGCGGCAAGACCTTTTCGCAGCTCCCTTCCCTGCAATGGAGCTACGAGGAAGCGCCCAACTTCGGGCAGATCTTCCCCGTCGAGGCGGGAGACTACGTCTACATCTACGGCCTGCGCGGCGGGCGCATGAGCAGCCTCAAAACCGCGCGCGTGAAGAAGGCGGACTTTGAAAACAAGGACGCCTACGAGTATTTCGTGGGGTATGACGGCGAGGAGCCCGTCTTCGTGCGGGGCAGCGAGGGGCTGCAATACCTCTTGGCCGACCGCAACGAAAACAGCTCGGTCATCTACGGCCCCTGCGGCGAGATGACCATCGTCTACAACGAATACCTGTCCAAATACGTGGCGCTGTACCAGATGGGTTCTTCCATCGTGCTGCGCACGAGCGACACCCCGTACGGGCCGTTCTCGGAGGCGGATACCGTCTTTTCCAACGGCGAATTCGGCTTGAACGACGCCTATTGCGCCTTCACGCACCCGAAGATGGCGGACGCGGGCGGCCGCAGGATCTACTTCCTGATGTCCGTCTGGTTCCCCACGTACAACGTACAGCTGATGGAGCTTGTCCTGCGATGAAGCATTTAACAAGGATCGCGGCGGTGCTTGCCGCGCTGGTGCTGGCGGCGGCGACCGCCTGCGCGGGGGAGGGGAACATGCAAAAATGGAAATACGGCGAAGGCCCCGTCAAGGAAGCGTCCTTCGTGGCCCGCATGACGGGCGAACACGGCACCGTCAACACCCTGCAATGGAACGTGGGCGGCACCGACCTCGGCTTCCCCATTTATAACAGCCGCAACGACACGATGTACTACGCCTTCGGGGACACCTTCGGCGACCCCGGGCAGACGACGTCCTGGCGGAGCAACACGCTGGCCATGTCCCGCGATTTCGACTTTTCGGACGGCATCGCCATCGAGGACTATTACAAGGGCCCGACGGGCGCGGCCAAGGCCGTCATCGACGGCTACCACAACCTCAGCGCGGGCTACGAGGCCACCAAGATCCCCACGGGCGGCATCGAAGTGGGCGGCACCATGTACCTCTTTTACATGTCCATCCGCCAGTGGGACGGCTGGATCGTCAACTACAACGGCGCGGTCAAATCGGAGGACGACGGCAAAACGTGGCAGCGCGTGTACGACATGACCTGGCCCGTCACCGACGGCGTCAAGGAAGTGGGCGCAAACGTCGGCGTGACCGATCCTTCCCGCTACGAGAGCGGGCCGTACGCCTTCACGCCGCAGACCATCGCCGAGGACACGCTCCGCCTTGCCAACCAGACGGTCGACCAGCGCGACCGCGACCCTTCGGAAAGCGACTACGTCACCTTGGAAGGGCGCGTCGCGCCCAACTTCATGCAGGTGTTCCCCGTCGACGGCAAGGACGGCTACATCTACATCCTCGGCATCCCCGGCGGCCGCGCGATGGGCGTCAAGCTGGGCAGGGTCCGCCCCGAAAACATCGAAAAGTTCGACGAATACGAGTACTACACGGGCAAGGACCAAAGCGGCGCGCCGCAGTTCGTCAAGGGCAAGGAAGGCCTGGCCGCCGTCTGGGAAAAGGACGCGGGCCTGGTCATCGAGGCCCCCTGCGGCGAGATCTCCTTCGCCTACAACGCCTATCTCGGCAAGTGGGTGAGCGTGAACAGCATCGACGGCCAAAACAAGGGCCTGACCATGCGCACGGCCGACGCGCTCTGGGGAGAATGGTCCGAACCGTACAAGATCTGCGATTCCGACGATTTTCAGCCCATCGCCGAGGGGGTATCCTACGGCGGGCAGATCCACGAAAAGCTCAGTGAAGAGAACGGAAAGATCTTCTACGTCGTCGTTTCGCAGTGGATGCCCACCTACAACAGCTGTCTGATCAAGGTGGAGCTGCAATGAAAAAATTTCTCTCTTTGGCGCTTTCGCTGCTGCTGGCGGCGGCTGCCTGCCTGCTCTCCGCCTGCGACGACCGCGGCGGCCCTGGCGGTTATGAGGACGACACTATGAGCTATTCGCATCTCGTTTACAACGTGCGCACCGTCGCGCAGCTGACGGGCGAAGCCGCCGTCACCGATACCCTCGCGGGCTGGCAGATCGGCGGCACCGACCTCGGCTTCCCCCTCTACAACAGCCGCAACGGCACCATGTACCTCGCCTTCGGGGATACCTTTCAGCGCAATACGGACATGACGGGCATGTGGCGCAGCAACGTTTTGGCCGAGACCAAGGACTTCGACCTCTCCGACGGGCTGACCATCGACGGCTTTTACACCGGCCCCACGGGCCTGGCGCGCGCCGTCATCGAGGGCGTGCACGAGGACGGGAAGGAAATGACCAAGATCCCCACGGGCGGCATCGAGGTGGGCGGCACCATGTACCTCTTTTACATGTCCGTCCGCTCCTGGACGACGCCCGGGGAATGGCTGGTCAACTACTGTTCGTGCGTCAAGTCGGAGGACGACGGCAAAACGTGGCAGCGCGTGTACGGCATGACCTTCTTCAACGACCTCGAAGGGGAGCTGCTCGACCAGGCCGTCACGCTGGCCAACAGCGACGTCTCCTTGCAGGAAGGCGCGGGCAGCGTCACGCCCGAGGGGCGCGTCGCGCCCAACTTCATGCAGGTGTTCCCCGTCGACGGCAAGGACGGCTACATCTACCTGTTCGGACTGCCGCAGGGCCGCAGCGGCGGCGCCAAGCTCGCCCGCGTGCGCGCCGAAAACATCGAAAATTTTGAAGAATACGAATACTTCACGGGCCGCAGCGGGGAGGGCCCCGTCTTTGCCAAGGGGGCGGAGGGGCTGGCCGCGGCGAACAAGGCGGACGGCGCCTACGTCATCATGCCCACCGTCGGCGAGATCTCGGTCATGTACAACGCCTACCTGAAAAAGTGGATGGCCGTCTTTTACAAGGCCAACGCCCTCGTGTTCTGCACGGCGGATACGCTCTGGGGCGAGTGGTCCTCCTGCGAAACGCTCATCACCGCCGCCGAGTACCCCGGCTTGTACGGCGGCATGTGCCATGAAAAATTCTCCGCCGACGGGGGCAAGACCTTCTACTTCTTCCTCTCGCAGTGGATGCCCGTATACAACACATTCGTCATGGAAGTGACGCTCGTCTGAAAAGCGCCGCTCAAATACGCGATATAAGGAGGGAAAGGATGTCAAGAACGCGCAAAAGTTGGATCGCCTGCCTGGCCGCCGTCTGTCTGGCGGCGCTGCTGGCGGGGGCGGCCTGCCTCGGCGGGCTGTTCGGGAACAAGGCTTTCGCCGCCACCACGGCCGACGACGCCGTCATCTTCGAGGACTTTGAAGACGCGGCCGTCACCGAGGGGGAGGGCGGAAGGAAGCAGGTCACTTCGCAGATCTATTCGTCCGCGGCCGCGGAGATGGAGATCGTGACCGAAAAGGACGGCAACAAGGCCTTGAAGTTCATGTACGCGCAGGCCGCGGCAAACGACGACGAGCGCGCCCTCATCATCGAAAAGACGGACGCCGTCGCCTGGGCACCGTACATCGTCTCGTTTTACGTGAAGAAGGCCGCGGCGGGAGACCTCTCCTTCCGCGTGCGCTCGGGCTGGCCGAGCAACAACTACGGCGAACACCGCCAGATCAACACCGCGGGGACCGACGAGCAGGGCCGCCCGCCCATGGCCATGGACGCCGAGGGCAAGGGCATGCTCGTCACGCAGGTCATTCCCTGCGATCCGGGCGGGCTGCTGCGCATCTCGGTCTACCCCACGACCGTCAGCCCCGGCTGCGGCCTCATCATCGACGACATCCTCGTCGAACCCTATTCCGCCGCCCCCGAAGGCAAGGTCAACGAGATCGCAAACGCGGGCTTTACGGGCTTGTGGGACGGAGCCTGGCACTTCGACAACTGGCAGCAACCCACGGCGGGCAGCGGCTTCAACGGCAACTGGGACCCGTACTGCCTGTCGGACGGGTTCAGCGGCTACCTCGGCACCGCCGACGGCGCCCCCGTGCAGCTGACGCAAAACGTCACGCTGAAAGCGGACACCGAGTACAATTTCAGCATCTGGGTGCGCAAGGCGTATACGGCGATGGCGCAGATCCCGCACGAAAAGGACGTCTTTTCGGTCAAGCTCGTCAGCGGAGACGAGGTCGTCAGCCACGTCGATTTCCGCGCCGACCTGATCGGGCAGGACGCTTTTGAACAGTACATCAAGCTCGGCGGCGTGCTCAAAACGGGCGCCGCGACCGACTACACCTTTGTTCTGGAATACGACGTGCCCGACGCCGCCGAAGTGCCGATGAGCTGGCGCGTCATGCAGATCGACGAAGCCGTCCTCTACGAGGCGGACGTGCGCGACGAGTTGGATCTCTCCGGGGCGCAGAAGAGCGAAAACGTCACCCTCATCGACGACCCGTTCAGCGCCGTCGAGGGAGACGAGGTCTTGCAGGCGGATATCTCTTCCGCCGCGGCTGAGATCGTCTTCCCCGTCACAGTCACGCCGGGGACGCTGTACACGGCCTACGTGGACGCGCAGAAACTTCCGGGCCTCAACGCCGCATTGAACATGGTCAAACCCATGAACGTGCGGTTCAGCGTGGAGACGCAGGCGGACGGGCAGGGGGAGACCCTGGCCGAACTGACGGATACGCGGCAGATCAACAAGGCCATCGAGACCTTGCGCCTCACCTTTGAAAGCGGCGAAAACACGCAGCTGTATCTGCGCGTCACCGTCGACGCCCTGCCCGACACCGGGGACGCCTACATCCGCAACAACTGCCTCATCGCCTTCAAAAATTTCGCGGTGAACGCGCACGAGCAGGTGGCCGTGCAGGCGGGCGAGGACCGCAGCATACAGCTGCACGGCACGGCGGACGTCACGGTCACGGCCGAATATACGGGCGGGGTCTCGATCGACGTGACGGACCGCGCCGAGATCGTCTCGCAGAACACGCAGGCCGTCACCGTGGAGGGGAACACCCTCACGGGCGTCGGCGTCGGCAGCAGCGAGATCACCGTCACCTTCGAGGGCAAAACGGACACCTTCACCGTCACCGTGCTCGACAACGTCTTGTCCGTCGACGCGGGCGAGGACCGCTCCATCGCCCTGGGCAACACGGGGGCGCTCACCGTCACCGCCGGTTACGAAGTGGGCGAAAGCGCCGTCGTCACCGCGCAGGCGCAGGTCGTCATCGCCGATCCGTCCGTCCTCTCCTATGCGGACGGCACCTTCACCGCCCTGAAAGTGGGCAGCACCCTCGTCACCGTTCATTTCGGCGGCCAAAGCGACAGCTTCACTGTCACCGTGCCCGAAGAATTGGTGAGCATCACCGCGCCCGCGCAGCTTTCCGTGCCCGCCGGCGGGAGCGTTTCCGTCACCGTGACGGCGCATTACAACGACGGAACGTCGGGCGACGTTTCCGCCTCGGCCTCCCTGCAAGCGGACGGCGGTTGCGTCACCGCGCAGGGGAACACTCTTACGGGCGTTTCGGAAGGCACGGCGGAGGTCACGGCCACGTACGGGCAAAAGACGGCAAAGATCGCCGTGCGCGTGACCAAGGCGGTCGCGTCGATCTTGGCGGGCGAGGACTGTGAACTGGCGACGAACGCGATCCTGCCGCTTTCCGTCACGGCGACGCTCGTCGACGAAACGTCCGACGCGGTGCCCGCCGCGTCCGTTTCCGTGGACATCGAGGACGATTCCGTCCTCTCCTACGCGGACGGCGTGTTCACGCCCCTGCAAGCGGGGGAGACGGACGTCACCGTGACCTACGGCGGCAAGACGGATACCTTCACCGTCACCGTCTACGTCAAAACGCTGGAAAGCATCGGGATCGAAGGGGGAGACTTCACCCTGGAATTCGGCCAAAGCGCCGAGCTGAAAGTCGTCGGGCATTACAACGACGGCGACGAGCTGCCGCTCAGCGCCGTGTTCGGCATCCGCGAGGGCGAGGCGGTCAGCATCAACGGCTCCACCGTCACCGCGGTGCGCGGCGGCACGGCCGTCATCGAGGCCGTTTCGGGCGGCAAATCGGCGTCCGTCACCGTCACCGTGCCCAAGCGCGTGCAGTCCGTCGCCGCGGGTGATGCGTTCGCCCTCAACATCGGGGAAAGCCGCACCCTGGCCGTCACCGTGACGTACAACGACGGCACGAGCGCGCAGGTCACCGAAGGCGTGAGCGTCGCCTCGCAGGACGACAAACTGACCGTCAGCGGGCTGTCCGTCACCGCGGCCAAAGCGGGGGAGGGCAAGCTGACCGTCACCTACGGCGGCCAAAGCGCCACCGTCATCGTCACCGTCGCCAACCCCGTCACCGCCCTGTCCGTCACCGCGGGCGAGGCCAAGGCGGGCAAAGACGTGGCCCTGACCGTCACGGCCACCTATGCCGACGGCAGCACGAAGACCGTCACCGAGGGTTACACCGTGGCCTCGTCCGACGCCTGCATCGCCGTGGAAGGCACCGCCGTCCGCGCCGAAGCGGAGGGGACGGCCACGCTGACCGTGACCTACGGCGGCCAAAGCGCCACCGTGGAAGTTACGGTGCAGGGCGGCGGCTGCGGCGGTTCGGCCGTGGCGGTGTGGCCCGGCCTGTGCGCGCTGCTGCTCGCCGCGGCGGCCGTGCTCATCGCGACCAAGAGGAAGAAAGCATGATACATACGCTGCAAAAAAATCTGTTCCGGTGGCTGGCCGTCCTGTTGGCGGCGTGCCTGCTGCTCGGCACGGCGGCCCTCTTTGCGGGCCGCCGTGCGGGGGCGGCCGCCGCCGAAGAAAAGGCCCCGCAGCGCGCGGAGAGCCACCTGACCGACCTCGACCTCGGCGGTTACGTCGGGTCCGTCCTCGGCGACAACGTCGAAAAATGGCAGCTGAACGCCCTCGACGACAACCCGAACATCCTCGAAGCGATCGAAAACGCCGCCGCGAAGCGTACCAACTTCTCGTCGATGTTCACCGATTACTTCAACTCGTTCGCCCATTACTCCATTACGCAGGACCGCGGCGGCAACGGGCTCATCGGCAAGGCCGTGGCGCTCACGTACACGCAGGCCGCGGGGGCCGAGGGCTTCGGGGACATGGACGTGCGCATCGACGCCGACCCCTCCGTCGATACCGACGCGCGCGGCGCCGAGGAGCTTTGGTGGTACGTGAACGCCTCGCGGTTCGGCACGCAGGCGGTGCCCGTTCGCCTCAACTTCGAGGAGGGGGATCCGTCCACGGCCA
This sequence comes from uncultured Clostridia bacterium, assembly GCA_944328445.1. GTDB lineage: Bacteria > Bacillota > Clostridia > Christensenellales > Borkfalkiaceae > Borkfalkia. The sequence continues at coordinate 79,668 of CALVHO010000001.1, read as the reverse complement.
TCCGCGAATCGTGGCAGCCGAAGGCGAACGTCACCGTCTACACCATTGCCGACGGCGCGGCCGTCCGCACCCCCGTGCAGACGGACGGCAACGGCTACGTGCAGCTGCCCGCGGGCTTCTGCGGCTGGGTGTGCTACCCGCTGAACAAGGACGTGTTCTACAACTACTGGTCCTCGGCCGTCTCCAACAGCGTCATCGACCTGGCTGACGTGCACCAGTTCATGTTCAACGTCGTCGCCAACGACAGCTGCATCGGCAAAACGCTGTATTTCGACGCCTTTTCGCTCGTCGGCACGCAGCTGGCCGTGCAGGAAGGTGTGAGCGCCCCGCCCGTCGGGGTCGCGGAGCTTTCGCAAAAGCAATTCCGCCAGATCTGGTCGGTCGACAACACGTACGAGCTCAACAGCTACGAGGGCTCCGTCGTCGCCTGGTACGGCGAATTCATCGGCAAGCTGCTCACGGGCCTGGTCTACAACTACCGCCTCAGCGGCGACGCCCGCCTGCGCGCGGAGATCGAGCGCATCGTCTCCTCGCTGGCGGCCGCGCAGGGGAGCGACGGCTACCTCGGCACTTACGTGAACGGGCGTTTCAGCCTCGGCGCGGACAACTGGGATATGTGGAACCACTACCACATCGCTTACGGGCTTTACAGCTGGTACGAGTGCTCGGGAGACGAGGCCGCCCTGCGCATCGCCATGAAGGCGTTCGACTATCTGATCTCTTTCATGGCGGAAAACAACGGCGGCAGCTTCATCCCCGACGGCGGGCTGGAAATGAACCTGGCCGTATCGCACATGTTCGCCATCCTGTACCGTGAAACGGGCGAGCAGCGCTATCTCGACGCCTGCATGCAGCTGCTCCAAAGCGACTGGAACACCGTCGGCAGCTGGTATGCCGACGCCAAGGCTGGGCGCGATTTCTACCAGTCCAACCTGCACCGCTGGGAATCGCTGCACGCCGTGCAGATGCTCTCCGTCCTCTACGAAGTGACGGGCGAAGAAGAGTATTTCGACGCCTTCGAGCACATCTGGTACAGCATCGCCAAGACCGACCGCCACAACACGGGCGCCTTTTCCAGCGGCGAGGGCGCCAAGGGCACGCCCTACCTTTCGGGCGCGGGCGCCGAGATCGAAACGTGCTGCACCGTCGCCTGGATGGCGCTGAGCACCGAATACTACCAGATGTCCAAAAACCCGCTGGCCGTCGACGAGCTCGAACTTTCCTACTTCAATGCCATGCTCGGGTCCGTGCTGCAAGACCACAAGTACGTCACCTACAACACCCCGATGATCGGCGAAAAGACGGCGGGTTACGACGGGCGCAAGGCCCCCTCGCAGCAGGATATCTCCTTCCAGTGGAACAGCGGCTCGCCCGACTTCAACTGCTGCCAGGCCAACGCGGCGCGCGGGCTGGGCGAACTTTCGCAGTGGGCGGTGGTCAGCGACGCCACCGACCTGTACGTCAACTACTACGGCCCGAGCACGGCGCACACGCAAACGCCCGCGGGCAGCCCGATCGTCTTGAAACAGACGACGGAGTACCCCAAAAACGGCAGCATCGAGTTGAAGATCGAAGATCTCGCTTCCCCCGAGGCCTTTGCCCTCGACCTGCGCATCCCGTCCTGGTCCAAACAGAGCACGGTGCAGGTCAACGGCGAAGGGGCCGTCTCCGCCCCGTCGGGCGCGTATTTCCGCCTGGAACGCACCTGGAAGGAGGGGGACGTCATCCGCATCGAACTGGATATGGGCGTCCACTTCTGGCAGGGGGAGGAAAATTTCGACGGGTACGTATCCGCCTATTACGGTCCGATCCTTCTGGCCGTCGACGAGGAGGTCTCGGCGCCGTCCACGCGCTACAACACCTGGTTCGACGCGGCCGCGTTTGAAGAGCTCGCCGTTTCCGACGCCTCTGCCGACGGCCATTGGCTGTACTTCGACGTGTCCGACAGCAGCGGCAGGACCGTTCGCCTCGTCGACTTTGCCGGCTGCGGCCGCACCGTCGACGAAGAGCCCGGAGACTACGCCACCTGGTTGAAGATCGACAGCTTCGACCTGTCCGTGATGCCCGCGGGGCGGGAGTACCCGCCCGTGTGGCTGAACATGCTCGCGCACGGCATATCCGCGCCCGAAGGCGTCACGGTTTCGTCGCCGCGCGCCAAGGCGGGGGAGGAGGTCAGCTTCCGCCTCGCGGGCGGGGCGGAGGGGGCGTCCGTCACCGTCTCCACCGACGCGGGCGCCGTCCTCGTGCGCGAAAACGACGGAGGCTACTGCTTCGAGATGCCTGCCGCCGACGTGACCATCGCCGTCACGTATGCAAAAGAGCCCGGAGGGCTGCCCGGCTGGGCCGTCGCGCTCATCGTCGTCGGCAGTGCGGCGGTGGCGGCGGGCGGCGCCGCGCTCGGCCTGTGGCTGTGGAAAAAGAAAAAAGGCGGCGGCCGGGGGGAAACCTGAGCCCCGCCGCGGCCGCGCCCCTGTGCCGATCGCGAGAAAAATCGGGTGATTTTTCCGGAAAAGATTGACGCAGGGGGGGGGTACGTGTATACTATATGTATTGGGATATATTTCCATTTATATAGCCATATATTGAGCGGCCGTATAAAAAACAGCATCCCGAAACGGTGGAAAAATGAGTATCAAGTTGATTTCCGAAATGACAGGCATCTCTTATGCGACGGTGGCGCGTGCCCTCAGCGGCAACGGCTATTGCAGCAAGGAAAAGAGAGACATCATCGCCAAGGCGGCAGAAGAGATCCACTACCACCCCAATCTTTCCGCGCGCACGCTGCGCAACAACCGCACCGAAAAGGTGCTGCTCGGCATTCCGGATATCTGCAACGCCTTCTATTTCCGCATGATCGAAGGCATCACCGAAGAATTGGACAAGGTGGGGTATTACCCCATCATCTTCAACACGCGCCACCTCTTGGACAAGGAGTTGAAGCTCATCGACCTGTTGAGCCAGCGCTATGCGGACGGGCTCATCCTCGTCTCCTTCAACTTCACCGAGGCGAACATCGACGCCCTGCGGCGGACCAATCTCCCCGCCGTGCTGACCAACCGCTACGAGGGCATCCGCGAGGACGACAACTTCGATTTCGTGTACAGCGACCACGTCGCCGGCATGGAGCAGGTGACCTCGTTCATGGTGGAAAAGGGCTGCAAAAACATCCTGCTCGTTGCGGGAAACGAGAACGAGCAGACCTCGGCCGAGCGCGTGCAGGGCTACAAAAACGTATTGCAGCAGCACAATATCCCCGTTCGCGATGAATACATCCTGAACGGCGAATTCCGCACGGAACCCGCACACGACGCCTTTGCCGCGTTCATGCAGAAGGGCTTGCCCGTCGACGCCGTCATCACGGCCAACGAACTGATGTTCATGGGCGTGATGCGCTACATGACCGAACACGGCATCGACCTGGACGCTTTCCGCATCGCGTCGTTCGACAATACCGACTTTTCGCGCAACCTCAACGTCACCAGCCTCGACTTGAAGCAGGACGAGATCGGACGCAGCGCCGTCCGCCTGCTCATGGAGCGCATCGAGGGGCGGCGGGTCAAGTCGGAGCAGGTCTATCTGATGCCGGAATTGATCGTCAGAAAAACATAAGGAGCAATCATGTTAAAAGAGGTCATCCTGCGGGAAAAGGAGGCTCTCGAACAACTTCTCAACGTGGCAGACAGCTACGAAGGCATCGTCGAATGCCTCAACGCCTGCAAGGGCCGCATCGTCTTCATGGGCGTGGGCAAGAGCGGGCACATCGCCGAAAAGCTGGCCGCGACCTTCGCGTCCCTCGGCGTGCCGTCCTTCTTCGTGCATTCGACGGAGGCCATGCACGGCGACCTGGGCATGATCCAGCCGCAGGACATCGCCGTGCTCATCTCCAACAGCGGCACCACCAAGGAAGTGGTGCAAAACATCGCCCCCCCTGCAAAACAACGGCGTGACCACCGTCGCCTTCACCTCCGACGGCGAAAGCGAATTGGCCCGCCGCTGCGACCACAAGATCGTGTACCCGCACCTGCGCGAGGCGGACGATCTGAACCTGGCGCCCACCGTCTCGTCCACGCTGACGCTCACCCTCGGCGACGCGCTCGCCTGCGAGCTGTCCAAGCGCCGCAACTTCACGCGGGCGGATTTTTACCGCTACCACCCCAACGGGGCGCTGGGGCAGATGCTGAGCAAGGAATGAACGCGCCCGCGGGCGCGGCCCCGTATACCCCGCCGCCCGCGCGGCGGGGTGTTTCCCGCCCTTCGGGCGCCGTGCGGTTGACATCGGCGCGGATATCGCTATAATGTAAGCTACGGGCGCGCGGACCCGTCTCCGTGCGCACAAGGAGGAAAATTCATGAAAAAGATCCTGGTGATCGGTTCGTTCGTGACCGACAACGTCGCCACGATGGAGCGCTTCCCCGAAGCGGGGGAGACGGTGATCGGCGGGCAGCTGCGCATCTATCCGGGCGGCAAGGGCGCCAACCAGTGCGTCGCGGCGCGCCGCCTCGGCGCGGAGGCGGCGATGGCGGGCATGCTCGGCGAGGACGAAAACGGCGAAAACTTCCTGCGCCTGTTCCGCGCGGAGGGCATCGGCGTGGAACACGTCTTCCGCACCGCGGACGAGCCCACCGCCGTCGCGCAGATCCAGATCGACGCCGCGGGCCGCAACCGCATCTGCGTCATCCCGGGCGCCAACTACTGTTTTGCCCCCGCCCACGTGCAGAAGGTGCGCGCCGCCGTTTCCGCGGCGGACATGGTCATCGCCCAGCTCGAACTGCGCATGGAGACGACGGAGGCCATCGCCGCCGTCTGCGCCGAGGAGGGGGTGCCGCTCATGCTCAACCCCGCGCCCGCCGCGCCCCTGTCGGCCGCGGTGCTCTCCCGCGTCGCCTGGCTGACCCCCAACGAGACCGAGCTCGCCATCCTCTCGGGCGTCTCCACCGATACCGACGCGGGCGTGGAAAAGGCGTGCGACGCCCTGCTCGCGCGCGGCGTCAAAAACATCGTGGCCACCCTCGGCTCGCGCGGCGCGTACGTGGCGGGGCAGGCGGGCCGCGGCTTTGCGGGGGGCTTCCGCGTCAAGGCCGTCGATACCGTCGCCGCGGGAGACAGCTTCAACGGCGCGCTCGCCGTCGCCCTGTGCGAGGGCATGCCCGTCTTCGAGGCGGTGCGCTTCGCCAACGCCATGGGCGCGCTCACCGTGCAGGTCAAGGGCGCCATCCCCTCGCTGCACACCCGCGCCGAGGTGGAGGCCTTCCTGCGCGAGCACGAATGAGCCACAGGCCGCCTTCCGCATGAAAAAACCGCCCGCGCAAGAGGCGTGGCAGCTTCCGTGTAGACAAAAAACCGCCCGCGCATTGCTTGCGCGGGCGGCGTCGTATGGCGGGAGAAAGACGGGTTCAGCCCTTCTGCACGGCCTCTTGCACGGCCGCGGCGATGGCGCGCAGCTGCGCGTCCGAAGGCTTGTACGCCTGCTTGAAGGGCGGCAGCAGCGCCTCGCACTTGCAGGCGGCCAGCTGCTCGGCCACCTGGTCGGGAGACTGCCCGCCCCAGCCGTAGGAGCCGAAGGCGATGCTCTTTTTCTTGTTGCCCGTCAGGCCCTTGAAATAGGTGAGGAAGGAGGCGACGGAGGGCATCATGTTGTTGTTGAGGGTGGGGGAGCCGACGGCGATGTACTTGGCCGTCATGGCGTCGGCGACGATGTCCGAATTGTGGCAGTGGTGCAGGTTGTACAGGCGGGGCCGAATGCCGCAGGCGAGGAACCCGTCCTCGATGGCGTGCGCCATCGCCTCGGTGGAGTGCCACATCGTGTCGAACACGATGGCCGCCGTGTTTTCCTGTTCGCCCGCCGCCCAGGACTTGTACAGCGCCAGGATGTCGGGGATGTGCTTCGTCCAGATCACGCCGTGGCTGGGGCAGATGGTGGAAACGGGCAGGCCCGCGCAGGCGTCGAGCGCCTTTTTGGTCTGCATGCCGTAGGGCTGCACGATGTTGGCGTAGTACTTGCGCGCCTGGATGAGCGCCTCGGGCAGGTCGCATTGGGTGTCCAAGCGCTCGTCGGAGGCATAGTGCTGGCCGAAGGCGTCGTTGGAGAAGAGGATGTTTTCGGGGGTCATGAAGGTGACCATGTTGTCCGGCCAGTGCACCATGGGCGTGGGCACAAAGGAGAGGGTGCGCCTGCCGATGCAGAGGCTGTCCCCCGCCTTGACGGGCGTGTAGCCGAGGTCGCCGTAGTAGGCGGAGAGGTCCTTGACCCCTGCGCCCGCGGCCGTGTACACCGCCGCGTGCGGCGCCGCGGCGCGGATGAGCGGCAGGCAGCCGCTGTGGTCGGGTTCGGCGTGGTTGGAGATGACGACGTCGATCTTCGCGGGGTCGATGACCGAGCGGATGCGTTCGAGCATCTCCTGCCCGAAGCCCTCCTTCACGGTGTCGATGAGCGTCACCTTCTCGTCGAGGACGAGGTAGGCGTTGTACGTCGAGCCCTTTTCGGTCTCGTATCCGTGGAAGTTGCGCAAATTCCAGTCGATGGCGCCCACCCAGTAGACGCCTTCGCAGATCTTCATGGCCTGCATGCTGTTTCACTCTCCTTGGGCGGGAACGGGCAAAGCGCGTATCCGCCGCGGCTTTTCGTCCATTATAATACGAAAGGGCGGCGCGGGGCAAGGGTTTTGGGCGCGGCGGGCAAAAAAATCTGCGGACGGCGCGGTTTTTCGGGGAAATCTTTGCTTCTTCGTATAAAAACGGTTGACAAAGCCCGTTCTTTGTGGTAGGCTTAAACAACACACCGCGGCAGGTGTGATTTTTTTGCATGGAGTTTTTTGAAAATGGCTGCCATCAACAGAACGAAAGTCACGTTTGAGTGCACCGAGTGCAAACACAGGAATTACGACAGTATCAAAAACAAGAAGAACGACCCCGAGCGCCTGCAACTGAAAAAGTACTGCCCCTTCTGCAAAAAGCACACCGCGCACAAAGAATCGAAATAAGGGATAGGGCGGCGCCCTTGCGCGGCCCGAAGGAAATCGCATGAAATCGAAATCGTCCGCGGCGGTCAAAAAGCCGAATATTTTCGTCCGCATGGGCCGGAAGATCAAAGAAGTTTTTTCGGAGCTCAAAAAGGTCACCTGGCCGTCCTTCGGCAAGGTGGTCAAATCCACGGGCGCGGTGCTGGCGGTGGTCATCGTCTTTTTGGTGGTGTTCACGGCCATCAACTACGGCCTCGGCGCCCTGCTCGACCTGATCACGAGCCTCGGTACCTAAGGAGGGATGCGGCATGGAAAACATTTCCGAAAACGCTTCGCCCGAAAGCCTCGCGAAGTGGTATGTGCTGCACACCTATTCGGGCTATGAGGCGATGGTCAAAGACAGCCTGGAACGGCTGATCGAAAACAACAACTTGCAGGACAGCATCTTCGATCTCAAGATCCCCATGGAACAGACGATCGAGGAAAAGAACGGCAAAAAGAAGGTCGTCGAGCGCAAGCTGCTGCCTTGCTACGTGTTCATCAAGATGATCTATTCCAACCAGGTCTGGTACCTGGTCACGAATACGCGCGGCGTCACGGGCTTCGTCGGCCCGCAGGGCCGCCCGCTCCCCCTCAAAGAGGACGAAGTGCGCAAGATGCAGCTGGAAACGGCCGTCATCGATGCCGACTTCGACGTGGGCGACAACGTCAGCATCGACGCGGGCCCGCTGGCGGGCTTCGTCGGCAAGGTCAAAGAGCGCAACGACTCGGCGCAAAAGGCCGTGGTCAACGTGCTCATGTTCGGCCGCAATACCGACGTGGAAGTGGAGTACGTGCAGATCCGCAAGCTCAACGCGGTGGAAAAGCCGTCCGCGCCCACCGAGGAGTGAGCCGCGAAAAACCAAGCAACAGGCGCCCCGCTTTCCGGGCGTTTGAATAGGTGGGAGAAGCGCAAATCTTTTTTTACGGCGCTTTGTTAAAACCACACATCGGAGGAGGACTTATGGCTAAAAAGATCACTGCGGTCGTGAAGTTGCAGCTCCCCGCAGGCAAAGCTACCCCGGGCCCGCCCGTCGGTTCCACGCTCGGCCCGCACGGCATCAACATCCCGGGATTCACCAAGGAATTCAACGCGAAGACTGCCGACCAGGCGGGGCTCATCATTCCCGTCGTCATCACCATTTATCAGGATCGTTCGTTCACGTTTATTCTGAAAACGCCGCCCGCACCCGTGCTCATCAAAAAGGCGTGCAACATCGAGAGCGCCAGCGCCCGCCCCAACCGCGACAAAGTCGCGAAGCTGACGGCCGCGCAGGTGGAGGAGATCGCCAAGCTGAAAATGCCCGATCTGAACACCACGTCTCTCGATTCCGCCAAGAGCATGATCAAGGGCACGGCCCGCAGCATGGGCATCACCGTCGAAGAGTAAATAAGGATGTGGGAGAGAGCGATCTCGCAAGGACCACAAGGAGGCAAATGAAATGAAGTACGGGAAGAAATATGCCGACAGCTTGAAGGCATACGATCGTTCCAAAGCATACGACGCGGAAGAGGCGATGGGCCTGGCCGTGGAAACGGCCAAAGCCAAGTTCGACGAGACCATCGAACTGCACGTCCGCCTCGGCGTGGACCCCCGCCAGGCCGACCAGCAGGTGCGCGGCGTGCTCGTGCTGCCCAACGGCACGGGCAAAACCAAGCGCGTTTTGGTCATCGCCAAGGGTGAACGGGCGGACGCCGCCCGCGAAGCGGGTGCCGATTTCGTCGGCGCCGAAGAGATGGTGCAGAAGATCCAGACCGAAAACTGGTTCGATTTCGACGTCGTGATCACCACGCCCGACATGATGGGCGTCGTCGGCCGCATCGGTAAGGTCCTCGGCCCGAAGGGCTTGATGCCGAACCCGAAGTCGGGCACCGTCACGATGGACGTGGCCAAGGCCATCGCCGAGGTCAAAGCCGGTAAAGTGGAGTACCGCCTCGACAAGACGGCCATCATCCACTGCCCGATCGGCAAAAAGAGCTTCGGCAAAGAAAAGCTGCTGGAAAACTTCAACGCCCTCATGGACGCCATCGTGCGCGCCAAGCCCGCCGCGGCCAAGGGCCTGTACATCCGCAGCGTCGCCGTGTCCAGCACCATGGGCCCGGGCGTCAAGGTCAACTACAACCGCGCCTGAGTTTTCACGGCCGGGGCGTGAACGCGCGAAAAATTTTTCGCGCCCGCGCAAAATCGTTTGACAAACCCGCCGCCATACGGTTATAATGGCAACGCTGCCGCAAGGCAGGACAACTGCATCCGTACCGCAGAAAGCAGGCACCGCAAGGTTTAATGGAAACGCCCGCCGAGGTATAAGCAGCCGGAAACTTGTTTTTTGGTGCCCTTATGCCCTGCGGCGTAGGGGCATTTGTTTTTTGCAAGCGTCCCCGCGGTCTGCCGCGCGAGCGGCGGGCGGGGTGAACGCGCGCGCCGGTAAGGCGTTTGCAGCCGAAGGCGCCGCGCGCGGAAGGGGAGCCGCTTCGGCCCCCGCGCAACGCGGCTTTCTTTCAGCCGATGAAGGGAAGTGCGCGCACCCATCACTATAAGGAGGTAACCATGTCGGCCAATCTGGAAGCAAAAAAACAGGTCGTCGAGGAGATCGCCGAGAAGATCAAAAACGCGAAGTCCGTCGTCTTTGTCGATTACAAGGGCCTGACCGTGGCGGAAGTGTCCGATCTTCGCAACAAGTTCCGCGCGGCGGGCGTCGAGTACAAGGTCTACAAAAACACGCTGCTGCGCAAGGCCTTCAACGATCTCGGCGTGACCGCGTTCGACGGCGACCTCAACGGCCCCACCGCCGTGGCGTTCAGCCCCGACGAGACGGCCGCGGCCAAGATCTTTGCGGACGCCGTGAAGGCGATGCCCGAAAAGATCGTGCCCAAGAGCGCCTATGTCGACGGCGCCTATGTCGACGCGAAGGGGATCGCCATGCTGGCGACGATGCCTTCCAAGGAAGAGCTCATCGCCAAGATGCTCGGTTCCATGCAGGCACCCATCGCCAATTTTGCGGGCGTTTTGTCCGCGATGCTGCGCGGCGTGGTGGTGGCGCTCAACGCCATCGCCGAAAAGAAGGGCGCGTAAACCGCCCCGCCATCCTGCCGCGTGAAGGGTCCCGCCTGCGGGCGGCCCGTTCACGGACAATGCGTGCGACCCTGCACGGAACGCGCGGCACCTGCCGCCGCCTCGCCGCCGCGGCGTAAAAGCGGGCGGAAAAAAATCATTTCAAAACCATTTGGAGGAAATTTAACCATGGCTGATATCGCTAAGTTCATCGAAGAGATCAAAGGCATGACCGTCGTCGAGCTCAACGAGCTCGTCAAAGCGCTCGAAGAGGAGTTCGGCGTCAGCGCCGCCGCTCCCGTGGCCGTCGCCGCCGCTCCCGCTGCCGGCGCCGCCGCTCCCGCCGAAGAGGAGAAGACGGAGTTCAACGTCAAACTCAAAGACATCGGCGCCAAGAAGATCGACGTCATCAAGGCCGTCCGCGAGTTCACCTCCCTGGGCCTGGCCGAAGCGAAGGCGCTCGTCGAGGGCCTCGGCATGATCAAAGAGGGCGTCAGCAAGGAAGAGGCCCAGAAGATCGTCGACCGCATGAAGGAAGCCGGCGCCACCGCCGTGATGGAGTAATCTTCCCGCGGCCGCCGCTTTATCGGCAAAACACCGCCCCCGCAGGTTCGCCTGCGGGGGCGGTTTCGCTTGTTTCGCCCGTTTCCCGCGCCGCCGCGCGGCGGCGCGGGCGATTTTTCTTTTTTTGCCGCGCGCGGTCACTTCACGTGTTTGAAGTTGCCGATGGTCTCGTTGACGGGCTCGACGAAGGTGAAGGTGTTGTCGTACTTTTGCAAGATCTCCTTGAATTCCACGATCTGGCGCTTGTTCACGACGCACACGATGACGTCGCGCGGGGCGTTGCTGTACGCGCCCACGGCGGCCAGGCGGGTGGCGCCGTGTTTGAGCCTGGCTACGATCTCCTCCTCGATCTCGGCGGCGTGCGAGGTGATGATCATGAATTTCAGCGCCGACTTCGCGCCGCGCAGGATGGCGTTGCCCACCATGCTCGACATCAGGCAGTAGAGCATGCACAGGCACACGGGCTTGTAATCGTAGGTCAGCTTGCCCGCCGCGTCGGGCACGGCGTACACGAAGTAGGATACGGCCGCGATGGCCGCGTTGATGGCGAAGTTGACCCAAAAAAAGTTGAGCAGGGGATCGCGCTTGCTCACGTATTTGGCGACGACGTCCGCCCCGCCCGTGGAGGCGTTGCGCCGCAGGCACAGCCCGTACACGAACCCGCCGATGGCCCCCGCAATGAGCGCGGGGAAGATGGTGTCCACGCCCTGCGCGTCGTATTCAAAGGCGGAGAGGTCTATGTTTTGGAACACCAGCACCGCCGCCGCGTACACCAGGCAGAAGGCGAAGGTCTTGACGGCGAACATGCGGTCGATGAAAAAGAAGGCCAGCACGCACAGCGGCACGTTCACGATCAGCGAAAAATACCCCACGCTGAACGTGCCGCCCGTCTTGTATTCGATCATGGTGGCGATGCCGTTGATCCCCGCGGGCGCAAAGCGGTTGCGCACGATGAACAGGCGGTAATTGAGCGCGAACAGCACCGCCAGCGCGGCGATGACCGCGCAGTCGCGCACAAACGGCTTCCACGCGGCCTTCGCGCCGCTCGGCGCGGGTGTTGTGGTCTGCGGCATGAACATCCCTCCTTCGCGTTTTTGCCCTTTCAGTATACCACAGCCCCGCCCGCCGCGCAAGCCCGCGCCGAAAAATCGGCCCCAAAAAATGCGCAGGGCTGCCCCGCCGCAACGGCGGGGCGGCCCTGTACGCCAGGCGCGCGGTCAGTTGTCGCGCAGGCAGAGGATGTAGGCGGGGTCGGCGTCGAGCGCGGCGCAAAGGTTGGCAAACGTATCCAACGCGGGCAGCACGTCCCCGCGCAGGTAGTGCGCCACCGTCGATTGCGTGATGCCGAGCGCGGCGGCCAATTCCGTCTGCGTGACGGTGCGCTGGCGCAGCGCTTCCTGCAAGCGCGCGCGGATCTGTTCGGTCGTGATCATGAGCGGTTCCCTCCGTAAAAAAGTATATGGTTTGCAGCCATGAAGCGCTCGGCATATGGCTAATAACCATATATACTGCATATATCCGAAAAAAGGGGAGGTGACCTTATGCCGGCGGAAGAACTTGCAAAATACATTGCCGCCGCTTTGCGAGGAAGGGCCGCGGGCGCGGCAAAAAACGGAAAAAAGGCGGAAAAGCGGCAAAAAAGTGCCGAAAATCGTTTGACATCCCTTGCGCGATGTGGTATAGTACTTAGGCTGTGTAATAGGGTTGAAGCATAAAGTTACTTCAATCGCTTTCGGCGCGCGGGTAATCAACAGCACCGCCGCACCGTTGGCGAAGATAATTTATGCCGACAAATGTGGGGGCTCGATCTCCGCGACTAACCGGAGTTACGCCATTCAATTCAAAACCGAATGGCTTTTTCTTTTCCGCAGAACTCCGACACACACGGCACAGTTGACGGAAAGTTAGTATAAAAAACGGAGGAAACAAACAAGAAATGGCAAGTCAGAAGATCAGGATCAAACTTGCAGCGTACGACCACGAGCTCGTGGACCTGGCGGCCCAGCGCATCGTCGACACGATGCAGAAGTCGGGCGCGAAGATCAGCGGCCCCATCCCTCTGCCTACGGAAAAGGAGATCGTTACAATTCTCCGTTCGCCGCATAAAGACAAAGACAGCCGCGAACAGTTCGAGATCCGTACGCACAAGAGGATCATCGATATCTACAGCCCCAACGCGAAGCTGTTGGACAGCGTGCACCTGCCCGCAGGCGTGGATATCAAGATCAAGCTGTAATCGGTTCTGTGTTTCATTATTATTAATATAGCTGAGTAATACTTTGTTCCGTCAAGGTATTCGCAAATACATTTTAAGGAGTGAACTTTATCAATGAATAAAGCAATCATCGGCCGCAAAGTCGGCATGACGCAGATCTTCACGCCGGAAGGGAAAGTGATCCCGGTAACGGTGGTGGAAGCGGGCCCGTGCCCCGTGGTGCAGATCAAGACCGTCGAAAAGGACGGCTACGCCGCGCTGAAACTGGGCTTTGACGAAACGAGCGAAAAGCGCCTCAACAAGCCCGCGCTCGGCCAGTTCAAGAAGGCGGGCGTCAAGCCGCAGAAGGTGCTCAAAGAGTTCCGCCTGTCCGACCTTTCCTCCTACGAGGTGGGCAAGGACGTCACGGTGGAAGTCTTCAAGGCGGGCGAACACGTCGACGTCGTCGGCACCAGCAAGGGCCACGGCTATTCGGGCGTCATCAAGCGCTGGAACCAGCGCCGCCTCAAAGAGACGCACGGCGTCGGCCCCGTGCACAGGGAAGTGGGCTCCATGGGCGCCAACTCCACGCCGAGCAGGGTGTTCAAGCAAAAGCACATGCCCGGCCAGTACGGCCACGAGCGCGTCACCGTGCAGAACCTCGAAGTCGTCAAGGTGGACGCCGCCCGCAACGCGCTGCTCATCAAGGGCGCCATCCCCGGCCCCCGCGGCAGCATCGTCACCGTGAGCGACAGCGTCAAGTCCAAATAAGGAGAACAAGAGAAATGCCTACGGTCAACGTATATAAAATGGACGGAACGGTCGCCGGCGAGATGTCGCTTTCCGAAAAGATCTTCGGCGCCGAATACAACGAACCCCTGATCCACCAGGCCGTCGTCACGCGGCTGGCCAACGAGCGGCAGGGCACCAAGAGCACGCTCACCCGCACCGAAGTGCGCGGCGGCGGCGCCAAACCCTGGCGCCAGAAGGGCACGGGCCGTGCCCGCCAGGGCTCCATCCGCGCCCCGCAGTGGACGAAGGGCGGCGTCGTGTTCGCCCCCAAGAGCCGCGATTTTTCCAAAAAGATGAACACCGAAGCCCGCCGCGGCGCGCTGTTCTCGGCGCTTTCCAAGAAAGTGGCCGACGGCGAGCTCATCGTGGTGGATAAGCTGGAAGTTTCCGCGCCCAAGACCAAGGAGATCGTCAAGTTTCTGGCGGCGCTCAAACTGGACAAGCGCACGGTGCTCGTGATGGATTCCGACGACGTGAACGTCATCCTCGCGGCGCGCAACATCCAAAGCGTCAGCACCCTGCCCGTGGCGCAGATCAGCACCTACGAGGTGGTGGCCAACAGCAAAGTCGTGCTCACCAAAGGCGCGGTGGAAAAAATCCAGGAGGTGTACGGAGCATAATGAGAGCGGAAGACATCATCATCAAGCCCATCCTCACCGAAAAAGGGTATGACGGCATCCCCGCCAAAAAGTACACCTTCAAAGTGGCGAAAGGGGCCAACAAGACCGAGATCAAACAGGCCGTCGAAACGCTGTTCGGCGTGCAGGTGGCCAGCGTGAACACGACGAACGTGCGCGGCAAACTCAAAAGAATGGGCCGTAACGAAGGGCTCACGTCCTCCTACAAAAAGGCCGTCGTGCAGCTGAAAGCGGACAGCAAGCCCATCGAGTACTTCAACTCGCTGTCCTAACCCCACGGAGGAACCCGAAAAATGGCTATCAAGAGATATAAACCGACCTCTGCCGCGCGCCGCCTGATGACGGTCCACGCCTACGACGAGATCACCGAGACCAAGCCGGAAAAGAGCCTCGTCGAGGACATGCGCAAGAGCGGCGGCCGCAACAACATGGGCCGCATCACCGTCCGCCACATCGGCGGCGGCAACCGCAGGAAGTACCGCATCATCGACTTCAAGCGCAATAAGGACGGCATCCCCGCCACGGTCAAGAGCATCCAGTACGACCCCAACCGCAGCGCCAACATCGCGCTGTTGCAGTACGCGGACGGCGAAAAGCGCTACATCCTCGCGCCCGTCGGCCTCAACGTGGGCGACGCGGTGATGAGCGGCCCGCAGGCCGACATCAAGGCCGGCAACTGCCTGCCCTTTGAAAACATCCCCGTCGGCACGATGGTGCACAACATCGAGCTCAAACCCGGCCGCGGCGGCCAGATCGCCCGCGCGGCGGGCATCGCTGCCCAGCTCATGGCCAAGGAAGGCGCCTTCGCGACGCTGAAAATGCCCAGCGGCGAGATGCGCCTCGTCCCCGTGGCCTGCCGCGCCACCATCGGCCAGGTGGGCAACGTCGAGCACGAGATCATCCGCATCGGCAAAGCGGGCAAGACCCGTCACCTGGGCACCCGTCCCACGGTGCGCGGCTCGGTCATGAACCCGAACGACCACCCGCACGGCGGCGGCGAGGGCAAGAGCCCCGTCGGCCATGCCGGCCCGATGACGCCTTGGGGCAAACCCGCTCTCGGCTATAAGACGAGAAAGAAGAAGAATGTGACGAGCAAGTTCATTCTCAAACGCATCAACTGAGGGAGGACAGGCAAATGAGCAGAAGCGTAAAGAAAGGGCCTTACGTCGAGGCGCGGCTCCTCAAAAGGGTCGAGGACCTCAACGCGGCAAACGACAAAAAAGTTTTGAAGACTTGGTCTCGTGCTTCCACGATCTTCCCGCAGATGGTCGGCCACACGATTGCCGTGCACGACGGCAGAAAGCACGTTCCCGTCTACATCACCGAGGACATGGTCGGCTGCAAGCTGGGCGAATTTGCGCCCACCCGCACCTTCAAGGGCCATGCGGGCGGCAAGACCACGGGCAAGAAGTAAAGGAGGACGCAAGGTCAAATGGCTAAGAATACGCGCGAAAAAGCGAAAAAGATCGCGGAAAACAAGGACAGGCGTCCTTACGCGACGGCGCGGCACATCCGCATGTCTCCTTACAAAGTGCGCAGGGCGCTGGCCCTCATCCGCGGCAAGAGCGTGAACGAGGCTTCGGCCATCCTCGCCTATGCCGACATCGTTTCGGCCGAGCCCGTGCGCAAAGTGCTGCTCTCGGCGGCTGCGAACGCGGAACACAACTTCGGCATGGACCGCGGCGACCTCGTCGTCGCCGAAGCCTTCGCCGACCAGGGCCCCACGCTCAAACGCATGAACCCCGTCTCCAAGGGCAGGGCCCATTCCATCCTCAAAAGAACCAGCCACATCACGGTCATCCTCGATGTGCAGAGCAAGTAAGGAGTAAACGCAATGGGACAGAAAGTTAATCCGCACGGTCTGAGAGTGGGCGTGATCAAGGGCTGGGATACCCAGTGGTATGCCGACAAGAAGGATTTCGGCAAAAACCTCAAAGAAGATTACGACATCCGCAAATTCATCAAAGACAAATACTATGCCGCGGCGGTCAGCCGCGTGGCCATCGAGCGCGCGGCCAACAGGGTCGTGGTGACGGTGTACACGGGCAAGCCCGGCGTGCTCATCGGCAAGGCGGGCGCCGAGATCGAGGTCATCAAAAAGGACCTCGCCAAGCTCACGCACGGCAAAACGGTGGTCATCAACGTCACCGAAGTGCGCAAGCCCGATTCCGACGCGCAGCTGGTGGCCGAGAGCGTCGCGCAGCAGCTGGAAAAGCGCATGAGCTTCCGCCGCGCCATGAAGCAGGCGATCGGCCGCACGATGCGTTCGGGCGCCAAGGGCGTCAAGATGATGGTCTCCGGCCGCCTCGACGGCGCCGAGATCGCCCGCTGCGAACAGTACCACGAGGGTTCCATCCCCCTGCAAACGCTCCGTGCCGACATCGATTACGGCTTTGCCGAGGCGCACACCACCTTCGGCATGATCGGCGTGAAAGTGTGGATCTACAAAGGCGAGATCCTCCAAAAGCGCCCGAAGGAGGAAAAAGGCAATGTTAATTCCTAAGAGAGTCAAGAGAAGAAAGCAGCACCGCGGCATGCTCCGCGGCAAGGCGCACCGCGGCGACAAGGTCGCCTACGGCGAATTCGGGCTGGTGGCGGCGGGCGCCGCGCGCATCACCTCCCGCCAGATCGAGGCCGCGCGTATCGCCATGACGCGCTTTATCAAGCGCGGCGGCCAGGTCTGGATCGACATCTTCCCGCACAAGCCGATCACGCGGCACCCCGCCGAGTCCCGTATGGGTTCGGGCAAAGGCGCCGTCGAATACTGGGTGGCGGACGTCCTTCCCGGCAGGGTCCTGTTCGAGATGGCGGGCGTGCCCGAAGACGTAGCCCGCGAGGCCATGCGCCTTGCCGGCCACAAGCTCCCCATCAAGACCAAGTTCATGGTCAAAGGGCAGCCCAACCCCGTCACGGGCGAGGGCGGCTGCGAAAAAATTACAGAAGGCGGTGAAGGCGAATGAAAGGCAAAGATCTGCACGGCATGACGGACGCCGAGCTCAACGCCAAACTGGGCGAGCTGAAAACCGAACTGTTCAACCTCCGCTTCCGCCACGCTTCGGGCCAGCTGGAAAACCCGATGACGATCGCGGCCTGCAAAAAGGACATCGCGCGCGTCAACACCGTCATCCGCGAGCGCGAATTGAAGGCAAAGGCGTAACCGAGGAGCATCGACATGGAAAGAAATCTCAGGAAGGAAAGGGTCGGCACCGTCGTGTCCGACAAGATGGATAAAACGGTGGTCGTGGCCATCGTCGACAAGAGCAAGCATCCGCTCTACAAAAAGACCATCACCCGCACCAAAAAGGTCAAGGCCCACGACGAGGCCAACGACTGCGTCGTCGGCGACAAGGTGCGCATCGTGGAAACGCGCAAGCTCAGCAAGGAAAAGAACTGGCGCGTCGCCGAGATCGTCGAAAAGGCGAAGTAAGAGTTTAAGGAGAGTGCCATATGATACAACCGCAGACAAGGCTGAAAGCGGCCGATAATTCGGGCGCGAAAGAGCTTATGTGCATCCGGGTTCTGGGCGGCTCGTTCCGAAAGTGCGGCAACATCGGCGACGTCGTGATCGCCAGCGTCAAGACGGCTACGCCCGGCGGCGCCGTCAAAAAGGGAGAGGTCGTCAAGGCCGTCATCGTCCGCACCAGCAAGGGCATCCGCCGCGCCGACGGTACGTACATCCGTTTCGACGACAACGCGGCCGTCATCATCGATAACCAGAAGCAGCCGCGCGGCACCCGTATTTTCGGGCCCATCGCGCGCGAGCTGAGGGAAAAAGATTACATGCGTATCATTTCCCTCGCGCCCGAAGTGCTGTAAGGAGGCAGGAAATGAACGTAAAACTGAACGATACCGTGCTCGTGATCGCGGGCAAGGACAAAGGCAAAACGGGCAAAGTCGTTTCCACGTCCCCCAAGGCAGGCCGCGTCACCGTGCAGGGCGTCAACATGCAAAAGCGCCACCAGAAGGCGCGCAAGGCCAACGCCGTTTCGCAGATCGTCGAACGTGAAGGCGCCATCGACGCCTCCAACGTCATGGTCGTGTGCGACAAGTGCGGCAAGGCCACGCGCGTGAAGCATGCCTTCATCGAAGAGGACGGCAAGCAGAAAAAGGTGCGCGTTTGCAAGTGCGGCGCCGTGCTCGACAAGGCGTACAAGAAACAGGCGAAAGCCGCCGCCAAGGCGGAAGAGGCTCCCAAAAAGAGGACGCGCAAGCGTACCGCCAAAACGGAAGCCGCCGAAGAGAAGAAGGACTGAGGCGAGGTAACAGCAAATGGCAGAAAAAGCGTATAAAAACCGGGTCAAGGAACAGTACGAGACCGAAGTCGTCCCTTACCTCGTCAAAAAGTTCGGCTATAAAAACGTCAACCAGGTCCCCAAGCTGGTGAAGATCGTCATCAACGCGGGCCTGGGCGACATCAAAGACAACGCCAAAAGCGTGCAGATCGCGCACGACGAACTCAAAGCGATCTCCGGGCAGAAGCCCGTCATCACCAAGGCCAAAAAATCCGTCGCCAACTTCAAAGTGCGCGAGGGCATGAACGTCGGCCTGAAAGTGACGCTCCGCCAGGACCGCATGTATGATTTTTACGACAAGTTCGTATCCATCGCCCTCCCGCGCATGCGCGACTTCCGCGGCGTTTCCGCCAATTCCTTTGACGGCCGCGGCAACTACGCGATGGGCGTGAAAGAGCAGCTCATCTTCCCCGAGATCTCCTACGACCAGATCGAAAAGATCCGCGGGTACGACATCTGCTTCGTCACCACGGCGAAGACGGACGAAGAGGCGAGGGAACTCCTCGCGGCGCTGGGCATGCCCTTCAAGAAATAAGGAGAGGACGTATGGCTAAAAAATCTATGATCAACAAGCAGCAGCGGACGCCGAAGTATTCGACGCGCGCGTACACGCGGTGCAGCATCTGCGGCAGGCCGCATGCGGTGCTGCGCAAATACGGCATCTGCCGTATCTGCTTCCGCAACCTCGCGTACAAGGGGCAGATCCCCGGCGTGAAGAAGGCGAGCTGGTAAAAGGAGGCGCATCATGACAGATCCCATCGCAGATATGCTCACAAGAATCCGCAATGCGCTCACCGCCAAACACGAAACGGTGGAAGTGCCCGCCTCGAAGATGAAGAGCGCCATCGCCGACATCCTCGTCAAAGAGGGCTACGTTTCGGGCGTGAAACTGGTGGAGGAAGGCCCCGCGGGCAAGCTCGTGATCGGCCTGAAATACACCGAAGGCAACAAACCCGTCATCAACGGGCTGAAAAGGGTCTCCAAACCCGGCCTGCGCACCTATTCGGGCGCGGCCAACATGCCCAAAGTGCTGGGCGGGCTGGGGACGGCCATCGTCTCCACCTCCAAAGGCATCATGACGGATAAGCAGGCCAAGGCCGCCAACGTCGGCGGCGAAGTGCTTTGCTTCATCTGGTAAGGAGGCAAGCAAATGTCCAGAATAGGTAAAATGCCTGTCGCGCTGCCCGCGGGCGTCACGGTCGACGTGAAGGACGGCAAAATGGTCGTCAAGGGCCCCAAGGGCACGCTGGAACAGGACATCGATATGCGCATCGCCGTCTCCGTGGAAGGGGACAAGGCACACCTCACGCGCGCCAACGATTCCAAAGAACTCAAAGCCAAACACGGCCTGTACAGGGCGCTGCTGCACAACATGGTCACGGGCGTCACGCAGGGCTACACCAAGGGCCTGGTCATCAACGGCGTCGGTTACAAAGTCGCCAAGCAGGGTAACAAGATCGTGCTCAACGTCGGCTACTCCCATCCCATCGAGTTTGCCGAAGTGGACGGCATCAAGCTCGATTGCCCCACGCAGACCGAGATCACCGTCTCCGGCATCGACAAGGTGAAGGTCGGCCAGATCGCCGCCAACATCCGCTCCATCCGCGAGCCCGAGCCCTACCACGGCTACGGTATCCGCTATAAGGATGAAGTGATCGAGCGCAAGGAAGGCAAAACGGCCGGCAAGTAAAGGAGCGTGAAATCATGATTTCGAAAGCAGATAAAAACGTTGACAGGCTCGCGCGCCATGCGCGCGTGCGCAAAAAGGTCTCGGGAACGGCCGAGCGCCCCCGCTTCAACGTGTACAGGAGCCTCAACCACATCTACGTGCAGGTGATCGACGACGTGAAAGGGGTGACCCTCGTTTCCGCCTCCACGATGGAAAAGGCGGTC
This sequence comes from uncultured Clostridia bacterium, assembly GCA_944328445.1. Lineage (GTDB taxonomy): Bacteria > Bacillota > Clostridia > Christensenellales > Borkfalkiaceae > Borkfalkia. The sequence continues at coordinate 59,245 of CALVHO010000001.1, read as the reverse complement.
AAGGAAAAGATCGCCGGCCTGACCAAGACGGAAGCGGCCAAAGTCGTCGGCGCGGAAGCCGCCAAAAAGGCACTCGCCGCGGGCATCGAAACGGTCGTGTTCGACAGGGGCGGCTACATCTACACGGGCCGCGTCAAGGGCGTTGCCGACGGCGCGCGCGAAGCCGGGCTTAAATTCTGAGCAGGAGAACAGGAATGGCAAGAGAAGACAGAAGGCCTCAGAGGAGGCAGGAAGAAAACGACGGCATGATCAAAAAGCTGATCCAGGTCAACCGCGTCACGAAGGTCGTCAAGGGCGGGCGCAACATGCGCTTTGCCGCGCTCGTGGTCGTCGGTGACGGGAAAGGCAAGGTCGGCGTCGGCTCCGGCAAGGCGAACGAAGTGCCCGAAGCGATCGAAAAGGCGACTTCGCAGGCCAAGCGCAACATGATCGCCGTGCCCATGGTCGGATCCACCATCCCGCACGAGGCTTACGGCCGTTTCGGCAGGGGCTACGTGTACATGATGCCCGCTCCCCAAGGTACCGGCGTCATCGCGGGCGGCCCCGTCCGCGCGGTCATGGAAGCGGCCGGCATCAAGGACATCCGCACCAAATCGCACGGCACGAGCAACCCCGTCAACTGCGTGAAGGCGGCGGTGGAAGGCCTCGCGTCGCTGAAAACGGCCGAGCAGGTCGCGCTCGCGCGCGGCAAGGCCGTGGAAGAGATCATCGGCTGAGGAGGGCTCGAATTATGGCGCAGATCAAAGTAACGCTGGTGCGGAGCACCATCGGCTGCACGCAGACGCAAAAGGACACGGTGGCGGCCCTCGGCTTGAAAAAGATCCGCTCCTTCCGCGTGCATGAAGATACCCCCGCGATCATGGGGCAGATCAAAAAGGTTTCTCACCTGGTCAAGGTCGAGGAGCTGTAAGGAGCAAGGCTATGAGAATTGATACGATCCAGCCCGCGATCGGTTCCAACACCCCCGCCAAACGGTTGGGCAGGGGGATCGGTTCGGGCCTCGGCAAAACGAGCGGCAAGGGCCACAAGGGCCAGTGGGCGCGTTCGGGCGGCGGCGTACGCCCCGGCTTCGAAGGCGGCCAGACCCCTCTGCACAGGCGCCTGCCCAAGCGCGGCTTCAACAACAAATTCAAAAAGGCGTACGTCATCGTCAACCTCTCCAACCTGGCGGGCGTCGCGGCCGGCACCGTCGTCGATTACGACTACGTGATGGACAACAAGCTGGCCAAGCAGGTCAAAGACAACTGCGGGCTGAAAGTGCTCGGCAACGGCGAGCTCACGGCCGCCATCACCGTCAAGGCAGCGAAGTTCTCCGCGGCGGCCAAAGAGGCGATCGAAAAGGCCGGCGGCACCGCCGAAACGCTGTAAGCCCCGCCTTTGCCGCCACCGCGGCGCGGCAGTACCATTGGGAGACCAAGAATGTTTGAAACGATCAAAAACGCCTTCAAGGTCAAAGAGATCCGCAAAAAGATCTTCATCACGCTGCTGTTGCTGCTGGTGTACCGCCTCTGCTGCTACATCCCCGTTCCGGGGCTGAACAGCGACGAATTCTCGTCGGTGGTCACGGGCAACAACTTCCTCTCGCTGATGAGCGCCGTCACGGGCGGCGCGCTGGCGCAGGGCACCCTCTTTGCTTTGGGCATCGGTCCGTACATCAACGCATCCATCATCATGCAGCTGCTCTGCGTGGGCATCCCCGCGCTCGAACGGCTGTCCAAACAGGGGGAAGAGGGCAAAAAGAAGATCTCGCAGATCACCCGCTTCATGACCCTCCTTCTGGCCGTCGTGCAGGCCATCGGCGTCATCCTGACCTTCGGCAACGAGGCCATCAACACCTCGTTCTTCTGGGATCAGACGTGGCTGGCCTACATCTTCATGGTCATCGTCTATTCGGCGGGCGCGCTGCTCACCATGTGGCTGGGCGAGCGCATCACCGAGTACGGCGTGGGCAACGGCATTTCGCTGATCATCTTCGTGGGCATCATCTCCACGGCCGGGCAGACGCTCGTCTCCACCTTCATGAGCGCGTTCGGCACCGAGTTCGATTTCACGCCCATCCTGCAAGTCATCATCTTCTGCGTGTTGTCGGTCATTCTCTTCACGCTCATCGTCACGGTCGATCTGGCCGAGCGCCGCATCCCCGTGCAGTACGCCAAGCAGGTCAAAGGGCGCAAGATGTACGGCGGCCAGGCCACCGTCATCCCCATCAAGATCTCCGGCAGCGGCGTCATGCCCCTGATCTTCGCGTTTGCGATCATCAGCCTGCCCGACCTCATCATGGGCCTGTTCTTTGCCGACAGCACCGCGTACGCGAACTACACCGAGTGGTTCAGCGGCGGGCAGGGCAACCTCGGCTGGCTGTACATCCTCGTGCTTTGCCTGCTGATCTTCGCCTTCTCGTTCTTCTACGCGCAGATCCAGTTCAACCCCGAAGACGTCTCCAAGAGCATCCAGCAAAACGGCGGCTTCATCCCGGGCATCCGCCCCGGCCGCCCCACGGCAGACTACCTCAAAAAGATCTCCAACCGCATCACGCTGTTCGGCGCGATCTTCCTCTCGCTGGTGGCCTTCGTCCCCTCGCTGGTGTTCAGCATCGTCGGCAATTCCGACCTTCTGAGCGTCTTCTCCACCACGGGTATCCTCATCGTCGTATCCGTCGCCCTTGAATTCGACAAGCAGTTGCAGTCGCAGCTGATGATGAAGAATTACAAAGGCTTCCTCAAATAAGCGGAAGGCGGACCAAACAAAACAAGGAGTGCACGCATGAACATCATTCTCCTCGGTGCGCCGGGTGCGGGCAAAGGCACGCAGGCGACGCGCATTTCCGAAAAATACGGCTTGCCGCACATCTCCACGGGAGACATCTTCCGCGACAACATCAAGCGCGGCACCGAGATCGGGCTGCTCGCCAAGTCGTACACCGACCAGGGCAAGCTCGTTCCCGACGAAGTGACCTGCAAGATCGTGGAAGGCCGCCTGGAAGCGGAGGACTGCAAAAAGGGCTACCTGCTCGACGGCTTTCCCCGCAACCTCTTCCAGGCGCAGCAGCTGGATACCTTCTCCAAGGTGGACGCGGTCATCAACATCGGCGTCGACCTCTCGCTGCTGATGGGCCGCCTGTGCGGCCGCCGCGTCTGCAAAAGCTGCGGCGAGAGCTACCACGTCGATTTCCTCGGCGGCAAAACGACCTGCGAAAAGTGCGGCGGCGAGCTGTACCAGCGCAAGGACGACAACGAGGAGACGGTGGGCAACCGCCTCAAAGTGTACACCGAGCAGACGGCGCCCCTCATCGACCATTACGCGAAGAAGGGCATCCTCCTCGACATCGACGGCGTCGGCACCATCGACGAAGTGTTCGCCAGGATCTGCGCCGCCCTCGACAAATAAGAGGCGGGCATGATCTACGTCAAGAGCGAGGAAGAGATCGGCCTTTTGCGCGAGCCGTGCGCCATCGTGCGCGATACGCTCGCCTTTGTCGGCGCCAGGGTCCGCCCCGGCGTCACCACGGCCGAGCTGGACGCCTGCGCGGAGGAGTACATCCGTTCGCGCGGCGCCGTCCCTTCCTGCCTGGGGTACAGCGGGTACCCCGCGAGCATCTGCGCCTCCGTCAACGAGGAGATCGTGCACGGCATCCCCGGCGGGCGCGTCCTGCGCGAAGGGGATATCGTCAGCATCGACCTGTGCGCCTATAAAAACGGCTTCCACGGCGACGGCGCCCGCACCTTTGCGGTGGGGCAGATCGACGCCGAAAAGCAAAAGCTCATCCGCGTCACCGAAGAGTGCTTCTGGAAAGGCATCGAAGGCCTGCGCGCGGGCACGCCGCTGTACGACATCGGCGCCGCCGTGCAAAAGCACGCCGAGGAAAACGGCTTTTCGGTGGTGCGCGAATTTGTCGGCCACGGCATCGGGCGGGAGATGCATGAAGACCCGTCCGTGCCCAACTTCGGCAAGCGCGGCACGGGCGTGCGGCTCAAAGCGGGCACGGTGCTGTGCGTCGAACCGATGATCGTGGCGGGAGCGCGCGCGCTGCGCGTGCTCGACGACGGCTGGACGGCCGTCACGCTCGATAAAAAGCCCGCCGCCCATTACGAAAACACCCTCGTCGTCCGCGAGGACGGCGTCGAGATCCTCACCCTGTAACGGGGCGCGGCCACGGTGAAGAACATGAAAGTGTCAGAGCCCGTCGTCGGCGGCACCGCCGTCAGCCTGGCAGGGCGCGACAAGGGCCGCTGTTACCTGATCGCGGGCATCGAAGGCGAGCGCCTTCTGCTCACGGACGGAAAGGCGCACCCCGCCGCCGCCCCCAAGCGCAAAAACCGCAGGCACGTCCGCCTGCTGCCGCAGTTTCATCCCGAGATCGCGGCGCGGCTGGGCGAAGGAAAAGAGCAAGACAGTGCCATCCGCGCGGCCCTCAAAGCGCTGCAAGCGGAGAGCGGCTGAGCGCCGCGGCCGAAAAAGTTTATCGGAGGAAGCATCTGTGTCCAAAGACGATGTCATCGAAACGGAAGGCAAAGTCATCGAAGCGTTGCCCAACGCCACGTTCCGCGTGCAGCTTTCCAACGGCCACACCATCACGGCGTATATTTCGGGCAAGCTGCGCATGAACTACATCCGCATCATCCCCGGCGATACCGTCAAGCTGGAAATGAGCCCGTACGATCTCACCAAGGGCCGCATCACCTGGCGCAGCAAAAACTGACCGTTTTTGCGCCACTGCAAATCATCAATCGGAGGAAACGAAAATGAAAGTCAGACCTTCTGTCAAGCCCATGTGCGACAAGTGCAAAGTCATCAAGCGCAACGGCAAAGTCATGGTCATCTGCTCCAAGAACAAGAGCCACAAGCAGCGCCAGGGCTGAACGTGAAAACAACCGCGCGTGCGCGCCGCCGCAACATTCCACACACCGCGGCGGGCGGGCGCGAACGTCTGTATAGATCCAAAACCCAACCATAACAAATCTGAACGGAGGACATAAGGAACATGGCACGTATTGCGGGCGTCGACCTGCCCAGAGAAAAGCGTGTAGAGATCGGCCTGACCTACATCTACGGGATCGGCCTGACCACGTCCAAAAAGATCCTCGCGGCGACGGGCATCGACCCGGACACGCGCGTCAAGGACCTGGACGAGAACGACGTTTCCAAATTGAGAGAATACATCGACCACAACTACCATGTGGAAGGCGAACTTCGCGGTGAGGTCAACCTCAACATCAAGCGTCTGATGGAGATCGGCTGCTACCGCGGCATCCGCCACAGGAAGGGCTTGCCTGTCCGCGGGCAGAGCTCCAAGCGCAACGCGCGCACGAGGAAAGGCCCTCGCCGCACCGTCGCGAAGAAGAAGAAATAAGGCGAGGAGGGTAATACACAATGGCAGCAACCAAAAAGGCCGCGCAGACGCGCCGCCGCAAAGAGCTGAAAAAAGTAGACAAAGGCCAGGCGCACATCCAGTCCTCGTTCAACAACACGCTGGTCACCATCACCGACATGAACGGCAACACCATCTCCTGGTCCAGCGCGGGCAGCCTCAACTTCAAGGGTTCGCGCAAGGGCACGCCGTTCGCGGCGCAGATGGCCGCCGATACCGCCGCGCGCGCCGCCAAAGAACACGGCCTGCGTTCGGTGGAGGTGTACGTCAAAGGTCCGGGCGCGGGCAGGGAGTCCGCCATCCGCGCGCTCGCCGCGGCCGACTTGGAGATCACGATGATCACCGACGTTTCGCCCATCCCGCACAACGGGTGCCGCCCCCCGAAGCGCCGCAGAGTTTAAGGAGTTAAGGAGAAAAGAACATGGCAACTTACAGAGATTCCAAATGCCGCCTCTGCCGCAGGGAGGGTGCAAAACTCTTTTTGAAGGGCGACAGGTGCTATTCTTCCAAATGCGCGTTTGAAAAGCGCCCCACGCCCCCCGGCGCGCACGGCGCCGGCCGCAAAAAGGTCTCCGAATACGGCTTGCAGCTGCGTGAAAAGCAGAAGACCAAGCGCATCTACGGCGTGCAGGAGGGCCAGTTCCGCCGCTACTACGAGATGGCCGACCGCATGAAGGGCATCACGGGCGAGAACATGCTCTCGCTGTTGGAGCGCCGCCTCGACAACGTCATCTACCGCATGGGCCTCGGCGGCTCGCGCGCGCAGGCGCGTCAGCTGGTCAACCATGCGCACTTCTCGGTGAACGGGCGCACGGTCAACATCCCTTCCTACATCGTCAAGGCGGGCGACGTCATCGCCGTCAAAGAGACCCGCAAAAAGGACAAATACTTCGAGCAGATCAAGGCCATGAAGGTGGGCAACATGCCGCAGTGGCTGGAATTCGACCCCGAAAAGCTCGAAGGCAAGGTGCTCGCGCTCCCGAAGAGGGAAGACATCGACAGTCAGATCGCCGAACACATGATCGTCGAGCTGTACTCCAAGTAAGCCGTCACGGCTTTGCCACAAGGAGGTTAACCACCCATGATCGAAATGGATATGCCTAAGATCGACGTGGAAGAGAACGAGGCGAAAAGCTACGCCAAGATCGTTGTCGAACCGCTCGAAAAGGGCTTCGGTCTCACGATAGGCAACTGCTTGCGCCGCATCCTTCTCTCCGCGCTCCCCGGCGCGGCTGTGCAGGGCGTCCGCTTTTACCCGGACGGTTTGGTCAAGCATGAATTTTCGGCCATCCCGGGCGTCAAGGAAGACGTGCCCGAGATCATCCTCAACTTGAAGACGCTCGCCATCCAGACCACGTCTACCGACAAGGACTACGTCAAAACGCTGCACATCTGCAAGGAAGGCCCCGTCACCATCACGGGCGCGGACCTGGAACAGGACGCGGAAGTGGAGATCATCAACAAGGACCAGTACATCTGCACCGTCGACGAGGGCGCCAAGATCGATATGGAAGTCACCGTCGGCCGCGGCAGGGGGTACAGGGGCGCGGGTTCCAACAAAAACCACCCCATCGGCTACATCCCCGTCGATTCCATCTTCACGCCCGTCAAAAAGGTCAACTACAACGTGGAAAGCACGCGCGTGGGCCAGAGCATCGACTATGACAAGCTGATCATGGAAGTGTGGACGAACGGCGCCTTCTCCGCCAAGGAGATCGTCTCTTTGGCCGCGAAGATCATGCAGGACCACATCGGCCTGTTCGTGAACCTGAGCGACTCCATCAAGGGGATGGACATCCTCGTCAAAAACGAGGACGACAAGCAGCAGGTGCTCGCCATGGCCATCGAGGACATGGACCTCTCCGTCCGCTCCTACAACTGCCTCAAACGCGCGAACATCCACACCATTGAAGATCTGACCAAAAAGACCGAGGAAGAAATGCTCAAAGTCCGCAACCTCGGCAGAAAGTCGTTGGACGAGGTCATTCTCAAACTCGAATCTTACGGGCTTTCATTAGAAAAGAAGGAGGATTAAAACCATGCCGGGAAAATTGGGCAGAACCAGCGAACAGCGCATCGCCATCCTGCGCAACCAGGCTTCCACGCTGCTTTGGTACGGCAGGATCGAAACGACCAAGGCCCGCGCCAAAGAGCTGCGTTCGTACGTCGAAAAGATCATCACGGCTGCCGTCAACACCTATGACGACACCATCGAAAGCACCAAAACCGTCACCGAAAAGGCGGGCAAGAAGGAAAAGGAAGTCACCGTCACCGTCGTCAAGGACGGCCCCAAAAAGCTCGCCGCGCGCCGCCGCATCATGGCCAAGCTCTACGACCTGCAAGAGATCAAGGCCTTCAACGAGAGCAAGTCGGCCTACAAGGAGCGCACCAAGGACGTGGCGCACCCCCTCATCGAAAAGCTCTTCAATGAGATCGCGCCCAAGTACGCGCAGCGCAACGACGAGAAGAACTGCGCGGGCGGTTACACCCGCATCATCCCGCTCGGCACCCGCCGCGGCGACGCGGCCGAAACGGCCATCATCGAGCTGGTGTAACGCATCCGCCCCCGCGGACGCGCCCCGCGTCCGCGCATGTGCGGAACAAAACCAAAACCGTGCCGCCTTCCCCGTTTTCCGGGGGAGGCGGCTTTTTTCATGCGGAAAAAATCGGCGCCTGTCTTTGGCATCGCTTTGGCGTCCGGCGCACAGCGGCCGGAGCGCGGGACCTTCCCGGCGCTGTTCGATGTTGACCGAAAAAATTGTAAAACGGCTTGCAGGGGCGGGGTATGTGTGGTATAATCGGGGCGGAAAAGTGCCTGCACGGGCGGCAGAAGGAGAATAATGCATGAAAAACATGAAAAGGATGGCGGCAGCCTTGCTGGCGGCCCTGTTGTTGTGTTTCGGTTGTTTTGCTGCCTGTGTCGGGCCTTCCTCGTCCGTTACGCAGGACGGGCAGGCCGCGGCGGCGCTCGCCGTCTACGCTTTGCCGGACGGGAGCGAAATTTTCAGCGGGTGCATCGGAATTTTCAAAAACGGCGACCGCCACACGGTACACGTAAAGTCCGGCGGTTTGGCGCAGCTCGCCTTGTTCCGCTTCACTTCACGTCTGCGCTTGCCGGACGGCAAGGAGTATTCTCTGGTCAGTGAAAGCGGAGTGGATCACGGTATGCCCGCCGCGCAGTGTTTTGTCGACGAAGAAGGGAAAGCCGAGACTTTCTCCGCCGCGGGGTTTCCGATGAGCGGCAAGCGGGGCAGTTACTGTTTTCGGTTTGCGCTGTACCCGCAGGACGTCGCGTCGATCCCGTCGCTGGCGGCGGCGGGGTATAAAGCGGCGGAACCTTTCTTCGTGCAGCTGGAAGTATGTTCTGCTTGTCCGCATACGGATATCATCTAAATAAATGAGGCAAGACCATGCGAAAAACGATTTGTCTGTTTGTTGCTCTGGCGCTGGTATCCGCCGCGGCCGCGCTCCTTTTGGCGGGCTGCGGCAAGGCGGCGGAGGTTCCCGCCGCCTGCCGTGAACTGACGGAGGAGGAGCGTGCCGCCGCCGCCCGCTTCACCGCAAGTGACTTTTTGAAAGATCCCGAAGGAACGGTGACGGATCTTGACGCGACCGTGCAGGATCTTGCCGCGAAGATCGTGCAGCTGAACGCGGGCGATGCGGCCTCGGATATCTGCTATGCCGTGCCGGCCTCTTTTTTGCGGGCGGACGGCGTCACGCCGCGCGCTTATGTGTACACGGGCAGCGAGTACGGGTTTGCCGTCGTGCACGAGACATCCCGCCCCCGCAGTGACGGCGCCGTGGGCAGCCTGTGGCTGTACCTGTATGACCTGCGCTGGATGATCGACGAGGGAGGAACGGTGCAGAGCGTGCGCGTGGCGCCGCTGGCGGCGCAGCAGTTCGAGTATTGCCGGCGCGGCGGCAAGGATCTCTGGGTCATCGGCGAACACGCGCCCGCGCGCGAGTTTTATTTGGCCGACGTCGGCTTTGCTGCCGCCCTGTTCAACGAAAACGCCTACAACTACGGCGAGGCGGGGGATGCGGAAGGCCCCGTCTGCGAGCGCTATAACGAGAGCCTCGATTTCGGTGTCTCGTTTACGGATGCATCGGTGCGTTACGAGGGCGCGGGCCTTTGGAACGGCCGCAAGGCCGCGCCCGCCGCAAGCGTTGCGGGGAAGCAGAGCGTCGGCTTGCTGTCCTTTCAGAACTTTGACCGTGCCGCCGTGCTCGGCGGGGCGAGTTTTGTTTCCGCGATCGAAAACAGTTACGGCCTTGATCGGTCGGTAGCGGCCGTTACGGGCAGCGAGAGCGCACTGCCCGGTTTTGACGGGAGCACCGCCTACCGGACAAAACTGCGGGCAACCGCCTTCGAGCCTGTGGCGGAGAATGGAATGCCTTATTTGCTGGGGAAGGACGGCTATGCCGATTTCACGGTACGCATGAGCGGAGACGACAACGCCTCGCGCCTGTATCTGAACGTGCGCCTGAACGTCGTCATGGCGGGCGAAGGGCAGTTTTCTTACCTCGGCGGCAGCGCGGGCAATGCCGCGCAGGGCGGAACGAAAGAGGCCGTGCTCTATGTGGGCAATGCCGCGCGGCCTTACGGCGATGCCGACTTTCTGGTCTTGGGCGAGGAAAAACTCATCCGTCTTCTTCCGGGCGGCTGCCAGCGGTTCATCTTCACGTCGTACGAAACGGGCACCGTCTCGTTTGCCGTCAACGACCCGCGCATCGGGGCGAGCGTGTTGGAATTGCAGAGGCGCGAAGAAGTCCGGTTCCGGCGCGTGGCCGACTGCATCGTGTTCGAGGCGATCGTCAACAGAGTGTACTGCATCGAACTTTGGTCTGAGAGCGAGGAGCCGATCGAACTGTATGCGCTGTACGATATCGGCTGTCCCGTATCGCTCGGCGAAAATACCGTTTATTATGACGAAACACACGTCATGCAGTTCCGCTTGGATCCGCATTATACCTATGAGATCGTTTGCCGGGACCCGGAAGCTGTGATTTATATCCACGACCTGAACACGGCCGAGATGCTGGAAGGCGGCGGCAGCCGCGTCCGCCTGTGCGGCCGCTTTTACGAGCCGATCCGCTTCGGGATCTTTGCCTCGGGCGACAGCAGCGTCGTGTCCGGAGACGTGACCTTTACCGTTACGGCCGTGTGCGAAGTCGACTATTATGTCCGCGCCCTCAACGGCGGCTGGTATTCCACGACTGGATCGTATACCGCCGAGAACGGTGCGTTCGCACCGTTGCCTACCGCCGCGCCGAAAGGGTACGAACTGATCGGGTGGTATTACGACAGCGACTATAAAGACCTCTGTACAGGCGCGGAGGATCTGGCCGCGCGATGGAATAGTCCGGCCTACGCGCACGATCATGTCGCGCTGTATGCCAAGCTCGACCCTATCGAATACACCGTGCATTTTGAAACGGGCGGCGGTCCCGCCGTGGAGGACGCCGTATACAACGTCACTACGGGCCTTGTTTTGCCCGACGCGGAAGAGATGGTTTGGGAAGGGCACACCTTTGTAGGCTGGTACGAAAACGAAGCGTTTACGGGCGAGCCCGTCGCCGCGATCGAGATCGGCGAAACGGGCAGCCGCACCTATTACGCCCGCTGGCAGGAACAGGGCGCCGCATAGCGAAAAAAACGGGGCCCGCAGGTGCAAACCGTGCCGAGGCAAAACAGATAAGCCGCTCCCCGCCGGGGAGCGGCTTTGTGAAAAAACGGGGAAGTTTGCGCGATTTTTCCCGCGGCAAGCAAAAGTGCTTGACGATTGTGCAAATTATCGGTACAATAAAACGGTACAGGCGGCGGCTGCCGCCGTAAGGGCCCGCGGGCCCCAGTAAGGAGGAATTCATGGCCAAAGCATTCCAAAAAACGGCCTCGGCGCTGGTTTGCGCGCTGCTTTGCTGCGCGCTTTTGCTCGGCTGCGCGCTGCTGTTCGTCGGCTGCGAGAGCGATTATCCCGAGATCCGCATCACCCTGACCTTCAACGACAACGACGAGGATACGGAGGACGAATACGTCCTCGATTACAAGCTCTACCGCCGCATCTACCCGCAGACGGTGGCCCATTACCTCGAACTTGCCGACCTCGGCTTCTACGACGGCACCGTCGTGCACGATTACCGCAGCGACCGCATGGTGGCGGGCGGCTACACCTACGAGGACCTGGCAAGCAGCGATGTTTCCGAGCTCAAACCGCTCGACTACGCCGCGGCCACGACGGGCGCGGACGGCGCGGTCACCCTCGAAAACGTCTCCACCTGGGCGGACGCGGAGATGACGCAGCCCCTCAACCGCCTCTACGGCGAAACGAGCGCCAACGGCTTCTCCGTCGCCAACGGCACGGGGCTTTCCAACAAGATCGGCGCCATCGGCACGTACAGCTACATCACCAAGGCAGACGCGCCTTCGCGCACGGTCTTCGGCCGCTCCTCGGGCGGCAGCGCGGTGCGCGAGGTGAACTACTACAACAACAGCGTCACGAGCATGTTCTACCTCTACACGGGCTCGGCGGGCGGCTCCGAGAGCGCCTTCTGCGTCTTCGGTGAACTTGCGAACGCCGCTTCGCAGACCCGTTTCAGCGAGCTCATGACGGCCATTTCCGACTACACGGCCGCCATGCAGGAGGAGGACGACTCCTTCACCTTCACCGAGACCGTCACCGACGAGTCCGTCGTCCGCATTGCGGACGACCTGGCGAGCGTCGGCTACTACGAAGTGGACGAAGGCTTCTCGGTGCCCGTGGCCAAGCTCATCATCACGGGCGTGACCGTCGAAAAATACTGATACGATAAAACGGCGGGCCCGCCGTAAGGGCCCGCACCAACAACGCCCCGCGCCGAAGCGCGGGGCGTTTGCCCGCCCGCGGAGGCGGGTTTTTTGTGCTCTTTTGCCGCGCTCAGTCCTTGCCGCGGCGGGAAAAGGCGAGCACGTACAGCAAAAACCGCAAAAAGTAGAGCAGGGAGATCAGGAGGGAGGCGAAGTAGGTCATCGCCGCGGCCGAAAGCACCTTGGCGGCGGCGCGCTGTTCTTCGCGGGTGGTGAGCACGCCCGTTTCGGCCAGCATGGCCTTGGCCCGCCGCGAGGCGTTCAGCTCGACGGGCAGCGTCACCAGCGTGAACAGGGTGGAAAGCCCGTACAGGCACACCCCGATAAATACGACGGCGTTGCCGATCTCGGTTGTGGCCAGCACCCATTCGAGGATGATGCCGACGACGACCAGCGGCAAAGCGAGCATGGTGCCGATGTTGGTCACGGGCACGAGGAAGGAGCGCAGGCGGTACAGGGCGTACCCCTCTTCGCGCTGCATCACGTGCCCCACTTCGTGCGCGGCCACGGCTACCGCCGCCACAGACGTGGCGCCGTACGTGCTCTCCGAAAGGGTCACGCTCATGGTGCGGGGGTCGAAGTTGTCCGTCAGCCGCCCCCGCCCGCGCACCACCTGCACGTGCGCGGCGCCGCCGCGCTCCAAAAGCATGCGCGCGGCGTCGCTGCCCGTCCAATTTGCCGCGGTGGGCATGGCGCTGTATTTGCGGTAGGTGCGGTGCACGCGGGCGCTCGCCCAGGCCGAGATGAGGATGCAAACGAGGATGATCGCCCCCGAAACGAGGTAGGTCAGGTAGATATCGCCGAGCATGGCAGCCCTCCTTTTTCCGACAGTATACAGCATGTGCCGCCCGCCCGTCAACGATTTACGCCCGCGCCGAAAAAAAAGGGCGTGAACGGGCCCGCCGTTTCTTGCGGACGCGGGCAGACATGAACGGACGCGGGCGGGCGTGAACGGGCCGCCCGTTCCCGTCAGCCGACGGGGCGGATGTTCACGACCTTCCCCTTCGCGCAGTCGGCGGCAAAAAAGCGCACGTCGAAGAGGTTTTCGGAGAGGCGGTAGCAAAGCCCCGCGGCGTTCACGTTGCCGTGCACGAGGTAAAATACGGCTTTGGGCAGCGTTACGGCGCAAAAATCGCCGAGGTAGCTTTGCAGCAGCCCCGCCTTGGGGCGCAGCTCTTCGCCGAGGTAGGGGGCGGGGTCCGCGCCCGCCGCCACCGCCTGGAAAAAGGCGAAGGGCAGCAGCTTTTCGGGCAGGGCCGCCGCGTCGAAGCCCGCGCGCGGCTCTGCCGTGCGGCCCGCGGGCAGCAGCTTTCCGCCCTCGGCCAGGTAGCGCCGCCGCTCGGTGTGCCCCGCGATGTCCGCGTGCGCCTTCACCGTCTCCAACCCGTCCCCCGCCGAAAAACCGTCCGCGTCCGCGTGCAGGGCGGGTTCAAAGTTTTCGTTGAAAAAGTGCAGCGTCTGCCCCGCGGCGGCCCGCGCGCGGATGCAGAAAAAGCGCTCTCCCGCCACGCGCACCTCTTCGGCCTCGTAGCTCTCGGCCGCGGGCAGGGGATGCAGGGCAAAGCGCCCGCCCCCTTCCAGCGCGGCGAAGGTGCCGCCGTTTTCGTACACCGTGACCAGGCAGTCTCCCGCCCGCAGCTGCGCCCGCGGGCGGATGGCGGCGGCGTGCGGGGCAAAGCGCGCCGCGTGCACGTCGGCGCCGAAGCCGTAGCGGTACACGTCGCAGCAGGCGGGCGGCGCGGCAAAAAACTCCTCGCCGAGCACGAAGGCGAGGGGCAAATAGTTCCCGTCCGCGGGGATGAATTCGGCCAGGATGCGTTCCTTGCCGCAGTCGATGAACTTTTCGGCCTCGCCCACGTAGCCCGCGGGCGCGCCGCCCAGTTTGAGCGCGCACGGGCGCGCGCTTGTAAAATGGATGCGCATGCAAGCCTCCCCGGCCGCGCGCCCCGCTTTGCGGGGTACGCCCTGCGCGGCGCCCGCAAACGGCGCCCGCGCGGCCATTTTAGCCTATGTATAAAACGATATATATATGTCAATACTCGGGCGCAGAACAAGGAGGTGTTTCATGGACAAGATCAACGGCTACGCCGCGGGCGAAGCGGCCGAGCTTTTGGAGACGATCGAGGCGGGGAAAAAGGAGGGCAAAACGCTCACGTCGCTGTTCGCGTACTACGGCCGCCTGCACGGGCGGGCGAGCGGCAGCGTGCGCAATTACTATTACAAGCTCCTCCACAGCGAGGACGAGGAAGCCAAGCGCCTGCTGGCGGGCCACCGCCTGCGCGCGGCGCGCATCCGCCCCTTCACCGAGGAGGAAACGGAGGAGATGCTCACCCGCATTTTGCGTGAACGCAGCCGCGGCAGTTCGGTCCGCCGCGCCATCGCCGTCGCCTGCGGCGGGGACCAGAAAAAGGCGCTGCGCTACCAGAACAAGTACCGCAACCTGCAAAAAAAACAGCCCGAGCGCATCGCCGCGGCGGCGGGCCGCCTGGGGCTGGCGGTGCCCGTCTCCCGCCCGCAGCCCGCGCCCGTCAAGCGGCTGGAACAGGAGATCAACGCCCTGTACGACCGCCTCGCCCTCACCCTGCGGCAGGAAAACGAGCGCCTGCGCGAGGCCGTGCGCCGCCTCACCGAGGAGAACGAGCTGCTGCGCCGCGCCGCCCGCGGCTGAGCCCGCCAAGGCGGCGCCCGCGCGCAAGCGCAGCCTGCGGCGTGCATAACGGCGGGGCGGGCGGGGCATACTTTTGTTCGGGCGGCCCGTCCGCCCAACGGAGGAAACACGCATGGAAAAATTCATCGCAGGCCTGGCCGTAGGCTCCGTCCTCGGGGCGCTGTGGGTGGCCAACAGCAACAAGACGCGCACCCTCGTGCGCCGCGGGCAGGAGGAGTTCAAGGAAAGGCTGGACGCCTACATCGACGAAAAGCTCGCCGCGCTCGGCAAGGGGGAACCCGCCCCCGAAGGCGCGGAACCGGCGAAAAAGGGGAAATGACCCCGTCCCCGCCCGCCGCGGAAGGCCCCGCCTTCCGCGGCGGGCAAGGCATGCGGCCCGCACGGCGCCCGCCGCCCGCTCTGCAAAAGAGCGGGCGGCGGGCTTTTTTGCGCGCATTTTTGCCCGCATTCGGCGCGAAGGCCCGTTCACGGCAGAATTTGTTACAAATTTATTGCAATTCGGGCCCGAAATCGGGTGAAAGCGGGGCCGCGGTATGGTATAATAGAGGGCAACGAGACCCCGCCGAGGAGACCATACCGTATGCCTTCCACTTACGCGCACTACCTTTTCGGAAAAGAGATGCTTGCCTGCTGCCCCGCCGCCGTCGCCGAGGCCGCGTCCGCCCGCCGCGAACTGTACGACATCGGCCTGCACGGGCCCGACCTGCTCTTTTACTACAAGCCGCTCGGCAACAACGCCGTCAACCGCATCGGCTTCGGCATGCACGGCGAACCCGCCCGCAACTTTTTCGGCCCCGCGCGCGATGCCGTGCGCGGCAGCGAGGACGTGCCCGCCGCCCGCGCCTATGTGTTCGGGTTTTTGTGCCACTTCGCCCTCGACGCGGCCTGCCACAGCTACATCGAAAACAAGATCCGCCTCTCGGGCGTCACCCATACCGAGATCGAGAGCGAGTTCGACCGCTACCTCCTGCAAAAGGAGGGGCGGGAGCCCCTCTCGGCCCGCCTCACCCGGCACATTCGCCCCACGGAAAAAAACGCGCGCGTGATCGCCCCGTTCTTTCACATCCGTGAAAAACAGGCCGAAAAGGCGCTGCGGTCCATGGTCTTTTACAACAACTTGCTGCGCGCCCCGCACGCGCCCAAGCGCGCGCTGGTCAACGCGGTGCTCAAACTTTCGGGAAACTACAAGGAAATGCACGGCATGATGATGGCCAAAAGGCCCGTCCCCGCCTGTGCGGACAGCAACCTGCGGCTGGAAAAGCTCATGAACAAGGCCAAGCCGCGCGCCGCCGCGCTCATGGAGGAGTACATCGCCTACCTCGAAGGTTCGGGGGAGCTCTCCGCCGCCTTCGGCGCGACCTTCGGCCACGCGCACGGCTGGCGCTCCGTCCCCGTGCTCTCCTTGCAGGAGGAACAAAACTATGAAGTTTAAGATGACCCCGCTCGAAAAGAAATGGGTGCTCTACGACGTGGGCAATTCCGCCTTCACGCTGCTCGTTTCCACCCTCATCCCCATCTTCTTTTCGCTCATCGCGGGCGAGGCGGAAAATTCGGCCACCGTATACCTCGGCTACGCCACCAGCATCGCCACGGCCGTCGTGGCCCTGCTCGGACCCGTGCTCGGCGCCGCGTCCGACCTGCGCGGCATGCGCCGCAAGATCTTTTCGGCGGCGCTGCTCGTCGGCGCGCTCGGCTGCGCGGTGCTCGGCTTCATCGGCCACTGGGTCTGGTTTTTGGCCCTCTTCGTGCTGGCCAAGTCCGCCTATTCGCTCAGCCTCGTCGTCTACGATTCCATGCTCTGCGACGTGACCACGCCCGAGCGCATGGACGAGGTCTCCTCCCGCGGCTACGCCTGGGGGTACATCGGCAGCTGCATCCCGTTCGTGCTCTGCGTGCTCGTGTATGTGCTCTATGAACCGTCCATGCTCGGCCTCATCCCGCTCCTGCCCGCCATGGCCGTCATCTTCCTGCTCACGGCGGCCTGGTGGGTGGCCTGTTCCTTCCCGCTGTGGAAAAGTTACAGGCAGGTGCGCTTCGTCGAGCCGGGCAGCCACCCCGTGCGCGCGGGGCTCAAAAGCCTCGGCTCCACCTTCCGCGAGATCGGGAAAACAAAGCACATCCTCTTTTTCCTCATCGCCTTCTTTTTCTTCATCGACGGCGTGTACACCATCATCGACCTGGCCGTGGCCTACGGCACCGACCTCGGCCTCAACGCGGCCATGCTCCTTCTGGCGCTGCTGGTGACGCAGATCGTGGCCTTCCCCGCGGCCATCCTCTTGGGCATGCTCTCGCGCAAGGTCAAGCCCGAATACCTCATCCTCGTGTGCATCGTGGCCTACTTTTTCATCACGGTGTACGCCATTTTCCTCAACGAAACGTACGAGTTCTGGATCCTCGCCGTCTGCGTGGGGCTCTTCCAGGGCACCATCCAGGCCATGTCCCGCTCCTACTTCGCCAAGATCATCCCGCAGGAAAAGACGGGCGAATACTTCGGCGTGTACGACATCTTCGGCAAGGGCGCGTCCTTCATGGGCACCTTCCTCGTGGCGCTGGTGGCCGATATCACGGGCCGCGAAAACCTCGGCGTGGGCGCGCTGGCCGTGCTGTTTCTGATCGGCCTGGTGCTGTTCGTCGTGGCGGTGCGCTGCAAGCAAAAGGCCTTGCCCGCGACCCCGCCCTGCCCGCCCGTACCCCCGCAAAACAACCCGCTGCTGCCCGTCGGCGAGGCCGAGTGCGGGGAGGAAGGCCCTTCTTCGGAGGAGGGCATGAACGTGCCCGCCGCCTCGCAGGAGGAGCAAGGCCCCTCCCGGGAGGGGAACGGGCAGCAATAAGGTTCGCAGGAACGTGGACCCGTCCCGCGCGGCAGCAAAGCTGCCGCGCGGGGCATTTTTCTCGGCCTTCGGCAAAATTTTACAAAACCGTGACAACTTTTTGCGAAAAAGCGGACAATTTTGCGGTATAGTATAGGTGCAAGGGGGGCGGCGCCGCCGCACCCGAAGCCCCGCCGCGGCGGCGAGCGCGGGGGAAACTGCGGCCGCCCGCGGGCACGCCCGCGCGCCGCGTCCCGGCAAGGAGGCGCGGGCGGAAAAACCGTTCATCCTTATACCTTTTTTCCTACGGGGCCCGCGGCGCTTTCGCGCCGCGGGCCCTCGTTTTGCCGCCTTCGCGCGGGCCCCCTTGCCGTCGTCTTCGCGCCGAGGCGTTTTCGTATGCGGCGTTTTTGCCCGTCCCGTGCGCGCCTTTTTGTGCCCGCGCGGCCGCTGCGGTGCGTTCACGGCGCAAAAAAGGGCGGACGGTGCCGCATTTGCGTGCGCGCGGCGAAAGTTTGGCGGGCGGCGCGCTTTTCTTTGCAAAATTGTGGACGGCGGCCGACAAATATGGTATACTGTTGCTCGGAGGTGGCCAATGGAAAAGCGTATCGTCGCCTTCGACGTCGGGGACAAGCGTGTGGGCGTCGCCGCGAGCGACCCGTTCAACACCTACGCCCTCCCCGGCGAACCCTATTTCCGCACCAAGGACGCCGCGGCCGACGCCGCCGCGCTGGCCGCCGTCGCGCGCGAGAAGGGCGCGGGGCTCATCGTCTGCGGGCTGCCCCTCAACGCGGACGGCAGCGAGTCGTTGCAGACGGCCAAAACGCGCCGCTTCGTGCGGCTGTTGGAGGAGGCGGCGGGCATGCCCGTCGTCTGGGAGGACGAGCGCTACACCACGTTGGCCGCGGCGGGAGACCTTTCCGCGGACGGGCGGCGGCGCAAGGGCGCCGTCGACAGCGTCGCGGCCGCCTACATCCTCGAAAGTTATCTCGGAAAACATCGCAAGGAGGATCCCATGAGCGAAGAAAAGAAATTCCACGAAGGCTGCGACTGCGGCTGCGAAGAAGGCGAGGCCGAAAACCTCGTCGAGCTCGTCGACGAAGAGGGCAAAACGCACCGCTGCTACCACATCGGCACCATCGAGTACAAGGAAAAATGGTACGCCTTTTTCCAGACGGCGGACGAAGAGGACGAGGGAGACGAGGCCGAAGTGACCATCCTCGAAGTGGTGGAAAAGGACGAGGAGGACGAGCTTTTGCCCGTCGAGGACGAAAAGCTGCTCGACGAGGTGTTTGAAGAGTTCTGCCGCGTGATGGAAGAGGACGACGACGCCGACGAGGCCGCCTCGCTCGACACCGATTACGAGGAAGGCTGCGGCTGCGGCTGCAAGCACCACGACCACAAGCACGAGGACAAGTAAGGCGCTCTTTTGCGCCTTGCACCCGCTCTGCCCGCCGCGCGCGGCGTGCTTTTAACGCCTTGCCCGAGCGCCGCACGCCCTTTGCGTTCTTCGCGCCCGCGCGCGTAACAAAGCGGCGGGCGAAGCGGCGCGGCTTTTTCATGCAAGCGAGGCAAAATCGATTGCAAAAAGCGCTTTCTTGTGCTAAAATAGGAAAGCTGTAAAATTCACACCCCGGGCACACCGCAGTTCCGTTCCCGCCAAAATCCCAAACGGGCGGGCGATGCGGGCACATGCGCGCGGGGGAGGAGCAAACGGAGGTATTTTTACTATGGCAGTCATCACCATGAAGCAGCTGCTCGAAGCGGGCGTGCACTTCGGCCACCAGACGCGCAAATGGAACCCGAAGATGAAAAAGTACATCTTCGCGGCCCGCAACGACATCCACATCATCGACCTGCAACTGACGGTGGGCCTGGTGGAAGAGGCGTACAACTTCGTCGTCGAAACGGTCAAGGCCGGCAAGAGCATCCTCTTCGTCGGCACCAAAAAGCAGGCGCAGGAAGCCATCAAGGAAGAGGCCACCCGCTGCGGCCAGTTCTACATCAATTCGCGCTGGCTGGGCGGCACGCTGACCAACTTCAAGACCATCCGCTCCCGCATCGACCGCCTCAACCGCCTCGAAAAGATGGAGGAGAACGGCGAGTTCGACCTGCTGCCCAAAAAGGAAGTGCTCGGCCTCAAAAAGGAAATGGCCAAGCTCGAAGCCAACCTCGGCGGCATCAAGGACATGAAGACGCTGCCGGGCGCGCTGTTCGTCGTCGACCCGCACAACGAGGACATCGCCGTGCAGGAAGCGCGCAAGCTGCACATCCCCATCGTCGCCATTACCGACACCAACTGTGACCCCGACCTCATCGACCACGTGATCCCGGGCAACGACGACGCCATCCGCGCCGTGAAATTGCTCTCGGGCGTGATCGCCAACGCGGTCATCGAGGCCAACCAGGGCGAGGCCTTCACGGCCGAAGTGCCCGAAGCCGAAGCGCCCGCCGAAGAGGCCGCTCCCGCCGCCGAGGCGGAAGCCCCCGCCGAAGCGCCCGCCGAAGCAGTGGAAGCCCCCGCCGCCGAGTGAGCGGAAGTTAGAAAAATCTGAAAAAGGAAGATACGATCATGGCAATTACCGCAAGTGACGTGAACGCCCTGCGCCAGAAGACAGGCGTGGGCATGATGGATTGCAAAAAGGCCCTCACCGAAGCCAACGGAGACATGGACAAAGCCATCGAGATCCTGCGCGAGAAGGGCATGGCCACCGCCGCGAAGAAGGCGGGCCGCATCGCCGCCGAAGGCATCGTCGACAGCTACATCCATATGGGCGGCAAGGTCGGCGTGCTCGTCGAGGTCAACTGCGAGACCGACTTCGTGGCCCGCGGAGACCAGTTCAAGGCGCTCGTGCACGACATCGCCTTGCAGATCGCGGCCTCCAAGCCCATCTACCTGAACAAGGAGGACGTCCCGCAGGACGTGCTCGACAAAGAGAAAGAGATCTTGAAGATCCAGGCCATGAACGAGGGCAAGCCCGAAGCCATCGCCGAAAAGATGGTGCAGGGCCGCATCAAAAAATATTACGAAGACTTCTGCCTCATGGAGCAGCCGTTCGTCAAGGATTCGTCCAAAACGGTCACGCAGCTGGTCAACGAGGCCATCGCCTCCATCGGCGAAAAGATCACGGTGCGCCGCTTCGTGCGCTACGAGATGGGCGAAGGCATCGAAAAGAAGAAGGACGATCTGGCCGAAGAAGTCGAAAAACAAGTTTCCAAGATGAAGGGTTAAGGGCAGAGGGCACACAACACATCGCTTTGTGTGCCCTTTTTTGCAAGCTGCGCCCGCGAGGGCGAATACACCGCAGGGGGAAAAAGGCATGGAACAGCGCAAACCCGTATACAAGCGCATCATCTTGAAACTTTCGGGCGAGGCCCTGGCGGGCGAAGCGGGCTTCGGGCTCAACGAGTCCATCATCGAAGGCGTCGTCGACCAGCTCATCCGCGTGCACGACATGGGCGTGGAAGTGGGCATCGTGCTGGGCGGCGGCAACTTCTGGCGGGGGCGGCAGGGCACCAACATGGACCGCACCACGGCCGACCACATGGGCATGCTGGCCACCGTCATCAACTCCTTGGCCATGCAGGACGCCATCGAACAAAAGGGCGTGCCCACCCGCGTGCAGACGGCGCTGAACATGGTCTCCGTGGCCGAACCGTTCATCCTGCGCAAGGCGCTGCGCCACTTCGAGCTGGGGCGCATCGTCATCTTCGCCTGCGGCACGGGCAACCCGTATTGCTCGACGGACACGGGCGCCGCCCTGCGCGCCGCCGAGACCAATGCGGACATCCTGCTGCTGGCCAAAAACGTGGACGGCGTGTACGACCGCGACCCCAAGACCGACCCCGCCGCCCAAAAGATCGACACCATCACCCATATGGAGGTCATCAACCGCGGCCTCAAAGCCATGGACACGACCGCCATCACCATGTGCATGGATAACGACATCCCCGTGCTCGTTTTCGCCCTCTCCGAAAAGGACGCCATCGTGCGCGCCATCTGCGGCGAAAAGACGGGCACGCTCATCACCAACAACCCCAACGGGAGGGAAGGCAAATGATCGACAACGAAAAAGTGGAAGAGCTGATGCTCGTTCTGGAAGAAAAACTGGAAAAGACGGAGAGCGTGCTGCGCGAGGAGTTTTCCGCCATCCGCGCCGGCCGCGCCAACCCGCACGTGCTGGACAAAGTGCTCGTCGATTACTACGGCACCATGTCTCCCATCAACCAGGTGGGCAACATCGCCGTGAGCGACGCCAAGTGCCTGGTCATCAGCCCGTGGGATCAGAGCCTGTTGAAGAACATCGAAAAGGCCATCCTCGCCTCCAACATCGGGCTCACGCCCACCAACGACGGCAAGGTCATCCGCCTCGTGTTCCCCGACCTGACCGAGGAGCGCCGCCGCGACCTCGCCAAGCAGATCAAGGCCGTTTCCGAAGAGGCCAAGGTGGCCGCGCGCAACGTCCGCCGCGACGCCATGGAGGGGCTGAAAAAGCTCAAAAACGGCAAAGAGATCTCCGAGGATGAGTGCGCCGCCTGCGAAAAGGACGTGGAAAAGGCGGTCTCCAAGTGCGTCGAGACCATCGAAAAGCTCGCCGCGGAAAAGGAAAAGGACATCATGTCCGTCTGATATATGAAAGAGATCCGCTTGCCCGTGCACATCGGGTTCATCATGGACGGCAACGGCCGC
Source organism: uncultured Clostridia bacterium (assembly GCA_944328445.1). GTDB lineage: Bacteria > Bacillota > Clostridia > Christensenellales > Borkfalkiaceae > Borkfalkia. The sequence continues at coordinate 36,865 of CALVHO010000001.1, read as the reverse complement.
TGGGCGCGCCGCCGCCTGCGCCCGCGCGCCTTCGGCCACAAGGCGGGCGTGCAGAACATGATCAAGCTGTGCAACGCGGCCTTTGAAATGGGCGTGCGCATCGTCACCGTCTACGCCCTCTCCACCGAAAACCTGTCCCGCCCGCAGGAAGAGCTGGACGAGCTCTTTGACCTGTTCCGCAACTATTTCGGCAAAAAGCGCGGAAAACTGCTGGAAATGGACGTCAAAGTCAACATCCTCGGCGACGTTTCCGTGCTGCCCGAAGACGTGCAGCGCTGCATTGCCGACATCACCGAGGACACCAAAAACTGCACGGCGGGGCTCCTGAACATCTGCATCAACTACGGCGCGCGGCAGGAGATCGTGCGCGCGGTCAACGCGGCCGTGGCCACGGGGCGGTTCGTCGACGAATCGAGTTTCAACAGCCTGCTCTCCACGGGCGGCCTGCCCGATCCCGACCTCATCATCCGCACGGGCGGCGAGGTGCGCCTGTCCAACTTCCTCTTGTACCAGGCGGCCTATTCCGAGCTGTATTTCAGCGACCGCATGTGGCCCGAGTTCTCCCGCAGGGACCTGGAAAAGGCCATCGAAAACTTTTCTTCGCGCGACCGCCGCTACGGCAACGTGCGGGGAGGCAAGGCATGAAAAAGCGTCTCATCACGGGCACCGTCTACGTCGCGGTGCTCGTCGGGTTTTTCTTTCTGCGCTGGGTAGACGTGCGCCTGTTCGGCCTGCTCGTCTACGCCTTTTCGCTCATCGGCACCTTCGAGATGGCGCGCGCCCTCACGCGGCCGCGCGCGGCCGAGGGAGGGGAGCTTGCGCCCGTTCTGCCCATGAGTCTCGCGCAAAAGGTGGCCCTCGGCGGCTACACGGTGCTCTTCGTGCCCGTGTTTTACATCGTCGAAGGCTTTGCGGGCGCGGGCCAGGGCGCCCGCGGGCTGCTGATCTTGTCCTTCGTCTTTGCCATGGCCCTTCTGTGCCTGCTGGTCTTTGACCACACCCGCAGCGAACTTGCGGGCACGGGCGCGGCCATGCTCTGCGGCTTTTACCCCACGGCCATCCTCGCCACCATGCTGCTGGCCAACGAGCTTGCCGGGGTCTCCACGCTGGCGCTTTTGATGATCTTCGTCATCTCGCCCGTGGCGGATACCTTCGCCTTCCTCGTGGGCAGCCTCATCAAGGGCAAAAAGCTCTGCCCCTCCGTCAGTCCGAAAAAAACGGTCTCCGGCGCCGTCGGCGGCGTCGTGTTCGGCACGGGCGCGGCGGTGCTCTTGTACTGGCTGTACGCCCTCACGCACGACTACGTCTACACGGGCGTCGGCAGCGCCTGGGCGGGCGCGCCGTGGCTCGTGTTCGCGCTCATCGGCCTTTGTTGCGCGGTCATCACCGAGTTCGGCGACCTCGTGGAGAGCATCATTAAGCGCAAGGCGGGCATCAAGGACATGGGCAACCTCCTGCCCGGTCACGGCGGCATCCTCGACCGCATCGACGGCACGCTGTTCGCGGCGGCCTTCGTGTACATCGCCTTCTCGCTCTTCGTGGTGTGAGGCGGCAGCGTTTCCGCAGGCAGGGTCTCCTGCCTGTTTGTTTTTTGGCAGGAACGGCGCGCCCGTTCCTGCACCCGCCGCGGCGCCGCGCCGCAGGCATAGCGCGCCCCGCGCGCACATACAATAGGGGGAAAGGAAGATGAAAAAGATCGCCCTCATCGGCAGCACGGGCTCCATCGGGCGGCAGACGGTCTCCGTCTGCGCCCGCCATCCCGACCGCTTTTCCATCGTGGCCATGGCAGCCAACGCGAGCGAGGAGCGCTTTTCGGAACAGGTTGCGGCCGTGCGCCCCGCTTTTGCAGCCCTGCGCAGCGAAGGCGCCGCCCTGCCCGTACCCGCGGGCACCCGCTTTGCGCGCGGCGAGGAGGCCTTTTTGGAGGCCTGCGCCTATCCCGGGGCCGACGTCGCCGTCATCGCCGTCACGGGCTTCGCGGGCTTGAAGGCGGCGCTTGCGGCCATCGCGGCCGGCAAGGACATCGCACTGGCCAACAAGGAGTGTCTCGTCGCGGGCGGCGGGCTCGTCATGGCGGCCGCGCGCGCAAAGGGCGTGAACATCTGCCCCGTCGATTCCGAGCATTCCGCCATCTGGCAATGCCTGCACTTCGACCGCCGCGCGCCCTTTTCCAAGCTCATTTTAACGGCCAGCGGCGGCGCCTTGCGAGACGTGCCCGCCGACCGCCTTCCCTTCGTGACCGCGGCCGACGCGCTCGCCCACCCGAATTGGGACATGGGCGCCAAGATCACGGTCGACTGCGCCACCATGCTCAACAAGGGGTTCGAGGTCATCGAGGCCATGCACCTGTACGGCGCCCCGCCCGAGCGGATCGAGGTGCTCATCCACCGCGAAAGCATCGTGCATTCCCTGGTGGAATTTGAAGACGGCGCCGTGCTCGCCCAGCTGGGGATGCCCTCGATGGAGCTGCCCATCCAGCTGGCGCTCACCTATCCCGAGCGGCTGGATTGCGGCGTGCCCCGCCTCGACCTCGCGGCCGTGGGGGCGTTACACTTCGCGCCCGTCGACATGCGGCGCTATCCTTGTTTCGCGCTGGCGCTCGAATGCGCCCGCCGCGGCGGCACGCTGCCCTGCGTCCTCAACGCCGCGGGGGAGGTGGCCGTCTCCGCCTTTTTGCGCGGACAAATAAAATACCCGCAGATCGCGGATATTATAGAGCGGACGCTCGCGGCGGGGACGGACGCCCCTGCCGAAAGTTACGCCGCGCTCGCCGCGGTCGATGCGGCCGCCCGCGCCGCGGCGCGGTCATTTCTCGGCGGCTGAACGGGCCCGCGCGGGTCCGCCGTGCAAAAAGCCGTCGGGCGCCCTGCGGGCGCAATGCGTCTGTCCGCGGCCGCCGCTGCGGCAAAAGGAGTTGCATGTCGCCGAATATTCTGAGCGCCGCGGGGGCGCTGCGCACCGCGGGCGGGGTGCTTTTGGCCCTTCTGATCCTGTTGGTCATGGTCACGGTGCACGAGTTCGGGCACTACCTCGCGGGCAAGGCGCTCGGCTTCAAGATCGAGGAATTTGCCGTCGGCTTCGGGCCGCGGCTCTGCAAGGCCGTCAAAAAGAACGGCGAAATTTTTTCACTGCGCGCCTTCCCGCTGGGCGGGTTCTGCGCCTTCGCGGGAGAGGACGCCGAGGACCCCGACCCCGCCGCGTTCAACAACAAAAAGCCGTGGCGGCGCATCCTGGTGCTGCTGGCGGGGCCGCTGATGAACTATTTGCTGGCGCTCGTGCTGCTGGCCGTCTCCTTCTTTGCCTGCGGGCAGATGCTGCTGATGGCGTACCGCGTCGCCCCGCCCGAAAGCGGGTTGCAGGCCGCCTGTTCGCTGCAAAACGAGGACGTGATCATCGCCTGCGAAGGGAAAAACATCTACCTGACGTCCGACCTGATGGACGCGCTCGAAGGCCGCCGCGCGGGGGACATGGTGCGCTTCACCCTCTCGCGCCGCACGGACGCGGGCCGCGCCGTCGTCGAGGTGCCAGTGGTGCTGCGCGCCGACGCCGCGTTTGAAAACCTGACCGACAACGCGGCGGTGTGGCGGTGCCTGGGCATCGCCGAGGAGGACGGCAGCTACCTCGTCTACGCGGCGTCTTACCGCGGCTTCGGGTTTTGGGAAACGCTCGGCCGCGCCTTTTCCTATTCGGCGCGCATCGGCGGCACCATCTTCAAGGTCTTGGGGCAGCTGCTGACGGGCGACCTCGGCCTGTCCGCGTTCGGCGGGCCCGTGACCACCATCCGCATCACGTCCGAAGTGGCGCTGCGCGGGTTGCAGCACTTTTTGGAGATCGCGGCCTTCATCGGCGTGAACCTGGCCGTATTCAATCTCCTGCCCATCCCCGCGCTCGACGGCTCCAAAGTGGTCTTTTGCGCCATCGAGTGGGTGCGCAAAAAGCCCGTCAACCGCAAGGCCGAAGCGATCATTCACGCCGTCGGCTTTGTGCTCCTGCTGGGCTTTGCTGTGCTGGCGGATGTGTGGCAGATACTATAAAAAATTTCGCGCAAACCTCGCAAAAGAGATGCTGCGGTTTGCGCGAATTGGAGAGACAACCCGATGTTCGCTTTGCTTTGGCAAAGCTCTGCATCGTGTTTTCTCTCTGCGGCGCTCGTCGCAACAAGGCGACGGAGGGCAGGCGGCGCGCATAGCTTGCCGCCAAGCCCTCGTACTCTTGTTGCTCCTCTTCCCCAAAAATCTCACACCGCTTCGCGCGTTGCGATTTTTGGGGGACCCCATTGTTTGGAGCTCTCGGCCATAACGCGCGCCGCATTCACTCTTTCCCCAAAGCCGAACGTTTTCGGCAAATTGAGTGCGCTTGCAAAAAGTGCGATTTTTGCGCGCGCAGTGATTTATAAAAGTTATCCAAAATTCTACATTCTACATTTTACATTCTACATTCCGAAAGCCCCGCAATGAGATCCCTCGGCGGCGGCTCCGCCCGAGGCCGGTTTCTCACGGCCGCCCGTGCGGGCGGCCGCTCGCTTCCGCCTCGGCTCCGCCGCTTTCTTCACAAAAATCTCGGGCTTCGCCCTGCGATTTTTCGTGAGGGCTGTGGTCATATTTATAGAAATGAGATCCCTCGGCAGGCTCTGGACGACATAAGGTTTGTCCTCAATTCTACATTCTGCATTTTACATTCTGCATTCGGCACGCATCAGCCCGCGGTTTAGGGGAAGAAAGCGATGCCGCCGTCATAGCAGGCTGCCGTATTCCTCGTACAGCGCGTCGAGCTCGGCGTGCACCTCGTCCAGCCGCGCACAGGCGGCGGCGAGTTTTTTGTAATCGGCGGCCACCGCGGGGTCGGCGATGGCGGCTTCGAGCGCGGCCGCTTCCTCTTCGCGTGCGGCGATGTCCGCTTCGAGCTGCCTGGCCCGCTGCTTGCGTTTCGCCTCCTCGGCGCGTTCGGCTTTGGAGCGGTGGGAGGCGTTCTTGTCCTGCGCGCGCTCCTGCTGTTTGCGCGCCCGTTCACGCCCCTCCGCCGCCTCGCGTGCGGCCCGCTTTTGGTCCATATATTCGTTGTACGTGCACGAAAAAACGGTCATCCTGCCGCCTTCGATCTCGCAGATCTTGTCGGCCAGCTTTTCGATGAAGTAGCGGTCGTGCGAGACGAACAGCAGCGTCCCTTCGTATTCGGAAAGCGCCTTTTCCAGCCCTTCGCGCGCGTTGAGGTCGAGGTGGTTGGTGGGTTCGTCCAAAAGCAGCAGGTTGGCCCGCTGCGCTTCGAGCAGCACCAGCGCCAGTTTGGCCCGTTCGCCGCCCGAGAGGGAGCGGACGGTTTTTTCCATGTCCTCCGCGCCCAGCCCCGCCCGCGCCAGCAGGGCGCGCGCCTGCGTCTGCGACAGGTAGGTGTGCTTGTGCCAGAGCGCGCCGAGCACCGTCTCGTCGGGGTCGAGGTCGGCGTTTTCCTGGTCGTAGTAGCCGAGTTTGGTGTACCGCCCGCGCCGCACGGCGGCGTCGCCCGTGCGGCAGAGCGCGCGCAAAAAGGTGGTCTTGCCCGCGCCGTTTTCGCCGACGACGGCGATCTTATCCCCACGCCGCGCTTCCAGGCAGGCCGCGGCGACGAGCACCTTGCCGCCCGCCTGCACGCACAGGCCCTCGGCCGCCAGCGCGCGCTCCTCGCTGCGCTCGGCCGTCTCGAAGCGGAACACGGGCGGCGGGGGCGGGGGTAGCGGCTTTTCCAGCCGCACCATGCTTTCCAGCTTCTTCACGCGCGACTGCGCGCTGCTTGCCGTCGTCGCCCGCACGATGTTGCGCGCCACGTAGTCTTCGAGGGCGGCGATCTCTTCCTGCTGTTTTTGGTATTCCTTGCAGTCGTGCTCGTACTGTTCGGCTTTGAGCGCCTTGTATTTGGTGTAATTGCCGCGGAACATGCGCACGCGGCGCCGTTCGAGCTCAAAGATCTTGTTCACGGCGGCGTCGAGGAACCAGCGGTCGTGCGAGACGGTGAAGATGGCCCCGCGGTAACTTTTGAGGTACTCTTCCAGCCAGAACAGGGTGGAGATGTCGAGGTGGTTGGTGGGCTCGTCCAGGATGAGCAGCTCGGGCTCTTCGAGCAGCAGGCGGCACAGTTTGAGGCGGGTCTTTTCGCCCCCGCTCATGGTGGAAACGGTCTGCCCGTATTTGTCGGCAAACCCCATGCCGCCGAGCACGGTACGGATCTTCACGTCGATGTTGTAGCCGTCGGCGGCGGCGATGGTCTTTTCCAGCTTATCGCAGCGCGCGGCCAGGGCGGCAAACTGCGCGCCGCCCTCGGGCACGTCCGCCAGGGCGCGTTCGGCCGCGCGCAGCTCGTCGATGGCGCGCGTCACGGGCGCGAACACGGCGCGCATCTCCTCGTACACCGTGCGCCCGCTTTCCAGCCCGCCCGTCTGCTCCAACACGCCGCAGCGCAGCCCGCTCTTTTTCAAAACGCGCCCCTCGTCGGGCGCGAGACTGCCCAGCATCAGCTTCAACAGCGTGGTCTTGCCCGCGCCGTTTTCGCCGATGAGCCCGCAGCGCTCGCCTTCCGCCAGCGAAAAGCTCACGCCTTCCAATATCGTCTTGTCGTCGTAGCCGAAGCGTACGTTTTCCAATGAGATCAGCATAACCGTCCGTAAAATTCCGCAAAATAGCGGCATGAAAAAATTGGTCCGCGAAGACATCGAGGCGCTGGAAGAGCGCCTCGCGGGCGCCGCCCCGTCCGAGGTGGCGCCGCTCGTCAAAAAGCTCGTGAAGATGAAGCGCCGCTTTCTGCGGCAGTAGGGCGGCGGGCGCGCTCCTTCCCGCGTTCACGGGCGCGCCTTAAAACAGGGGACGGTCCTCCGAAAAATCGGGGATGAAGGCCTTGTTTGCGGAGGAGAGCTTTTGCGCGAACAGCCGTTCGATGCCGAGGCCGAGGGCGCAGCGCAGCACCCGCTCGTATTCGCGGCGGGTGATGGGGCGGGAAAGCTCGGGGAAGGCCGCGATGTCCCCGCAGGGGGTGTACTGCCCCATGAGCGAGAGGTAGGCCCCCGAGCGCAGGTCGGCGAAGCGCTTGACGATCTCCACGCTGTCCCCGCTGTTGAGCGGCAAAACGAGGTGGCGCACGATGCAGCCGCGCACCATGCGCTCGCCGTCAAACTCGGCCTCCCGCTTTGCCATGAAGGCGACGGCGGGGTAGGCGCGGGCAAAGTAATCCGCCTTCCCCGTGTAGCGCGCGGAGACGGACGGCGCGTAAAATTTCAGGTCGGGCAGCCACACGTCGACGTAGCGATCGAGGGCGCGCAGGGCGGGCAGCGTTTCGTAGGCGTGGGTGTTGTACACGACGGGCAGCTTGGGCCTGCGCAGGCGGAAGGCCTCCAAAAGCTGCACGAGGTAGTGCGAGGCCGTCACCAGTTCGATGTTGGCCGCGCCCATGCCTTCGAGCGCTTCAAAGATCTCGCACAGCCCGCGCGCGCTCACTTCGCGGCCCGCGTTCCCGTGCGAAAGGGTGTAATTCTGGCAAAAGACGCAGCGCAGCGCGCAGCCCGAAAAAAAGACGGTGCCCGCCCCGCCGCCCGCCGAAAGGCAGGGCTCCTCGTAGGGGTGCAGCCCGTATTTGGCGACGCGCGCTTTTGCCCCGCCGCCGCAGGCGCCCGTGCCCGTCCGTCTGTCCGCCCCGCAGGCCGCGGGGCAAAGGTTGCAGTGTGCCATATGGCCGATTGTACCATATTTTTGCGCCGTTTGCAAAGCATTGACAACGCCGCCGCAAAATTATATAATGGACGGGAACGAACATACAGAGGCAAACAAGGATATGAAACGGTTTTTTACCAGTGAAAGCGTGACCGAGGGCCATCCCGACAAGGTCTGCGACCAGATCGCCGATTCCGTGCTCGACGCGGTGCTCACCCTGGACGAAAACGCCCGCGCGGCCATCGAGTGCTGCGCCACCACGGGCATGGTGCTCGTGATGGGCGAACTGACGACGGACTGCTACGTCGACATCTCCCGCATCGTCAAGGACACCGTGCGCGGCATCGGCTACACGCAGGGGCACGGGTTTTCCTACAACTCCCTGGCCGTCATCACCGCCATCCACGGCCAGAGCGCGGACATCGCCCTGGGCGTGGACAATTCCCTCGAACAGAAGGCGGGCGGCAGCGGTTTCGACGCCATCGGCGCGGGAGACCAGGGCATGATGTTCGGCTATGCCGTGAACGAGACGGACTCCTTCATGCCCCTGACGGCGGAGCTTTCGCAAAAGCTGGCCATGCGGCTGGCGGAGGTGCGGAAAGAGGGGCTCATGCCCTACCTGCGGCCGGACGGGAAAACGCAGGTCACCGTCGAATACGAAGGCCGCCGCCCCGTGCGCGTCGACACCGTCGTCGTCTCCGCCCAGCACGACGCGCTCGTCTCCCAGGAACGCCTGCGCGACGACGTGAAAAAGCACGTCATCGCCCCCGTGCTCGGGGAGCGGTGGGCGGACAAGGCCACCAAATACTACATCAACCCCACGGGCCGCTTCGAGATCGGCGGGCCGGAAGGGGACAGCGGCCTGACGGGCCGCAAGATCATCGTCGATACCTACGGCGGGCGCTGCCCGCACGGCGGCGGTTCCTTCTCGGGCAAAGACTGCACCAAGGTCGACCGCAGCGCCGCCTACATGGCCCGCTACATCTGCAAAAACCTCGTCGCGGCGGGCCTGGCGGAGGAGTGCGAGTTGCAGCTGGCCTACGCCATCGGCGTGGCCAACCCCGTCTCTGTGTTCGTCAACACCTTCGGCACCGGCCGCCGCTCGGACGAGGCGCTGGCCGCCATCGTGCGCGAAAATTTCGACCTGCGCCCCGCGGCCATCATCCAAAAACTGGGGCTGCGCCGCCCCATCTTCCGGCAGACGGCCGCCTACGGCCACTTCGGCCGCGAGGGCTTCCCCTGGGAGGCGCTCGACATGGCGGAAACTTTGCAAAAATATCTGTGACGGCGCGCCGTCACGGGCAGGACTGACCCCCTCGGCCGCGGCCTAGGGGGTCAGCGGCCATTGCCGCAGGCAGGGGGAGGGAAACGATGCACGAGAGAAAAGGCCCGCGGGGCGAAGGCGAGGAGGCCGCGCCCGCGGCAAAACAAGGCGTGAAGGCGCCGCAAAAAGAAGAAAACGTCCCCGCCGAAAGCGCATCCGCGGAAGAAAGGGAGGGGAGCGTCCCCGCCGAAAGCGATGGCGCCGCGCAAAAAGGCGCGGGCAAGGCGGGCGGAGCGCGCGCGGTGCTGCGCGCCCTGCGCAGGTTTCTGTTGGGCGAGCCCTGCGCGTGCATCGCCTGCGGGGCGGACGTCTTTGCGCGCGGCGCGCACTTTTGCGCCCGCTGCAAGGAGCGCTTCCCCTTCAACGCGGGCGCCGTCTGTCCCAAGTGCGGCAGGGCGGTGGCCGAGGAGGGCGGGCTCTGCCTCGAATGCAAGGCCGCGCTGCCCGTGTATTCCTATGCCCGCAGCGCCTACCGCTACGAGGGCGAGGCGGTGCGGCTGATCAAGGCCTTCAAGACGGGCGGCCGCCACCTCGCCGTGCCTATCGCCGACGACATGGCGGCGCTGGTTTCGCTCTTTCCGCAGGCGGATCTGCTGCTCCCCGTGCCAATGACGGCGTCCGCGCGCCGCCGCCGCGGGTACGACCAGGCCGCGCTGCTGGCGCGCGCCCTCTCCCGCCGCTGCGGCCTGCCCGTGGCGGAGACCGTGTTGCAAAAGGTGCGCGAGACCGCCGTGCAAAAGACCCTTTCGCGGCGGGAACGCGCCAAGAACCTGGAAGGCTGCTTTCACGTACACGAGCGCAAGCGCTGCCGCGGCAAGGTCATCCTGCTCGTGGACGACGTGATGACCACGGGCGCCACCGCCGACGCCTGCGCGAAGGCGCTTTACGGCGCGGGCGCACGCGAGGTGTGCCTGCTCACCGCCGCGGCCGTGCCCTTCCGCCAAAACGGGGAAGGGCCTCAGGGCTCCGCCCCGCCCGCGGGGCCGTAACGGGGCGCAAAAAAGGGCGGAAAAAGTGTAAAAAAGATGAAAAGCCGCCCCGCCCGATGAACTTTTTTGCAAAGGTTTGCGAAATTCTTTTACTTTTCCCGCAAAATATTGTAAAATATACGGGATATGCCCGCACGTACGCGCGGGAAAAACAGGGAATACGGGCGCCCGCGGCGGTCTTGCGGCGGGCGCGGAGGCTTGAACGATGGGTCTGATCAATTACCTTTTCAACAGCGACGGCCGCAAGAGCCTGAAAAAGCTGGACAAGACCGCTTCGCTCGTCGAGGCGCAGGAACAAAAATACGCGGCGCTGAGCGACGCCGAGCTGCGCGCGCAGACGGACGTGCTCAAAGGCCGTCTGGCCGCGGGCGAAACGCTCGACGACATCCTCGTCGACGCCTTTGCCGTGGTGCGCGAGGCGGCGTGGCGCGTCCTGCACCTCAAACATTACCACGTGCAGATCATCGGCGGCATCGCCCTGCACCAGGGCCGCATCGCCGAGATGAAGACGGGCGAAGGCAAAACGCTCGTGGCCACCCTCCCCGCCTACCTCAACGCGCTGGCGGGCAAGGGCGTGCACATCGTCACCGTCAACGACTACCTCGCCCGCCGCGACGCGGACTGGATGGGCAAGGTGCACCGCTTTCTGGGCCTGACGGTGGGCGTCGTCGTGCCGGGCATGACCGACGCCGAAAAGAAGGCGGCGTACAACTGCGACGTCACCTACGCCACCAACAACGAGCTCGGCTTCGACTACCTGCGCGACAACCTCAAAAAGAACCTCAAAGACATGGTGCAGCGCGAGCTCGACTTCGCCATCGTCGACGAGGTGGACTCCATCCTCATCGACGAGGCGCGCACCCCGCTCATCATCTCGGGCCGCGGGGACAAATCGAGCGAGCTGTACGAGCGGGTGGACCGCTTCGTGCGCACCCTCGAAGGCGGCTTCGACGATGAGGGCAGCCGCGGCGAAGAGGACAAGGACACCAAAAAGAAAAAGAAGAAGGCACAGGAAGAGCCCGCCGAAGAGGAGGAAGAATCCAAGTACGGCGACTATGACGACATCGCCAAAGGCGCCAAGTACGGGGACTGGGACTACGTCATCGACCGCAAGGACCGCAGCGTGCAGATCACCGAGCGCGGCGCGGCCAAGGCCGAGCGCTTTTTCGGCATCGACAACCTCGGCGACATCGACAACGCCAGCCTCAACCACCACATCCAGCAGGCGCTCAAAGCGCACAAGCTCTTTCACCGCGACGAGGACTACATCGTCAACGACGGCGAGGTCATCATCGTCGACGAATTCACGGGCCGCCTCATGATCGGCCGCCGCTATTCGGACGGGCTGCACCAGGCCATCGAGGCCAAGGAAGGCGTGAAGGTCCGCAACGAGAACAAGACGCACGCCACCATCACCTTCCAGAACTTTTTCCGCCTCTACAAAAAGCTCTCGGGCATGACGGGTACCGCCAAAACGGAGGAAGGGGAGTTCCGCACCATCTACTACCTCGACGTGTTGGAGATCCCCACCAACCGCCCCGTCGTGCGCAAGGATTGGCCGGATAAGGTCTATCCCACCGCCGACGGCAAAAAGCGGGCGCTGTTGAAGGAGATCGAGGACCGCCACAAGACGGGCCAGCCGCTGCTCATCGGTACGGCGACCGTGGAAAAATCGGAAGAGATCGCCAAACTGCTGCGCAAAAACGGCATCAAATACAACCTGCTCAACGCCAAAAACCACGCCCGCGAGGCCGAGATCGTGGCCCAGGCGGGCCGCCTCGGCGCCGTGACCATCGCCACCAACATGGCCGGCCGCGGCACCGACATCCTGCTCGGCGGTAACCCCGAATACCTCGCCAAAAAGCGCATGCGCGAGGAGGGCGTCGAGCACGACAAGATCGAGCTCGCCACCTCGTATGCCGAGCTTTCGGGCGAGGCGGAGGAGGAGCGGAAAAAATACCGCGCCATGTACGACGGGCTCTACGCCGAATACAAGGCGGAAACGGACAAGGAAAAGGAGGAGGTCGTCAAGGCGGGCGGGCTTTGCATCGTCGGCACCGAGCGGCACGAATCCCGCCGCATCGACAACCAGCTGCGCGGCCGTTCGGGCCGCCAGGGAGACCCCGGCGAATCCCTCTTCTTCCTCTCGCTGGAAGACGACCTCGTCAAGCGGTTCGGCGGCGAACGCATGAAGCGCATTTACAGCATCTTCTGCAAGGACGAGGACACCTGCCTGCAATCGAAGATGCTCTCGCGCGGCATCGAAAACGCCCAGCGCGCCATCGAGGGCCGCAACTTCGGCATCCGCAAGACGGTGCTGCAATACGACGACGTCATGAACAAGCAGCGCGAGGTCATCTACGCCGAGCGCATGAAGGTCCTCAAAGGGGAGGACGTTCATGAACAGGTCGTCAAATACATCCCCGATTACGTGAACAAGGTGGTCTCCGAGGCCGTCAACATCGACGAGATGCCCGAAAAGTGGGACGCCGCGGCGCTGAACCGCGCGCTCGAAAACAGGCTGCTGCCCGAGGGTACGGGCTTCGTCACCCCCGAAAAGCTGGCCAAGTGGGACGTGGACTACGCCCTCGAAAGGATCGTCAAGGCCACCGAAAAGGCGTACGCCGAAAAGATCGGACAGTTCGATGCCGACGCGAAAGAGCAGGGCGTCGTCCTGCCCGACGGTTCGCCCGTCACCTTCGCGAGCGTCGAGCGGCAGATCCTCTTGCAGACGGTGGACGTGAACTGGATCGAGCAGATCGACGCGATGGACCAGCTGCGCAAGGGCATCGGCCTGCGCGCCTACGGCAACGTCGACCCCGTCATCTCCTACAAGCAGGAAGGCTTCGAGATGTTCGACGAGATGGTCGAGCGCATCCAGAGCAACACCATCGCCGTGCTGCTCAAAGCGCGCTTCATCATCAACCGTCCCGCGGCCCCCGCGCAGGCGCCCGTGCCGCTGCGCGAAAACCGCGAGGAGCTGACAACCAACTCGCCCGAAGGCGCCGCCAAGCCGCACGTCAACGCCGAAAAGAAGGTCGGCCGCAACGACCCCTGCCCCTGCGGCAGCGGCAAAAAATACAAAAACTGCTGCGGCAAAAATCTCTGAGCCGCACGGCCGCGGGGCGGAAACGCCGCCCTTCGCCAAACCGTTGAAAAAAGCGCCCCGCGGGGCGCTTTTCGTTTGGGTTTGTCTTTGCGGAAAAAGTGAGGTCACGCCCGCTTTTTGCCGCACCGCGGGCAGAAGGCGGCGTCCTCGGGCAGGGGCGCGCCGCACTGCGTGCAGAAGGCCGCGGGCGTCCCGTCCGCGGGCGCGGCGGGCACTTGCGCGGGCGTTTCGGACGCGGGCGCTTGCGCGGGCGTTTCGGCGGCGGGTACTTGTGCGGGGGCTGCGGGCGCGGCGGGCCGCACGGCCATGCCCATGGCGGCGGGGTAGGCGCCGTACAGGCGGGCGCATTCGGCTTTGGCCTCCTCGTCGCTCATCTCTACGTCGTCTTTGACGAGCAGAACGCCGCCCGCCAGGCGGTAACCCGCGAGGTTGCCAGTATCGATGAGCTTTTGCGCCACCGCCGCGGCGTTGGGGGTAAAGCCGAACACCGAGATCAGCGGCACCTTTTCCTGCTGCTTCATGAACTGCGTTATGCGCAGCAGCTGCGTGTAGCGGGAAGCCTTTACGGACAGCACCATCCAGGGGATGGCGGGCAGGATCAGCAGGCAGAAGGGGAAGAGGATCGTCATGGCGCGGCTGTATTTGCGCGCCTTGGCTTCGAGGCCGGGAACGATGTATTTTTCGGGGAAGGGAGGCATGGCATCTCCTTTGGCGCCGCCCGCGGCGCGGGGTTTTTTCACGGAGCATTATACCATGCGCGGGGCGGGAGAGCAAGGGGTTTGCCGAAAAAATGCCGAAAATCTTGCCCCGCCCGCGCCGCGGCGCCGCGGCGGCGCGGGCTTTGTTGACAGCGCCCGCGCCGTTGTGGTATACTGGTAAAAAGGCCAAAAAAAGGGCGGTAGTTCGGCGCGGCCGCGCGGCCGCAAAGAGGAAGGGTATGTTCAAAGCAGACGATTACAGGATGAAGGCCAAAGCGCTTTCGGACACGCTGGAAGAGACCAAAGAGGCGCTCGACATCGACATTTTGCGCGGCAAACTGGCCGAATTGAAGGCCGAGCAGGAAAAGCCCGAAGTCTGGCAGGACATCGAAAAGTCCGCCAGGCTCGGCCGCGAAGTTTCGTCGGTGGAGGGGAAGATCGCCTCCTACGACCGCGGCAAAAAGGCGCTCGACGAGGTGTGCGAGGTCATCGACCTCATCGAAGAGACGGGGGAGGAGGAGCTCGTGCCCGAGCTCGATTCCCTCATTTCCACCGCCGAGAGCGACCTCGAAGACATGCGCATCCGCTCGCTGCTGCGCGGCAAGTACGACGCCTGCAACGCCCTCCTGACGCTGCATTCGGGCGCAGGCGGCACCGAGAGCTGCGACTGGGTCTCCATGCTCTACCGCATGTACACCCGCTACGCCGAGCGCAGCGGCTTCAAGGTGACCGAGCTCGACCGCCTCGACGGCGACGAGGCGGGCATCAAGAGCGTCGACTTCAAGATCGAGGGCGAAAACGCTTACGGCTACCTCAAAGCGGAAAAGGGGGTGCACCGCCTGGTGCGCATCTCTCCCTTCGACGCGAACAAGCGCCGCCACACCTCCTTCGCCTCCCTCGAAGTCATGCCCGAGATCGAGGACGAGGGAGACGTCGAGATCCGCAGTGAGGACCTGAAAGTGACCACCTACCGCTCCTCGGGCGCGGGCGGGCAGCACATCAACAAAACGGAGTCCGCCATCCGCATCCAGCACATCCCCACGGGCATCGTCGTCTCCTGCCAGAACGAGCGTTCGCAGATGCAGAACCGCGAAATGGCCATGAAGATGCTGCGCTCCAAGCTCATCGAACTGCGCGAGAGCGAGCGCATCGCCAACGAGCAGAGCATCAAGGGCGAGATCAAAAAGATCGAGTGGGGCAGCCAGATCCGCAGCTACGTATTCTGCCCGTACACCATGGTCAAGGACCACCGCACGGGCTACGAGGTGGGCAACATCCAGGCCGTGATGGACGGAGACATCCAGCCCTTCATCATCGATTATCTGAAAAAGAGCTGAGCGCGGGCCTCCCGCCAAGGTGCGTTCATGAAAAAGTACTTCCAATACCACCGCCGCACGCCCAACGCCGTCTTTTTCGCGGTGCTCGGCGGGGTGTTCGTCCTGCTGGGCGGGCTTTCGTTTTGGGCGTTCGAGGGCAAAGCAGCTTTGGGCATCGCCCTCATCGCGGGCGGGCTGCTGCTGGCGCTGCTGCCGCAGCCGGCCGTCTTTGCGCGCTACGGCATCGAGGGCGGCGTGCTCCGCTACAAAAAATGCGGCATCCCGCGCAGGGCGCCTCTCTCTTCGGCCGCGGGCGTCATCGTCTGCGTCTACGACGAGTACCGCCGCTGGAAGGGCTTCCGCCCCGCCGAGGTGCAGGGCAGCGGCGGCAAGACCTTCGCCGTGCCCGCCGTCTTGTTTTTGCGCGAGGTGAAGGAGGGCGAGCTCGACCTGTGCGATACCCGCATGAACGCGCGGCTCACCCACCGCGGCGCGGTCATCGCCGATATGCTGCTCGACTTTTCTTTCCTCGAAGAGCTGTGGCGCGACCCCGCCTTCACGGGCAAGGTGTACGTTTCCGAATACGTCTACGAAATGTACCGCCCCGCCTTCGACGAATTGTTTGCGGGCAGCCCCCGCCTGGCGGTGTTCGACCGCATCCCCCAAGCCTTCAAAGAGGCGCAAAAGCGGGCGGGGAAATGAATTTTGCGGCAAAAAGCGCGGCTTTGCCCGCGTTTTTGCGTTTTGAGGTGAACGATGGGATATGCCGAACGCTTTGCGGGGCTGAAAAAAAAGGACGCCCCGCTGATCTTGGGCATCGAAAGCTCGTGCGACGAGACGGCCGCCGCCGTCATCCGCGGGCGTGAACTGTTGTCGGACGTGGTCCTCTCCTCGGCGGCCGTGCAGGCCGAATACGGCGGCGTCGTGCCCGAGATCGCGTCCCGCGCCCATACCGACGCCATCGGCACGGCCGTGGAGCGGGCCGTCGCCGCGGCGGGCATCGCGCCCGCGCAGCTCGATGCCGTCGCCGTCACCTACGGCGCGGGGCTTTTGGGCGCGCTGTTGGTGGGGCTGTCCTTCGCCAAGGCGTACGCCTATGCGCTGGGGGTGCCGCTCATCGCCGTCGACCACATCCGCGGCCACATGGCGGCCGCCTACCTCGCCGACCCCGAACTGCGCCCGCCCTTCGTCACGCTGCTCGCCAGCGGCGGCCATACCGCCGTTTTGTACACCGAAAGCTACACCGCGTTCGAGATCATGGGTTCCACCCGTGACGATGCCTGCGGCGAAGCCTTCGACAAGGCCGCGCGCGTTTTAGGCCTGCCGTATCCCGGCGGGCCGAGCGTGGAAAAGCTCGCGGCGGAGGGCAAGCCCTGCGTGCAGATGCCCAAGATGTTCGCGGGCGGCGGCTACGATTTTTCGTACAGCGGCTTGAAGACGGCCGTCGTCAACTACTGCCACACCAAGGAGCAGAAGGGCGAGCCGTACAGCCGTGCAGACGTGGCCGCCTCCTTCCAGTGCGCCGCCTGCGACGTGCTCGCCGAGCGCGCCGCGGCTGCCGCCAAAGAGAAGGGCTGCCGCACCGTCGCCGCGGGCGGCGGCGTCATCGCCAACGGCTATTTGCGCAAAAAATTGGCAGACGTATGCCAAAAAGAGGGCCTGCGCCTCGTCCTGCCCGAAAAAAAGTACTGCACCGACAACGCCGCCATGATCGCGGCCGAAGGGCTCGTGCAGTACTTCGCGGGGAATTTTTCCGACCTCTCCGTGAACGCTTGCGCCCACATCCCGCTGGGGAGGAAGGGGAAGCAGTAACGGGTGTTTCGCGCAAACCTCGCAAAAGAGATGCTGCGGTTTGCGCGAGTCGGAGGGGAAACCCGAGCGGCTTTCCCCTCCGCGCGCGATGTGCTGTGGCTTCAAAAGCCATAAATCGCGCGCGTTCACCCCTTCCGTTCGCCGCTTTGCGGCGCAAGGGGAAAAAGCGAAAAGCGTGGTTTCCGCTTTTTCAGAGTGCCAAAAGAGTTCACGAAAATTTTTTCAAGCCGATGAAAAAATTTTCCGTGAGTTTTAGGGGACAACCGTCGTTCGCTGACGCTCTGCGGCGTTTTTCCCCTCGCCGCGGCATCTTTTGGGGCACGCTTATTATAAAAATGCCGCGGCTTCACCCCTTTCCCTTAGCCGAACGTTTTCGGCAAATTGGGTGCGCTTAGGCAAAAGCGTGGTTTTGCCACGCGCAGTAAACTATTTCGCGCAAACCTCGCAAAAGAGATGCTGCGGTTTGCGCGAGTTGGAGGGGAAACCCGAGCGGCTTTCCCCTCCGCGCGCGATGTGCTGTGGCTTCAAAAGCCATAAATCGCGCGCGTTCACCCCATCCGTTCGCCGCTTTGCGGCGCAAGGGGAAAAAGCGAAAAGCGTGGTTTCCGCTTTTTCAGGGTATTATAGAAATTTTTTATAAAAATTTTTTGTCCCCAGCCTCACGAAAAATCGCAGGGCGCAGCCCGAGATTTTTGTGAAGAAAGCGGCGGAGCCGAGGCGGAAGCGAGCGGCTGCCCGTACGGGCGGCCGCGAGAAACCGGCCTCGGGCGAAGCCGCGGGGGCGCTTGCAAAAAGTGTGATTTTTGCGCGCGCAAAAGGCTATATAAATAAAAATTTTTTGTCCTCAATTCTACACTTTACATTTTGCATTCTACATTCTATATTCTGCATTCCCCGTTGAACGCGCGGGGCGCGCGCAGGGCCGAGGAGCCGCGGAGGGCTCTTTGCCGCGGCGGGTGTAAAAGGGGAAAGTTTTGGCCATAACCGCTTCCGAAGCTGTTTCGGAGGCGGTTTTTGTATGGTTTTTCGGCGGTGTGCGGCGGTGGTGGCTGTTCTTTTGTTGTGCGCGGCGGCGCTGGCGCTGCCGCAGGTTTTCGACCGCGCGCCCCTGTTCACGGGCGCCGAACAGTACACCTTTTACGCGGGCAGCCAAAGCTCGAACGCGCGCATCGTGCTGTGCGAAGGCGCCCAGGCCGCGCGCGTGCGGCGCGGCCTGGGCACGCTGTCGGGCGAGAGCGCGCGCTACGCGAGCGCGGAGGACGCCTTTGCCCAGGTCCGCCGCCTCGGCGGCGAACTGCTCTTTCGCGAGGAGGCCGCGGGCACCGTCAATTACTATTACCGCTCCCGCAGGCTGGCGGGCGGCGTTTCGTTCGGCGGAAAAACGGTCAACCTGCACGTGGCGGTGCGCGGCGCGGGCGCCTGCGTCGGTTCGCCCGTCATCTTCGGCGGGTATTGACCGCCCTTTTTGCGGGCCCGTTCGTTCATGAACGGGCGTTGCGCACCTTCCCGCGGGCCCGTTCACGAAAAAATTTTTCGCGGCGGGTATAAAACGGGGCGGGGCGGCAATAATCACACGGCCGACAAAAACATTTCGGAGGTTTTTCGACCATGAAACAGAACCAACCTGAACAACAGCCCGCCGAGGGCGTGACCGTCACGCGCAAGCGCCGTTACGCCGTTCTGGCGGCGGCCTGCGCCCTCGTACTGGCGGCGGCCGTCGCGCTGACCATCGCCTTCACCGTGGGCGGGAACGAGCCCGCCGTGCCCACGCCCGGGCCCTCCGTCGAGGCGCCCGCGGACGACGAAAAGCCGCCCGTGAGCGCGGAAGATCCCGACGACCTGCCCACGGGCGGCGGGGACGACGAACCCGTGGACGCGGGCACGGTGCTCGCGCTGCCCGTGGCCAACGCGGCGGTGAACACTTCCTTCGAGTTCTGGTACAACGCCACGCTGGACCGCTACCACCTGCATACGGGCATCGATTTCTCCGCGCCCGCGGGGACGCAGGTCACGGCCGCGGCGGCGGGCACCGTGGAGAGCATCACCGACAACATCTTGGAGGGCGGGCGCATCGTCATCGACCACGGCGACGGCCTGAAAACGGTGTACGCCTCCGTCGACGCCGCTTCCGCCCTGCGCGTGGGAGACTCCGTCGCCAAGGGAGACGTGCTCGGCGCCGTCTCTTCCGAAACGGAAACGATGGGCAACGAGTACGACGAGGGCCCGCACCTGCACTTTGAAGTGTGGAAGGGCGGCGCCGCCGTCGACCCCGCGGGGTACCTCGACCTCGAAGAAAAGTGAGCGCCCGTGCGCTTGCGATACCGGTGAACGCGCGTGCGCAAAAAGGCGCGGCGGCGGGCTATGCCCGCCGCCGCGCCCCTTTTCCGTTTGTGGGTTCTTTCCGCGCGGGCGCGGGCGCGGGTGTGCGGGCGGGGGGCGGGCGCAAACCCGCGCGCGGGCGCGCCCGCGGGTAAAAAATGCGCGCGGGCGCGCAAAAGAGTTGTACAAAGGGGGCAAGTATGCTAAAATAAGAAAAAAACCCCGCAAGGTCCAGGCGGCGGCGCGCCGTGCGCCCGCGCGGGCGGGGAAAGGGAGGACGCGGGCATGCACGAAGGGCACAGAGGCCGCATGCGCGAAAAACTGTTTTCGGCAGACGAAGCCATGACCGACTGCGAGCTGTTGGAGATGTTCCTCTACGCGCGCATCGGGCGCAGGAACACCAATCCCATCGCCCACCGCCTGCTCGACGTCTTCGGAGACCTTTCCTGCGTGTTTTCCGCCACGCCGCGCATGCTCATGGCGGTGGAGGGCATCGGCCCCGAAACGGCCGAGCACATCTACCTGGCGGGCCGCCTGCTGCGCCGCCTGCAAAGCGCGTCCGAAGAGCGCGTGCGCCTGTACAATTTTTACGAGCTCAAACGGTTCGCCGCCGCCCGTTTCGCGGGCATCGGCTCCGAAAAGCTGGAATTTTATCTCACAGACCGCAACGGCAACCTGATGTGCACCCACACGCTGACCGACGTCTTGCCCGACCGCGTCGGCGAGGAGCTGACCGTGCTGGCCCGCTTCATCGCCTCGCAGCGGCCCGCCAACGTCATCGCCGCTCACAACCACCCGAGCGGCAGCGTTCTTCCCTCCGCGCAGGACGACGAGGCCGTGGCCGAACTGTGGAAGCTGTGCGCGGGCCTCGGCGTGCGCCTGTGCGACTGCGTCATCGTCGCGGGCGGCGAGGTGTACAGCTATTACCGCAGCGGCCGCTTCGAGGAAGTTTTGTCCCGCTGAACGCGCCCCGCGCCTTTTGCGGACGCCGTTTTGCAACCGCTTTACCGCGAACGCTTTTTCACGGAAGCCTTGCCGTGAACGGGCGGCCCGCGGCTTTCATCCAAAGACAAGAGAGGTCATTTTCATGCAAGATAAAAAAGAGGTGCGCACCCGCTTTGCGCCCAGCCCTACGGGGTACATGCACATCGGCAACCTGCGCACGGCGCTCTACGGCTACCTGTTCGCCCGCAAGGAGGGCGGCAAGTTCATCCTGCGCCTGGAAGATACCGACGCCAAGCGCTACGTGGCGGACGCTGTGCAGATCATCTACGACACCCTCAAAGACGCGGGCATCGGCTACGACGAGGGCCCCGACATCGGCGGGCCCTGCGGGCCCTACGTGCAGAGCGAGCGCGCGGACATCTACAAACAATACGCCGAGGAGCTCGTCGCCCGCGGCGGCGCGTACTACTGTTTCTGCGGCAAGGAGCGCCTCGATTCCCTCAAAGACGAAAACGGCGTCGGCCGTTACGACAAGCATTGCCTGCACCTTTCCCCCGAAGAGGTGCAAAAAAAGCTGGCCGCGGGCGAACCCTACGTCATCCGCCAGAACGTGCCCGAAGAGGGCAGCGGCAGCTACGACGACCTCGTCTACGGCCACGTGAGCGTCGACTTCAAGGACATCGAGGACGGCGTCCTGCTCAAAAGCGACGGCATGCCCACCTACAACTTTGCCAACGTGGTGGACGACCACCTGATGGGCATCACGCACGTCATCCGCGGCAGCGAATACCTCTCTTCCACCCCCAAGTACAACCTGATGTACGACGCCTTCGGCTGGGAGCGCCCGCAGTACGTGCACCTGCCGCCCATCATGAAAAACGCGCACGAAAAGCTCTCCAAGCGCAACGGCGACGCGAGCTACCAGGACCTCGTGCAGAAGGGCTACATCGAGGAGGCCATCGTCAACTACATCGCCCTGCTCGGTTGGAGCCCCAAGGACAACCGCGAAAAGATGAGCCTTGCCGAACTGTGCGAGAGCTTTTCGCTGGCGGGCATCAACAAGTCTCCCGCCATCTTCGACGAGCCAAAACTCCGCTGGCTTTCGGGCGAGTACATCAAGGAGATGAGCGCGGAAGAGTTCGCCCGCCGCGCGCGGCCCTTCCTGCAACGGAGCAAGGCCTTCGGCAAGTACGACGAGGCAAAGCTGTTGCGCATCCTGCAAACGCGGGTGGAGATATTGAGCGAGATCCCCGCCAAGATCGACTTTTTGGAGGAATACGGGCCCGTCGACCCCGCGCTGTACACCAACAAAAAGATGAAGACGGACGCCTCCGTCGCCCGCGCGGTGCTGCCTTGGGCCAAGGACTGCCTGGCGGGCGTGGCGGCGTTTGAAAACGCCCCCCTCTACGAGGCGCTGGTGGCGCTGGCGCAGGAACACGGGCTGAAAAACGGCCAGGTGCTCTGGTGCGTGCGCGTCGCCCTCACGGGGCGTGAAAACACCCCCGGCGGCGCCAGCGAGATGGCCGAACTTTTGGGCAGGGAACGCTGCCTTGCCCGCCTGGCGGCTGCTTCCGCGCAGCTGGAACAGGCATGAACGGCCCCCTCCCGCAGGGCGTGAACGGGCCTTCCTTGCAGGAAGAGGCCTCCCCGCAGGCCGCGGCGGAACAGCCCGCGGCAGCAAATGCCGCAGCCGCGGCGCAGGAGGGCCCCGCCCTTCCGGCAGGGGAAGGGGTGCCCGCCGGGCAAAAACCCGCCGAGCAAAAGCCCGCGCAGGGCGCGGGGCGTGACGTGGCCGAGCGCATGCTCACCGTGGCGCGCGTGGGCATCCTCATCGTGCTGGCGGTGATGTGCTCCATCATCTGCGGGGCGGCCTTCGAGGGGTCCGCGCCCTTTGCCTGGACGGCGTACGCCTCCATCCCCGCGGCGGCCGTGCTCGTCCTTTCGGCGGGCTGCAAGCTGCTGCCGCTGCCGTACGCCCGCCGCATCGGCTGGTTCGTGACCGACTCCGTCTTTCTCGTGGCGTTCGGCTTCTTTTCGGGCGTCTCGTACATCTACGTGGTGTACGCGCTGGTGCTTTCCGATTTCTACCTCTCCTCGCCCTCGCTGCGCCATTCGGTCATCTACTTCGGCGTGAACTTCGGCGTTTACACGGCCTGGTACATCGTCGTATCCGTCATCAACAAGACGCTCGCGTCGGCGTTCATGATCTCGTCGCAGTATTTCGTGGCGCTCATCGTGCTGGCGCTGCACTTCGCGATGTTCAATTTTTCCATGACCGTCTGGCGGAAAAACAGGCAGATCGAGCAGAACATGGCCGACCTCGAAGAGAGCCGCAACGAGCTCTTGCGCGCTTACGACAAGCTCGAAGAGGCCACCCTGCTCGAAGAGCGCAACCGCATCGCCAAGGAGATCCACGACACGGCCGGCCATTCGCTGACCACCGTCATCATGCAGACGGAGGCGGCGCGCCTGGCCGTCGATAAGGACAAGGAGGAGGCCCGCCGCTGCATCGCGGCCGCCAACATCCAGGCCAAAAACTGCCTCGAAGAGCTCCGCCTCTCGGTGCACCTGCTTTCGGGCAAGCGCGAGAACGTCACCTTCAAAGAATACCTCGAAAACATCCTCGAAGAGACGAGCGCGGGCACCTACCTGACCGTGCGCAGCAAGATCGACGACATGGAGCTGAGCGGCGAGGCCGAGCGGTTCATCGCCAATACCCTGCGCGAGGGGCTCTCCAACGGCATCCGCCACGGCGGCGGCACCGCCTTTTTGTTTGAATTGGAGGACAAGGGCAACTACATCGAATTTCTGCTCTCGGACAACGGCAAAGGCGTCGACAGGAAGACCTTCAAAGAGGGCTTCGGGCTCTCGG
Source organism: uncultured Clostridia bacterium (assembly GCA_944328445.1). Taxonomy (GTDB): domain Bacteria; phylum Bacillota; class Clostridia; order Christensenellales; family Borkfalkiaceae; genus Borkfalkia. The sequence continues at coordinate 13,808 of CALVHO010000001.1, read as the reverse complement.
GCATGCGCGTCAAGGCCGAGTCGATGGGCGGGATGGTCCACTATTCCTCGGAGGAAGGGGAAGGGTTCGAGATCCGCCTCAGCCTCCCCGCGAGCGTGAAAAAGGCGCGCGGGGCGGGGGAGGGCGCCTTCCGCTCTCCCGCCGCGGAGCAACAGGCCGCGCGGGGCGCGGGCCAAGGAGGGAGCGTACAATGAAGATCAAAGTCATGATCGTGGACGACCAGGTCATCCTGTCGGAGGGCATCCGCAGCGTGGTCTCCTCGTCGGATAAGCTCGAAGTGATCGCCGTGGCCCACAGCGGCCGCGAGGCGCTGGAACGGATGGAGGAGCAGGTGCCCGACGTCGTGCTGCTCGACATCCGCATGCCCGACATGAACGGCGTCGTCACCACGGGCGAGATCAAAAAGCGCCACCCCGAGGTCAAGGTGCTCATCCTCACCACCTTTGACGACAGCGACTACATCCTCAGCGCCCTCGGCAACGGCGCCTGCGGCTACCTGTTGAAGGACATTTCCGCCCCCGCCCTCGTCGACGCCATCGTCAACGCCTACCGCGGGGATACCATCCTGCCCGCCAAGATCGCCAAAAAGGTGGCCGATTCGGCGCGGCTGGTCACCGCCGACCGCGAACTGCGCCTGCGCCGCGCCTTCGGGTTTTCCGACCGCGAGGTGGAGATCGCCCTCATGCTCTACGAGGGCTTCAACAACCGCCAGATCGCCTCGGCGCTCAACTTGTCGGACGGCACCGCGCGCAACTACATCAGCGCCATTTACATGAAGCTCGGCTGCGACGGCCGCCCCTCCGCCATCGAAAAGATGAAGGAAGTTCTGGGCGGCTGAACCCGCCCCGCCGTCTAAGCGGCGCTTTCGGCCCCGCCCCGCCGTACGGGCGGGCGTACTGTACTCACGGCCCCGCGCCGCGGAAATTTCCGCGGCGCGGGGCCGTTTTGCGCCTTTTTCCGCGGCGCGGGGCCGCTTTGGTTGCCGCCTCCCTCCGTTTGCCCTCGCCCGCCCTCCGTGTGCCTCGCCCCGCCCGCGCCCTTTCCCGCGGCGCGCGTTGGCGGAAAAAGGGGGAAAAGCGCGGAAAGCGGCCCCATTGTCTTGACAGCTGTCAATTTTTTGTGTATAGTACTGTGTAAAAACACGGCCCGCGCGCGGCTTACACGCGCGGGCAGCTTATGCAAACGGGCTCCGCGCGCGTTTTGCGCGCGGGCGGGCGCTGCGGCCCGCGGGAGAATACAGGGAAAAGGGACCGGAACATGGAAGGATTTGCCGAAGAACTGGCGCGGCTGAAAGCGCGGGAAGACGCCGTCGTGCTGGCGCATTACTATGTGGACGAAGAGGTGCAGGCCGCGGCCGACTTCGTGGGAGATTCGTACTACCTGGCCAAGGCTGCGGCCGCGGCGGGGCAGGGCACCATCCTCTTTTGCGGGGTGCGGTTCATGGGCGAGAGCGCCAAGATCCTCAACCCCGCGCGGCGCGTGCTCTTGCCCGATCCCGCGGCGGACTGCGCCATGGCGCACATGGCCTCGCCCGAGCAGGTGCTGGCCGTGCGCGCGCGCACGCCCGACCTGGCCGTCGTCTGCTACATCAATTCCACCGCCGCGCTCAAAGCGGTCAGCGACGTGTGCGTGACCTCTTCCAACGCCGTGAAGATCGTTTCCGCCCTGCCCGAGCGCAACATCCTGTTCATCCCGGACGACAACCTCGGCAGCTTCGTGCAGGCCGCCTGCCCCGGAAAGAATTTCCTCTTCCTCGGCGGGCATTGTCCCGTGCACGTGGCGGTGCGCGCGGAGGACGTCGCCGCCGCCCGCCTTGCCCATCCCGAGGCGCCTGTCCTGACCCACCCCGAATGCCTGCCCGCCGTGCGCGAACTGTCGGCCTTTGTGGGCAGCACCGCCGAGATCGTGGCCCGCGCCGCGGCGGGGGCGGAAGGGGAGTACATCGTCTGTACCGAGCCGGGGGTGCTGTTCGAGCTGCGCCGCCGCTGCCCGCACAAGCGCTTTTACCCCGTAACGCCGCCCTGCGCGGACATGAAGCGCGTCACGCCCGCGCGCGTTCTGGCCTGCCTGCGCGATGGCAGCGGCGAAGTTTCTCTCCCCGCGGCGCAGGCACGGGCGGCCCTGCGCCCGCTCGAACGCATGCTCGAACTTGCAAAATGAGGGAACGTATGGCTGAAAACGGGTACGATTATCTGATCGCGGGCACGGGCGTGGCGGGGCTTTGCTGCGCCTTGAACCTGCCCGCTTCGGCGCGCGTGCTGCTGCTGAGCAAGGCCGCCGCCGACGAGAGCGATTCCTTCCTCGCCCAGGGCGGCATCTGCATGCTGCGCGGGCAGGAGGACTTCGCGGGGTATTTTGAGGACACCATGCGCGCGGGGCACTACGAAAACGACGAGGCCGCCGTGCGGCTGATGATCGAAAGTTCCCCCTCCATGATCGCCGAGCTCGTCTCGCGCGGCGTGCGCTTTGCCAGGGACGGGGAGGGGAATTTCCGCTTCACGCGCGAGGGCGGCCATTCGCGGCCGCGCATCCTCTTCCACGACGACGTGACGGGCAAGGAGATCACGAGCTGCCTTCTTGCCGCCGTGCGCGCCCTGCCCAACGCGGTCATCCGCGAAAACTGCGAGCTCGTCGACCTCATCGCCGAAGGCGGCGAGTGCTTCGGCGGCGTCGTGCGCGAAAACGCCACGGGCGCGCTTTCCCCCGTGTACGCCAAGGCGGTGCTGCTGGCCACGGGCGGCGTGGGCGGCCTGTTTGAAAATTCCACCAACTTCCGCCACCTCACGGGAGACGGCGTCGCCCTCGCCCTCCGCCACGGCGTGGCGGTGGAGCACGTCAACTACGTGCAGATCCACCCCACCACCTTCTATACCGAAAAGGGCGGGCGGCGCTTCCTCATCTCCGAATCGGTGCGCGGTGAGGGCGCCGTGCTGCTGGACAAGCACGGGCGGCGCTTCTGCAACGAGCTGATGCCGCGGGACGTGGTCACGGGGGATATCCGCGCGCAGATGAAAAAGGACGGCACCCGCCACGTCTGGCTGGACATGCGCCCCGTCGGCGCGTACACGCTGCGCGAACACTTCCCCACCATCTGCGCCCATTGCCTGCAAGAGGGGTATGACGTGTTCAAGGACCCCATCCCCGTGGTCCCCGCGCAGCACTATTTCATGGGCGGCGTCAAGGTGGACCTCGACGGCCGCACGAGCATGCGGCGGCTGTTTGCGGCGGGGGAAACGGCCTGCAACGGCGTGCACGGCAAGAACAGGCTCGCGAGCAATTCCCTGCTCGAAAGCCTTGTCTGGGCGCGCCGTGCGGCGGCCGCCATGGCCGCGCTGCCCGCGGCGGAGGCCGCGCCCGCGCCCGACCTCGAAGATTGCCGCGCCTACGCGGCCCTCAAAGAACGTTACGCACAGTCTGTCCGCGAAGAGGCGGAAAGGGAGGCCTGTTATGATTGACGAAATTTCCATGAAGATCCGCGCCGACGAGCTCATCCGCATGGCGCTCGCCGAGGACGTGACGGGGGAGGACGTATCCACCAACAGCGTGCTCAAAGGCCCCGTCCGCGGCGAGGCGGAGCTCATCTGCAAGCAGGACGGCGTCGTGGCGGGCCTGCCCGTGTTCGCGCGGGTGTTTGCCATCCTCGGCGGCGTCGAAGTGGAGTTTTGCGCCGAGGACGGGGACCGCGTGCACAAGGGGCAGCGGCTGGCGCGGGTGCGCGGGGACATGCGCGCCATCCTCACGGGCGAACGCACCGCGCTCAACTTTTTGCAGCGCATGAGCGGCATCGCCACCTACACGGCCAATATGGTCCGTCTGCTCGAAGGCAGCGGCCTGCGCCTTGCCGACACCCGCAAGACCACCCCCAACATGCGCATCTTTGAAAAGTACGCCGTGCGCATGGGCGGGGGCGGCAACCACCGCTTCAACCTTTCGGACGCGGTGCTGCTCAAAGACAACCACATCGGCGCCGCGGGCGGCATGAAGGCGGCGGTGCTGGCGGCCAAGGCGCATGCGCCGTTCACGATGAAGATCGAGGCCGAGGCCGAAACGCTGGACGAGGTGCGCGAGGCCGTGGAGGCGGGCGCCGACATCGTCATGCTCGACAACATGTCCGACGAGGACATGAAGGCGGCCGTGGCGCTCGTCGCGGGGCGGGCGCTGGTGGAGATCTCGGGCAACGTCACCGCCGAAAACGCGGCGCGGCTCAAAGGCATCGGCGCCGACATCGTATCCTGCGGGGCGCTGACCCATTCCGCGCCCATCCTCGACGTCTCCTTGAAAAACCTGCACCCCGTGGAAGAGGGCGCAGAGCGGGGGTGAAGGCGGCATGAACGGGGAAGACAGGCGCAAAGAGATCCTGCGCTCGCTCGGCCGGGAGCCTTGCACGGCCACGGCGCTGGCGCGGCAGCTGGGCGTCTCGCGGCAGGTCATCGTGCAGGACGTGGCCATCCTGCGCGCGGAGGGGGCGCGCATTCTCTCCACCAACCGCGGCTACGTAGCCGCGGGGGCGGGGCACGCGCGCGTGTTCAAGGTGCACCATTCCGACGCCGAGGTGCGCGAGGAGCTCTACCTCGTCGCCGACGCGGGCGGCAGGGTGGAGGACGTGTTCGTGTGGCACAAGGTGTACGGCAAGATCGTCGCCCCCATGCACATCGCCTCCCGCCGCGCGGCCGACGAATTCATGCAGAAGCTGGAAAGCGGCGTCTCCGTCCCCCTCAAAAACGTGACGGGCGGCTACCACTACCACACCGTTTCCGCCGACAGCGAGGCCGTGCTCGACCGCATCGAGGTCGAGCTGCGCGCCCGCGGCTTTCTGGCCGAGGGGGAGTAGCCTATGCGCGTGGGCGTGAACGCGCCCGCGCCTTTGCCGCGCGGCCGCCGCGTACGCCGCGCCCGCGGGGATTTTACAAAAATTTTGCAAAAGGGCGGCGCCGATGGGTTGACAAGCGCCGCCGCATTTTCTATAATGGGAACATACAACTTGATCGTTCGGCTTTGAAGGAGTAACCGGCGCGGGCGCACCGCGCGGCAAGTCTACAATCACGTCCCCTGCGGATAGGCTTGCCTCAAATGGCGAGATTCGGGCACGGGCGCGCATCGGTCTGCGCGCGGTGTCGGGGTCTTTTTTCTTTTTCGTCCGTACCGCCCCGCGCGCAGTCCAGCGCGGGGCGTTTTTTGTGCCCGCGCGGAAGAAAAAACGGCGGAGCGCATCCGCACGGGAGCAAGGCATGCAGTATTTCAGAAAGACGGCGCAGGAGACGCTGCGCGAGCTGGAAAGCGACGCCCGGGAGGGGCTGGCGCCCGAAAAAGTGGCCGAACACCGCGCAAAGTACGGCAAAAACGAGTTCACGCGGGCGGGGCGCAAAACGCTTTGGCGGCGTGTGTGGGAGGCGGCCACCGAGCCCATGCTCATCCTCCTCTTTTTCGCCTGGGTCATCACCGTCGCGGTCAACGTCGTCAACGCCACGCAGGGCGAGCCCTTCGATTACTACGAGTGCGTCGGCATCCTCGTCGCCATCGCCGTCTCGGTGGTGCTGACGGTGGTGATGGAGGGTCGCAGCGCCAAGGCCTTCGAGGAGCTGAACAAGATCAAGGAAGGGGCGGAGATCAAGGTCGTCCGCGGCGGCGTGGTGCAGTACGTGCCGCAGAACGAGCTCGTCGCGGGGGACGTGGTCTACCTGGAAACGGGCAACAAAGTGGCCGCCGACGGGCGGCTGATCGAGTCCGTATCGCTGTCGGCGGACGAATCTTCGCTCACGGGCGAGTCCGCCCCCGCCGAAAAGGACGCCTCCGCCTCCTTCGCCAAGGACGAGGTCCCCGTGGCCGAACGGGCGAACATGGTCTATTCGGGCACCTTCATCACGGGCGGCACGGGCAAGATGGTGGTCACGGGCGTGGGGGACAACACCGAGTTCGGCCTCATCGCCCGCGAGATCCAGCGCGGCGGAGACGGGCCCACCCCCTTGCAGGAAAAGATGGGGCGGCTGGGCAAGGTCATCACCCTCGTCGGCGCGGTCTGCGCGGCGCTCATCTTCCTCATCCAGCTCGTCGCTACGATCGCCCGCGGCCAGGCCTCGTTCGAGAGCATTTCGGCCGCGTTCATCGACAGCATCGTGCTCATGGTGGCGGCCGTGCCCGAGGGGCTGCCCACCATCATGGCCATCTCCCTCTCCATCAACATCGCCAGGATGGCCAGGCAGAACGCCCTCGTCAAAAAGATGGTGGCCTGCGAGACCGTCGGCTGCGTGAACGTGATCTGCTCGGATAAGACGGGCACCCTCACCGAAAACCGCATGACCGTGACCGAGGTATGGGCGCACGGCGCCTTCTGCGAGGCGGGCTCGTTCTGCGACGCGGCCATGCTGCAAAACTTCTGCGTCAACGGCACGGCGGACCTGTACGAGGACGAGGGCGGCGTGCGGTTCGTGGGCAACCCCACCGAGGGTGCGCTGCTCGTGTGCGCGGGCAAGTGCGGCGTCGATTACCGCGCCTTCCGCAGCGAGGCGGATATCGCCGCGCTCTATCCCTTCTCGTCGGATACCAAAAACATGACCACCGTCGTGCGCGACGGCGGCGCCTTTGCCGTCTACACCAAGGGCAGTCCCGAAAAGATCTTGTCCCTGTGCGACGTTTCCGCCGAGGAACGCGCCGCCGCCGAAGAGGCCATCCGCGGCTTGCAGGAGCGCGCCCGCCGCGTCCTCGCCTTCGCGCACAAGTCCGTACAGGCGCTGCCCGAAAGCCGTGCCGACGCCGAGGGCGGCATGCATTTCGACGGCTTCGTGGGCATCGCCGACCCCCTGCGCGCCGAGGTGTACGGCGCCGTTTCCGCCTGCAAAACGGCGGGCATCGAGGTCAAGATGCTCACGGGCGACAACATCGTCACCGCCACCGCCATCGCCGAAGAGCTCGGCCTGCTCGAAGGCGGCGGCCTCGCCGTCGAGGCCTCGTACCTGGAAAAGATGGAGGACGAGGAATTTGCCGCCGTGCTGCCCAAGGTGCGCGTCATCGCCAGGAGCACGCCGCTGCTCAAAATGCGGGTGGTCAAGGCGCTCAAAGCGGCGGGCAACGTGGTGGCCGTCACGGGAGACGGCATCAACGACGCCCCCGCCCTCAAAAACGCGGACGTCGGCATCGCCATGGGCATCTCGGGCACCGAAGTTTCCAAAGAGGCGGCCGAAGTCGTCCTGCTCAACGACTCCTTCTCCACCATCGTCACCTCCGTCAAGTGGGGCAGGGGCATCTACGAAAATTTCAAGCGCTTTATCCGCTTTCAGCTCACCGTGAACGTGGCCTCGGTGCTGACCGTGTTCCTGTGCACGGTGCTGGGCCTGTTCGTCGACGGCACCCTGCGCAGCCCCTTTTCCGCGCTCGACATGCTGTGGATCAACATCATCATGGACGGCCCGCCCGCCCTCACGCTCGGCTTGGAGCCCATCCGCGACGGGCTGATGAAGCAAAAGCCCACCCCGCGCGGCGAAAGCATCGTCTCCGCGCGCGCAATGCGCAGCATCGCGCTGTCGGGCGTGTTCATGTGCGCCGTGTGCATGGCGCAGTACGTCTGGAACTTTTTGGACATCGCCGAAACGTCCGCCGCCTCGGTGCGCACCTCGGTGTTCACGCTGTTCGTGATGTTCCAGCTCTTCAACGCCTTCAACTGCCGCGAACTGGGGGACGAGAGCATCTTCCCCAACCTGTTCAAGAACAAGCTGATGTTCGCGGCCTTCGCCGTCGCCTTCGTGTTGCAGATCGTCATCACCCAGTTCGGCGGCGCGGTGTTCGATACCGTCCCGCTGAACGCGCTCGACTGGTTGAAGATCGTCGCCGCGGCGCTCTCCGTCGTCGCGCTCGACGAGCTGTTCAAGCTCGCCGTGCGCCTGCGCAAGCGGCGGGCGCGGGCCTGACCTGTACCCCGCGCAAAGAGCGGTCTTGTTCGGGCCGCCGCGGCTTTGCCGCGGCGGCCCCGCGCTTTGCGCCTGTGCTTCGTACGGCGCAAAAAAGGGCGAAAAAAGGCGGAAAATGTCGGCGCGGCGGGCAAAATCCCGCGGCGGGCCCGCGGGCGCGCCATTCAACTTGACAGCGCCGCGCCCTTCGTTTATAATGTTTTCGTGAAAAAACCGCATACCGCGGCCCGTGCGGCGGGCCGTCCGCGAGGGCGGCGCGCGCGGCGCGGGGCAGGGAGGGCGAATGGAAAAAGTCAACAACGTGGCCGTGCTCATCGACGCGGAAAACGTCGGCGCGCAGAGCGCCAAGCAGATCTTCGACGAGGCGTCCAACTACGGCAACATCCTCGTCAAGCGCATCTTTGCCGATTGGTCCAAGGCTTCGGTCAAAAACTGGAAGGAAGAGGTCAACCGCTATTCGATGACGGCCGAACAGCAGTTCGAGGTGCAGGCGCGCAAAAACACCACCGACATCGCCCTCATCATCCAGGCGCTGATCATCTTGTTTGAAAAGGACGTGGACGTCTTTTTCATCGCCGCGGGCGATTCCGACTACACCCGCCTCGTGCGCGAGCTGCGCGAGCGCGGCAAGGCGGTCATCGGCTTCGGCGGCCGCAACGTGAACCAAAGCTACGTCAACGCCTTCAACGAGTTCATCTACATCGAGGGCGAGGACGAGCCGCAGCACGGCAAAAAGAAGGGCAAAGCCAAGGCCAAGGCCCCCGCGCCCGCGCCGCAGCCGCAGGAGCCCGAACTCATCGAGCCCAAGCGCAAGAGCGATCTCATCGACATCATCGACCGCATGATCGACAACAACGGCAAGGCCTTCTACGCGCAGATCTCTTCGGAGATGAAGCAGAAGTATTCCGACTTCATCCCCAAAAACTTCGGCTGCAATTCCTTCAAAAAACTGATGGACAAGCTCCTGCCCTGCCTGAAAAAGTATTCCGTGGGCACCGAGGCGGACGGCAACACCATCTACCTCGTCCGCAGCCGCGAAAAGCACCGCTGAGCCCGCCCGCAGGGGCGCGCGCCGGGGCCGCCCTCCGCGGGCGGCCCTTTTCGTGCACGGCGGGGCGAACGCATGAAAGTTTCGTGAAATGGCAAAACCGCGCAAAAAACCTTTGACATCCCGCCCGTTCACGCCTATAATGGACGGGAATTAAGCACTTAACAAGGGAGGTCGCCATGTTCACGGACGATTGGCTGCGCGAGCTTTTCGAGCTCGGCAAGCGCTTCGAGCGCATCCGAAGCGGCGGGCCCCTGCCGTTTTGCACCGGCGAGCTGCTCCTTCTGATCGAGCTTGCCCGTGCGGAGGAGGAGGGGCGCGGCGTCATCGCGGGGGACCTGGCCAAAGCGCTGGGCGTGACCCGCTCGGCCGTTTCGCAGTCGCTGCGCAAGCTCGAACGGCGGGGAACGGTGCGCCGCGTGCGGATCTTCGGCCGCACGGATGTCTGCCTGACGGAGCAGGGCAGGCGGGAATACACGGTCTGCCGCGGGCAGGCGGAGCGCGTCATGCAGGCGGCGGCTGCGCGCTGCGGCGAGTCCGCCCTCGAAGGGCTGTTTGCGGGGCTTCGCCGCTTTTTCGACGCCGCCGAAGAGGCCCTCCGCCGCACGGGCGGGGCCGCCGCGCAAGGGTGAGCGCAAAAACAGAGAGAAAAGCAATGCAAGGAGAACAACACATGCAGCAAGCGATGTTGCGGCTGGAAGCCGTCACCAAGGACTACCGCGTGGCCGATACCACGGTCCACGCCCTCAAAGGGGTGGACCTGTGCTTCCGCCGCCGTGAATTCGTCTCCGTGCTCGGCCCTTCGGGCTGCGGCAAGACCACGCTCTTGAACATCATCGGCGGGCTCGACCATTACACGAGCGGGGACCTCGTCATCAAGGGCATTTCCACCAAAAACTACAAGGACGCCGACTGGGATACCTATCGCAACCACAGCATCGGGTTCGTGTTCCAAAGCTACAACCTCATCCCGCACCAAACGGTTTTGGGCAACGTGGAGCTGGCGCTCACCCTCTCGGGCGTCTCCGCGTCCGAACGGCGCGAGCGCGCCCGCCGCGCCCTTGAACGGGTGGGGCTGGGGCAGGAGCTCGAAAAAAAGCCCAACCAGCTTTCGGGCGGGCAGATGCAGCGCGTCGCCATCGCGCGCGCCCTCGTCAACAACCCCGAGATCCTGCTCGCCGACGAGCCGACGGGCGCGCTCGACACCGAAACGAGCATCCAGATCATGGAGCTGATCAAGGAGATCGCGGGCGAGCGCCTGGTCATCATGGTCACGCATAACCCCGAACTTGCCAAACAATACTCCACCCGCATCGTGCGTCTGCTCGACGGCAAGGTCATCGACGACACCGACCCCTTCGACCCTGCCGCGGGCGAAGGCGAAGCGGCCGCGGCCGAAGGCGAAGAGCCCGCGCAGGGCGCGGCGTTCACGCAAAACGCGGAAGGGGAAGAAAACGCCGCGGAGGACACCCCGCGCCGCAAAAAGAAAAAGACGAGCATGTCCCTCTGGACGGCCTTTTGCCTGAGCGGGCGCAACCTGCTCACCAAAAAGGCGCGCACGGCGGTCACGGCGGTGGCGGGCAGCATCGGCATCATCAGCGTCTGCCTCGTTTTGGCGCTGTCCTCGGGCTTTTCGGGCTACATAAGCAAGACGGAGGAGGACATGCTGTCCTACTACCCCGTGCAGGTCACCGAAACGGCCATGGACATGACCGAGGTCATGAACACCTTCATGAACGGCGGCACCGAGCTCGACATGGAGGAGATCGGGGACAAGGTGTACGTCAACTCCTTCCTCTCGCAGCTGGCGCAGGGCATGACCACCACCAACGACCTCACCGCGGACAATGCCTACACGGGCGAGGACGGCAAACCCGTCTCCTACCTCGACTACGTCGAGGCCATGCCCGAGGACCTGTACTTTGCCATCCAATACGGCTACGGCGTGAGCCTGACGAACAACCTCTTTACCACCGTGCAGGTGGGGTCGGAAGTGACCTCCTCCAACCTCGGCATCCCGACGGAGGACGTGCACCTCTCGCTGGGCATGCTGCGCGAGTACTACACGCAGATCCTCACCACCGCGGCCGACGAGTATTCCTCGCTGACGCAGTTCGTCGACTTTTTCACCAACGTGGTGGGCGTGATGCCTGGCACTTCCGACTTTTCGGACGAAAACTTCGGCAGCTACGTCAATTCGCAGTACGACGTCGTCGCGGGGCACTTCCCCGAACGCGCGGGCGAGATCGTCCTCGTCGTCGGGGACGAAAACGACGCCACCGACCTCACCCTCGCGCAGCTCGGCTTCATCGACGAGGACGACTTTTTGCAGCTCTTCCTCGGCTCGCAGGACGGCACCGAGGAGACCATGAGCATCCCCTTCTACGACGTGAAGGACGAAAACGGAAACGTCACGCAAAAGGGCGTCGTCGGCAGGACCTTCCGCTTGTATTACAATGACGCGGTGTATCGGTACGTCGACAATGGAAGCTATACGGGTTATCAGTATAAGGGCTATGAACGCGGCGGCGCGGGCGAGATGGCCGAGGGCGAGGGCGTCGAGCTGACCATCTCGGGCGTGCTGCGCCTCAAAGAGGGGCTCACGTACGGCTGCCTCGAAGAGGGCCTGGGCCTGACCGAGGAGCTCATTTCCGACTACATCGCCGTCAATAAAGAATCTTCGATCGTCAATTACGTCGGCAATTTGGCTGACGCGGCCGCTGCATCCAAAGTCAACGTGGGGAAATATATTTCCATGGTCATGTATTATTGGGCCAGAAATCAGGCTTTGGAGTTTAATGACCAGTTGCAGGGCGAGGCATTGGAGCAGGCGATCTGCAACGTGATCGATATGGCGGGGCAACAAGCGGGGGCGGACTATTATTCGTACGCGCTTGCGGTGGATACTTCAACGGGAACCGAAAGCGTCATCCGCGCCCTCGGCGGGGACGATACTCCCAACGCCGTCTCCGTCTACGCGCGCGATTTCGACGCCAAGGACGAGATGCTGGACTACCTCGACGGCTGGAACGCCATCGTCGAAGGGCAGCGCCAGGCGTATTTTGACGCCAACCAAACCTACGAGGGGTACGACGGCCCCACCGAGATCACCTATACGGACACGGTGGGCGTGCTCATGGGCATGGTCAATACCATCCTCAACGCCATCACCTACGTGCTCGTCGCGTTCACGGGCATCTCCCTCGTCGTCTCCACCGTCATGATCGGCGTCATCACCTACGTCTCGGTGGTGGAGCGCACCAAGGAGATCGGCATTTTGCGCTCCATCGGCGCCCGCAAAAAGGACATCAAGCGCGTGTTCAACGCCGAGACCTTCATCATCGGGCTGTGTTCGGGGCTGTTCGGCGTCGTCGTGGCGTACCTGTTGCAGGGGGTCATCAACCTCATCCTGACCCCGCTGACGGGCATCGCGGGCCTGGCCGCGCTGCCGCTGCTCAGCGCGGGCATCATGGTGGTCATCAGCGTGGTGCTGACCCTCATCTCGGGCCTCATCCCCGCCGCGGCCGCCGCCAAGCGCGACCCCGTGGTGGCGCTGCGCAGCGAGTAAGCGTTCCCGCGGCGGAAACGCCGCGTGCCGCCCCGCCCGCCCCCGCATCCGCGGGGGCGGGCGGGGCCTTTGCGCGCACGGCTTTTTTGCGCGCCATGCGCGCGGCGGCTTTGCGTGCGCCATGCGCGCCATGCGCGCGGCGCATACGCGCCATCCCGAACAGGCATTGGACGGACGGGCGGGCGCGTGCTATACTATTGCAAAAAGGGCGGGCGGTGCCCGCGGAGCGGATATGGAAAGAGAGCGGAAAATTTTGCAAAACGAGCGCTTCGGGCAGGAGCGCGCGCTCTACAACGCGCGGGGGCTGCGGCTGGTCGGCTGCCGCTTCGAGGGGGAGGAGGACGGCGAGTCCGCCCTCAAAGAGGGGCGGGATATCGCCGCGGAAAACTGCTACATGGACCTGCGCTATCCCTTCTGGCACTGCCGCGGCCTCGCCGTGCGCGGCGGGGAGATGACCGAGCGCTGCCGCGCGGCGCTGTGGTACTGCCGCGGCGTTTCCCTCGAAGGGGTGGCGATGAACGGCATCAAGGCGCTGCGCGAGTGCCGCGGCGTGGCCATGCGCGGCTGCACCGTGCATTCGCCCGAGTTCGGCTGGCGCAGCCGCGGCGTCTGCATAGAGGACTGCACGATCGAGTCGGAATACGCCTTTTTCGAGGCGCGCGGCCTGCGCGCCCGCGGGCTCGGCTTTGCGGGCAAGTATTCCTTCCAATACGCGCGCGGGGTGCGCATCGAGCGCTCGCGCCTTGTCACCAAGGACGCCTTCTGGCACGCCAAAGACGTGACCGTCACCGACAGCGAGCTGAACGGCGAGTACCTCGGCTGGTATTCGGAGGGGCTGACCCTCGTCCGCTGCCGCATCAAGGGCACCCAGCCGCTGTGCTACTGCAAGCGCCTGCGCCTCGTGGACTGCACGATGGAGGGCTGCGACCTGGCCTTCGAGTGCAGCGGCGTGCGCGCCGACGTGCGCGGGCACATCGATTCGGTCAAGAACGTGCGCCGCGGCCGCGTCGTCGCCGATTCGGTGGGGGAGGTCGTCTGCCGGGGCTCCGCCCGTCCCGTCCGCGGCAAAGTCGTCGTGCGCGGCTGAGCCCCGCACGGCCGCGGGTTTCCGGCCCGCCATGCGCCCGCCCGCGCTCTTAATTGAGCGCGGGCGGGCGCCTTTGTTTTGCGGGCGCCGTGCCGCGGGGCACGTTCACGCCCGCGCAGGGGCGCACCCGCGCGGGATACGAGGTTTGCGCGGTTTCCGTCCTTGACAAAGGCGGCCGCGCGCGGTACAATGGGGGCAGCAACA